>JBLNDE010000015.1:0-63520 GCA_050261335.1 Bacillota bacterium
GAAACACCTGTTCCCATTCCGAACACAGAAGTTAAGCCCTCCAGCGCCGATGGTACTGCACTGGTAACGGTGCGGGAGAGTAGGTCGCTGCCGGAAGGCTTTTTTATTTTCCTTGCGGGTACAGAACTCGAGGACAGAGCTCAAGCGAGGCCCCGGCGCTTTCCTCAAAGGATGACAGCACGTTCGCGTAGAGGAGACGGATGACATCGATAGTTCACGCCAACGCCCATCCGAACAATTTTCCGGAGGCAAGGAAGGAATTGCGGCATGCGCGTTGAACTAGTAGAATGACATCGATAGACACGACGGCATCCAAAGCCCCAGGGCGCCTCTCCCTGAGGCGCCCATCCGTCAGCAGGAGCGTCATAGCATGGCAACGATATACGACGTCGCCAAAGAAGCAAGCGTCTCGGTCAAGACGGTCTCACGCGTGCTCAACCGGAGTCACCTGGTCAAAGAGGAAACGCGCTCGCGGGTTCTGGAGGCCATGGCGGCGCTGGACTTCCACCCAAACTCCGCTGCGCGGAGCCTCAGGCAGAAGCGCACAGGTACCGTCGGGTTCGTCGTCCCGTTCGGCTCCGACTTCGTGTTTCACGACCCGGGCATGATCGAGCAGATCAAGGGCGCCCACGATCTTCTGAACGAGCGAGGCTACGACATGGTGCTGTCAGTGCCCACGAACAGGGACGACGCCCTCAGAGAGGTCGTGCGGCTGACCAAGCGACGCAACGTCGATGGAGTCATCCTCTACGGGATGGCCGGAGCCGACAGGATAGTGAAGGAGCTCTCGGAGAAGGGCTTCCACTTCGTGTCGCTGGGTTACTGCTACCCTGAGCAAACACACAACTTCGTGGAGATCGATGCCGTCGCCGGTGGCACGGCGGCGACCCGGTACGCCCTGTCGCTCGGGCATACCAGCATCGGGCTCATCAGGGAGCCGAGGAACTTCCTTCTGCCAAACAAGCGAAGCATCGCTGAAGGCTACAAGGTTGCGCTGGAGCAGGCGGGCGTTCCGTACGACGAACATCTCGTCCGCGAGGGAGACTACACTGTGACCGGAGGCTACTGGGCAGCCTGCCGCCTACTCGACCAGGGCAGTGACATCTCTGCCATCATCTGCAGCAGCGACCCGATGGCGCTCGGCGCCCTTAGAGCCCTCCGTGAGAGAGGTCTTCTCGCCGCATCGGGCACCCAGAACGGCTTTCTGCTCTTGACCGGCGACTGCCTTCCGTCCACGAGGGCGACTGAGCCGTCGCTCGGCGGGGTGCAGGCGCCCCTCTACGAGCAGGGTCGCCTTGCCGCCGACATGCTCGTGTCCGTAATCTCCGAACACCGTGATATACCGGGGGTCATCCTCAAGCCGACGATGTTGGTTCCTGCCTGAGCGGATCTTTCCGGTCGCCGGAATGACATCGATAGACATCCCGCGCCGCCCCGCGGTCAGGGCGGGCCGAGGAGGTATATGAGGTGGAAGCGCCGGTTCGGCCAGTTGCAGGTGCAGCAGGGCGCAAGAAAGCGAGGGCACGGCTATGGAGAAGGCCCCTACCTTACCTGTTGATAGCGCCTGCCCTCCTCGGCACGCTCCTGGTCCACGTCATTCCGATCATATGGGGCGTTTTCATAAGCTTCCGGGACCTCGACATCTATACGATCGCCAACTGGCGCGCGGCTCCGTTCGTCGGACTGGGCAATTACCTACAAGCTCTCAACCTCGCCGACCCGGACGGCGTTCTGTTCATGAGGTCCGTCGCCAACGTCGCTTACTACGGCCTCGTCACCATCACGATCGGCTATGTCATCGGACTCGGGGTCGCGTTACTTCTCAACCAGCGTTTCTATGGAAGGACGCTGGTCCGCGGGCTGGTGCTGCTGCCGTACATCTTGCCCGACTCCGTCGCCTACAGCGTATGGCGGTTCATCTTCCAGGCGAGGGTCGGCATAGTAAACAGCTTCCTGCTCTCTCTTGGCCTCATCAAGGAGCCACTCGTATGGCTCGTTGGCACGAGGACGATGTTCGCGGTCATGGTGGCAAGTATATGGAAAGGCTGGCCGTTCGCGTGTCTCTTGCTCCTCGCGGGCCTGCAGTCGGTGCCGCGGGAACTCCTCGAGTGCGCCGCGATCGACGGCGCAAACTGGTGGCAGAGATTCCGTTACGTCACATGGCCGCACATCCTTCCCGTCACGAAGACGCTCATTCTGCTGTCCATCCTCTGGAACTTCAACGCCTATAACCAGTTCAAGGTGATGCTGGGGGACGATCCCGGGGTTTACGCGGAGGTGCCCTCGACGTTCGTCGTCAGGCAGGCTTTCGACAACCTCAGGTACGGCCTGGGGGCGTCGATGTCCGTAGTCCTGGTGCTGATGATGACCGTGGTGGCCGTCATCTATCTGAAGATCCTGAAGCCAGGCAAATCGGTGGAGGACTGATGCAGCGATGGTTCGCCGGAGGATGGCTCACCAGAGGTCGAGATCGCGCCGGGTGAGGGCGGCCCGGGTCGTCGAGCGGGTGGCGCTGTACGCGGCGGTGCTTGCAGTGCTCGTCGTGGTGCTCATCCCGTATGCCTGGATGCTGTCGGGATCGTTCAAGACGAGCCTGGAGATACAGTCCGCCGACATAACCGATCCCAGGCTTGCGCCCCGCTGGATTCCTCGCACATTCACCCTCGACAACTATCGGAACGTCAACCGGACCGTCAGGATCCTGGACTACTTCATGAACAGCATCATCGTCTCCATCGGCACGATGCTGCTCTGCCTTGCGCTCAGCATCCTTGCGGCCTACTCTCTCTCTCGCTTCGAGTTCAAGGCCAAGGGTCCGTACGTGCTCTCATTACTCGTGACCCAGATGTTCCCGGGGATACTCTTCCTCATCCCGTACTTCATCCTCTTCGTCTACGTCAACAAGTGGACCGGGATCCAGCTCAAGAACACCTACGCGGGGCTCATCCTGACGTACGCCTCGTTTGCTCTCCCGTTCAGCGTCCTGATGCTGCGAAGCTTCTTTGCGGCCATACCCAGGGAGATAGACGAGCAGGCTCAGATAGACGGGTGCACCCCTGTGGGCGCCCTCTTTCGGGTGGTCATCCCTGTAGCCAGGCCGGGGATAGCGGCCGTGGGCATATACGCGTTCATCATGAGCTGGAACGAGATCCTTTTCGCTTCGCTCCTCACGGGGCGCGAGACCAAGACGGTCGCCGTCGGCATCCTAGAGTACATAACCAACCAGGAGGCTCGCTGGGCGGGAATGATGGCCGCGTGCATCATCGTGACCATACCCGTCCTGGTGCTTTTCACGCTGATCCAGAGGCACATTGTGGAGGGGCTGGTGTCGGGTTCGGTCAAGGGCTGACAGCACGAGCAGCGGAGGTGCCGATGGGTAGTGACGGGGGGTGAGGCCAGGGGCCGGGCGCCGCGCGGAGGACCACACCCTGGTTGCGAGAGTCAGGTGGCCTGGCCTGGGTGGGAGTCGTGATGAGGTTGAGCTCGAACGGGTTGAACGGTGTGACGCGTGGAATGGCTGTGCAGATCCCATGACAATGACGACTTACTGTCAAGGGAGGCGAATCGGAATGACGTTGAGGAGAGGCGTTCTCTTGTGCGTCGTGCTCGTGGCCATGCTGAGCGTGGCATCGGCATATGCCGCGCCCAGGCAAATAACCTTCTGGGTCATGCCCAACGCTCCCGATGAGACGCACACCGGGTGGCTCGATAAGGCGGCGCAGGAGTTCGAGGCCGAGACCGGCGTAAAGGTCAAGTGGGAAATCGTGGGATGGGGCGACGCGTGGTCGCGTATCGCGGCCGCCATTGCCACCGGTGAGGGAGCCGACGTCTCACAGGTGGGAACGACGTGGAACCCGCAGTTTGCCGCGACCGGCGGACTCGAGAAGATCGACATCGCCGAGTTCGGCGGCGCCTCCGCGTTCATGAAGGCCAACCTGGACTCCACGACGTACAAGGGGCAGAATTATGGAGTCCCCTGGTTTGCGGAAACGAGGTGCCTGTTCTACAACAAGGACATGTTCGCCGCGGCGAAGGTGAACCCGCCCCAGACCTATGACGAGGTCATAACAGTCGGCAAGGCAATAGCGAAGCAGCTGGGTCAGGGCAAGGCGTTCGCCATGGCGGGCACGAACGCGTGGGATCTCATCCATAACTGGGCTATCGTTCTCTGGGCCAACGGAGGGGACCTCGTCGACGCCGCGCAGAAGAAGGCCGTCTTCAACAGCGAGGCCGGCGTCCAGGCTATGAGGTGGTACGTGAGCCTTGTCGAGGCAGGGCTTGCCGACAAGGCCTGCGCCGAGTACAACCAACCCCAGGCTGACGCCGCCTTCATAAACGGCAACGTGGCCATGTGCTTCATGGGTCCCTGGAACATAGCCAACATCGAGCAGGAGAACCCCGGCCTGAACTACGGCGTGGTGGAACCCCCGAAGGGATCGCGCGGCCGTGCGTCGTTCTCCGGCGGAAGCAACCTCGTGGTCTTCAAGGCCAGCAAGAACAAGGACGCGGCCAAGGCATGGATCGAGTTCCTTGTGAGAAAGGAGAAGCTGGTCGACTACACTCAGAACCTCTCGCACATGCTCCCCGCGACACTGGCCGCCTTCGAGGATCCCTACTACTCGAGCGGAGTCTGGAAGACCTTCAAGACCACTCTGAGCTACGCAACGGCCTACCCGCCGCTGGCAGTGTGGGGCGACATCGAAAACGCCATAGTCTCCGAGTTCAAGAAGATCCTCAGTGACTACATCGTTGGGAAGTACAAGGCCGACGACGTCAAGGTCTACCTGGACGCCGCGGCGAAGAAGGTCGATGAGGCGCTGAAACGGGAGAAGTGACCTAAGTAGATCGCCACAAGTTCGCGCTACTTTTCAGCGGGTGAGTCCTGTTCCAGGGTTGCCGGTGTTGCCCTCCGGGGACGGCGCGCTTGCGGCGCGCCTCGTTCGAATTTGGCGCTTAAGCCCAGCCAAATTCTCGACGCCCCGTCGTGCAAGCACCGGCAACCCCAACACCGTCAGGGAGGATGGCGCAAACTTATGGCGCCATACCTGGACGCGAGGAGCCGCAAGAGACCGCAGCGGGGATACCCTCCAGGGTGTCCCCGCCGCGGGCGGACGGGCACCTGCAGATGGGCACGCGCGGACGGGCACATGCGTAAGGAGGGGCCGCCAGGAATGAAGTACGGGCACTTTGACGTCGACAGGCGGGAGTACGTTATCGAGCGCCCAGACACGCCGTTCCCGTGGATAAACTATCTCGGTACGCGCGACTATTTCGGTATCGTCTCAAACACCGGGGGCGGGTACAGCTTCTACTCAGACGCCAGGCTCAGACGCATCTTGCGTTACCGTTACAACAACATCCCTGCCGACGAGGGCGGAAGGTACCTCTTCATCCGCCACGCAGACGGGGACTTCTGGTGCCCGACCTGGCAGCCGGCGCGCAAGCCGCTCGACTCGTACGAGTGTCGGCACGGCCTCGGATACACCTGTATACGGTCGTCCCGACGAGGCGTCACCGCCAGCATCGTCTATTTCGTTCCGGTGGATGATCCAGTCGAGATCTGGCAGGTCGTCCTCGAAAACGGCAGCGAGCGTGAGGAGGACCTCACCCTGTTCTCGTTCGTGGAGTTCTGCCTGTGGGACGCGCTGGACGACCAGACCAACTTCCAGAGAAACCTCAACATCGGTGAGGTGGAGGTCGACGGCGGAGTCATCTACCACACCACCGAGTACCGCGAGAGGAGGGACCACTTCGCGTTCTTCGCCACGAGCGGAGAGGTCGCGGGGTTTGACACAGACAGGGAGGCGTTCCTGGGTCCTTACGGCTCCCTCTCGGCTCCACGGGCGGTCGTGGAGGGGCGGGCGGCAGATTCCGTCGCTTACGGCTGGTTCCCGATCGGATCGCACTGCCTGCGCCTGCGCCTTCGTCCAGGGGAGCGAAGGCCGCTGGTATTCGTCCTCGGGCTTGCGTGGAACAGGCCGGAGGAGAAGTTCACCGCGGACGGCCTGGTCAACAAGGCGCCCGCGCGCGAGGTGATGTCCCGCTATCTCGACCCCGGCATGGCGGAGGCCGCGCGGGAGGAACTCTCCCGTTACTGGGATTCGCTCCTCGGGCGCTTCCAGGCGGAGACGCCTGACGCCGGGATGTCGCCGGTGGTCAACGTGTGGAACCAGTACCAGTGCATAACCACGTTCAATCTCGCACGATCCGCGTCCTACTATGAGTCGGGCATCAGCAGGGGAATCGGGTTTCGTGATGGAAGCCAGGATGTCCTCGGGGCCCTCCACCAGGTCCCCGAGGCCGCGAAAACCCGCCTTCGCGACCTTGCTTCCATCCAGTTCGCTGCGGGCAACACGTACCATCAGTACTCTCCCCTCACGAAGCAGGGCAACAACGACATCGGGAGCGGGTTCAACGACGACCCCATGTGGCTTGTCATCGCCACGGCCCAGTACCTGAAGGAAACGGGGGACCTAGAAGCGCTGTCGATTCAGGCTCCGTTCGCGGACGACCCGCGCCCGGTGAGACTGGAAGAGCACCTCCGTCGGTGCATGTCATACGCCCTTGCCAACCTCGGGCCTCACGGGCTTCCGCTCATCGGCGAGGCCGACTGGAATGACTGCCTGAACCTGAACTGGGCATCTGTGCACGGGGGCCGCGTGGCCGAGTCGGTGCTCATCGGTGAGCTCTTTGTGCGCGCTGCCTCAGAGATGGCGAAGATTGCGCACATCAAGGGCAACGACGAGGAAGCCGCGTTCTATACGAGGGCGGCGCGGGAGATGGCGGCAGCCATAAACGCTCACGCGTGGGATGGCCGGTGGTATGTGAGAGCCTTCGACGACAGGGGCACGCCCGTCGGTTCATCTCAGAGCAAAGAGGGCCGGATATTCCTGGAGACCCAGCCCTGGTCGGTCATGAGCGGGGTCGCTCCGAGGGAGAGGGGGCTGGCCTGCATGGACTCGGTATGGACGCACCTCGCCACGCCGCACGGGATCGTGCTACAGCAACCCGCGTTCACCCGTTACTCCGAGGAGATCGGGGCGTGCACCTGCTATCCTCCGGGAGTCAAGGAGAACGCTGGGATCTTCTGTCACCCAAACACGTGGGCCATAATAGCCGAGTGCATGCTGGGAAGGGGCGACAGAGCCTATTCCTATTACTCCCGGCTGCTGCCTACCACCCGCGAGGCGATATCGGAGGTCCACCGGGCTGAACCCTACGTGTACGCCCAGATGATAGCGGGCCCTGACTGCCCGAGATTCGGAGAGGCCAAAAACTCGTGGCTCACAGGCACGGCGTCGTGGATGTTCGTCGTGGCCTCCCAGTGGATCCTCGGCGTTCGACCCGAGTATGATGGGCTCATCATAGACCCGTGCATTCCTCCGGAGTGGCCGGGGTTTTCCGTGAAGCGCGTCTTCAGAGGCCACACCTACCACATCCGTGTCGAGAACCCTGACCGAGTCAGCCGTGGAGTGGTCTGCCTCGAGCTGGATGGGCGGGAACTCGAGCCAGTGCCCGCGGACCACGGCGTGCTCGCGGGGGAGTTCCACGGACCGCACGAGCTCGTGGGCTTCATTCCCATCCCACCAGCGTCCTCGCGTGCCGCCCGGCGCGAGCATTCAGTCAGGGTGGTGATGGGCAGGGCCTGCGAGTCCTCACGCAAGCCGGAGTAACCCTGCCACGCGTTTGCTAAGTATGGCGCCATGAGTTTGCGCCATCTTCCCTGACGGTGTTGGGGCTCGCGGTGCTTGCTAGGGCGGGGCGCCTGGAATTTGGCTGGCCCGCGCGCCGACTTCGAACGAGGCGCGCCGCGAGCGCGCCGTCCCTGGAGCGCAACACCGGCAACCCTGGAGATCCCCGGAGCGCAACACCGGCAGCCCTGGAGAGCCCCTGCACGCTGAGAAGCAGCGCGGATTTCTGACGATCCACTTGGTTGGTGACATCCACAGGCGCCGGCCCCGAACACCAGTTGCCCATGCCCAGATGCGGATGGTATAATCGGGTGGACGGGAGGCGCTTCTCATGCCGAGCGATGTCAGCCCCCTTACGCAGGGTACGAGCCTGAGGATCATCGGCATCGATCCGGGCCTTGTTGCGACGGGCTACGGCGTCGTCGACGTATCCGGCGGCCTTGTGCGCCTGGTCGAGGCCGGGCTGGTGCGAACGACGTCCTCTGCGTCGGTCGAGGTGCGGCTGAAGGAGCTCTTCGACGGGGTCGTGTCACTTCTGTCGGACCACCGGCCGGCCGCCGTCATCGTCGAGGACCTCTACACGAGCTACCGGCATCCCAGGACCGCCGTGCTCATGGGCCATGCACGCGGCGTCATCCTGCTCGCCGCAAGCTCCAGAGGGCTCGAGGTCGTGTCGTACCCGCCCGCACGGGTAAAGAAGGCGATTACCGGCAGGGGCACCGCCAGCAAGGAGCAGATCCAGAGGATGGTCCAGGTGCGGCTGGGGCTCGATGACGTCCCCGAGCCAGACCATGTGGCCGATGCGCTGGCTCTCGCCCTGTGCCACCACAACTTCCTGACGCACGCGTTGGCCGGGGCGGAGTAGCACGTACAACGGGCGTTACTGACGAGGCTGACGAGGCTGGCGAGGCTGACGAGGCTTACGAACCTGGGAGGGCGTCATTGGAGGCGTTCACTTGATCTCTGCGATCACAGGCAAACTCGTCCGCGTCCAGGAAGACCGCGTGGCCATACAGGTCGGCGGCCTGTTCTATGACGTGCTGGTGTCCCCCTCCACGGCGCGGGCGCTCGCGGCCCGGCGCGACGAGGAAGTCAGGCTCGAGACGATCTTCTACATCCAGGGCACGCCGGGCGGAGTCGGCAACACCGTCCCGGTGCTGGTTGGGTTCCTGAGCGAGGTCGACAAGGACTTCTTCGAGCACTTCATAACTGTCGGGGGCATCGGGCCGCGCGCGGCGCTGAAGGCCCTTGCCATCCCCACGTCACGCATCGCGCGGGCCATCGAAAGCGGCGACATCGTGACCCTGAGCTCTCTCCCTGGCATCGGCAAGCAGAAGGCCGCCAAGATCGTCGCGGAGCTCAAGGGGAAAGTGACCCGGTTCGCCCTGGGCATCGAGGGCGAGGCCGAGGCGAAGGTGGGGACCACGGCCGCGGCGGGGGCTGAGCCCGCTCCTGCCGACGAGGTGGCGGCGGAGGCTCTTGACGTGCTCCTGCAGCTTGGCTACAAGCGGCAGGAGGCCGAGGACATGATCCGCCAGGCGATGGCCAAACGCCCCGACATCCGGAGCGCCGAGGCCATCATACAGGAGATGTACAGGTCCACGCAGCGCGGCGCCGCCCAGCGCGGCGCATCTGAGCGCAGCGGCGAATAGGCCGCCGGTCGGGGGCGTGGGCTTCGGTGCCCCTGCCGGGTGACGCACGGTGCACCTGGCGGGTCGGTCACGAGCGGGATCAGCGGGATCAGCGCGACGAGATGACGATCACGTGGCACAGGAGGGCGAGAGGATGACTCGCGTGAGACTTGTGAGCGCGGAGGAGCAGACGGAGGAGGAGTCGTATCAGCGAAGCCTTCGCCCGTCGGTGCTCGCCGAGTTTACTGGGCAGAAGCAGGTGGTCGCGAACCTCGCCATAGCCGTCGAGGCCGCTCGCAGGCGCCAGGAGGCCCTGGACCATGTCCTGCTGTACGGACCACCGGGCCTCGGCAAGACCACGCTCGCCCATATCATCGCGAACGAGATGAAGTCCAACATCATCTCCACGTCAGGGCCTGCCATAGAGCGCCCGGGCGACCTCATGGGCATCCTTACGAACCTCGAGGACGGGGACGTCCTTTTCATCGACGAGATCCACAGGCTTCCAAAGGTGGTAGAGGAGTTCATCTACTCCGCCATGGAGGACTTCCAGATCGACTTCGTGGTGGACAAGGGCGCCTTCGCCAAGACCATCAAGGTGCCGCTCAAGCGCTTCACGCTCGTCGGTGCCACGACGCGCGCGGGGCTCCTCTCGGCGCCGCTTCGGGAGCGGTTCGGCATATTCCACCACCTCGACTTTTACCCGCCGGAGGAGCTTGCCGAGATCCTGAGGCGGTCGGCGTCCATCCTCAAGGTCTCCGTGGAGGACGAGGCCGGGGCGGAGATCGCGAGGCGCTCACGCGGCACGCCCAGGGTGGCGAACAGGCTGCTGAAAAGGGTGCGCGACTACGCCCAGGTCAAGGCGGACGGCAACATCACGAAGGACGTGGTGGGCGCGTCCCTCGCCATGGAAGGCATCGACGATGTGGGCCTCGACAACCTCGACAGGAAGTACCTCAGGGCCATCATCGAGTTCTACGGCGGCGGCCCCGTCGGCATAGAGGCCCTTGCCGCCACGCTCAACGAGGAGCAGGACACCCTCGTGGACATGGTGGAGCCCTTCCTGCTCAAGATCGGATTCGTGGTGCGCACGGCGAGCGGCCGCCGCGCGACGGAACATGCCTTCCGTCACCTCGGGCTGACACCAAAAGCGCAGAAGGGGCTACCGTCACTGTTCTGACGCCGCTGCAACTGCTACCATCAGTAACATCTCCGTGCCACGTCAGGGTTCCGGGCCTCGACTGGTGTGCGGGGTGGTCGCGGGCTCACGAGGCTTACGGCGGTCGGTCGTTCCGAGCCTGCTCAGATCCGTTACCGAAGTGAGCATCCCGATGGTGAAGTCGGGATCGATTGCTCTGCCGTCAGAAAAGGTTGTGCGGTTCTTGGGATCGGACTGCAGGGCAATCATCTGCGGTCCAAGGGATGGGTGGACTGACATTGAGCTGCCAGATGGGGGTTACCGGGATGAGTGGGGCGTGGTACGCACGCAACCCAAAGGGGGCGGCCACTTCATGGTCACCGGGCACCCCCTTGCCAGCGCATCCACGATCGCCGATATCAGGTCCTACCCGTGGCCGGATCCCTCGGACCCGGGCCTTACGAGAGGCCTGCGCGCTAAAGCTCTTGCGCTCCGCGAGGAAACGGGATGCTGCCTTATCGCAAACCTCCCGCGTTGCATGATCCACGAGGCCAAGGACATGAGAGGGTTTGAACAATGGATGGTCGATATGGCGCTCGACAGACCTTTTGCGGAATACCTGTTGGACACCATCCTCGATATCAGCATTGAAATGGCCGGGCGCATGCTCTCTGAGACTGGGGACATTGCCGACGTTGTTTACTTGCAGGATGACTTTGCCGGTCAGTCCGGCCCTCTCATTCCTCCAAGTATGTATAGGGAGATCATCAAACCACGTCACGCGAGGTTAATCGAGGTCATCAAGCAGCACACCAGCGCGAGGATTCTTTACCATAGTTGCGGGGCGGTGGGCGACTTCCTGGAGGACTTCATCGAGATAGGGGTAGACGCGGTAAACCCGGTCCAGGTGTCTGCAGCAGGCATGGACACGAAAGTCCTCAAGAAACGGTTTCACGGGCGACTCGCATTCTGGGGGACCATAGACTCCCAACAGGCCTTGTCGCAGGGCACCGAGCGCGACATAGAACGCGAAGTGTCCAGACGGATAGGCGACCTGGCTTCAGGAGGGGGCTACGTGCTTGCCATCGTTCACAACATCCAGGACGACGTGCCTCCGGAGAATGTGGTGGCCATGTTTCGAAGCGCGCAAAGCCCCGCCTAGCTTGATGTGGATCTATATTTGAATCTGCAATCGACAAAGGATAGCGTTTCTCATTCGCTCTGCGCAAAGCATGGCGTCCTCCGCCACATCGCGCTCAGGCCAGAATTCATCGTCGTACCGGGACGCGACAGCGTAATCCGTGAGCTGCTCCAGGTCGAAGCCGCTCCAGTCAAGAGTATTATCCACCCTGGAGCATAAGCGGGCCAGTTCCTCAAGATCGTGCGTATGTGGTACGGGTTCTTCGTGATAAGCGAGGAATGCCTTCAGGTACTTTTCCACGGCCTGCTGGCAGTGGAAACATGCGGTATCATATGGGCCCTCGCTTGCTACGGTGCGCCTGGCGTCCGCCAGGTCACTTTCTGCCTTACGAATCCATCCCCGTGCAAGATCGCCTTTATCCTTCATATAGGACCTTTCCCTCCCGCAAGACGGTGGTGACAAAAGCATTCGGGACATTCTTCCACTCCTCGACTTCGTTGGGAGTGTATACGACTATGTCCTTTGCGGGGAATAGACCGGCAAGGGCTCGGCGGATCGGTGTCGGACGCTTCCATCTCGGAAGCTCGGACTCGGTGACCACCAATATGTCAAGGTCACTATCAGGGCGAAAGTCACCGCGTGCCCGTGAACCGAATAGCACTATGAGTTTCGCGTCTGTTACGGATCGGATCCGCCTGGCGGCTTCCGATAAGAGCTGTGGGGTAACGGAGGGGAACTGTGCAGAAGTCACTCGCTTTCACCTCCTCTTTCCGATCCCTGGAGTCCACCGGTGTTGGCTCGCCTACCTATTGACATTATAGCATGAGTACGATGCCTCTATCATACTTGCTGTGCAGACTGGGCTATTCCAGCGGCACTCGCCGGGCGGAAGAGCTTATTTGACATGAAGATGTCCTGCCAAGTGAGAGTAGAAATGCATAGAATGAGATCAGGAGCAGGGGTAGATGCAGCACGCCCATCCACCATGCCTCAGGATGGAGGCCGAACCACTGCACCATATTGAATACGGCTGTGACCAGTCCCGCAAAGCCCATGATCCGCATCGCCGCAACATTATCCAGCCCACTTCCTTCCGGGTCGTTCAGCAATACGGCTGTAAAGGGCCGGCAGGTATTTCTCGTACAGCGGGACGTTGAAGTCCAGGGGGTTTTCGTCCCTGAAGCGGTGGAGTGCATCAAGGTCAAGGTCCCCAACCACGATCTCTTCCTGGTCGAAGGTTCTGGCCTGTGCGAGCACGCCGTCCCCCGACGGCGTCATCTCGAGCGGCGCAAAGAGCCCGCTGCGCCCGGTGAAGGGTATCCCGAGGAGGTTGCCGACGGCCGCGGCCGAGACCCCGAGCACCTGGCTTTCTTGCACCCTAGGCCAGATGCCGCGCATGGTGCGCCAGAAGAGATACTCCTCGCTGTTGGCGGACGGGATGACCACGATGTCCGCCCCGCGGAGGCGAGCGATGCGGAATGTCTCGGAGTAGGTGGCGTCCATGCATATCGGGAACGCGATGCGCCCGAGCGGGGTGTCCACCACCTCGAGGTCGGAACCAGGCTCGAAGCTCCACGCGGCTTCCATGGGCACGAGGTGCAGCTTGCGCTGCTTTGCGATGGTCTCCCCGTCGGGGCCGTAGAAGTAGCCGATGGCGCGCATCCTGCCGTCGTCGTCCTCGAGAAACGCGCTGCCTGTGATGATATAGACGCGGAACGCCCTCGCGAGCGTTGAAAAGGTTGTCTCGTAGATTCGCTTCACAGCGGGCGAGATGACGCGGAACACCTCCGCCACCTTCACGCTGCCGCCGGCTATGCCGGCTACAGCGGCGTCTATCCCTTTGGCGGCCAGTTTCTCTATCCCCGGGATGAGGCCGACGAGCGGCGTCCCTGAGTCTTCCGGGAACACCACCAGCTGGGCGCCCTGGTCCACCGCGGCCTTTGTGAGGGTGTATATCTTCTCTGCGTAGGTCCTGGCGTCTTTGATGAGATCCAGCCGCATCTGCACCGCAGCTACGCGAACCCTGGACGGGCGGGCGCCGGAAGCGGGACCGGGACTGCCACCGGGGCCGACACCGGAACCGGGACCTGAACCGGAACCAGGACCGGGACCGGGAGCAGAACCGGCACCGCGACCGGAGCTGAGCGAGGCACACGCGCTGCTCGGCGTGATGCGCTTCCTGGCAAGGTGCCTCCGGACCACGGCGGGGCGGGACGCCCATCGCAGGAGCGCCTTGAACGCGAAGCCGCGCAGCAGGTCAGCGATTCGCTGTGGTGCCCTCCGTACCGGTTTCTGTGCGTCGCCACGGCTGTGGTCAGGGGGACAGTCTGAGGCTGCAGGGGACGTCGCCCGTTCTGCCGACTGTCCGGTGGACGGCCGGCCGGCGCCGTGGGCCGCGGCGTAGTCCCGGTAGAGCTGTGGAAACCACTTGCCGTAAAGGCCCGGGTTGAAATGGCGAAAGACCGGGAAGCGTTCGATGGTGCTCCTGATCGACGGGAACGAGAGGTCCGCGACGATGACGTCCTCGACGGTGGTGCGGGCCACGCGCGCGAGCACGCCGGTGTCCCCCTCGGTCATCTCGCATGTCGCGTACATGGTGGACCTGCCCTCGAACTCGACGCCACCCGCCAGTCCGACGAGACATGCCTCCACCCCGAAAACCTGGTTCTGCTGGACGTTCTGCCACATGCCGCGCACCTGGTGCCACTCGCTGTAGGGCACAGGGACAGCAATTGGCGCGAGCACGATCTGCGCCCCCCGGAGGGCGAGGATGCGCATGACCTCGGGGTACCATGCGTCCTCGCAGATGGCGAACCCGACCGTGCCGAGGGACGTGCGAAACACCTCGAGATCGTCGGACCTCACAAACCCGCTGGCGCGCTCGTCGCGCGAGAGGTGGGTTTGGGCCTGGGTGCCGATGACGTCCCCTTCAGGGGACAGGAGGTGAGCCACATTCCGCACGCCGCCTGCGGTCGGCATAGGGATGGTGCCCGGCGCGATGTAGGTGTGGTGCTGCGCGGCGAGGCCGGAGAAGAGCCGCAGGAAGTCGGTCTGCGGGCTATCGTCTTGCGGCGAGGCAAACACCTTTGCCACAGCCGCGCCGAAGCCGGGACCCAGAAAGAGGTTGGCCCCCGGGTGGGTCGCAGCCAGGTAGGCCAGGCCCGTGTAGGCGGGGAACACCACCATGTCCGCGCCAAGCCCTGCGGCACGCGCCACAAGCCCGCTCGCGCGCGCGGCGAACTCATCAGGCGACTCCCGGCGCCTTGCCGCAAACTGCACGCATGCCACCCGGCTCACAGCTCCACCCCTTCCCTCTCGATCGCTTCCTTCAAGGACTCTCTGCAGTCCATCGGGTCTACAAGATCGATTTGGGGTGCCGTCCCCGGACTGCAACACCGGCGGCTCCCAAGCTTCCACAAAGTGACACGGACCTATGAAGCCGCATCTGGTCGTCCTGCCAAGATTATACCATAGGCCTGCACGCGACCAAACCTCTTGCGAACGCGAACCCCGCGCGCCGCTGCGCAGCCGAGCCTCTCGGCAGGAAACACCTGGGCGTGAGTAGAAGAATCCTGAGGCGATAGGCTCACGGCTGCGGGTTCCGGGTGGCTGCCGCCGGCACCACGGCAACCCAAAGAGGGCCGCGAAGAGGAGGAATTCATGTGCGAGCGAGATCCGAGTACGCCGAGCCGTACCGCATCAAGGTGGTGGAACCCATCAGGCTGACATCTCGCGCAAGGCGGGAGGAGGTGCTCCGTGAGGCCGGGTACAACGTCTTCAACATCCCGTCGCACGAGGTGTACATCGACCTCCTCACCGACAGCGGCACCTCTGCCATGAGCGACAACCAGTGGGCAGGCCTCATGCTGGGCGACGAGGCGTACGCCGGTAGCAGGAACTTCTTCCACCTCCAGGAAAGCGTCCGCGAGCTGTTCGGGTTCAAGTACGTGCTTCCAACGCACCAGGGCCGGGGCGCCGAGAACATCCTCACTACGATCCTGGTGAAGCCGGGCGACCGAGTGCTCGGCAACATGCACTTCGACACCACCGAGGGCCACATCCGCCTGAAGGGCGGCGAGCCGGTAAACCTGGTGATAAGGGAAGGCTACGAGACCGCAACCCGCCACCCGTTCAAGGGGAACATAGATACAGAGCGCCTCCTGGACGAGATACGACGCTACGGCAGGGAGCGCATACCGTTCATCAACATCACGGTCACGTGCAACAGCAACGGCGGACAGCCCGTGTCGATGGCCAATATCCGCGAGGTGAGCAGGATAGCGAGGGAGCACGGCATCAGGGTCTTCTTCGATGCGGCCCGGTTCGCCGAGAATGCCTATTTTATCAAGGAGCGCGAAGAAGGCTACGGCGACAAGACCGTCGCGGAGATTTCCCGGGAAATGTTCTCCTGCGCGGACGGATGCACCATGAGCGCGAAGAAGGACGCGCTCGTGAACATCGGTGGCCTCTTTGCCACGAACGACGAGGACCTCTACCGCCAGGCCGGCCAGTGGGGGATCGTTTACGAGGGCTTTCTCACATATGGAGGCCTCGCAGGGCGCGACCTGGAGGCCATGTCGAGGGGCCTCCGGGAGGTGACCGACGAGGCATACCTTGAGGACCGGATCGGCCAGGTGGCGTACCTGGGAGATCGCCTTATCGAGGCGGGGGTCCCTATCATCGAGCCCACGGGCGGGCACGGCGTCTACGTGGACGTCAAGAGGTTCCTGCCGCACCTCCCGCAGAGCGTGTTCCCGGCTCAGGCGGTGGCGGCCGAGCTCTACCTGGAGGCCGGCGTGCGCGCCGTGGAGCTTGGCGCGGCCGCCTTCGGGCGCACCGACGCGAAAACGGGCGAGCAGATCTTCCCTGAGCTCGAGCTCGTAAGGCTCGCCGTCCCGAGGCGCGTGTACACCGACAGGCACATGGACGTGGTCGCCCGCGCCCTGGCCGCCATCGCGAAGCGCAAGGACAGGATACGAGGCATGAAGCTGGTGCACGAAGCTCCGGTGCTGCGGCACTTTACGGCGAGGTTCGAGCCGCTCTGACCCCGCCGCGCCCAGCCGCCTCGGCCCGGCCCGGCTGCCTGCTGTGAAGGAGATGAGACCCCACTATGAAGGACAACGTGCCTGGTGACGCGCTGCCGTCCGCCCTCGCGCGACCGGGGCGCGCGACGCTGTCGCGCTCTCATACCCGCCGCATCTGGCGCGCCATCATAGAGTTCCAGATGATATCAGAGGGTGACCGCATCCTGGTGGGATTCTCCGGCGGGAAAGATAGCGCGTTCCTCCTCCGTGCGCTGACCGCCATCCGCGCTTACTCTGCCATAGACTTCACGGTCGCGGCCGCGCATATCGATCTGGGCTTTGAACCCGAGGACGACAGGTTGGCGTCGGAGCGCATGGCCGGGTTCGTGAGCGGACTTGGGGTGCCGTACCTGGTGAAGAAGACGAACATCGCCCAGGTGGCCTTCGGCGCCCGGCAGAAGGAGAACCCCTGCGCGATGTGCTCCCACCTGCGCCGCGGCGCCTTGAACGGTCTTGCCCGGGAGAACGGGTTCAACAAAGTCGCGCTGGCACACCACCGCGACGACGTCGTGGAGACGTTCCTCATGAGCATACTGTACTCGGGGCAGATCCACACCTTCCGCCCTGTCACGTTTCTCGACCGCACCGGCGTGACGGTCATTCGGCCCCTCGTCTACTTCAAGGAGTCGGAGATCAGTGGAGCGGTCCGCAGGATCGGCTATGAGCCGCCCCGCAGCCCCTGCCCGATGCAGGGAGCAAGCCAGCGTGCGAAGGTGAAAGGCCTCATCCGCGACCTGACGCGGGAGAACCGCATCGTCTACCACAACCTCTTCAAGGCCATCCACGCTGACGCCATTGGAGAGCTGTGGCCGCCCGTGGCCACCGACCGCGAGATGCGCGAGAGGCACAAGGCTCTTTTCGGCAGCATCATGCGGGATGCCCGTCCGGAGCACGATGAAACCCCTGACTGAGCCTCGTACAGCGTGAAGGACGAGGGTGCGCTTGACGGGCCTCCGTGGCCGGAAGCCGGCGCAAGGGCCGACGCCACGAGTAGAGTGAGCGCGAACGATGTCAGCCCCGTTCCGGCGGCCCGACCTCAGGACCTGACGCCGCCACGCTCTGCTTCAGTTCCGACACCACGAGGAACGTGCCTTCGGCCTCGGCCGCAAGTTCCCCCGCGGTATCCCTTATCTCCGCCCTGAGCACGTGCCTCTTGGAGCCGCTCCTCACGACCTCACCGGTGACGGTGACCTGCCTCCCAATGAGCACAGGCTTTCTGAACCTCACCGCCAGGCTCACGGTGACCGCAAGCTTGCCGCGGAGAATCAAGGCCCAGGCCATGGCCTCGTCCATCAGGGCGCACACGATTCCGCCATGGAGCACGCCCGAGAACCCCTGCAGGTCATCCCCGGGCACGAACGTCGCGACCGCCCGGCCCTCGCCATCGAGGCGGAAACTCAGCTTCAGGCCGATGGGGTTCTCGCGCCCGCACGCGAAACACTTTCCGTCGTCTACGAAGTCCATTGCCGCGCGTCTTCTCCCATGTCTCTCGCCGAGTCGCCCGGATACTCCCTGTCGCCGCACCTTGCCACACGCCCATCGAGATCCGGCAACGTCGGCGCGACCACCGACATCCCGTGCCTTACCTCGACCGCCCTGAACGTGTGGGCAAGAGCCCTTACCTGCAGCGCCAGCCCAATCAAGGCGGAAGGCGCTTTCTCCTGAGCCATGGCGATAGAGGCTGCGAGTTCGTTGTCTATGTAGATTACGACGCGCTGGGCGCGATACCTTCTGGCCATCTTCAATGCTTCCAGAACCGCCCTGAGGGCTGTCTCCTCGTCGTCATCGCTCTCCCAGTTGAGGACGACCTCTGCGAACGGCGCGCCACTCCCGCTGGTTATTACCATTCTCGCCCTTGCGGTCAGGAGCGCGCTCCCTCCGGATATCTGAATGAGCACCCTCACCGTGTGCGAGGCAGTTCTCGGGCAATATACCTTCGTTTCTACCGATGAACTCAGAGGTGACGCATTCATGGGTCGCACCTCCCGAACTCGTGTTCGCACCATCATGGTAGCATATCCTGATTCTGGTGTCAACACCTAATTCCTGAGACATCCTCTCCAGCTTGTCGCACCATCCCGACGCATCCTGAATACAATGTCACAGAAAGGAGCCATGCCGTGACCAGAGGCGGCAACGGACGCGCATCCGCACACGGAGAAAGGCCAGGGTGATCGGACAATCGGATGCCCGTCCGGCTACTGGCCACTGTGACTGCGGATCGTCCGAATTCCCCGTCGGATGCAGGTTTCGGGCCATCTCGATCCGGCGCGCGATGCAGGTTTCGTCCCGCGCCGATTCCGCATCTGATGTCGATTGTCGATTACGGATCGCCCCGATCCGCCAGCGGCCAAGTATGGCGCCACAGGTTTGCGCCATCTTCCCCGACGGTGTGGGGTCGCCGGTGCTCGCTGGGGCGGGGCGCCTGGAATCTGGCTTGCCTTGAGCGCCGAATGCGAACGCATCTCACCGCACGCGCCGTCCCCTGGGGGAGACACCGCCAACCCTGCTGGAGGTGCATGAATGAACACGGGCGCGCATGCGCTCGAGAGAGACTCAGGAACCGAAGGCCCGAAGGACACATGACGACGGGATACAAGGAGGAGTCCCGGATGGCAAACACGACGCGGAAAACCCCGACTAGTTCCGAGCCCCCGGAGGGGAAGACGGCAGGCTATTTGGGCCAGCTCGCCCGGGCGTACATCCCGCCTCAGACGTATTCGCGAGTCTGGAGCCCCGCCGAGGGCCTCATGAAAGGGACCATCTTCCCGGAGCTGTACCGGCCATACGAGCCGGGGATGCGGCCATGACGCATTACGCCCGCCGGAGGGGGTCCCATGAAGCCAGAGACGGAGGGATGGTACATGGACCAGAGACGTCGAGATCTCCTGCGCATCATGGAGCTGGAGTTTGCGGCCGTAGACCTCAACCTCTTTCTGGACACGCACCCGGATGAGCAGAGGGCCCTCGCCGACTACAACGCGGTGTCCCAGGAGTTGATGAGGGCAAAGATGGCGTACGAGTCGCGCTACGGACCTCTCATGAACTACGGGTACAGCATGAGCGAGGGCACCTGGCGCTGGGTGGAGGAGCCCTGGCCGTGGGAGATCACGTTCAACAGGGGGGAGTGACGGACCGTGTGGATATATGACAAGAAGCTCGAGTATCCCATCAGGGTGGCATACACAAACCCGCGGCTTGCCAAGGAGATCATCACCCAGTACGGCGGACCCGACGGCGAGCTGGCGGCGTCCCTGCGCTATCTCACCCAGCGCTACACCATGCCGATACCGCAGGCCAAGGCAGTGCTGACGGACATCGGCACCGAGGAACTCGCCCACATGGAGATCGTGGCGTCACTCGTCTACAACCTCATCAAGAACGCAACCGTGGACGAGATCAAGGCCGCCGGCCTCGACGATTACTACGCCGATCACGACAAGGCGCTCTACTTCGTCAACGCCGCGGGCGCCCCGTGGGTCGCAAGCTACATTCAGTCCAAGGGTGACCCCATCGCCGACCTGCACGAGGATCTCGCTGCGGAGCAGAAGGCCAGGGCCACGTATGAGTTCCTCATCAGGCTCTCGGACGACCCGGACGTCACGGATGCCCTGCGCTTCCTCAGGGAACGCGAAGTCGTGCACTTCCAGAGGTTCGGGGAGACTCTGAACCTGGTGCACGAGTGGATGGATTCAAAGAAGGTGTTCTGATGTGGCCGCCGAGAGCAGGGCGATTATACGGTAGATACGGACAACCCGCCTATTGCTGCGGAATGGCAGGACCGCCTGGCGGACGGTGGGGGTGGGCTGGTTGTCTCGAGCCGGGCCGGCACCCCCGGCTGACCCGCGCCCCTGGGCTGCCCTGAGCGGGCGTCCTGCCACCGTGAGCCGACGCCAAGGCACCCGGGCCGGGCCCGGGCCGGGCACCCGGGCACCCGGGCATCGTGCGTCGGTGCCCCGGCACCTTGCGCCGGCACCCTGCGCCGACACCCCGCCGCTCGGAGCCGGCACCGCGGGCTGGCACCCTGGGCCACGTGTGAGCCAGGGAGACCGCTGGTCTCGCCGTCAATCGGCAGTCCGCACGCCCGGACCGACCCCGTATCCAAGCCGCGTCCGGGCCTGCCGATATGGACAGGAGGGATCCAGCGGTCTCCCGCACCCGCACTCAGCCCTCGACGCCAGCCCCACCTCGGTCGCTACCTCGCGCCGCAAGCTCCTGCTTGATCCTGATGAGGGTGTCGCCGTACAGCGGATACATCCTGAGCACCAGATAGGCGAGGACGAGCGCGATGACCGGCACCCCCGCCATGAGGAAGCGGATGCCGGTCTCCACCGATGCCGGCTGCAGCTCCACGGCAAGGTTTGGGTCGTAGCCGCTCGCCCTGAGCACCTGGCTCATCACGAGAGCCTGCGCCGACACGCCAAGCCTGATGAAGAGCGCGTTCGCACCGAAGTACATCCCTTCGCGCCGCTGTCCGGTGCGGATCTCGTCCTCGTCGATGACGTCGGCGATCAGGACATCAAACAGCAGCATAAGGCCTGCGAGGCCGAGCCCCAGCATGGCGCCGCAGACGACACTCATCGCCAGTCCGTTCGCTGCCGCGAAGGGAATCAGCGTCACCGCGAACACTATGATCGCGCCGGACATCGCCCGCTTCGGCCCTACCCTCACCGTGTACCGCTGCCACGGGGCCAGCATGATGAAGACCATGAGGAACGCCGCGCCCAGGAGGAAAGAGGACTGGTCCTCCGCGATCTTCAGGGCGTATTTGGCGTAGAACGGCACCGTCGCCATGATGAGAACGAACGTGAACTGAATGAGCATGGAGGAGACCACGTAAGTCACGAAGGACTTGTTGGCTATGGTGTGCTTGAGAGCCGGGAAGACGTTGAGCGGTTCCTCGCCCGCGCGCGGCCCGTTCTCCCGGCTTCCGAGGAGTGAGACAGCGAGCGACACGGCGGTGACGGCGCCGTATATGGCGGCCATGGCGCCCCAGCCCAGGTTCCCGTACACCATCGGGGCAAGGGCAACGCCGATGATGAGGCCCAGGTTTCCGAATATCTGGCGCCACATCGACACCACTGACCGGTCCTCGAGGCTCGGGAACATCTCGGGGAAAAGCGCCGTCCAGTTCAGAATGACCAGGGTGTAAAGGCCATCGAACAGGAACATCATCGCGGTGAAGTAGATGAAGAGAGGGAGATGGCCGCCGTTCGCGGCGCGGAAAGGCGGGATCCACAGGAAGATGAACGCCAGGGTGAGAGGAATGAAGCCGCCTGCGATGTAGGGAATGCGCCGCCCCCATCTCGTCCGGGTGCGATCGGAGATGTAGCCGAGGAGCGGGTCGTTTATCGCGTTCCAGACGCCGTACGCTATCATGCTGTAGCCTATGAGTTCGATGGGGACCTTCAAGACGTCGGCGTAATAGAACACGACATAGGTCTGAACCGCGTAAGCTGAGACGCCTGAACCCAGGGCACCGAAACTGTAGGCCAACTTCTCCCAGGTCTTCACATTGCGCGCATGCTGCCCGTCGCCCGCACCAGACGCCGCGCCCCGGCGCACCACGAACCCCGGACACAAACTCGGGAGGCCCTGCTTCGGCAGGCGCGTCTACCGGGCCTACCGCGTCTACCGCATCTACCAGGCCTACCGGGTCCGCACGGGTCTACCGGGTCTGCACGGGGCACCGCCCAGGAATGGCGAGGCGCCGCCCAGGAATGGTGAGGCGCCACCCGGGAATGGCGATGCGCCGCTACGGAAGGTGCCGGGCTCGGAGTGCATACTGACCTCCTTCCGGGACAGAATCCGGGCCGCAGCCCGGGCCGCTGCTCTGAAAATGATCGACTGTTGCCATTCTCACCCTCTCGATGGCGCCAGCCCCACGTTGGCATGGACGACTACCTCGAAGTTCCTGCAAGGGCTGCACGAAAAATAGTATTCGTCGAGCAGCGTCAGATTCCTCTTGCGCTTGTCTGCTCCCGGCGAGCAACTGGCAGGTCGTCGCCGCGATACCGGTCACAGGCCGCTATGCCGGGACCGAGGCTTGCCATTGTCACAGGGCGGTGTCAGTTCCACTCTGTTACGTCTGAGTCTCCTGGCACTGCCGTCGCCTGAGCTGACAGATGACGTACGTCACGGGTCGCTCCTCAAGTGTTGCCTGCGTCATCATAGAGGGCTGTCGAGTGATGTGCATCACTGGTCCCGGCCCTACCCGTTCCCTGCGTCACACGTGCCGGCGGACGCGTGGCCTACGTCACTCGTCAGGCTCTTCCCGTTCCATACGCCACGCATCGGAAGCTAATCGCTGACGTACGTTACTGTTGCCGCCTTACCCGTTCTCCACGTCACTGGTTCTCCACGAAGTGTTCCATACGTCACTCGTCCAAGCGAGATGGGTGACGTGCATCACGGGTTCTCCCTCAACCGTTCCGAACGCCATCGTTGAGAGTCGTCCAGTGACGCACATCACGGGTCCGAGCCTTACCTGTACCCTACGTCGCGCGTCCAATCCAATTGCTGACGCACGTCACTCTTTTCGCCCTACCCGTTCCGTACATCACGAGTCCTCCGGGAACCGCACGGTAAGGGCTACCAGGGCCCGGCGTCGCCATGCCGGACAAGCCCTCCAGGCCCACGAGGCCGGGTGGCACCTCACATCTGATAAAGCAGTATTAGTTGGACTTCGGGGCCGGCTATACGGATTGGAGTCCAAGAGACCGTCGGCCGCCTCCGCCGGCTGGATGATAGAAGCGTGGTAGAACCTCCTGGACAAGGTTACCAGCTCGCGGCGGCATGCATATTCTGAACCAGAGAACCCCGAGAAAAGCAGGAACTATGTCAATAAGTGCGAATGATTACAGGGCCAGGCTCAGGCGGTGATTCATGTGCGGTCTGCGTTGCAGGATAAGCGGAATGACCATGGGGCTGACGAGCCGCCGTCCGGAGCGCCGCCGTCCGAAGCGTCGTCCGGAGCGTCGTCCGGAGCGCCGTCGGAACGGCGCACATGCCTTGTGTGCGGGAGGCCCGGGACGGACGGCCCCGTGATCCTTGGTAAGAGACTCTGCGCGGCGTGCGAGAGGGCCATCGTGGACCTCGATGTCGGTGGCCGCGACTACGACTTCTTCGTCGCGAGGATCAGGGAAGCCTGGCGGTCATTTGCCGGAGTCGAACAATAGCCGGCACGGCGGATGGCCGGCTCGGCAGGCCGTACCAGGAGGCGACACGGCGCCGTGCGTGATGACCGACGACGGAGCGAGACCGAAGACCATGCAAACGGCAAAGGCTCTTTTTGCGAGTGTGCAGCGGACGGGGCGCGGTGCGGCGATCAGGCTACCGCGCCCCTTGTGCAGGCGCTGCTGGAATACGCGGCGCAAAACCCTGTGCGATTTCACATGCCGGGACACAAGGGAAAGGCGCCCGCCGGAGCCGCTGCCCATCCCCGGGCCTCCACGCCTCCGGCGGCCGACACAACGACCGGCGCGGGCGCGGGTGCCGCGCCGCATAAGGGTATCACGTCCGGCAAAGCTGGCGCTTCCGGCAGCGCCGGGGCGGCCGCAGGCGCCACTGACCCAGAGTTTGCGCGCCTGCTCCTGGCTGGCGGCGGAGCCTTCGCGGCGGACGTGACCGAGATCGACGGCCTCGACGACCTCCACGCGCCGGAGGGCGCCATCGCGGCGGCGCAGCGCCTCGCCGCGCGGGCCTACGGCGCCGACGAGACGTTCTTCCTCGTCAACGGTTCGACGTGCGGCCTGCACGCGGTGATAATGGCGACGTGCAGGCCCGGAGACGAGATAATCGTGTCTCGCGATACACACAGGGCCATCGCGGGCGGCCTCGTCCTTTCAGGGGCCCGCCCGGTCTATGTTGCCCCTGAGGTGGACGAGCTCTACCAGATCCCCCTCGGCCCGTCACCCGCCGCCGTGAAGACGGCGCTCGAGCGCCATCCCGGAGCTCGCGCCGTGGTCGTCACAAACCCCAGCTACTACGGGGTCGCGCCTGACATCAAAACGCTCGTGGCCACGGTCCACGATTATGGTAAAATAGCAGTGGTGGACGAAGCGCACGGCGCGCACCTGCCGTTTCACGAGGCCCTTCCGCTCTCCGCGCTGGAGGCCGGAGCGGACGCCGTGGTTTCGGGCGCGCACAAGTCGCTGCCGGCGATGACGCAGGCATCGTTCCTGCATCTCAACCTGAGGGGCGGGGCGGTGGACCCGGAGGCAGTCCGGCGGGCCCTGCGCCTGATCGAGACCACGAGCCCGTCTTACGTGCTCATGGCGTCGCTGGATGCGGCAAGGCGGGTTGCGGCCACGAGGGGGCGCGAGCTTCTCGACCGGACGATCAGGGCCGCGGCGGCCGCAAGGGAGCGGCTTTCCGGCATCCCCGGGGTGGCGTGCCTCGATGCGGTCAGGCTTGCGGCGCGAGGCTTCGCTCACGACCCCACGAAGCTGCTCGTTTCGTTCGCGGGCCTGGGCAGTCTCGGGGTCACCGGGGTCGAGGTCGCCCGGCTCCTCCGGGAGCGCCATGGGGTCGAGGTTGAACTCGCTGACGCCCGAAATATTCTGGCTATACTGACGATGGCAGACTCATGGGCCGACGTGCAGGTGCTCGTCGAGGCGATAGAGTCTGTGGTCGCAGCGTTTGTGAGGGGAACGCGGCGGGACCAAGCCGCTTATGGATCCGATGTGCCGGGACATGCCCGTCGCCATGGATCCCTCGGTGGGGATGGAGTCCCGACGCGGACGCGAGGCGACAGCGGGAAGGCGGCAGCAGCCGGCATGGCAACATATACCGGGAGCCACACCGGTCCCGGCGGCGCCGAGGGCGGGGCGGGCCCGGAGGGCGCGGCGCGGACCTGGCACGAGCCGACCGGCCCCGGGTCCGCGGCCCCGGCCGCGGCCGCGGCTGCGGCGGCGGCGGCGGCCGGAGCCGCGGACGGCGCCGAGCACGCCGATCCCGACCGGGGACCGAGCCCTGCGGCCGCGTGCGATGTGCTGAAGCACGTCCCGCCGCTGAGGATGACCCCGAGGGAGGCGGCGCTCTCCGGGGCCGAGTGGGTGCCCCTTGACCAGGCGTGCGGCAGGGTCTCGGCGGATGCCATCGTCCCGTATCCGCCGGGGGTGCCGGTGGTATGCCCGGGCGAGGAGATCACCGGGGCGCTGGTGGAGTTCCTGCGCGACGCGGTGTCCTCGGGGCAGGCGGCTCGGCTTCGCGGCGTGCGCCCCGACGGGCAGGTCCTGGCGGTTGCCGAGCACTGAGGCCGCAGGCCTTCTCCATGGGCTGTCCACGTAAGGTAGGAAGCAGAAAGTAGCAAGCAGAAAGCAGGAAGCAGAAAGCAGAAAGCGGGAAGCAGAAAGCGGGAAGGAGGAGAGACGTCGCGCATCCCACGTCCCACCTGGGGCGCCGTCCCTGGGTGCAACAGCGAAGAGCCCTGCACTTGCGGCAGAACCCGGATAACGGCGAACCCTCGCTGGACCGGGACGTGATGACTCCGCGCGCGACGATCCTGTGACAAGACGGGAAGTTACCGACAACTTGGACGAGCTTCTTGAAGTGCTGCCCGCGAGGATACGCGACAAGCTGGAGCGCCTGGGGGACCTGAACGATCTCCTGGAGATCGTCCTCGACCTCGGCCGCCAGCCCGAAGCGAGGTTTCCGGGAGGCAAGTTCGTATATCTGGACGGAAATCCGGTCAAGCGTGAGGACATCGAGTTCCTGACGAAACGCGTGGGCGCGTTCGGCCACGACAACCGCGCGGGTATCGAGCGGACGCTCCACCGCATTTCGGGCATTCGCAACCGCTACGGCGAGATCGTCGGCCTGACCTGCCGGATCGGGCGCGCCGTGTATGGCACCATCGACATCGTCCGCGATGTCGTGGAGCTCGGCAAGAGCGTGCTGCTCCTCGGCCGCCCAGGCGTGGGCAAGACCACGCTCCTCCGCGAGGTCGCGCGCGTGCTGAGCGACGAGTTCAACAAGAGAGTCGTGATCGTCGACACGTCCAACGAGATCGCGGGCGACGGCGACATCCCGCACCCTGCCATCGGACGGGCGCGGCGCATGCAGGTGCCGGCCTCCGTGCAGCAGGCAGACGTCATGATCGAGGCCGTGGAGAACCACATGCCGGAGGTCATCGTCATCGACGAGATCGGAACCGAGGGCGAGGCCCAGGCCGCGCGCACCATCGCCGAGCGGGGCGTCCAGCTCATCGGGACGGCCCACGGCAATACCCTGGAGAACCTCGTCCTCAACCCGACCCTGTCGGACCTGGTCGGCGGCGTACAGGTCGTGACCCTGAGCGACGAGGAGGCGCGCAGGCGCGGCACGCAGAAGACGGTGCTGGAGCGCAAAGCCCCGCCCACGTTCGACGTGGTCATCGAGATCAAGGACCGCGACAGCCTGGCGATTCACCACGACGTGGCCCGCACGGTGGACCTGCTCCTCCGCGGCGTGGAGCCCAGGCCCGAGGTGAGGCGCAGGTCGGGCGAGGGCGAGATAGAGGTCGTGCAGGAGAACGGCATGGCGGAGCTCCAGGCCCCGGAGGAAGGCCTCATCGCAGGTGACAACGGGGGGGCGGCGGCGTGGCCGCCGCGCCGCCGCCGCCGGGCCGCAGGCGGAGGAGAGCGCACAGGGCGTCACCGGCGCGACCAGAGGGAAGGCGTGGCGTGGGGAGACGCAACACCCAGCGGAGCGGCGGGCTGGGGGCGCCTGGAGCAGCCGGAGCGAGAGCCCGCGGCCGAGGCAGGGCGCGTGGCCGCTCTCGGGAGGGCTGCGGCCGGCGCACTGGGCGGAGCGGCCTTCGGTGGAGCGGCCTATGGCGGCGTGACCCACGGCGGACCGGCTGTGGACGCGCCGAGCGGCGGCCATGGAAACCTTGCAGCGGCGCGGCTTCCGAAAGTCATGCGCCTGTATCCCTACGCGGTGAGCAGGAACCGGCTCGAGCAGGCAATTCGCACCACCGGGTTGCCCGTCTTCATCTCGAAGGACCTCGGCCAGGCCGACGCCGTGCTCACGCTGAAAGGCCAGTACCGCAAGATGCCCAAGACGCTGCGTGAGGCCGAGCGCCGCGGCCTTCCGGTCCACATAATACGCAGCAACACGATAGCGCAGATATCGAACTTCCTTCGGAACGCTTTCGACGCGAACCGGGACGCCATGGAGGTCCATGCCCTGAAGGAGGCCGAGGAGGCGCTGGCGAAGGTGGTGTCCATGGAGTGCCCGGTGGAACTCAACCCGCAGAACGCGTATGTCAGGAAGCTCCAGCACGAGCTTGCGGAGAGGAACAGGGTGAAGTCGACGAGCATAGGGGTGGAGCCGTTCAGAAGAGTGGTCTACTATCTGGAGCAATCACGTAGGGAAAGTACGTGAGGGCGGCGGAGCCGGCAGGTGCCGCATGGTAGCAGGCGCCTGGGGGTCCGCGGCCCGCCAAGGGGAGGGATTCGATGAAACTCGTGATCGCGGTAGTGCAGGACCAGGATGCGTCGCCCCTCATGGACGCACTCGTGGACCGGGGTTTTCGTGCGACCAAGCTTGCCACCACAGGCGGATTCCTGAGGCAGGGGAACACGACCCTCCTGATGGGAGTGGAGGACGGGCAGGTGGGCGACGTGGTCGACGTGGTCAAGTCCATCTGTCGGTCGCGGACCCAGCTGATCCCTCCCATCCCGGTGGTCGGCCGGTCGGTGGAATCGTATGTTGGACAGCCTGTCGAGGTGCCGGTGGGCGGGGCGACCATCTTCGTGGTGGATATCAGCAGGTTCGAGAAGGTGTGAGTGACGGGTGGCCGGGCGCAACGAGCCAGGGACGAGGACGACAAGGACAACCGGGACGTCCGGGACGTCCAGGATGGCACGGACTGCCAGTAGAGCCGGTGGAGTCGGTGGAGTCGGTAGAGCCAGTGCGGCCGGTGCAGCCGGTTCGGCCAGGCCGGCGAGGGCGGCTGGAACGGCCAGGAAGGCCTCCGGAGCCGCGGACGCGCCGCCGGTGGTGTCGCGTGCGCAACGGCTCGCGGCGCTGGCCCACATCCCTGTCGGGCAAGTCAGCCGTGCGCTCGCGGGGGCGCTGGCGGCTGGCCGAGTGTCGCACGCCTATCTCTTCGCCGTGCTGGACCCGGGCCTCCCCGCGCCTGGCACGGGCGGCCTGGACCGGGCCACCTCAGCGGCGCTCTCCTTCGCACGCCGCCTCAACTGTGAGTCGCCCGACGCGGACACCGCATGTGGGACGTGCCTTTCATGCAGGCTCGTCGCCGACGGCAACCATCCAGACGTGAGGATCGTGTCGCCAGATGGCCTGTCCGTGAAGATCGACCAGATCCGCGAGATAAAGAAAGAGATGAGCCTGAAGCCCCGTCAGGACGGGGGTTTCCGGGTGACAATCATCGAGGGCGCGGAGAAGATGACGGTCGAGGCCCAGAACAGCTTCTTGAAGTTGCTGGAGGAGCCGCCTGACAGGGCGGTGTTCGTCCTGGTGTGTCAGAACCCCTCCGGGTTGCTTCCGACCGTGAGGTCGAGGTGCCAGATGGTCCGCGTGCGCCCGGCGGACGATCGCGACCGCGAGGGCGGTGCGACCGAGGGCGAGGCCCGCAAGCTGGTCGAAATCGTGCGACGGGCGCGAGCGATGTCGCCTCTCCAGGTGCTCGAGGCCGCCGAGGACATCGAAAAGGCGCTGCGCTCGCCGGAGCGCGGTGATGCGGGCGGACCAGGCGGATCGAGCGGTTCGGGCGATTCGGCCGGAGCCGGCGGCCAGGGCGGCGATCCCAGGCAGCGGCTGGAAGCGGCCCTCGTGGCGGCGGTGGCGTGGTTCAGGGACGTGCTGGTGCTCAAGGTGACGGGCGATGTCGCGCTGGCCTGCGTCGAGAGGACGACCTATGCGGGCGGCGGTGTCGGCCCGACCGGCGGCGAAACGGAGGGCGTGGCGCCGGGTGTGGCGCCGGGCGTGGCGTCCGGCAGGGCCGCGGAGCTTGCGCGCGACGCGGCCGTGTACGGTACAGGCGAGCTCATGCAGATGATTGACCGCATAGAGGAGGCGCGGCGCCAGGTCAGGAGAAACGCCAACATGCGGCTCGCCCTGGAGGCGATGCTCTTCGCCCTGAAGCGCCGCCGTTCGCAGGCGCGTCTGTAGGCATGGAGACGGACACCGCCGATACGGACAGACGCCGGCAGGGCAGGAACCGGCATGCGCGGGCAGGCACAGGCGTCGGCGTCGGCGCGGGCGTGCCGGGTGGCGTCCATATGTGCGGTGCCCGGCCATACATCACGAGTGTGCGCGAGAAGGCCGGGACGCGGTGGACTCTTGGAAGGAGATCATGAACCAATGATAACTGTGGTCGGCGTGAGGTTTCGGAACGCCGGAAAGGTATACTACTTCGACCCTGGAGAACTCCAGTTTTCCGACGGCGACAAGGTGATCGTCGAGACCGTGAGGGGACTCGAATGCGGCGACGTGGTGGGAGAGCCCAGGCCCGTGCCTGACGAAGAGGTGACGCAACCGCTCAAGCAGGTGGTTCGCAAGGCCACGCCCGAGGACGAAGCCGTCGTCGGTGAGAACCGCGAGAAGGAGCAGAGGGCGTTCAAGATCGCCCTGGAGAAGATCGCAGCGCACGGGCTGCCTATGAAGCTGGTCGACGTGGAATACACGTTCGACGGCAGCAAGATCACCTTCTTCTTCACCGCCGACGGCCGCGTGGACTTTCGCGAACTCGTGAAAGACCTCGCCGGAGTGTTTCGCACCCGCATCGAGCTGCGGCAGATAGGCGTGCGGGACGAAGCGAAGATGATCGGCGGTCTCGGCCCCTGCGGGAGGCCGCTCTGCTGCGCGACGTTCCTGCGTGACTTCGAGCCCGTGTCCATCCGTATGGCCAAGGACCAGAACCTCTCGCTCAACCCCACGAAGATCTCGGGGATATGCGGAAGGCTCATGTGCTGCCTGAAGTACGAGCACGAGGTCTACAAGGACCTGCGGCAGGGGCTTCCGCCAGTCGGCAGCGAGATAGACACGGAGGCGGGCAGGGGCAAGATCACTGAGGTGGACGTCCTCAAGGGAGCGGCCACCGTGAAGATGCAGGACGGCAAGACCGTCCGCGTAGACGCGCGGCGGCAGGACGGCTCCGGCAGGTACCGTGCCATCCCGGCGGACCACGCCGATGGGCTGCGTCGGCCGTGCGGCCCGTGCTGCCAGGCCGAGGCAATCCCTGAGCCCGACGGTCTTCCTGTGGAGCAGGGCGGCGACACTCGACCGGCGAGCAGCGACCCGGGCGGTCAGGGCGAAGTCGTGGCCCTCGACGATCGTCTGGTGGTGGCGGCCAGAGAGAGTGCAGCCGGGCGCGACGGCCGCCAGGGCCACGAGCGCACCGGGAGCCGCGAGGGCGGCCGCGAGGGCCGCCGCGAGGGCCGCGAGCGCCACGTGGGACGCGAGAACCGTACAGACCGCGAGGGTCCCGGGCCCGGAGGCGCCTCGGACGGTGCCGCCAGCGGCGGAGGCGTCGGTGGCGACGCGGCCGGCCGTGCGCGGGCCGCTAACGTGAAGACGAGAAACCGCAGGCGACGTAGCAGGCAGACACGCAGGCCCGAGCGTATAGGCGGTTCCGGCGCGCATGGGAAACCCAACCAGTCTGGACTGTCCATTCGGTCCACCAGCCCCGGCAAGCCAGACGTCCCGGGCGGACCCATGGGATCAGGGGAATCCGGCAATTCGACTGCGAGCAGTCGCGCATGCGGGGCCTCCGGGCGCCGCCGCACGCGGCGCCGCCGCAGAGTCTCCGGTTCGCGACCAGGTAGTGGCGCCTCCGTCGCGCCCGCGGGTGCCAGGGCGTCGGGACCACCGGCCGATGACGGCGCTGACCGTGACCGCCGCGCGGGCAGCGGCAGGTGAGGCCCGTGGGGTCAGCGGGGCCGATAGGGCCGATTGAGCCACTGGGGCCAAAGGGGCCGATGGAGCTGATTGAGCAAAGAGGACTGACAGGGGCGAGACAGGCAAGCGAGGCAACAGGGGCGGGAGAGTCAGCGGCGCCAGCGGTGCCAACCAGGATAGGCGGGTCGCAGGGGTCGGAGATGGCGGGGCTAACGGGCCTGCCGGGCTCTGCGGGCTTAGCGCGGCCGGAGTGCACGGCCCGGCCCGCACGCGGCACGCTCTACGTTTGCGCGACGCCCATAGGTAACCTCGAGGACGTGACCATGAGGGTGCTCAGGTTGCTACGCGAAGTGGACCTCGTGGCCGCCGAGGACACGCGACACACGAGGAAACTCCTGGCGCACTACGATATCCCCGCGAAGATGGTGAGCTACCACGAGCATAATGAGCGTTCCCGCGCCCCTGAGATCATCGAGGTCCTCCTGGGCGGCGGGAGCGTCGCCCTTGTGACGGACGCCGGAACGCCCGCGGTGTCTGACCCGGGCGCGCATCTTGTCCGGGAGGCGGCGGCGAAGGGTATCCCCGTGGTGCCCGTCCCCGGGGCTTCGGCCGTGCTGGCGGCGCTTGTGGTGTCGGGGTTCTCGACGGACGAGTTCACGTTCGTGGGCTTCCTCCCAAGGAAGGGCAAGGAGCGCCGTGAGGCCCTGGAGCGGCTTGCGGAGGAGAAGCGGGTGGTCGTGCTCTACGAGTCGCCGTACAGGGTTGCGCGTACCCTCGCCGACATCGCAGCGGCCACCGGCGCGGCGCGGAGGGTCGCCGTCGCGCGAGAGCTCACCAAGGTGCACGAGGAGGTCGTGCGTGGCGCGCTCGGGGAGGTGGCGGAGCTTTTCGCGGCGAGGACCGTCAAGGGCGAGGTGACCATAGTGCTGGACGCGCCGGAGACCCCCGGGCGAAAGGCAGGCAAGAGAAAGACGGGGGGTGACTGCTCAAGAGAAACGTCACCCCCCTTCGCCTGATGCTACGCGTCCCGAGAACTCGTCACGGAGAACTCGTCCGGAGGACACTCCATCAGGGATCCCGGCGCCCCGCCCCGGCAAGCGCCGGCAGCCCGAACATCGTCAGGAGAAGCGGCGCAAGCTTGTTGCGCCATGCTTAGAGGATGCCCTTCATCTCCTCGAGGCAATCCCGGCAGATGTTCTTCTCCCTGAAGATCTTGATGTTGTCGGCGTTGCCGCAGAAAATGCAGGCAGGCTCATATTTCTTCAATATGATCTTCTCACCGTCAACGTAGATCTCGAGGGCGTCTTTTTCTTCGATCTGTAGCGTCCTGCGAAGCTCGATTGGGATTACCACACGACCTAGCTCATCCACTTTGCGAACGATTCCCGTAGATTTCACGATACTAGCTCCCTCCTTGTTGTTGCGGGGTTGTAAGCTTCGACAGCTTCCTGCAGACACTATACTTTATTTTCCAAGGCAAGTCAAGGCTTGGTTTATAGTTTTTGCCTTATCTACCAGAATAAGCGCTATTGCTTGCCATGTTTTCGCGTTTTCTGCGACCGTGCCTGGCCCGCTCGCAGCCGGACGCGCCCACCGCGCCTCGCCGCCGCGCCGGCGTGCCGGGATCATGTCGAGATCAACCTGTGGTCAAGCCGCGGTCGGGCTGTCGTCGGGCCGCGTCGGGCGGGCCGCGATCAGGCTTGACACGGGTCGTGGCACCGGGATATATTGAGGGCAGGAGTTTTGGCCCGGTCCTGTCCGGCCCGGCCCGGCCCGGCCTGACCTGGCTCGGCTCGGCTCGACACCAGACGACCTCGACCGACACGGTTTATGTCCGGCCCGGCCCGGGGCTGATGGCGCAGGGCGCGCCGGCACCCCCGGGTTGCGGTCTCGTGGCGGGCGCTCCGTGAGTTCCTGCAAATCGGGGCCCTCGCGCAACCAATAGACCGGATGCCCAGGAAGCATAATACATAACATATGCGAGAAGCAAAAGCGATGACGGGGATGAGTACGCGGCGGACCCGCCCCAGAGAGCCGGGCCGGAAGGTGAGAGCCGGTGCGGGAAGCCCGCTGAACATGGCCCCCAAGCTGCGGGATGAAAGGGAGGCCCGGCGCGCCGGAGGCCTCGCGAGTAGTCCGTCGGCCGGGCAACCTTCCGAGGCGCCCGTTACAGCGCCGGGGCCATGCAGCCCGCCCAGACTATCCGGGCCGTGGGGTTGCGTGCCTCATGAGGCCGGAGCCGTGAGGCCCCGGCGAAGCTGGGTGGTACCGCGAGATGTCGTCCTCTCGCCCCACGGGAAGGCGCCAGCCTTCCCAACGGGGCGGGAGGCATTTTTGCTGTGGGGGTGTTCCACGTGGAAAAGTTCTATCTCACGACAGCCATCGATTACGTCAACGGCGAGCCGCACCTCGGCCACGCATACGAGAAGATAGCGGCCGATGTGATCTCGCGTTTCAAGAGGCTGGCCGGGTATGACACCTTCTTTCTGACCGGCACCGACGAGCACAGCCTCAACGTGGCGAGGCAAGCCGAGAAGCAGGGCATGGCGCCCAGGGCGTTCTGCGACAGGATGGCGGGGCTTTTTCAGAAGGCCTGGGATAAGCTCAATATCCGCCCCGACCGGTTCATCAGGACGACCGACGAGGACCACATCGCCACCGTCCGCGACATCGTGCGCCGGGCCAACGAGCGCGGCTACATCTACGAGGGCACTTACTCTGGGCATTACTGCGTGTCCTGCGAGCGGTTCGTCGAGGAGAAGGATCTCGTGGACGGGCGCTGCCCTCTCCATCCCAGCCGCGAGCCTGAATGGGTCGAGGAGAAGAACTACTTCTTCGCGCTGTCGAAGTTCCAGGAGCCGCTCCTCCGACACATCGAGGCTCACCCCGAGTTCATCCTGCCCGAGACCAGGCGCAACGAGGTGGTCAACAGGATCCGCGAGGGATTGCAAGATGTGAGCATTTCCCGGTCCACCCTGGCCTGGGGCGTGCCGTTCCCCGAGGAGATCGACCCGCACCAGGTGGTCTACGTGTGGTTCGACGCTCTCATCAACTACCTCACCGGGGCAGGATACGTCCCGGGGACGGACGACTTCGGCCGGTGGTGGCCCGCGGACCTGCACCTCATCGGCAAGGACATCACCTGGTTTCACTGCGTGATCTGGCCCGCCACGCTCATGGCGGCGGATGTCCCGCTCCCGGGGACGGTGTTCGGGCACGGGTTCGTGACCGTAAAGGGCGCGCGGATGTCCAAATCCGAGGGAGTGGTGGTGGACCCAGTCAGGCTGGCCGACAGCCTCGGCGCCGATCCGCTCCGCTATTGTCTCATGAAGGCAGTCCCGTTCGGACAGGACGGCGACTTCTCATACGAAGGCCTCGCCGAGACTTACAACGCGGACCTCGCAAATGATCTAGGCAACCTCCTCAACCGGACTTGCGCGATGGTGGAGAAGTACTTCGACGGCCGCGTCCCCGCTCCGGAGGAACACGAGGCCCGCGACCGGGAGCTTGCCGACCTGGCGCGGCGCGTGACGCGTCGGGCGCACGATCGCATGGAAGCGCTGGACCTCACGGGCGCGCTGAGCGAGATATGGAGCATCGTGGACGGGGCCAACAAATACATCGACGAGGCGGCGCCATGGGCGCTCGCGCGCGAGGGGCGGCGGGGACGGCTTGCGACGGTCATGTTCGGGCTGGCTGACGCGCTCGCGAGGGTCGCGGTCATGGCGAGCCCGTTCATCCCCGAGGCCGCGGGACGGATCTGGATGTCGCTCGGGCTGGACGGCGTGGCGCCGCTGGAAGAGGCCCGGTGGAAGGCCGGCACGCTTGACGTCGGCCGGCTGGTGCAGGGGGCCAGGGTGAAACGCCTCGGGCCGCTCTTCCCCAGGCTCGATGCGGAAGCTTCGGATTTGGCGAAAGGCGAGTTCCGCCTGGCGGAGCTTGCGCAAGACAAGAAGAAGGAAAGCGACCGGAGTCCCGACCGTCCGGCTGCGAAGGCCGTCGAGACCGCGAAAGAGGCCGGTGACGCGAGAGACGCAGATGACGTGGGGAGCGTCAAGAACGGGACGGACCGGAAACACGAAAAGCCCGCAAACGAGAAGGAGGGCGCGAAAGTGGCTGAGCAAGAGTGCAAACCGGCGACACCACAGACACAGGAGGGGCCGGAGACGCCCGCCGACAACCTGATATCCATAGAGGAGTTCGCCAGGCTCGACCTGCGCGTGGCGAGGGTGCTCGCGGCGGAGAAGGTCGAGGGCACCGACAAGCTCCTCAAGATCGACATCGACCTCGGGACGGAGAGGCGCCAGATCGTGGCGGGCATCGCGAAGCACTACGCCCCCGAGGGCCTCGTCGGTAAGCAGATCGTGGTCGTGGCGAACCTGAAGCCCGCGAAGCTGCGCGGCATAGTCTCCCAGGGCATGCTGCTCGCCGGCTCGGCGCCGGACGCATCACAGCTTGCCGTCGTTACAACCGACCGCGAGCTGCCCCTGGGCTCGAAGGTGCGCTAATAGCCTGGTGAGCGACTGGGCAGGGCCGGGGGTGTTGTAATTGTTGGATGCGGCCGGCGCCGTGCAGGTGGTCGATACCCACGCCCACCTCGAGCACGAGCGGTTCCGCGACGACCTCGACGACGTGGTAGCGAGGGCTATGGCCGCAGGCGTGTGGCCTGTGATCGAGGTTGGCTCGGACCTTGCCACCTCGCGCACCGCCCTGGAGCTTACGAGGCGCTATCCTGGCCTTCTCGCCGCAGTAGGCATCCACCCGCACGAGGCTGGCGGCGCTTCCAGCGCGGCACTTGAAGAGATTCGCGCCATGGCCCGGAAGCCCGGGGTTGTCGCCATCGGAGAGATCGGCCTTGACTACCACTACGACTTCTCGCCCCGCGACCAGCAGCGGCGGGCCTTCGCGGCGCAGATAGGCATCGCGAAGGACGTCGGCCTTCCCATCGTGGTCCACGACCGCGAGGCCCACGCCGACACGCTTACCATCCTGAAGTCCGAGGGAGCCGGGGCGGCCGGCGGCGTCATGCACTGCTTCTCCGGCGACTGGAAGCTGGCCCATACCGTCCTGGACATGGGGTTCTACATTTCGGTGGGTGGCACCCTCACCTTCCCCAACGCCGCCCGCCTGCGCGAGCTTGTCACCCGCATCCCCCTTGATAGACTTCTCCTCGAAACCGACTGCCCGTACCTTACCCCCGCTCCCCATCGCGGAAAACGCAACGAGCCCGCCTTCGCGGTCCTCGTGGCCCGGGAGCTTGCCAGGCTCAGGCGGCTCGACGTCTGCGAGGTCGCCGCGACCACCAGCCACAGTGCGCAAGTCCTGTTCCGGTTCTGATATTCTCACACCCATATAACCCTATCTTTCCTCAAGATCCTCAAGAACCAGAAAATAGAGATATTGGCAGGAGATCCGGACTCCCCCGTCGAAGCTTCCATAAATGGCAGCATTCTCCCTGAAGCGCCGGGTGGGTGAGCCCTCTTGTCGCTGTTCATGCGGCCGCTGTCGAGGGAGCGGGATGTGCGAATCTGGATGATGGGGAGGTGGCAGCGAGGGCGAACGAGTGGTTAACGGGCTGAACAGGTTGCGGCCCGGATCCGGTTGCACCACCCGGCTTTATCGTCGGTCTCATGCAAACAGCAGTCGGGGCAGACGCAGAAGAAGCAACCTGAAGCCAGAGGCCGTTCACGGTTTCATGTCGCACTGGGAGACCTAACGTCGATGTTGAGACCCAAGAAGGGGGAGCCAGGAAATGCGAAGGACTTCTTTGACGGCAATGCTTATCACGTGCCTGTTGGTAGCCGCTTTTGCCCAGGCGGTGGCGGCCGCCGATGACCTTGCCGGTACGGCTGCTTTTATGGACATTGGCCTGGGAGCGCGTGCCATGGGGATGGGCGGTGCCTTCGTCGGCATCGCTGACGACGCCACGTGCGTCTACTACAACCCTGCAGGGCTTGCGATCCAGGACGGGCGGAGCTTCACGTCGTTCTACACGAACCAGTACGGTCAGGCGGGCTATCTCGGGCTTGCATACGCCCAGAAGGGCTTCGGAGGCGGCATCCTGAGCCTTGGCGCCTCGGACGTTCAGGGGACAGACGAGTTCGGAAACCCCACGGAGACATACTCCTTGACGGAGCGCGCGCTTTTTGCATCCGCAGCCCGGACCTACAAAGGCCTGCATATCGGCGGCACAGTCAAGCACTACTCTCAGTCCCTTCCGGATATTGACGGATCGGGGGTCACGTGTGACCTCGGCCTGCTGTATGAAGGCAACGAGTACACGGTCGGCGCCGTGGGGAGAAATCTCTTCGGCCAGGTCAGGTACTCGAACGGTTCAGCAGATCCCTTTGAGCGGACGTTCGTCGTCGGTGTATCCACCGGCATAATCCCGCGGTTGACTTTGGCCCTCGACTACGAGACCAACGGCACGGCCCACGTGGGTGGTGAGTATCGCCTGGAGGTTTTCGACCTGCGTGGTGGGGCCGTGTTCCGCGAAGGGCGTGCATCGCTCACTGCAGGCCTTGGCGTGCGCACGGGGATGTTCCGGTTTGACTATGCGTACGAGACTCACGAGATACTGCCGGACATGCACAGGCTATCGGTGCAGGTGCGCTTCTAGTCACGGCCCGGATAGGCCTCGGAATGTCGCTGTTCTGAGTAAAGGGAGGTATAGTTATGCATCGCAGTGTTGGCCTGTCGTCGGCGTCCCGGCGCCTTCGCCTGCTTGTCGTGATGCTGGCGACGATGACCCTGACGATCTGCTTCGCGGCCTCGGTCGCACTGGCCGTTCCTGCGGCGCCGATGGCCCGCACATTGACCAATCCTGACGGGACCACCATCCAGGCCCGGCAGTGGGGCGATGAATGGTACCATGGTTGGGAGACGCTCGACGGGTATACGATCGTCAAGGATGAGCTCGGTTTTTGGTGTTACGCGGAGCCCGACGTGGAGCGAGGGCTTGTACCGTCCTCAGTGAGGGCTAACGGCATTCCCTTGAAAACAGTACCTCAGCAGGTGAGGCCGCCCAGAGAGTTCCTGGATCGCATCGACGAGATGAGACAGGCCGCTGTGGGCGAATTGAGGGTTGACAGGGGGCCGTCTGTAGGCCACTTCCCGGTGTTTCTCATCACGTTCAGTGATCGCCAACCGACCTACACTCAGGGAAACTTCGATAACCTGCTCTTCGGCGATTCACCCGACCCTGCGGTCGTATCCGGTCCGGGCACGATGAAGAACTTCTACGAGGACGTCTCCTTCGGCCAGTATAGTGTGCAGGGAGTAGTAGGAGGCTGGTACGCCGCTGCGAATCCTCATGACTATTACGGTGAAAATCATCCCCAATACGGCGTCGATCTCCACGCTGCGTCACTGGTGGCAGAAGCAGTGCAGGCCGCAGACGCTGCCGGCTTCGACTGGGCGCCGTACGATTCTGACGGCGATGGATACGTGGATGTCGTGGCTGTGGTCCACCAGGGTACTGGTGAGGAAGAAATGGCCGACCCCTACGATATCTGGTCTCATAGCTGGAACTTGACGTCGGCCTCTTACTTCCTCGGGGAGCCTGGGCCGATTCAGACGCACGACGGAAAAATAGTGGACCGTTATATCATCATGCCGGAACTCCTTGGCGTCTCTGGCAGGGACGATTTTGCTGGCATGGCTGCCGTGGGCGTCTTCTGTCATGAGTACGGACATGCCATTGGGCTGCCGGATCTATATGATACCGACTACAGCTCCGAGGGTATAGGCAACTGGGGGCTCATGGGCGGCGGCTCGTGGAATCGCGTGAACCGTCCCGGCGACTCTCCTGCATACATGACGGCCTGGAGCCGCATAAGGAAAGGTTGGCTTTCTCCAGAGGTAATTCACGAAGCGGTCCAGCTGAGTATCCCCGACGTGGAATCCCAACCTCAGGTATTCCAACTACAGGAGGGACCTGAGCACTTCCTGCTGGAGAACCGCCAGTCTATCGGATTCGATGCCGGCCTGCCGGGTCATGGCCTGCTCATCTGGCATATTGACAACAGCATGACGAGCAACGACATGGACACCCACCGCATGGTCGACCTTGAAGAAGCAGACGGGCAGGACGATCTTGACAAGACCCGTGAGCAAGGCGGCAACAGAGGAGACGATGGGGATCCATATCCTGGCAGCAGCGGAAACAGGCAGTTCACCAGTGATTCGTATCCGAACAGCCTGCTATACGACGGCACTAGGAGCGGCGTGTTTGTTACTGAGATCACCCAGAGACCTGACGGGGTGGTGACTGTCAGGGCGGGGAATGGATCGCCGATAATCGCCGCCTCTGCAACACCGAGTTGGGGTACACCACCGCTCACCGTCACATTCTCTGCTCAGGTTTCGGATCCTGACAACGACCTGCAGGATGTGTGGTGGGAGATGCCGGACGAAACCACGGTTGATGGCATCGAGGCGCAAACCACCTTTACCGAACCCGGTGTCTATACCGCCACACTGCATGCAGTGGATAACGCAGGAAACTCAGCGTCGCAGCGAGTATCGGTCGTTGCGGCTCAACAGGGCAGCGTTCTCTTTGTCGACGACGATGAAGGACAATTGGATGATCAGGAGAACGGCTATGAAACCTACTTCTCCACCGCTTTCGCGGCGGCGGGCATCCCGTACGTGATGGCGACCACTCCGGTATCTATTGCAGCTGATGTTCCGTATGTCATCGTGTGGAACTGTAACGATGGATATCCGACCCTAACCTCAGAGGATCAGGCGTTTCTCAAGGCATATCTCGATGGCGGCGGGCGCCTCCTCCTGTCAGGTCAGGACATCCTTTACGAGATCGCACTCGATTCGACCTTTGACGAGGAATACCTGCACGTGGCCAGTCGCAACGACGACGTCGGTACCGATTACGTTAACGGGGTTGCGGGTGACCCCATAACGGGCGGCCTGTGGATTGATCTTGACTACCCGTTTGCCGACTGGAGCGACAACATCGACCCAGCTGACGATGCAGTTGGGATATTCACGAATGACAAAGGCAGATTTGCCGCGCTACGACATGAAGGCAAGTACAAGGTCATCTTTCTAGCCTTCCCCTTCGAGGCCATACCGTCTCCGATCGAGCTGCCTGGCTCTGGCGCGAAACAAGCAGGCGACAATATACGTGCGCAGATCCTCGAGAGGGCGATGGGCTGGTTCAACAACCGCGCTCCGCATATCGATCTTGTGACACCTGCACAAGAGGATGTGCTGGCCAAGACTCAGCTAGTCACGTGGACCGCAGGGGACGATGATAACGACGTTAGCGAACTCAGCGTTGCGCTGTACTACTCTTGCGATAACGGCGCGACATGGCAGCAGGTCGTGGACGGGTTGCCCGCCGCGGGGAGGTACGAGTGGGATACGTCACGGGTGCCACGGGTGGGTCGGTGTCTCGTTCGCGCCCTCGTTAGGGACCCGTGGGATTCCAGGGCAACTGATGAGGCAAGCGTGAAGACTGCCAGTCTGACTGGCATGCTGAGTCTCGGCCCGAACCCTGCGTCGAGGTCCGTTAACATATACCACGAGCCTGTAGACGGGACGGTGTTTGTCTACGACATCGCCGGGCGTCTCGTGGCTGAGCATGCGGCGTCTTCCGGCGAGTGGTTGTGGGTGTGGGACCTCACCGCCGCTGACGGAAGGGCCCTTGCTAATGGTCTCTACCTGGTCATCTTCGTGGCTGAGGATGGTACCCGATCACAGGTGGAGCGACTCATCGTCCAGCGGAAGTAGTAGTCAGGGTTCGGCCAAGTAAGGACAGGAGGAAATGCTGCCGCGCCCGTGTGGACGCGGCTGACGGGGGCTGCCTTCGGGCAGCCCCCGTCACTTGACGTACCTCGTGGTCGGCAAGACCTCTGCGGTAAGAAGTGGGCGTGTTGCTTCATGCGGGCGTGAGGCTCGTCGGCAGCAGTTGGCGAGCAACGTACGAAGATGGGGATATTTGGAGCAAATGGCAGGAGGGGAAGCGGTGGGTGTCTAATATTGAGGGAGCGAACAAAGGGGGGCTGTGTCGTGGTGAGAGGACGGCTGGGATGGGGGTTGGATCGGGCTTTACGGGAGCCGACCCTGTGGGCGGCGCGGCTTCTCGCGCGGCGGGGTTGCGCGGAGCGCGTGAGCCCCGCGGCGGCGGTTGCGATCTCGCTCGTGTCGTGCATGGCGCTGCTGGCGGCGATAGCCGCCTGGGGCGGCGCGGCGGCGAGCGCATCGGAGGTCGCCAAGGGCGTTGACGTGTCCGGCGAGGCCGTCTGGTCCGCGACCTACGCGGCGGGCGACCCGGAGGGCCTCAAGGGCATGCAGGGATACGCCATCAACACGCTCATCGTGTCGCAGACCCTGCGCCTCGCCATTTCGGGTGAGCTGCCGGGCGGGTTCAGCGTGTCGGCGGCCCTCGACAACTATAGCTCCGGCAACCTCCAGCTCGTGCGCATAGACTTCAAGAACGATACCATCTCAGGGTGCTTCGGCGACTTCGCGTACGCCACCGCGAACCCCTACGTCGCGCGCCGCCTCACGCTGCGCGGTGTGCAGGTCTCCGCCAGGCTCGACGACTTCACAGTCGGCGCCATCCTCGGCCGCGTCAAGGGCATCCCGGCCTCGAAGACGTTCAAGGGCGCGTCCAGCAGCGACACGACCGTCTTCAGGCATGACGGCCCCTACGCGCCCACCCGCGAGCGCGCGACCCTCGTGGCCTCCATCGGCGGCGCGGAGTCGTACCGCATGTCGGGCACGTTCGACCCTGACTTCATGAAGGTCGAGCTGCGGTATGCCGACGGCGCCCCGGGCGCTCAGCGCACCCTCCTCGAGCTCCTCACGAACTACGACATGACCTACCTCTACCGGGAGTCCGACGACGATGACGGCGTCATCGCCGCGGGCGACCTCCGGGAGGTGGACCGCGGCAAATACGCCGTCGTCACCAGTACCGACGGCGACCACCTCGTCCTGCAGCGCGAGTCCCTGGACCTCCTCCGCGACCAGGTCCGCGATCTCATTCGGGAGTATAACACGAAGAACGGCCTCACCGGGCCAGACCAGAAAGTGTATCCCTTCGTGGTGGGCAGCGACTCCGAAAAGGCCTTCCTGGAGGAACTCGGCAACGACCACTCGTGGGTCGTGGCGGGGCTTCCCGCCCCCGCGGCGAAGCTCCTCGACAGCCCCCTCGAGGACTACGCGACCGGGCGGTTCTACCTCCTCGGCCACGAGCGCATAGCCCTCGAGTCGGTCGGGATCGACGTCCTCGCGGGAGGCACGTACACCGACGCGGACGCCATCCCGGGCCTGTTCTACACGGTCTACTACGACCAGGGCGTCGTCGAGTTCACGTTCCCGACGGGCGCGCCCGACTCCTACGAGGAGATCCGCGTCAGGTACAACTACTCCATCACCGGCAACATCTATACCCTCGGCATCTCCGTCGCCCAGGGCAGCGAGCGGGTCTACCTCAACGACGAGCTTCTCAAACGGGACGTCGACTACACCATCGACTACGAGGCCGGTGTTCTCGTCATCCTGCGCGACATCGGGCCGCAGGACACCGTCAAGGTCGAATACGAATACTTCGCGGGCGGCCTCGGTGTGCCCGTGGAGTACAAACGCGTCTTCTACGGCGGGTCCGTGGCCTGGCAGCCCACCCCCGACCTCAAGCTGGCGGCGGACATCATCCGCGCCCAGGACCAGCCGACGCCGCTCGTCGGGCCGGAGCGGGCGCGCACCATGCCCAACGCGCACACTGTGGCGGGCGTGTCCGCCGACGTCAAGGTGGGCAGGCTGACGGTGGACGCGGACATCGCGTACAGCCACGAGATCTTCCCGTACGACGACAACCAGCGCAGGAACACGTCCAACAGGATAAACGACGCGATGTTCGTCACGGATGACGGGGGCAACGAATACATGCTCTTCGCCCACCAGAACGGCCTCACCTCGTATCATCTCGCGGACGGCAGGTGGAGGCACTATTCGCCGGCGTCCGGCCTGGCTGGCTGGACCGTCTACGACATCGCGGCGTCGGCCGCCTCTGGCTCGTGGTTCTTCGCCACGGAGTCCGGCCTGACGGTGCTTGCGGCGAGGGTCGGGCCGGGCGGTGAGCCGCCGTTCGACCGCGTGGAGAACTGGCGCCGTTACTACGAAAGCGACGGCCTGCCCAGCTCGAACATCCTGTCCGTCCTCGTGGACGACGCCACGACGACGGTGTGGGTCGGGACCGACTCGGGGCTTGCGAAGGCGAGCGCCGGGAACCTCGAGAGCTGGCAAACCTTTGGCGAGGGGTCCAACCCCGAGATGATGAGCGAGGTCGTCACGGATATCGCCCTCTCCGACGTTACCGGGGACCTTTACGTGGCCACCCCGTCCGGCCTGATGTCCTTCGACGGCACGAGGTTCACGACGGAGTTCGGGGGCGCGGCGGTCGCCGAGGTCGCGACGCTGTCCTCTGCGATCGGGGACGGCGACGTGTATGCGGCGACCGACTGCGGCGTCCGCTTCAGGCGCGAGCCCGACGGGGCGTGGCAGGTGCTTGCTGGGACGGAGGGCGCGCGGTGGAACGCGGTCCGCGCCGCAGGCGGCGTCGTGTGGCTGGGCGGCGAGGATGGGCTGTATAGGTATGACGGCACTGGCGCCCCCGTCCGGGTGGACGCGACCGGTGGGCGCACGATCACGGCTGTCGCGGGCGCCGCCGGTGTGCCTGGCGCGGAAGACGCCGTCTGGGCGGGCGAGGGAGCCGACGAGTTCTACCGCCTGTCCCTGTGGATCGCACCCCGACCGTATGCGAGCTTTACCGAATACGTCCAGGAGAATACGAGGATATCCGGCAAGGACGAGCACAGGTACGCGGACGTCCCGGCCGACGAGCATACGTACACCGGCTTCGCGGGCACCCTGGCTGCGGCCTTCGACCTCGGCGCGGGGCGAGTGTACGGCAGTTACGAGCGGGTGGAGCCGACCTTCCTTGCCATAGGCGCGCGCGGACGCCAGGACCTCACGCAGTTCCGGCTGGGCGGGTCCTATACCGTGTGGGAGAACCTGACCGTGCGGGCGGAGCACGCCGTCCGCGCCACGCGTCCCGTGGACATCACCGATGAAGGGGACGTGGACGGGGACGGGGACGGCTCCGCGGCGGATGAGCTCCTGACGGTGACGACCGATTCGGCGGGGCTCACGTGGAAGCTCGGCCCCGAGGTGGACCTCGACTACACGCTGGAGCGCATGGACAAGGCGGCGCGCGACGGGCTCGAGGCGCAGCGCACGACCTACTCCATCATGGCGCGGGAGAACCTGTTCACGAACAAGCTCACCCTCGGCGCCGGCTACGAGAAGGTCATCTACGACGACAACGAGAAGCCCAGGAACTCTTACATTTCCTACAACGTGAAGGGCGACGTCACCTACACGCCTGTTCAGAGCGTTACACTCAGGCTCTACTACCGTTTCCCGGTGCGCGTGATCACAGTGGACGGCACCGAGAAGGGGAGCCGCGACATCGGTGCCACCGTCTACTGGGACGAGAGGCTCGGCCCGGCGCGCATGAACGTGCAGTTCTCGCAGTATTCGCGGACCGACGTGCCGTCGGACGTGACGAGGCTCCAGAGGCGCGGCAGCGCGCGCGTAACGTTCCAGGCGTTCGCGTTGGGCGGGCTGAAGCTCACACCGTCCGGCGGCGCGGCCTGGGACTACCTCGAGCCTGCACGGGGCGAGGCGCGGACCGTGCTATCGGGCGACGCGGCGGTGCGCGGCGAGATCGCGGCGTGGCGCACCGACCTGCGCCTGAAGAGGACGGGGACCACCTACCACGAGTCGGAGAAGGTCAACACGGACAACGAGCTGTCCACGTCAGCGACGTACACGGGGTTCGAGAGGTTCACGCCAAGCGCTGACGCGAGCTGGCGGACGTCGTCGCAGGTCCACCCGACGCTCGGCGAGAAGACGTCTGACTCGCTCGCGACGGCCCTGCGGCTCCGCTGGGCGCTCGGCCAGAGCGCCAGCGATACCATGAGTGGCTGGCGAAACCAGAGGCGCAGCGACGAGGACGACCTCGTGACGTACGGCGTGGGCAACAGCTTCAGCTACGCGCCGGGGGGCAAGCTCTCCACGACGGTGAGCGGGTCGTTCGAGCGCACGTCCGGCACGAAGAGTGGCGCGGACTACGACGAGACGAAGGCGAAGGTCGACCTGACGGCGGACTGGCGGTTCAGCGACATCTGGCGCGCCTCGCTCACCCTCGGCTACATCCGTGGCGTGAGCACCGCCATGACGGAGGGCTTCAACACCTACACCGGCACGTTGAAGATCATCGCCAGCTTCTAGGTGACGTGCGTTAGTCCTTGTCCCTTTTCCAGTGGTCGCTGGGTTGCCGGTGATCGCACGAGGGGTGTCAAAATCCGGCCGCGGGCCCGACGGGCCGGATTTTGGCGAAGCGCGCCCCGCTTGGGGCGCCGTCCCCGAGTGCAACACCGGCACCCCCTCCCAAGAGTCGGGAGCATCTCTGCACGAGACGGTTGATGTTTCCCATATTATGGCACCATGATAGCAACACAGCTCGGCTGAATCGCGCAAAACCGCCGCTGCGCTCGGCCAAACTGGCACATGCTGGGGAAGTTCAACGGTCTCCTGCACCCTCACTTAGCTACTGGCCTGGGCGCTATGCCTCTCCAGCCGCCGGAGCAATCCCGGCAATTCCCCTAGAGTCTCTATCACCGCATGAGGGACGCAGGCGCTGGCTGAGACGCCAAATGCTTCGCCGGCAAGTACACCGCTGTACGCCCTGTCTCGTACACTGGCGAAGCCGTCGCAGCGCGGCCTCTGTTCGGGAGGCTCGCGGCGTAGATCATCAGGTAGGTCTCGGTGCAGCCAGACTGAATACCCTCCCGCCGCGCGGGCGCCCCAGGCATCGTGGATCAGATCGTCGCCAACGTGGAGCGGCGCGAGCCGGCCGTTCCATGCCGCCCGAAATATCCGAGCTTGCGGTTTGGCTGCTCGAGCCCCCTCGGGTGTGATCATTACATCGAAGAAATGATCTATTCCCAGGGCCTGTAAAACAGGAAGTTGGTATCTCCGGTACCCGTTTGTCACCACCCCTAGGGTGTACCCGTCCTCATGCAAGGAACTCAGCACCTCATGCGCGCCCGGCAAGAGAGCTATCATGTCAGGCATTCTGCAGTAATGACGCACAAGGCCTGCTACGTCGAGAGATGGTGCGCTGCTTGCGCCTGTTCCACTGGCCAGGTCGGCGGCGACACATGCCACGATATCGTCCCAGTCATAGGCCTCCACGAGATGCCCCTCGGTGATCCGCTTCTTCGCCTCCTGGATGATGAGATGCAGTACAGCCCTTTCCGGGTCCTGCGGTGGGCACCCGGCACTGCTTCCACGAATCCCCCCGCCTGTGCACACTTGCACCTCCTGGGCACGGCCTCGAGCTGAAATCACGTAAGGGGCCAGCGTCCGGCAGACATGGGGGAACACTCCGCGGCGGAAGGGGTTTTGGATGAGCACTCCATCCAGGTCAAATGTTATGAGGTCGATCAGGTGAACCACCTCAGGTGGGAGGAATCAAGCCGCTGTTGGCGAATTGCAATAATCTGGAGTGGCGTGTCGGGCTTACCGACCCGATGAACCTCAGACACTCACCTATTGTATCGTTCGCGTCGGAGACGTTGGGTCCTGCCTTCGTCGGTGCCACTCCAGAAAAACCGGTGTAAGGGGGAGGGCTGGCAAGTGTTGGGGTGTGGTCAGAGTCTATCAGGTACTTGCCGAATCAGGATTTGGGCAAAGGTGTTTTCCCTTGTCTTTATCGGCGTCGCTGTTGTCAGCGTCATGGGGAGTTGCCCACTTGTTTCCCCGGCCACCACTGCTGCATCGAAACCCACAACCATCACATGGTGGATCAATCCGTGGCGGATTACGCCTCCGGGCTTCCCGTCGGACAAGGCGGTTACAGCAGAGGACTTTCCAAAATGGGTAAGCGAGGAATTCATGAAGCTCCATCCCAACGTCACCGTAAAATACGAGGTTGTGACCAACGCCGGGTTTGACCAGAAGATCGCGGCCGCGATTCTGGCTGGCAATCCTCCGGATGTGCTCAAGCCCATAGGTTTCAAGCAGGAATGGGTGAAGCAAGGGCTGTTGGAACCGATCGATGATTACCTTACCGCGGAGGACAGGGAGGATTTCTATCAGTACGTCCTGGATGTCGGAAAAGTTGGCAACCACTATTACCTATTCCCGTGGAACAACAGCAATAACGGCATGGGGTGCACACTGCTGCTGAACCCCGCCATCTTCAAGGAGCGAAACGTCAACCTCCCGCCGCTCCCTGACCGTGGATGGACGGTGGACGAGTTCCTGAGCGCTGCCCGCAAACTCACCTTTGACAGGGACGGGGACGGCAAAACCGATGTCTACGCCCTCAGTTTTCCCGCAAAGGACCTGTACGTCATGATGGGCTGGATGCACGTGTTCGGGGCGCGTCTGTTCAACGCTGACGAAACGGAGTTCGCGCTCAACAGCCCCGAAGGGGTCCGCGCGCTCGAGTTCATCGTGGATTGCATCTACAAGTACAAGATCGCTCCTGAAGGCGCGGCAGGCATGGGCATTTACGATTCTATCAACATGTTCCACCAGGGGACGACGGCCATCGGCTACGGAGGTCCCTACGAGATCGGACGCATTGACAGGTATGTAAAAGAAGGCAAGCTCAAGGAGGCCTTCCCGGTGCACATTGCCCGTTACCCTCACCTCCCTGAGGTCGGCCCCATAGCGTTCCACACGAGCGGTGGCTTCGTCGTTTTCCGGCAGCGTGATCCGGAAAAGAAGAAGGTCGTCATGGAGTTTGCTCGCTTCCTCACCAACAAGGAAAACACCGCCCTGCTCAAGTCGCTCCTCTATGTTACGGCGCGCAAGTCTGTCAACAAGGACCTGTATAAGGGCTCGCCCTTTGAAAAAGAGGTCGATACTTACGTCAGGGCCATCGAGCACGGCATTCCTTACTTTGGGTCTGCGAACATCAGCACCGATCCCATAGACAAGCACCTCCAGGCCATGTTTGAGGCCGCGCTTGCAAGGACCAGGACGCCCAAGCAGGCCCTGGATGATTTCGTCCGCGAGGCGAACCAGATAATCTTCAAGAAATAGGTCAGATCCGGTGCCAGTGCGCATGAGACGACAATCCGGCTACGCAGTGCATGGCGGCGGGTTGCAGAAAGGGGCGGCGGGGACTCGTCTCCGCCGCCTGGCGTGACAAGAGGTGCTGTCAACGTGGCAAGAGGTGCCTGATACGAGGCGCTGGAGGTGTGAGCTTGCAGGCGATCGTTCGGAGGCTGTACAGGGACCGCTGGGGATATGCTTTCATCATACCCAGTTTTGTTCTCTTCGCGTTCTTCTTTCTGGTGCCGGTGATATGGGGAGGCTATTTGAGCCTTCTCGACTATAAAGTCTTTGATAAACAATGGATCGGGATCCGGAATTACGTCGAGCTTTTCCAGGACCGCCTCTTCTGGGTTGCGTTAAGGAACACAGCGCTTTACACTCTCGCGGTCGTACCTCTGTGGCTCGGGAAGGCCCTCATCATTTCCGCACTGATCTTTCCGTTTGCCAAATCCATCCAGACGTTCTTCAAGGCCGCCTTCTACCTCCCGCATGTGACGTCGGCGGTCATAATCTCCATGGTCTGGCTGTGGATATTCAACCCGCCTTTCGGACTCCTCAACTACCTGATGGACCTGGTGGGACTTGGTCCGCGTGCGTGGCTCGGCGACGTGCGAACCGCGCTTCTATCGGTTGTTTTCATGCAGGTGGTTATGGGTGGGGGTTCGTCCATCGTCCTCATCACGGCAGCGATGGGGAGCATCCCTTATCACCTGTACGAGGCAGCCTATCTCGACGGGGCTACCAAGGCTCAGGCTTTTTTCAGAGTTACGGTGCCGCTTCTGCGTCCCACGTTGCTCTACCTGATGGTTATGGGTACCATATCCAGTTTTCAGGTGTTTACTAACATCTACCTGATGACGCAGGGCGGGCCGCAGTTTGCTACTACAACCCTCGTGTATCTCATCTACGACACCGCGTTCAAGCAGTTCAACTTCGGGCTCGCGTCGGCACAGGCTGTCGTCCTCTTCGCCATCGTGTTCGTGCTGGCGGTCGCCCAGTTCAAGTGGCTGGGACAGGAGGTGGAGTACTGATGTCCGCTTCCTCGTCCTCTTTGGGAGTGCCAGCTCGCGTGGCGACGAGGGCTCTTGGGGCAAGGCGGCTTCGACCTGGCGATGCGGTCGCCCTGTCGGTGGTGACTTTGCTGGCGATCACGTCACTGATGCCACTGTATTGGATGGTGATTACGGCTATTCAGGAGCCTACGCTGGTGGTCAAGCTTCCCCCAGAGTGGTTCCCGAGAAACCCGTCGATGGCCAATTTCGCAGAACTCCTTTCGCGGCCGCTTCTAGGACGGTGGACTCTGAATAGCATCGTCGTGGCGGTGACGGTCACTGCGGCGCAGCTTTTCGTGGCGGCTCTCGCCGGGTACGCCTTTGCGAAGAAGGACTTCGCCGGACGAAACCTGCTGTTCTGGCTGTACGTCGGATCGATGATGATCCCGGGGCAGGTCACGCTCATACCCCGCTACATCCTCATGTCGAAAGTCGGGTTCATAAATACGTACTACGGCCTCATTCTGCCCTCCATCTCTGCGCCTTTCGGGGTATTTCTGATGAAGCAGTTCATGCAGACGCTCCCCGGAGAGATCATCGATGCGGGTAGGATCGACGGGGCCTCCGAGTTCGGTATCTTCAGGCTGCTCGTCGCCCCCCTCGCGAAGCCCGCCCTGGCCGTGCTGGGCATCTTCACATTCGTGGGGGAGTGGAACGACTTTCTGTGGCCGCTCGTCATCACTAACTCGTCGGAAATGCGCACACTTCAGGTGGGGCTGGCGATGCTGCAAGAAGAAGTCCCTATGGCGTTCGGACTCTTGATGGCGGGTGCAACCTACGCGGCCATTCCCATAACCGTTGTCTTCCTCATGTTCCAGCGCTACTTCTTGAAGGGCCTTACCGTGGGAGCCTTGAAGGGATAACAGTGAGACGCAGGTATGCCACCTGTGCTCGGGCGGTCTTCCACGACGGCACGACGGTCCCATTTGGTACCTGTTCGCGCATAGCGACAGGCGAATTGCTATCTCCTCGTTTACGGGTATATCCCTCCGGGACGGCTCATATGTAATAGCGGGTAAGTGCAGTCGCACCAGCGTACAGCGCCGCATCATCTGTCGCCGCTGTGGTATCGGATAGATACCGCGAATACGAGCCGGACGGAGGCGGGTGGGCGTGGACATCAGCGCCATCGCCAGGGAGTTCATCGACGTCAACCAGCGAAGGAAGGAACTGGAGAAACGCGAGGAGTACCTCAAGGGCGCCCTGGTGCAGCACTTCCAGGCAACCGGCACCAGACACCTGGAGACCGAGGCGGGCAAGGTGAGCTACCTCGAAGCCCAGAAGGTGGACTACGACGTTCCGCTGCTGCGGCAGGCCCTGCCCGCGTCCGTGTTCGAGCTGGTTACGAAGGTCTCCGTCAACGATGCTGTCCTGTCGCAGCTTCTCATGGACGGCAAGGTAGACGCAGCCGCCGTGGAGCGCGCGAGGAAAGTCAGCCTGGTTCACAGAGTGGTCGTCCAAGCCTCGCAACCCTCGCAGGCCGCCAGGAAGGCGCACGGGCAGGCCAGTAGAGGGAGTCCCGGCAAGAGAGGCAGTGCCTCCGCTCACAAATCCCGATAGCCTTCGCTTCTGCGCTGCCGGCGCGTGGATAGTACGGAGACCACCCGCTCCGCTTCTCGCTCGTCCTCGCGAGGCCGATGTCACGGCAAGCGATCGGGCGCCGTCCCCACCGGCTCCAGCAGCCCCCAATAGTCCAATGGTGCTCTGCTGCATATGGATCTCCTGCCAAGTAGATCGCCGCAAGTTCGCGCTGATTTTCAGTGCGTGAGAGCTGTCCAGGGCTGCCGGTGTTGCCCTCCGGGGACGGCGCGTACGGTGAGATGCGTTCGAATCTGGCGTGCGGGCTGGCCGAATTCCGGGCGCCCCGCCCTGGCAAGCACCGCGAGCCCCAACACCGCGAGAAAAGTGTCGCAGACTTATGGCGCCATGCTTGGTGTCGTCGCTTGAGCCGACGGCTGACGCACGTCACGGGTCCGTCCCCAGCCGTTCCCTGCGTCACGCTTGAGAGCGGTCTACTGATATACATCACTGATCCGGTCCTTACCCGTTCCCTACGTCACACATGCAAGGCGAAGGCTGACGCACGTCACTCGTCAGGCTCTGCCCGTTCCGTACGTCACGCGTCGGGAGCCAGGCGGTGATGTACATCACAGGTTCGTCCCCAGCCGTTCCCTGCGTCACGCTTGAGAGCGGTCTACTGATGTACATCACTGATCCGGTCCTTACCCGTTCTCTACGTCACACGTGCAAGGGGAAGGCTGACGCACGTCGCTCGTCAGGCTCTGCCCGTTCTGTACGTCACGCATCGGAAGCGAATCGGTGACCTACATCATCGCTACCGCCTCACCCGTTCCCTGCATCACGGGTTCTCCATGGATCGTTCCATACGTCACTCGTCGAAGCGGGACGGATGACGTACGTCACGGGTTCCTCCTGACCTGTTCCCTGGGTCATCATTGAGAGCCATCGAGTGACGTACATCACCGGTCCCAGCCTTACCCGTTCCCTGCGTCACGCATCGGAACCGACTACTGACGTACATCACTCTTTCTGCGGCACCCGTTCCGTACATCACGGGTTTCCAAGGAACTGCACGGTCAAGGGCCACCACGGCCACCATGGCCAGGAGTCGCCCTGCCAGACAGGCCCGCCAGGCCCCCAAACCGGATTGCATTTCGTATCTGACAGAGCAGCACTAACAGAGCGTTAATAGAATACCTCACCGGAAGGATCGCGGACCTGCTTCGGGACCACTGAGGTCTTTGGCCCGACTGGGTATCTGCGGTGGTGTTCGCGATGAGTCCTGCGCGGCTGGTTCTGCGCGGCCAGCCCTGCCCAGCTGGCCCTGCCGCAACATGCGACGTCGTCTCATGCAGGAAACGGCGACCATAGGCAGAACGCTCAGGTAGAATGGGGGTATCCGGCGATGGGCAGGCATGCACATGTTGAGACGGAGTGTGACCTGCACGGCCTTACGAGGGCGGAGGCGCTGGCAGTGCTCGAGGAGACCGTCGATCTGCTGAGGCGGCGGGGCGGGGGGCGGGTGAGGATCATCCACGGCTGCGGGGAGGTGCTGTCTGAGATGGTCTACGACTTCGCCCGGCGGACGGTCGGCGTGGAGGCAGCTCAGGAGCGCGACAACGCGGGGGCGGCAATCCTCCTGGTGCGGGCAGGCGGAGTCATGAAACGAGCCGCTACAGCGTCGGAAGGACTGTCGCAGCGACCACCCCGATGGCCAGCGCGACGCACGCGCTTGTAAGCGTGCCCACCAGGTAGTACTCGGCGAACCTCATGTCGTTGAGCTCCTGGAAGCGGGCGAGCGACTTCGCGGTCAGCACGAATGCGATTGAGGGAAGGGCGTCCACGAGCACAAGCGTAAGCATCAGGACGCGCTCCACCATGCCGATGTAGCGGCCCGCGTTGGTGGCGAGCCTTGGCTCGACGCTGATGGAGAACGCGTCAAGCACCAGGCGCACGACCACGGCGCCGGCGAAGATGGCGACGATGTAGGCGATGGCCACGACGAGCGCGCGGTCCAGCGAAAGCCCAGCGCCCGTCCACGCGGGGGCGAGCGCGACCGTCGTCTTTGGAAGGAGCACTTCCCGGTAGAACCGTACGACCTTGTCCGAAAGGCGCACGAGGCTTGTGTTCGCAAGCTCGTGTGCGGCAAGGAGTACCGCCGCGTGAGCGCACTGGTCGGCTACGAACACGCCCAGGCTGCGTGCCGGGGAGGCGCCCCGATCCACGAGGTTCTTTAGCCAGTCGATGGCGATGTGCGCGAGGGAGATGGCGGCGGCGAGAACCAGGGCTGTGCCGAGGCCGTAGGGGTGGAAAGCCGCGACGCTGCACAGAAACACGACCGTGCCGTGGCGCAGGTATCCACCGAGCTTCTGCCTGCCCTTGCTCTCAACCACATTGTCGGGCTGCAGCACGAAGTCGGCGACCACGTGCGCGAGCAACGCAAGAAGCAAGAACGTCATCGGCATCGCCTCCTTAACCCCTCCAGGGATGAACCGCGCTGCTTCACCCGCCCCATGGTGAAGCATGCCCTCGTTGCCCGAGGCGCCGGAGCGCCTGCTCGGCCTGCTTGACGGCGGGCCAGCTCGCGGCCTTGCAGCGCTTCTGGACGTTCTGCAGGGCGATGCCGAGCGCCTTCCCGGCGGCCTCGTACGTGCCGAGCCGTTCGTAGTGGTGCACGGCGTCCCACTGTCCGGGGGTCCAGCGCCGGCAGATGGCGTCCATGAGAGTCCAGAGGGCGTTGGCCGTCTCGTCGAACCCGGGGTCGCCTGAGCATACGGCAGTCAGCGGCGCAGCGCCCTTCCCGAGCGACTCCAGGGCCTCGCGGGCCCGCGTGAACGCCGACCCGTTCATGTCCCACGAGCTTGCGCTGCCCTGGCCCGCCTCGATCTCGCCGATCCCCACGCCGACCCGGAGGCGCAGCGGGAGGCACGCGAACCTGAGCTGCCGCACAAGCTCGGGGGCCTGGAGAGGCCCGCGACAGACGCCCTGGATCTCGTCGCCACGCGACATGGAAAACGCCGTGACGAGGAGGGGGTGGTCCACGGCGGCAAGCCTGTCAGGCAGGGCCGCCAGAAGGTCCCCCGCTTCCCTCGAGCGGATGATGTCAGCCGTGATCACAGTCACCAGGTCCAGCGCCCTCCACCCCCTGGAGCGCAAGTCGGGCGGCTCCACCGCGCCGGCGGTCAGCCTCGCGCATGGCGCCTGAGTGAGGGTGCGTTAGTTCTCGCCCCTTTTCCAGTAGTTGCCGGGTTGCCGGTGTCGCACTCCGGGGACGGCGCGCTTGCGGCGCGTCTCGTTCGAATTCGGCGCTCAAGGCCAGCCAAATTCCGGGCGCCCCGCCCTGGCAAGCACCGGCAACCCCGACACCGCGAGAAAACGTGTCGCGAACTTGTGGCGCCATGGATAGTCTTGCAAGCAACATGTTCGACGCCGGCGGCGGGCATCCTTCTACTCCATGCCAAGCTCCTGTCGGCTGAACGCCCAGAGCGAGCATGCGACGGAGGCCGCGAACCACACGCCCAGCACCACAAACGCCCTCACGGTTCCGGGGGGCAGTGCAGCCGCCTGCGCCTGGGCGGCCTGGGCAGCCTGGGCAGCCTGCTGTGCGGCGGCCTGGGCCGCCGTCTGCCCGGCGCCGCCGCGCTCGATGAGCGACAGCAGCACGTTGACGTTGTATCCGATGGTGTACGGGGCGATCCTGGCCACGGTGGCGAACCGCGTGGCTAGTGAGCCCACCACGCTTCCTTCGAGCAGGAGCACGAGGATTCCGATGGCGGTCGCGGTCGCCGACGACCGCGCCAGGGTGGCTACGCACACCGTGAACACGGAGTACAGGCCCAGCGTGAACCAGGCGATCCCTGCACCCCGCGCGACCTCCGCAAGGAAAGGCGGCGTCAGCATGCCGATTTCCACTGGGCGCCCGAGGGCCATGGTGACTACCAGCGATATCGCAGCGCCGGCTAGCACCGCGCCCACCAGAAGGAACAGAGAGGCCACCGCCGCCCCGGCGAGCTTGGATGCGACGTACCTGCGCCTGTCCACGCCCATGGAGACCTGCTGCTTCGCGGTCCCCCACGCGTATTCGTCGCCGGCTACCCGCGCGGCGAGGATGATGGCGAATAACGGTCCGAGCGACGCTATGAAGCTGAGCGTCGACGGTACGGACGCGGGGAACGACGTGGCCGCGACGGCCTGTTCCCGTTCCTCCGCGGTCATCTTGTGGGCGTCGGGCGAGCTTTGCGCCCAGTAGGCCATCCCGCCGATCATGAGCGCTTCGAATGCGATCAGGATCACCATGAGGACCCACGTAACCCGCATCCGCCTCAGCTTGAACACTTCACCGGCGAGCATCTTCACGGCGGGTCGCCCCCTCGTGCGTTGCGTTGTTTCCGTCGTGCACCCCGTTGAGCACCTCGAAGAACACGTCTTCCAGCACGGCCCGGCGGGGCCGGATCTCATGGGCGAAGATGCCTTGCGAGGCAAGCGCGGCATTGAGGCGTCCGGCCACCGCGCGGTAGGCGGCGCCTTCCAGGCCTTCGTGCGCCACTCTTCGCGCGTCGAGGCCTGCTGCGGTGGCAGCCTCACCCGCGTCGACGGCCGCCGCGACGTATTCCACCACGAGCCTGTCCCCATCCCGGCGGACGCCCGGCACACCGAGCACGCCCGGCACCCCTACCTGTGCCAGGAGGATTCTCTCGGCCTCCTCGGGGCGGTCCACGGCGATCTCCACAGCGGGCGCCGCCCCCAGGAGCTCGTCCACCCGCCCCTGGGCGAGCATCACCCCGCGCCGCAGGATGGCGACCCTGTCGCACATGATCTCCACCTCATGCAGGAGGTGGCTGGACAGGAACACCGCCTTGCCCTGCGCGGCTAGAGCCTTCATGAGGTCCCGCATCTCCTTGATCCCAGCCGGGTCGAGTCCGTTCGCGGGCTCGTCCAGCACCAACACCGCCGGGTCGTGGAGCAGCGCAAGGGCGAGCCCCAGGCGCCGTCGCATCCCGTGCGAGTAGCCCCTCAGCTTGTCCCTCGCCTGGCCCGCAAGCCCCACGAGGTCGAGCACTTCGTCGATCCTGCGCGACGGGATGCCATCGAGGGCCGCTGCGAAAACGCGCAGGTTATCGCGGCCGGATAGATACGGATAGAACCGCATGCCGTCTAGGAGCGAGCCTACGTGGCGCCGCAGCGCCGGGCACGCCCAGTCAGCCCTCTGCCCGAGGATCTCGACGTGACCCGCGGTCGGACGGATGAGACCGAGGATCATGTTGATCGTCGTGGTCTTGCCCGCGCCGTTCGGACCGAGGAAGCCGAACACCTCGCCCGCTCTGACCTCGAGGTTCACCGAGTCCACGGCCTTGCGGGACCCGAAGATCCGCGTGAGGCCCACCGTGCGTATTGCGACCGCGCCCGCCGCCCGTCCCCTTTCGTTGAGCCGGCCCGGGACGCTTCCGAGGAGCTGAAGTTCCAATCCCATTCCCTCCTCACCCACATGGGTGATCCGTGCTGCGCACAACGGTGCTGTGCTGCGCTGCGCGGCACAGCGTTGCGGGACGCTCTGCTACGGTCCGCGCGACCGCGCCGCACGCTCTCATGCAGCACGGCGCCACGCTGCACGCCCTTACGCACCACGGTGCCGCGCTGCACGATGCCGCGCTCCACCGCGCCTCACTGCACATCGCGGCGCCGCGTCTCCGCCGCAGCCATCATGCCGCAGCTCCTCGAGGCCATGCTGCACCGCCCCGGCCGCGTAGCCTCGCGGCGGGCCACCGGCTCAGCCGCCGGCATGCTAGTCCCAGATGCTTCCAACCAACCAGATTAGACGTCCCGGGCCGTGGAATATTCGGGCCCCAGTGACGAGGCAACGCTCCCGCTTTACGTGCTGCGCATGGCCTCCTCCGGGCCGTCACCCCGGAAGCGCTCGCACTTTCAGGGCGTATACTTCCATGGCGCCCAGGCGGCAGTCGCCCGGACCATACGATGTAAGGTTCACCACGTAGAAGCCTGTTTCTGCGAGAAGGCGCGAGATGGTCGCCGGGCTGAAGTAGTGAATGTGTTCCGGCGGCTTGGCCTGCCAGAAGGCGGCCTTTGCCGGGTCGCAGGTTTCGGGAGACGGGCACGGGCAGTCCGCGTCCGGGGTGGCGAGCGCGAGGACTCCGCCGGGCTTGAGGACGCGGTTCGCCTCCACGCACTCCTGCCTTGGGGAAGGGACATGCTCGAGGAGGTCCCACATGGTGAGCGCGTCCACGCTCTCGGAGGGCATAGCGGCTTCGCGGAGGGTGCCCTTAACGGCGTTGAGCCCGTAGCGCTCCCTCGCGAAGTTGACCGCGAACTCCGACACGTCTATGCCGAGCGAGTCCCAGCCCCGGTCGCGCGCCGCGCGCAGGGCAAAGCCGGTCGCGCAGCCGACGTCCACGAGGACCCCGGGCGGGCGGCGGTAGCGCTCAACGGCGATGGTCCTTTCTATGAAGAGCTCAAGGCGGCTGTCGTTGCCGATGTAGTCCTCGTCCGGCCTGTAGCCCACCGGGCCGGTTCCCCTGAAGTAAGCTTCGTCATATAGTGGCGCCAGCTCCGCCAGCGTCGGCCTCGGAGTGACGTACACGAGTCCGCAAACCGTGCACCTCACGATGGTGTGGGGCGGGAGTTCGAGAATGGGCGCTGCCGCGTTCCCATGGCACAAATCGCAGCGATCCGACACTTCCGGGACCACATCCTTTCCTCCCCAGCCCCTCCAGGGAGGCTGTTTCCTGTTGCCCTGGGATAGTCTCCTGCTGTCCTCGTTGTCCCTGGGCCCGTTGTCCCTGGGATAGTATAGTGCAGGCCACGTCATTGTGTGCTGAGACGCGGTGGCTGGCATCTTGCCCTCGTTGCCGGCGACGCGGCCGCTTCTCAGCCAGGCCTCGAGGCGCGTGGTGCGCGGGCGAACACGGTCAGCGCGTCTGTAACCACCCGGGTCTTTGTCGTTTCGCAGGCATCTGTGCGAACATTTCCGGGTTGAGCGGCGAATATATGGAGGGAGGCCAGATCGCTCCGCTCGGTCGGCGTGGTCCCCGTACACGCCGCTCGGCCCGCTCGGCCCGACCGGCCCGATCCGCCCAGTCCGCCCAGTCCACGTGATTCCCGCGACACGCGGGTAGAAGATCTGGTACGACGCGCGGTCGCTTGGCAGCCCCCGGACCCCGGCCTGCTGCCTGCGGCTGTGGATCGTCCGACTTGACAGGGAGCGAGGTGTTCAAAGGTGAAGAGGATAGCGGAGTCTGTGAAGGGAATCCTCGACGAGCCCGAGACGTTCTTCGAGCGCTTGAAATCCGGCGGGCGGCTTCACTTCCTGGCCGTCGCGACGGGCGCCTTCTTCTCGCTGGGCGTGGGGTTCGTCCTTGCTGAGGTGGCGTCCCCGTTCGCGAGGTCTACCGCCCTCCTTGGCGCCGTAGGCGTCGTGCTTGCCGTGGCTGTGTTCTTGGCGAACGCCTCCGTATGGTGGATCGCGTGCAAGGTGGTGGGCGGAAGGGCAGGCTGGGCCCATTTCGTGAACGCGTGGGGTTATTCGCTGCTCCCAGTGGCGGCGGTCGCCGTCCCGATTGCCATCGTGATGCTGGTGGTCGGAAACGGGTTCCTGCGAGTCCTCACCGCGCCGATAGCGGCGGTAGGCGCCGTGGTGCTTCTGCTTCTTGTGGTTGCAGCCCTCCTCACCCTGTCCCTCAGATACGCGGTGTTCGAGCGCGTCATGGGGCTTTCCTGGTGGCGGATCGCGGCCGCGGTCGTCATCTTCGGGGTGGTCATGAGCGTCCCGTGGGGTCTCTATTCGGGCTACGCCACGATCACCTATTCCACAAGCGACCTTGCGTTCTTCGAGCTGATGAAGCCAACGCTGTTCAGCGCGTATCCGGGCCCGGGCACGAAGCACACCTTCACCATCCGAGAAGCGGACGTCCTCTTCGTGAGGACTCCATACATGCGCGCAAACCCACAGCGGGGCGACGTGGTGCTGTACGTCCCTGAAAGCGATCCTGATCTCGACCTCGACCTCGGCAGCGGCTTCGACCTGGGGCTCAGTCTTCGCCGTGGCCTTGGTCGTAGCCTGGATCGCGGCCTCGCGCGGATGGTGCCCCGCCTCACCAGGCTTGCCGGGCTGGCGGGGCTCGCGATGCGGGGCGTGACGTCCGTTCTAGCGGCCGGGGGGCCTCGGTTTGACGCGAGGATGGGCCGGGTCGTGGCCTGCCCTGGAGAGACCGTGACGCTCCGGGACGGCGTCGTATACGTTGACGGCGCCCGTGAAGCCTTTTCGGCTGTTGTGGGCGGGGAGAGCGACAGCTCCCGCACAGGCTCCGGCGCTGGCTTTGGCTCCAGCCCAGGGTCTGGCTTTGACTCGACTTCCGGGTCCGGTTTCGGCACCGGTGCTGGCTCCGGCTCCGACTCCGACTCCGACTACGACCACGACTCCGACTTCGGTCTCGGTGCCAAGTCCACCTCTGGCGGCAACGCTGACTCCTGCTCCAGCTTCAGCTTCAGCTCCGGCTGCAGCTCCAGTTTGCGCTCCAGCTCTGCCTCTGACTCCGGCACTGGCACTGGCACTGGCTCTGGCTCTGGTTCTGGCTCTAGCGTCGCCGCCGTCGCAAGCGCCGGCTCCAGCAGCACCTCCCTCGACCCAGCGCCTCTCGGAGAGGACGAGTTCTTCGTGATAGGGGACAACCGGAACGCCGACACGGGGATGGTCGTGAAGAAGGAGCAGATCCTGGGCAGGTACCCGCGGCTGAGGCTCGCGCTGAACAGGGCCAGCGTCCCGACGATACTCCGACTGGGGCATGACGAGGATTAAAGCGGAGGAGGCGACGGGATGGGTTCTGTCAGCGGAGGATCGGACAGGACGGGATGAGGTAAGCTGCCGCTGTGGGCCGGCACAGCGCTCCTCGCCGGGGGAGCGGCCGCCAGCGGGCGGTGGTGGTTCGGGCACCCTGGACGTGCCGCCGCAGTGTTCGCGGCCGCTGCGGTCATGGCGCTGACCGGCACATCACCAAAGGTCCACGAATCGACCATGGCCGCAAAGATGCCGCTCCCTCGCTGCGATACACACACACGGCGGGATCCTCTGGAGCTGATGCCAGTATCGGAGTACTCCCTCGAATGCAGAGTCGAGGCACCAGTGGAGAGTCGCCTCGTTGCGTCTGTGCTCCCTTTCGAGTGTAAGGCGCGAACGCAGAAGCGCACAGGTGACAAAAGTGCCATCCTTTCGGTACGGGTAGCGCTTGGCTCGATAGCCGCGGCTCTGGCGTGCAACACCGAGCTTGACGTGCTCAACACGCTCGTCGCCCGGGTGATATTCGCGGTTCCTGCGTTGCAAGCTATAGGACGGTGAGGGTATAATGGACATGGGGAAAAGCCAGCGGTATGGGGAAAAGCTAGCTGAGAGGGGGTCGCCGGCCATGGGCAAAACCGTTAGAGCCCTCTTCGACGGTAGGGCATTGTGGCCTGAAACGTCAATTGACGTGAAGCCCGGGACCACGGTCACTGTCACGGTCAAACCTATTGACGACCGAGTCAAGTTCAAATCCAGGGGAGCCTCGTTTATTGAGACTGCACGTAGTCTTAACCTTGATGGGCCTAGCGATTGGTCTCAGCAGCTTGAGGAATACCTGTACGGAGAAGGGGCAGATGGGAAGTAGGTATTTCTTGGATATTTCCTACGTGGCCAAGAGAAGTCATCGCGAGGCCGCAGTCGCTCTCCTGGAGTCGCTGGCCAATGACCCCCTCATTACCATCTGCGCGTTCATTGTCATGAATGACATGAGCATACACGAAGCACTGACTGCCGACGATCATTTTCGTCAAGCGGGATTCCGCGCTCTCCTGTTGGAATGACGAAGAGACACCTTATTCCGTGTCACTTTTCGCTATGCGCCTGCTCGCCCTCGGCGTGGGGGCCGATGTAATGGCATCGGCACAGACGCCACGGACGCCGCCTATCCTGATCCACCCGTCAACCGAACCCACCCCGCCAGCCGACAGCGGCCAGAGATGTCTCAGGCGTCGGGCGGCGGTGCGCAGAGGGCGGCGGCCCGCAGGAGGTTGCGAGTTATGCCAAATACTCGCTTCACCATTTGCCGCCCGACTCTTAGCCACGACGCCTTCTCCGATACCACGAGACCACGAAACCACGAGAAACGCGTCCTCAAGTAACCTTCTGTCACCTCCCACGCTCGCGCGAAGCACATCCTAGAATTGTCCTGGCGACCCCATAGACCTCCCGGGCTGAGAACGCTGCGAAGCCCCTGACGAGGCGGCGCGTGCGCTCGAGTTCTCTCTGCCACCCTTGCCACGTCAAGGATATCCCCGGGTTATCCACAAGCTCGGCAAACAGGGCTGCGAGGCCGACGTAAGTGAAGATGTCCTTGAGGTCCGCGGTTACAACACCGGGCAGGTTGATGAAATCCAGTATGTACCCGCGCAAGGCGATGTCACAGAGCGCGCCGCCGACTCCTGCAACGATGGTCACGGAGGCCACGTCCAGCCACAGACTCCTGCGTTTCCTCACAGCGTAGTAGCGAAAACCGAGCACGAAACAGGGCAGCGCGATTGCCCACATCGCTATCAGCGCGCCGGTACCCATGAAACCAATGCCGAATTCCCTGGCCAGCCACGATCCGTGCATGTTTCGCGCGTGGGCAAGGTGCAGCCAGCCCGGGATGATCGGGACCGACCCGCGATATGGAATGAACGCACCGACCGCCGCCTTGATAAGCTGCTCCAGAGCAACCAGCAGCACGGCCAGTCCCAGAAGGTGCCGCCAGCGCGGCAACCGTGTCGGTGTTCGGGCCAGCGCTGCCGCTGCCAGTGCGCAGCTGATCAGGTAGAACACTATGAGCGGGTAGCCAGCCACCATCAACTGGTGCGCCGTCCGCAGCTTCGCCCGCGACAGCTCGATCACCATATAGACAACCCACTCCACGAGGAACAGCATCTTCAGCTTCGTCGGCTTGAGGAATGTCCTCATCGCAAGCATAGAACCACCCTTCTCTGGAGACACCTTCGTCGCCGTTGGAGGTGGCGGGCCCATTACTCAGGATTGCGCTTACCGTCACATTCGACGCCAGTGCCGGGGGTCCTTTCCTGTTTGCCTCACTCACTGAGTGAGGGTGTCGTTTCCTTACGGCCACGACTCGGATCGTTGGTCCGCCGAGAGGTGCTTCCTGTTCCGAATCTGACCAGGAGATACGCAAGCGTCAGAAGAAGGGCCAGGGTGGTAGCCAACCCGGTTTCGGGACTGGCCGGATCGCCGGCTAGAAGGCCGCCCTGTACCTCAAGACGCACCCATGGTCGACCGCCGAGCCGTCGGCTGTCCCAGAGCAACGCTTGCACCACGTTCCAGCAGAGGTGATAGCCCAAAGCAAGCATCAGGGAATGGGACTTGAGAACAGATCCAGACAGAATCGCGCCCAATGCGCTCGCGTTGAGGATTCCCAGCCAGACGACGCGATTCCACGGATACGATGCGAAATGCAGCAACCCGAAAAGTAGGGATGTCCCGGCCACCGAGACGTGCAACGGATGCCGCCTTGCCAGCAGTTGCAACAGGTAGCCTCTGAACAGCCCTTCTTCAAACAGGGCCACGCCCGAGAACCCGAATAGCAGCACACCAGCCATCCCCAGAGTTCCAGGCCATGCCTGAGGATTAAGACACACCGACGCCTTTCCCCACCCGACCAGGAGCGCGCAACGGAACACAGTAACCGCTGCGGCGAGGAGACCGCCCTCCGTGAACAGGAGCAGGCCCCGCCGACCCCCGTGAATCAAGAATGCGTGGGGCCCCTCCTCGTGTATGGCGTAGCGAACCAGCATCACGACCCCAAACAGGCCGAAATTCACTAAGCCCGTCAAAACGGCATCTACGTGCGCCACTGCGCCGGTCACCCCCGAAGATCGCATGCGGTGCAGAGGTTCCCGCTGCGATCTCACTCTTGCCTCCGACGTGTGCGGAGCTGAGATCACCATAGCTCGGAAGGCGGATAGGCTCCGGGCAGCCTCCGGGCCATCAGCCTTCGTGCTGAGGTCGGGGCCAGAAGCACAGACAGACATGCCTGGTGCACTGTTCCAATACCCCGATACCCCGATTTGAATTAGTACTGCTCTGTCACATATGGAGCGCCTGATAGTGCCGTCACTTGAGCCGACGGCTGACGTACGTCACGGGTCCGTCCTCAACGGTTCCCTACGTCATCATTGAGGGCCATCCGCTGATGTACATCACTGGTCCGGGCCTTACCC
>JBLNDE010000016.1:0-46169 GCA_050261335.1 Bacillota bacterium
CAGGTTGCCGGTGTTGCACTCCGGGGACGGCGCGCTTGCGGCGCGCCTCGTTCGAATTTGGCGCTCAAGGCTAGCCAAATTCTCGACGCCCCGTCGTGCAAGCACCGGCAACCCCAACACCGTCAGGAGAAGCGGCGCGAACTTATGGCGCCGTACTTAGGAGTCCCGCCAACGGGGACGAGTCCTATTGCGCATTCGCCGGATCTTTGAGAGCCGTCGTGGCGTCCCCGAATATCTTGGACAGACCGCCACGTAGAGCAACCAACGCACCGATCAGAACCACCGCGACGAGAGCGATGATAAGCCCGTACTCGACCATGCCTTGTCCGTCTTCCTCATAGAAGAGCCTCTTCAGCAGCGCCATCATGACTCACACCTCCTTTCGTGCATGTGTGCCCGACGACCGCTTGAAGAGGCTCTCGGGGTCAGCCTCATCTGGAAAATCAGGTCAGGTCAGGTCAGAACCGCTCGATTGGCATAACCCGGCTGACCCGCAGGCCCCTCTCGCGGCCTACCGAAGAGACTCTTCGTAAACACGAAGCCTGCCCGTCGGCGTTGCCAAACGAGCAGGCTCAAAAGTCCCTTCTCTTCGGCAACCCGGCTATCATGGCCAGAACCCCTCCTGGCTTTAGACCCGTGGCTTTGCGTCCCCGCCTTTCGACGGGTTTGCCTTTGTCGGGAGAACCTTCTTCAATTGTGGAGATCAGTCGATTCCTGTCTAAAACGCTACCACGGATGGCAAGTGCTGCCTATCAGTCCGATGGCTCATTTTTCGGTAGGACTTTGGTCGTAGTCGCTCCGTCCTGGGACCCCGAGAGCCCCTGGCTGATGGCCCATATCGCAGCCTGGGTACGACGGTCGGCCCCGAGCTTACGAAGGAGGTTGCTGACGTGGTTCTTCACCGTCTTCTCGCTTATGGAAAGCACGCCGGCGATCTCGCGGTTGCTCTTGCCGCGTGCAACGAGGGAGAGCACCTCGCACTCTCTTGCCGTGAGCGGACGCCTTGGGCCCCCTGTCGCTGCGTAAGTGGAAGGGGCAGCCTCGGAAGGACCGACCATCGCATGCACGACCGCTTCCTCGAAGCCGGATGCCACCTCTCGCAGCCTCGCAAGGCCCTCCACCAGCACCCTCACCACTCGCGACGACGCGAACTGACGTCCACGGGACGCCGCCCGGACTGCGTAAACGAGATCCTCGGGTCCCGCTGAGCGGTCGAGGCACCCGAGCACCCCCGAGCCGAAAGCGTCCATGATCGCGTCGAGGACCTCGCGGCCCCCATTACCTGTGTCCACGACAGACACCAGAGCGCACTTGCGGCGCGCCTCGCTACCCGCCCCCTCCGCGATTCGTAGCTGGGCCGCCACTGCAGCCACCGCCGGATCCATGGCGAAGCCTCTGGCCGACTCAGCAGGCACAGCCCGCCACGCAGGAAGACCAGACGGCGAAATGGCGCCCGCCACGATCACGTCCGGAAGGCAACTCGCGGCCACCTCGGCCACCTGCTCCAGGTCGTCAGCCTCCCCGACCACCTCGAGGTCAGGCTCGGTCTCGATGGCCCGGCGCATCCCCGACCTGAAGATGGCGCTCGAGTCTGCGACCAGCACCCTGATTACCCGCGCCCCCCGAGCGCTTTCGCTCTGCGCACCCACATGCCGTCCCTCACTTCCCAGCAGGTCCACCCTCGCCCCGATCCTCGAGGGGGATCCTGACAGTCACCCTGGTGCCCCTCCCTGGTGCGGTATCTATGTCGAGCGACCCTCCGAGAAGCTTGGCGCGCTCCTTCATCCCGGCGATGCCGAACTTCTCGGACTTGCCCACGCCGCGCGAGATGGCGGCAAGGTCGAAGCCCTTGCCGTCGTCTTCGACGCTCGCCCCGACCGCGCTCACGCCATATCCGAGGGTGACCACCACCCTCGAGGCCAGGGCGTGCTTGCGCGCGTTGTGAAGGGCCTCCTGCACGATGCGGAAGAGCGCGAGCTCGGCGATAGGGCCGATCCTCGTCTCCTTTCCGAGGACGTTCATCTCCACGGGGAGCCCGTGGCGCTGGGTGAAATCGCTGATGTACCGGCGCAGCGCCGGGGCAAGCCCGAGGTCATCGAGCATCATGGGGCGCAAGTCGAAGATGATCCGCCTGATCTCCCGGAGGCTCTCGGTGATGGTCTTCCTGAGATCCCTGGTCTCCTCCAGGGCGCGGGACGGGTCCTCGGCGATGAGCCTCTCCACTATCTCCAGTTGCAGGATGGCATTGGCCATCATCTGGGCGGGGCCATCGTGGATGTCTCTGGCGACGCGCCGCCGCTCCTCCTCCTGGGCCTTTATAACCCGCTCAACCGTGTCCTCCCGCTTGTTGCCAGAATACACCAGCGCGTCACCCCTCTAGATTCAAATAACGCCCGGGAGCAAGCCCGGGCATGAGATCCGTATTATGCTTTGCTCCTTTGAAAGAGGCCGTCCGGAAGCCAGCGCGTGGCCCGATCCGTACCGACCCGACCGAAGCCGGACCACGCCGCGCCGCACCACGTCGCGCCAGGTTTACCGTTTACCGAGGCCGCACCGGGCGGGACCTGGCAACATCGCGCAGGGCAACGTAGGCCACGACTGCACCGACCGGCCCGGGCGGACGCCTCTAGGTATGGCGCCACAAGTTTTCGCCACTTTTCTCGAGGGTGTCAGGGTTGCCGGTGCTTGCTAGGGCGGGGCGTCGAGAATTTGGCTAGCGTTGAGCGCCAAATTCGAACGAGGCGCGCCGCAAGCGCGCCGTCCCCGGAGTGCAACACCGGCAACCCAGGAGAGCCCCTGCACGCTGAAAAGCAGCGCGGATTCCTGGCGATCTACTTAGAGCCCGAGGCCCTTCCAGAACGAACGCGCCCTGGCCATGAACCCCTCCCTCGTGGCGGCCACGGCGACCCTCGACTCCACCGGCACATACTCGCCCCCGCGCCGCAGCGACTCCTCCGCCCTCTCGAGCACTCGGATCACCTTCGAGCCGTTGGCGCCGTCGGTGAGCGGGCGCTTGCCCTCCCGGATGCACTCCAGGAAGTGGAGGCACTCGTTCCGAAGGGGCTCGCTCATCTTCAGTTTCGGGATGTAGACGTCGCCATAGGTGAACGTGTACTGGAACCCCGAGAACCCGTTCAGCGTGTCCACGCCGTTCGAGGCGTCGCCTCCGCTCTCGGCGCCTTCCGCCACGCCGTTCGGATGGGCGCCGTTTTCAGGCTTCTTCATGAAGTCGCGCCGGCGGTTCACACCCTTGTTGTAGACCTTCACCTTCTCTAGCGTCTCGGCATCGTCGAACACGATCATCTTCTTCTCGCCGATGATCGTGGTCCTGCTCGCCTTGCACGGGTCAAGCCAGCTCAGATGGACATTCGCCATCACGCCCGAGGCAAACCGAATCGTGACGAAGGCCACGTCCTCTACGCCATCGTTGACGTAGGCCTGGCCCGTCGCGGCGACGCTTACAGGCTCGTCCCCCAGCAGGTAGAGGAGGGTCGCTATGTCGTGGGGGGCCTTGTCCCACAGCACGCTCACGTCTTCGCGGACGATCCCCAGGCTTGTCCGGGTGGCATAGAGGTAGTAGATCCTGCCGAGCTCGCCCGACTCCACGTATTCCTTCACCACCCGCATCGCGGGGTGGTAGTCCATGATGTGGCCGACCATCAGGACCTTGCCTACCCTGGCGGCGATGTCAACGAGAAGATCTGCTTCCTCTGAGGAAAGGGTGAACGGCTTCTCCACCAGGACATGCTTTCCCCGGAGCAGGCACGCGCGTGCTATGCTGTAATGGGTCGCCGGAGGGGTGGCGATGACCACCGCATCTATCTTCGGATCAGACGCAACGGTCTGAAAGTTCTTGGTCAGCTTCACAAGCGGGTATCGATCGCGGATGGCTACCAGCCTGGAATGATTGGTGTCGCAGCAGGTTACCAGCTTCGCGTCAGGGATCTCGGAGAAGTTCCTGACATAGTTCCTCCCCCAGTTGCCACATCCGATTACGCCCACATTTGTCACTCTGAGTATCCTCCTCACACTGCCCGGAGGCGACGAACCGACGCCGAACAACAGGTGTACATGCCACAAAAACCCATGGGACGGGCCGACGCCCGGCACGAGCGGGCCAACGTCCGCGTCCACGTCTTCTTCTACATCAAGCTGCAAATTCCTCTTGCTAGTATGTCCTCGGCAGCACAAAAGCGGCCGAGCGCCCGCCGGCGCCCTACCTCGTCCGACGGGCCCCCTGGACGCTAGAACGCGTCCGCCCTCAAATCGCTCGACTTATCCAGCTTCTCCCATGGGAGGTCCAGGTCGACCCTGCCGAAGTGGCCGTAGGCCGCCACCTGGGCGTAGATGGGCCGGCGCAGGTCGAGCCTATCTATGATCGCGGCTGGCCGTAGGTCGAAATGCTTGCTGATGAGCGCGAGAAGGTCGTCGTCCGCGATCCTGCCCGTGCCGAACGTGTCGACGCCGATCGAGACAGGGCGCGACGACCCGATGACATACGACGCCTGCACCTCGCATTTATCGGCGAGCCCCGCAGCAACGATGTTTTTCGCCACCCACCTCAGGGCATAGGAGGCCGACCTGTCCACCTTGGTCGGGTCCTTTCCGGAGAACGAACCGCCGCCGTGGCGAGCCGCACCGCCATAGGTGTCCACGATGATCTTGCGGCCCGTGAGCCCCGAGTCGCCGTGGGGACCGCCCACCACGAACCGGCCTGTGTTGTTTATGAAGAACTTCGTGCGCTCGTCGAGAAGCGATAGCGGGATCACGTCGCGGATCACTTTCTCCGTGATGTCGCGCCTCAGGGTCTCGTAGTCCACGTCCGGGTGATGCTGGGCGGAGACCACCACGGCGTCCACTCTGACCGGCTTGTCGTCGTTGTACTCCACCGTGACCTGCGTCTTCCCGTCAGGACGCAGATAGTCTACGATCTCCTGCTTGCGCACCTCCGCGAGTCGCCTCGCCAGCTTGTGGGCGAGCATTATCGGCATGGGCATGAGTTCAGGGGTTTCGCGCGTGGCAAAGCCATACATGAGTCCCTGGTCTCCGGCGCCAAGGTGCTCGAAGCCGTTCACGGCACCTGCGGCCTCGATCTGCCTTACCTCCAGGGATTGGTTCACGCCTATGGCGATGTCCGACGATTGCTCGTGGATGGACGTGAGGACGCCGCACGTGTCGGCGTCGAACCCGTATTTCGCCCGGGTGTAGCCGATGTCTCGCACGGTCTCGCGGACGATTTCGGAGATCTCCACGTAACATGAGGTCGTTATCTCGCCGATCACGATGACCAGACCCGTCGTCGCGGCAACCTCGCATGCTACGCGGGCATCGGCGTCTTCCTTCAGGATCGCGTCGAGCACCGAGTCGGCGATCTTGTCGCAGAGCTTGTCCGGGTGGCCTTCTGTCACCGATTCGGACGTGATGAGTCTCCTCGCTTTGCCTGAGCATCTTCCCGTCGATTCAGCCATGGCAGCACTCCTCCTCTTACGCATCCCCATTATGTGTTCCCACACCTTATCATCTCCGCGCACCGCACGGCGCACCGCGCACGCGGCATGGCACATGATGAGCGAAGCGCGCGGCGCGGATGCGGCGGGTCGGGGCAAGGCACAGCACGGCACCACACGATAGAGCACAGCACGTGTGACGCGGCACGACGCGGCGGCGGGCGAGACGCACAAAAATACCCCTTCCGCGTTCAGGAAGAGGCGTAGCGTCTCTCATCTCCCAGAACGGAAAGTTCTGCAGGATTTGGCACCGCGCAGGCGCGTTCCGGCTGCCGGTTGCCGGGCTTCATCGGGCCAGTCCCTCCGCCGCTCTCGATAAGAGCTTTCCATATTGTGTTTTCCAGGCTGCTGGCAGTATTATACTACCCCGCCTGCGCGAAATGCAATGGCTCTTGGCAACAATTCGCAGGTTTTGTGAGACACGAAAGCACGAAAGAAGGGCCCGTAAGCCGCGGCGCCTCGCACATGCCGGCACGGCCCGCGAGACCGTGTCGCCCTGCAGCGGCGCACTACAGGAGAACCGCGAGGGCCTGCGTCGCCAGCACCACGAGGACCAGCGCGAAGGGGTACGTTGCAGCGTAAGGCGCCGCGACCTCGTCGCTTCCTGCGGCCGTGATGAGCGTGCCGAGCGCCGGCGTGCTGGTCATGCCTCCGCAGATGCTGCCGAGATTGTCAGGCAGGCTCAGCCTGAAGAGCCACGTCGACACCGTAAACCCGAGGACCATCGGTATGAGTGTGACAATTGCGCCGCTGGCGAAAAGCAGCCACCCGTACTTCGCAACAGTCTCGACGAACCCGTGCCCGGCCGCCACACCCGCGCCCGCCAGGAAGAGCATGAGGCCCATCTCGCGCGTGATCCCCAGCATATGCCCTGGGGGCCTCAGAGACCACCTTCCGAAGCCGCCGAAATGGCCAACGACGAGACCAGCCATGAGCGGGCCTCCCGCGATGCCCAGGCTCACGGCCCCAACGCCCGGAATCTGAAGGCGCAGGCGGCTTATGAGAAGCCCTGTCGCCAGCACGAGGGTGAGCGCAAGCATGCCCGTGCTCTCAAGTGGACGCCTCTGCCGCCCCAGGACAGCCTGGAACCTTTCCAGCGCAAACGGCGCCCCCACCGCGCGCACGACATCCCTGTGCTCGAGCACGGTGTCGCCTCCGGGCGTGAACTCGATCCCCGCCCGTCTGACCCTGGTCAGGATCACCCCGTACCGCTCGTAAGGGTTCAGCCCGCGCACCGTCTTCCCGGCGACTGCCCGGCTTTCAACTACGAGGTCGCGCACCTCGATGCCGGATTCGTCCATGGAAAGCTGCGCCCGCCGACCGATGATCTCCTCTAGCCTCTCGAGGGCCTCACCCGTCCCGACCGCCCGCACGCCATCACCCTTCATAAGGACCGTGTCGCCGAGCGCCGGGAACACCTGTCTTCCCCGCTTCACCCTTGACACCACCGCACCGGTGCGGGAGAGGATGGCAAGCTCGGCCAGGGTCTTCCGGTCCACCCCGGGGTTCTCAACAACGAACTCGCGCACGAGGAGAGTCGGGCCTCCCCCAAGGTCTGGAGCCTGAGACAGCTTCGCCACTTCTTGTCTGAGGTTCCTCCGGAGGATATGCGGCACGACCTGGACGAACAGCACGACGCCGACTACCCCGAACGGGTAGGCTATCCCGTAACCGATGGACGCCGCGTTATCGCCTGTGGCCTCGAGCGCGACGGCAAGGCCGGGCGTCGTGGTCAACGCCCCCGTGTAGATTCCGACGGCAAGCGCCCTCGGGATCTCAAACAGCTTTGCAAGCATCAGGGTGGCCACGGCGCCGGAGCCGACTATGAGAAGGGCTATCGCGCCATATGAAAAGGCGTTGCGCCTGAGGTTTCGAAAGAACCTCGGCCCAGCGGTCAGGCCCACGGACCCGACGAAAAGCGCAAGCCCCAGGTCGCGGACGATGCCCGGGACCTCATACCCCAGGTGTCCAAAGTACAGGGCCGCGAGGAGAACCCCCGAGGTCCCAAGCTGCACATTTCCCACGCTGATCCCGCCGAGAATGTATCCGGCGGCAGCAAGAACAAAGAGTACCTCAAGAGGACTCACCATACGCTCTCTCCCGGCCTCCCCTGCCCCGTTCTGTCCTGAGCTGACTTGACCACCTGTCTTGCCTCAGCCCGGCCTGGCCTGGCGCGGCACGGCGTGTCCTGCAACCCGCCTTGCACCGAGCTCTGGTCCCTGTCGGTCTGACCCTGCCCGGCCGCTCCGGGCGCGCAGGTCGCACGGGTCGCGCCGTCCTTCCCGCCCTGGTCGCCGGCAGCCCCCGTTAGCTCGCGCACCCAGCACACGAACTCGGCCCCGCCACCCTCGCCCGCCGCGGCAAGCTGGCGGCAGGTCTCGAGGAACCCCTCGACGCTCCCGTCGAGGGCGGCCTTGCTTCTAGCTATGAATATCCGCTCGTGGCAGGTGGCCACCGTTCCCTCCTCCGCAGTCAAAAGCTCCTCGAAGAGCTTCTCTCCAGGACGAACCCCGGTGAACTTGATCTCGATGTCCCGGTCCGGGTCGAGGCCGGACAGCCTCACGAGGTCGCGGGCAAGGTCCGCTATCCGGACCGGATCCCCCATGTCGAGCACGAAGACCTCCCCGCCTTCGCCCATCGCGGCCGCCTGTATCACGAGTTGGACGGCCTCCGGGATGGTCATGAAGTAGCGCACCATATCAGGGTGGGTCACGGTGATGGGGCCGCCCGCCGCAATCTGGCGTTTGAAGAGCGGGATGACGCTCCCCCGGCTCCCGAGGACGTTCCCGAATCTCACCGCCATGAACCTTGTCTGGCTGTGCCTGTCCAACGCCTGGATGAGCAGCTCCGCCGCCCGCTTCGTGCTCCCCATGATGCTCACGGGGTTTACGGCCTTGTCGGTGGAGATCAGCACGAACCTGGACGCGCCGTGCCGGTCAGCCGCGGTCGCGACGTTCCATGTGCCGAAGACGTTGTTGTTGATAGCCTCTTCGGGGTGCATCTCCATGAGAGGCACGTGCTTGTGAGCGGCAGCGTGGAACACGACGTCGGGACAGTGCAGGTCGAAGACGGTCTCCATGCGGGCCGCGTCCTTTATGTCGCCGATGACCGGCACCACGTGGAGGTCTGGGTGCGTCTCCCGCAACTCGAGGTCGATGTCGTAGATGTCGTTCTCAGCATGCCCCAGGAGCACCAGGCTTTCCGGGCGGAACCTGGCAACCTGCCTGCAAAGCTCCCGGCCTATGGAGCCACCGGCCCCCGTCACCAGCACCTTGCGCCCAGAGAGGTAGCCCCCGATCTTTTCGAGGTCCACCCTGATCTCCTCGCGTCTGAGCAGGTCCTCGATCTGGACATCGCGGATGCGGCTCACATCCACCTTCCCGTCTATGAGTTCATATACGCCGGGAAGGGTTCTGACCCTGGTTCCCAGCCCCTCGCATGCCGCCACGATCTCCTTCACGACGCGGCCCGGCACCGAGGGCATGGCTATGATGATCTCGTCCACGTCGTGGCGGGCCACGACAGCCTGCAGGTCGCCGCGAGTGCCGAGCACCCGCATGCCGGCGAGCATATACCCCTGTTTCGCAGGATCATCGTCGATGAATCCCACCACGTCGTAGCCCAGCTCCGGGTGGGTCCTGAGCTCCCTTGACACCATCATGCCGGCCTCGCCCGCGCCGATTATGAGAGCCCTTCGTGGGCGCACATCTTCCCATGCGGCGCCCGAATGTCCGGGGCGCCCTACCGATGAACGGGCAGGAGACAGCGCGGCGGACCTGCTTGTCGCTATCCACTCCCGACGAAGCCTGGCGAAGAGCCGTAGCCCACCCGCAAGGGCGATATTGAAGACCCACATTAGGAGGGTGACGCTCCGGGGAAATCCAGGGCCACGGATCAGGTGAAGCAAAACGTAGTCACCAACCGAGGCAAGAGTACCGGCTTCCGCGATAGCAATAAGCTCCCGGACGCTCGCAAACTGCCATAGCCTCTCGTACAACCCGAAGGCCATATACGATGCAAGCCGCACTATGAGCAGCGCAGGCAACCTCGGAACGATCAACCCCGCATAGGGTAGGGCCCGCAACGGGTTGAACTCGAAGCGCACCAGCAGCGCAATGGCGATGCTTACGAGGGAACACGCGATATCGCAGGCCACGAGTAGGCCTGTCCTGGCCCTGTGGCTCATTTCACTTCACGCTCCAGGACGTGATGACACCTGACGCGTCGCGTCGGCCTCTTATCTTCGCCACGACGAGGGGCATCTCCTTCAAGCTTCGACAGGTATCGCCCGTCGCCGGAAAGAAAGTACTTTGATGCTGAGAGAGAGGGGGGGATCGACCAAGTCTCGCCCGGACGAAAACTGCGGAAGACGAGGCATCCTGGAAGGAATCCCGCTAGAGGAGTCGAATTGAGGGAATTGTCTGGAGTTTGGCGCATACAGCCGCTCAGCGTGTATAGCCGCTCCACGAAGCGGAGATCCTTCTCAGGCACCGGCTTGCACTCATCGTGGCAAGCGACCGACATTCTCCAACCGCCCGGCCCTGCAGGCTCGACCAGGCATTTCACGCGGCTTCGCGGATAATGGGACGCGACGCGGCTCTTCGTGCCGTAAGGGACATCCCGGGCGCAATCGCCCGCGGCGAGACCGTCAGACTGGAAGATCCCGAGAGGTACGTCTCCAGGCGATGGTTTGTGTTCGGAAGAATGGGCGGCTAATCCGGGACGGGAGGGACGGCTGCATATGGGCGCGAAGGAGGAGCGGAGAACGACCGGCAGGACCAAGAACACCGGGTGCCGGGACCCACGCACCCGGCCGCGCGCACTACGCCGCGTCGTTGCAGCGGCTGGACCCTGCGTGGTAGCAGCCTGTATTGCCGCCATGGCTTTTCAGGTTCCGGGCGAGGTGGTAAGTGCGGCGACAGCCGTGGCCGCGCCCTCGGGCACCGCCACAGCCACTACCACCACCACTACCATTGCCGCTACCACTACCGGCGCCACCACCACTGCCCCTGACACTGACACTGACACCAGCGCTGGCGCCGACGCCAGCACAGCCGAAGAGGCCGCCGCAGTCACCTCCATGCGCGCCACTTTCACCTCTGTCCAGGGACCGTTTCTGAAGTTAGGGATACAGCTGGAGACTGCTGCCAGGCTACCGGAAGGCAGCACCGGCAACCCTGGCGAGGACCTGCGTACTGAAGAGTAGCGCGATTCTGTGGCGGTCTACTCAGCGTGGCCATAGTGAGGATATCATGAGCCTGGGCGCCGTCCCGAGCCGAAGGGATCGGCCTTGAAGGAAGGAATCTGCCCGCGGAGGGCGAATGTCCTGTCTGGCGGACAAAGCTGCGGCATTGTCTTCCATAGAATACGTCAAAGACAGGAGGTTAAACGCGGCAGTGTGGTCGGACGGCGAGGCCGGCGACGCGGCGCAATCAGGATGGAACAAGTGAACGAATATCCAGATGAGATAGACCTGAGGCAGTACATCGAGGTCCTGTGGCGCGGCAAATGGATCATCATCACGGTCACCCTTTGTGCGATGGCTTCAGCCGGGCTCATCAGCTTCTTCCTGCTGGACCCGGTATACGAGTCAAGCGCGGTCATTACGGTCAGCCTTCCTGAGGAAGTGCAAGCGGGCCTTGGGGACCCCGTCATCGCCGGCATCATCGGGGGCACTCCGCAGGCACATGCCAGGCTGTTGCAGAGCCAGGCTGTCCTGCAGCGAGTAGCAGCAACACTGGAAACGCGTGACATCCGCTTCAGCGCCCATGCCCTGGGAACAAAGATCACCGCGAAGCCCATCGGGGACGCGGCCAAGGGGGACAAGTTGCTCGAGATCACCGCCGAAGACAAGGTCCCAGATAACGCAAAGGCCATAGCAGACACCGCGGCAGCGGAATACGTCGCGTTCCTCTCGGACCTGGTCCGGACGAGGATGTCCTCACGAAAGGAAGCTCTCACCACGGAGATCTCTCAGCGTGAAACAACGCTCGCCGACGCGACGAAATCCCTGAGTGAATTAATGGGGCAGTCCGGGGGGCTGAAACTCGTCGAACAGGAAATAGAGGCCAAGACCGCGTTGCTGGCGAACTATGAAGGAGAGAATGCTCGCCTTGCTGTTGAGGCCAGAGCGGTGGGAGAGGCCCTGCGAGTCCTTGAGAATCAACTCAAGGCTACACCCGAGAAACTCTCGATCAAGAGATCCTTTAGCGATGCCGTGATTGTCACGTCCGGGGTCGATCCTGGCGCAGCAACATTCACGAGTGAGGAGGTAAACCCAGCGTACGCTGCCCTGATGACAGAGGTGGCCCAGAAGCGGGCGACCCTCGCCGAACTCAATGAACGTATCAAGGCAGGCCGCGATGCCATCTCTACGCTCAGCGCAGACCTGGACGCGCTCTCAGCCAGGCTCGTAGAGAATACTGTCACAGAGCAAAAGCTCCGGGAGCGGCTTGATGCTGCTCAAACCCGTTATGTGGAACTGGCTGCGCAATTGCAGGAGCTGGAGGGCATCGAACCTCAGAGCATAGTCCGCTCCGCAATCGACGTGGTCGCGCCTGCGTCGCTGCCTGTGGAGCCGTCGGGGCCGAGGAAGTTGCTCAACATTGCCATAGCGGGCGTCCTCGGCGTAGTGGTAAGCGTGTTCGTGGTGTTCGTGATGAACTACTGGCAGGGCACTCAGTCCGCAACAGTGCCGCGGTAATCGGCGGCGCCAGCCATGCCCTTTGCGGCTCGGCCCGCCAGTCATGTGCTGTTCCGGTAACGGCAGCGGCATGGAAACCTGAGTACGGCGCCATGAGTTTGCGCCACTCCTCCTGACGGTATCGGGGTTGCCGGTGCCAGCCGGGGCGGGGCGCCCGGAATTCGGCTGGCCTTGAACGCCGAATTCGAACGCATCTCACCGCGCGCGCCGTCCCTGGAGTGCAACACCGGCAACCCTGGCGAGGACGTGCGCGCTGAAAAGCGGCGCGGATTTGTGGCGATCTACTTAGCCAAGGAGGACCCAGAAGAACCCCACGACCATCCCGATCTCCACCGTGAACTTGAGCAGGGTTCCGCCGACGACACCGATGAGCGTGCCGAAGGCCGCCCGGAAGGCGGCCTCGGCACGTTTTCCTTGCAGGAGTTCGCCGATGAACGCCCCCGCGAACGGGCCGATGACGATACCGATGGGGCCCAGGATGAACGGGCTGATGACAAGCCCGGCGATGCTGCCGCGTATAGCGGCCGAGGACCCACCGTACCGTTTGGTCCCGTACGCGGTGGCCGCGTAATCGATGAGCAGCGTCACCGCCACCGCGACGCCCTGCCATACGTAGAAACCGACTGGCAGGTGTGCGAACCGGGTGAAAAGGCCGTAGATGAGCATCCCCAGCCATATGAGGGGAGCCCCGGGAAGGACCGGCAGGACAGTGCCGGCAAGCCCCAGAATGAAGAGCAAGATAGCGAGGATCATTCCGATCGCGGCCATACGAAAACCACTCCGGTACCGTATTATGCCCGGCTGTGGACTCCCGGCAGCAGCAGATGGCTCCTTTCCTCCCCCGGGCGGGGTCTATTCCGCGCGACGCCCCGCTATGCGCCGCCGTGCCGGGCAAGCCAGTCGGCCACGTCGGCCAGCACCTCTCCACGGTTCAGGTCGTTGAACAACTCGTGGAAGCTGTCGGGGTAGACCCGCATCTCCCGGTCGCGGCAAGTCATGGCCGAGTAGAAACGCCTGGTCGCGTACGGCGACACTATCGCGTCCTTGCCCCCTTGAAGGATGAGGCACGGCAGTTGCACGAACGGCGCCGCGGCCATGGTCTTCGCCATCTGCCTTGCAAGCTCCGCATAGAAACGCAATGTGATCCTGGGATATCTCAGCGGGTCGCTCACGTAGGTGGTGACTACCTCAGGATCGCGCGATAAGGTGTCGGGTGGTATCCCCGAGTCCACCGTCATCATGGGAAACACGCCGCCGACCAGACGTCCGAGCGCCTCCTTGAGCGGCGGCACCTTCATCGACAGCGCGAGACACGGGCCGGACACAATGATGCCGTCCACCGGGCACGACCCCGAGTTCCCGTGCCTTATCGCGTATGACAGCGCCGTGAGGCCCCCGATGCTGTGGCCCAGAAGGAAGAGGCGCGCCTCCCCCGGCGTCCTCCGGCGCACGAAGCCGCAGAACAGCGCAAGGTCATCCACGATGTGTTCATAACGGCCCACGTGCCCTCGCTGTCCCTCGGATCTTCCATGGCCCCGGTTGTCAAGGCCACATACAGCATAGCCCCGGGGAACGAAGTGATCCACCACGTTCTGATATCGTCCCGAGTGCTCGGCGCCTCCGTGGGTGATCACCATCGCAGCCCGGGGCTGCTGCCCCTCAGGCAACCAGCATTGATAGAAGAGCCTCACGCCACCGGTTCCCTCGATGAACCCCGTCTCGCTCGCCTCCATGGACGTCCTCCCCCGCCTTCCCTGCCACGCTATTGCCAGATCCCCATGGAATAGTTCGCCAAGGGTTCCCAGGTCCCTTCTCACTTCGGGAACTCGGCAGCATGATGTGCGTTCCTGGGCCGTGTGCTTCCCGAAGAGGATCCCATCGTCCCTGCCTGGCTGCGGGTCCGCCCCGGTGGAGACATGCGGTCTCACCGGCCATGCAGGAAGGCTGCCGCGCGCGAGCGGAGGCCCGAGGCAAGGTGCCGGCCCGGCGCCTCTCTCACCCAGCTGTCAGTCCGACGCCAGACGCTGAAGCGCGGCGTTCACTTCCTCCAGTTTGGTGCTGAGCTGCCTCATTTGCTCCTGCGCCACCCTCATGCAGTGATCCAGTTCCTGCTTGCGACTTCCCTCGTCGTTCTCGAGCAGCCGCTTGCACTCAGAGTATATGTCGAGAGCGCGGTCCATCTCCGCGCGCAATGCCCTGGCCTCTTCCTCGGCTGACTCGGCGGGACCGCTCACGTATGATACGTCGGGCAGGAGGACTTCCTGGTACCAGGGCGCCTCATCAGCGCGCTCGAAACTGAGCGACACGCAAATCTGCCTGTCGCTCTTGCTTGCCGCCGCGACGAACGCGATGGGATTCGGGATGATCACCCCGCCCACAGTCGCGCGAAAAGGCTCGGCAGGCCACACGGTGAGCTTCCCCTGAGATAGCCGCAAGGCGATGTCGGCGCCCGCAGGGTTCTCGACGAAATGGACGCGGTCGACCTGTCCGGTGAGAAACCCCATGAGATATGCGAACGCGGGGTCGCCTCCGACCATCATCGTGAAGTTGCTGAGCACCTCGAGCTTCTTGGCCCGGCTTATCATTCGCTGCCACGACCTCCCGGATGCCTGAATGCCAGATGAGGTCCTTTCTCCTTTATTGTAGCGCAAAACGCCTTCTTTGAAATCCCCCCAGCCCAAAACGGCGGCTGAAGCGACAGACCCGTCGGAGGATATCAGCACACCCAGGGCCAGGGTCCCAAGGCCCCGAGCAGCGGGTTGCATAATGAAGATCCCGTGGTACAATGGTAGATGGTGGATCAGACCGGTCGCGAATGACGAACCAGGCGAACGTGCAGGCGGGCAGGCGACGAGGCGGACCGCCGGGTAGCCTGTCGCGACGTCAGATGGCCGGGGGGATGCAGCATCGACGCACCGGGTAGACTGAGCGTGCTCTATGAGCTTCCGTATGCGAGCCTTGGTGGAACGGAGAAGCATGTGCTTACGCTGATCAGCTCTCTTCGTCGCGAGGTGACCCCGTGCCTCCTTGCACCCCAGGGTAACGCGCTCCCCCTTTTCCGAGACCTCGGGGTGCCTTACAGGACCATCCTTCCCCTGATCCTCGCGCCCGGGCTTGGCAGGGCACTCCAGACACACCGCTCGGCTTTTCGAGAGATCCTGATGGAGTTCAGGCCCGCTCTCATTCACGTGCATGCCGGGATCGAGAACGCCGTGGCGGCTCACCTCGAGGCGCCCGGCATCCCGACGGTCTTCACAATCCACGGTTACCCGGACGCAGCAAGCTACATCGTAAGCGGCTTTCTCGCCAACCGAATCGTGGACGAAGTGATCTGCGTTTCCGAGGCTGAGCGCCGTGCAGCACAAAGGCACGGTTTCAGGAAGGACAGGCTCACGGTGATCCACAACGGAATCGTTGCCCCTCACGAAGCCGGTGAGGTGGACGAGTCCAGGCGGCGCTGGGGCATACCGAGCGAGGCAATCGTCATCGGCACGGTCTCCCGCCTGGAGCGCAGGAAAGGGACAGCGTACCTTGTCTCGGCCTTCGCGCGCATCCGGCGGGACTGCCCAAACCTGGTGCTGCTGGTGACGGGCGATGGGCGAAGGAGGCGGGATCTAGCGCGACTCGCCATCGACCTCGGTGTGAGCGACAGGGTCGTCTTCACGGGCGTCCTCGCGGATCCAACCGCGGCCCTTGAAACCATGGACGTGTTCGTCCTTCCGTCGTTCCAGGACGCGTTTCCTCTGGCAATCCTGGAGGCGATGGCGCTTGCAAAACCTGTGGTGGCGACCACCGTCGGCGGCATCCCCGAGGCCGTGGTCCACGGTGAGACGGGCCTCCTCGTGCCGCCGAAGGACGACGCTGCTCTCGCCTCGGCCCTGCTCGCTCTCGCCCGCGACCCTGCGAGGCGGCAGGAGATGGGCGCGCGCGGACGCGCGCGCTTTGAGGCCCTCTTCACGGCCGACCTCATGGCCCGCCGCACCCTCGATGTGTATCGGCGAGTCCTCGCCCGCAGGTCCAGCCCGTCGCCCTCGCAGCTGCGACCGTAGCGCCGCATCCTGGTCTCGGCCGCCTTGCGGTCACCATCCCCGCCCATGCCCCGGCACCGGTCACGGTCGCGGTCACGATCCCGCAGGCTACCTGCGTACCCGCTCGGCATACTCCACGAAGACATTCCTGTTGTGGTCCGGGCCGACGCCCTGCACGTTGGGGGAGACGAAGGTCGAAGGCCTGACTCCGGCCGCCACGAGTAACTTTGCCACTTCCCCAACGATGGCACACGAGATAGCGACGGCGGCGACGGTGGACCCGGCTGCCACAGGGATGTTGAATCCGTCGATGCGCACAAGAGCGTCCTCGAGGGGCACATGCGTATCGATCATGACATCGGCGAGGTCGCCAAGTTTCTTGCCGCTCGAGTGGGTGGGCTTCGCCTTCCTGTGGTTCTCGCCTGACACCACCGCCACCACGGGAAGGCCCCTTTCCCGCGCATAGAGCGCCGCCTCCACGGGCGCGGCGTTGAGGCCGCCGTGGGAGAAGACCCACATGGTGTCCTGCGGATGAAACTCAAAGCTCTGAAGGAAATTGGCGACGTATCCCTCCTGGCGCTCGAGCCACAGAAGCTCCCGCGCACCGCCCGGACCAACGACGTTGCACCACATCAGCCTGGGGTCGAGCAGGGGATGGAACCCGACGAAGCTGCCATAGCGCGGGAACACATCCATGACAGGGATGACGGAGTGGCCGCTCCCGAAGAGGTGCACAAGATGGCCGCTTGTGATGGAATCGGCCATGAGCCTGGCCGCCTTCTCGATCTTGTCCGTCTCGTGCACGCGGATCTCGCCGATGGTCTCTTCAACCCTTTCGAGGTACTCAATTGCGCTCATCCCGGATGCCTCCTGTCTTGCGAACCCGTATTGTACTCTGCTTGCCTACCCTGTTGCCAAGTGAGGGTGGGTGAGACTGTTGAACTCCGCCAGCATCCGCCAATTTGGCCGAGCACGCCGACGGCTTTGCGTGATTCAATCGGGCCTCAACCGGGCCTCATCAGCCCAAGGGTCTCCATGGCCAGCCTCGCTGCGCCTATCACGCCCGCGTCATCGCCAAGCTCGGCGCACGCCACCCTCGCCACCGGAGCGGCCTGGGGTTGGGCTGTCGAGTCAACGATGCGCCGGACCTCTCCAAGGTAAGGCCCGAGCCTTCGTCCCACGCCGCCGCCCAGCACGACCACCTCCGGGTTGAACGTGCTCACCAGGTTCGAGACGGCCATGCCGATATATCTGACGGCCCGGGCGATGACCTGCCGGGCAACCTCGTCGCCCCCCTCCGCAGCGGCGAACACCACCTCGGCGGTGATCGCCCGTATGTCGCCGCCCGCAAGCTCCAGCGCAAGGCTCGACTCGCCGCGCGCGACTCTCTCGCGCACCTGGCGGGCGATGCCCGGGCCGGCGGCCACGGTCTCAAGGAAGCCCTTCTCACGATAGGCCGGGTCTTCGACAGCCCCCGGCTCGAGACACGACCACCCGACCGCACCTGCGATGCCACGGGCGCCTCTATATACCCGGCCGTCGAGAATGAAGCCGGCTCCGACTCCGGTGCCGATGATGAGCAGCACCGCGTGGGCACAGCCGCGCGCCGCGCCCGCCCACTGTTCGCCCATAACGGCAGCAGGCCCGTCGTGGTCGACGAACACCGGGAGCCCGGTCCTGGCCTGAAGGAGCTCGCCCAGGGGAAAGTCACGCCAGCCGGCGATGTTTGGCGCCCAGACCACCCTGCCGCAGGACCTCTCGATAACCGCGGGCACGGCAACGCCGCACCCTGCCACGCCGAGGCCGACGCCGCGCGCCTCATCTGCAAGCTGGCGGACCATCGCCGCCACTTGCTCCAGGGGGTGCATCCCGGTCGGGTCGCCGGCATCGATAGCGACCCGCCGCCTCTCCAGGACGGCCCCGGTCATATCAACCAGACCACACGCAACCTTAGTACCGCCGACGTCCACACCCACTGCTGCTTTACCTGTGGCGGCGTCTGCCACGACAGGACCAGCGGACGCGCATCGGGGCCCTGCGGTGTCCCCTGCCGCCTCCCCCCAAGCGTGCTCTGCGCGGCACGTAACCGCGCGGCCGCCCTGCAAACCCTCACCCGCTCCCTCATCCGACCGCGATCTTGACAACCCAGATCTCTCCCCCGCCAAGCCGCTTCTTTAGCTCCGCACGGCCGTCGCGGACGGTCACGTCCACTTTCTCCGAGGTAACTAAGTCTTCGGCTGACGCGGATATCGTCGCTCCCGCTCCAGTCGCCCCCGCCGCCCCCGCTCCACTCGTCGCAGACGCGGCCTCGTCAGCCTCGTTGCCGCTGCCAGAACCGCCGGCATCGCGACCGCCGCGGCCGCCTCCGGCACCGTCGCCACCGCCGGAACCGCCGAGCGCGACCAGGAACCGCGCGTCCAGAGGCTCCGCGCTATGGTTGAAGACGAAGAGCAGGTGCCTCTCCTCGCTGGTCCCAAGGCCGGCCTGAAGCACTCGCGCCTCCACCGTCCCGCCGGGAGCGGCGGCCTCCACGATGACGGGGCGTGCCACGTCCGCGCTCCGCGCGAAACTCGCGAGGAACCTCCCCGTGCCAGCATGCCGCCGGGTCTCGTACACAAAGCTCAGGAACGTGCCTGCCAGCACCGCAAGCCCCTTGCCGTAGCGGTTCACCACCACAGCCGGGGTGCCATCGTCGAACGTCGCCACCACTTCGGCGGTGGGCTCCGTCACCTCCAGCACCTGCCTGATGCCGTATCCTCTGAGCTCGTCCCCACACCGGACGCACGGGACACGGTCAGGGGTCGCCGTCACCACCAGTTTCACCACGTCGTCCACCTTGCGCGCGCCGACTTCCCTGCACCCGAACACCTCAGCGAGCCCAAGCCCGGGGACGGCCTCGCCGCACGCGCCCACCTCGTCGTTCCAGCCAGTGCGCGCTTCGGCCACCACCGTGCCGCCGTCTCGCACGAACTCGGCTATCCTCTGTGCAGCTTTGCGCGTGATCATAAGCGAGAAGGGCATGTAGAGGACTCTGTACCGGGCGAGGGCCCGTGCCTCGATCTCTTCCACGTGGACGTAGTCCGCGGGGATGTTCTCCTCGAAGAGCGGCCTGTAAGCCCCCGCCAGAGACCTCGACGGGATGTACGTGGACTTTTCCCGCATGGCCGTCCACATGATGTTGGCGAAGACGTTGTAGAGTATCGCCACGTCGGCCTTCGGAGGCTTCGCATCGAGGAAGAGGTCCATGTTGGCGCTAACCACCTTCGCCGCCGCCCCTGCGACCTTCGCTCGCTCGCTCGGGGTGCCGTCCAGGTCGGCAAGGCCGAAGCCCGCGGACTCATACCCCCGGGTCATCGGATACCACGCATAGAAGCACAGGCCCTTGGCCCCGTGGCTGATTGGCTGCCAGGTCCACTCCGCCTCGTCCTGCGCCGTCGCCTGCATTGCGAAGGACCCCACGTAGCCATGGCCGCCCTGGAGCTCGCCAAGCCAGAACGGGCTTCCCACCGTCGCGCACGCCGAGCGCGTCGAGCACAGCATGGCCGAGCGCAGCGAGGGGTCGTTCGTCTCCTTCGCCCCGACATGTTTGGGATAGAAGGACGTCCCCCAGATATCGACGACCTTCGCCATCCGCCAGTCATCGGGCGCGCCCTGGCCCAGCATGGGGAGGGTCATGATACACGGGATGTCCGAGTGGCTCGTGACAACGTGGTCGGGATCGACGGCTTTCACCGTCCTTGCGCGCCATGCAAGGTCCTCGGCGATCTTGTCGAGGATGAACTCCTGCCAGTCGATGAAGTCGGTGTACGTCATGAGCGAGATGAAGCGCGGCGCTTCCACCACGTCCCAGCTGGAGAACGTCCGGTACCACGCCTCGTTCAGGGCGTCAATGGTGCCGTATTTGGCCTTCAGCCACTCGCGAAAGCGCCTCACGGTGTAGTGGCAATAGCAGAACACGGCAGGCTGCGGCAGGTAGTCGAAGTAAGCCCACTGCACCACGTGCGGCTCGCTCCAGAGGTCCCATCCGAAGAACTCGTCGCGGTCCTTGACGCGCGCGGCAAGGGTCGTCATGAACTCCTCTGCCTTGCGCCGCACGCCCGGGTGGTCGTAGCAGTAGCCGGGAGAGCCCTGCGAGATGATCCTGTCCCCGCCCTGCGATACATATGCGGAGTCCGGAAACTCGTCGAGAAGCCAGTCGGGCGCAGAATCCAGGTAAAGCTGGATGATGACCTGAAGGCCCATCTCACGGGCGAGGTCCATGACGAGGTCCTGGGCGTCGAACCTGTACGAGCCGGGTCGCGGCTCGCTGGCCGCCCAGTCCGCCCAGCATCGCACGGTGTTGAACCCGCATTGCTTGATAGTCGCAAGATCGCGGCGCCACTCGTCGGCCGCGCCCGGCCAGGGGTGTTTCACCATCGTGGCCCTGGTGCGGCCGCCTCCATACCAGACAGCCATGGGAAAGTGCCGCCTCACGAAACCGCCTCCTCTCATCCTCAGCATCCGCTCATCCGCGCTAGCAGTCTACTTGAATCCGCTCAGGACGAATCCCTTGACGTAGTAGCGCTGGAGCGCCAGGAACACGCACACCGAGGGTGCTATCGCCATGACGGTCGCTGCGAGGAGCTTGTTCATGTTCACGGCCGTGCTGTATGCCGTGCCCATCAGCCGCAGACCCACCGGGACCGTCATCAGGTGCGGCGCCGACGTGGTCACGATCATCGGCCACAGGAAGTAGTTCCACTGTCCAATGAAAGTGAATATCGCGAGCGTGGCCAGGGCGGGCTTGACCAGGGGCATCACTACCATGCCGAAGATCCCGAGGTCCGAGGCGCCGTCTATCCTGGCGGCATCGATGAGCTCGTCGGGAATGGTCATCATGAACTGCCGCATCAGGAACACCCCCCAGGCGCTTACCACGAACGGCACGATGAGCGCTGCGTACGACTGAAGCGCCCCCGTCCCTCCCATCCCGAGGATGTCGTTGCCGCCGAGAAGCGGGAACCTCTTCAAGATGTAGTACACAGGGATCAGAAACAGGAACACCGGGAACATCATGGTCGAGAGGGTGAACGTGAATATCGCATCACGCCCGGGGAACTTGAGCTTGGCAAGGGCGTATCCCGCGAGCGAGCTTGTCAGGAGCACCGCCAGGGTCACCGCGGTGGAGACGGTGAAGCTGTTCTTGAAGTATTTGAGAAGCGGCACGTTGGGATCGCGCAGCACGGCGCCGTAGTTCCCCCACTGCGGAGTTGATGGCACCCATCTCGGCGGTATGGCCGTAACCTCTTCGTATGTCATCACCGAGGCCGACAGGATCCAGTAGAAGGGCAGGAACATGGCCAACCCTATCAGCAACACCGAGACGTGTAGAAGCAGCTTCCCCACGACCCGTCTTCGCCTCCTACCCCTCTGCCTGGCGGCGGACTTCTCGCCCTCCCCCGGCTCCGGTTCCTTGCGCATGGCCGGTACACGCGGCAGAGCTAGTGGCTCACTCATACGATTCCACCCCGCCCTTCCGGAGGACTCTCAGCACCAGGAAGGAGATGCCGAGCACGATGAGGAAAAGGAGGAACGCCCCTGCGCACGCCCTCCCCATACGCAGGTTCTTGAAGGCCATCTGGTACAGATAGAGTGCGAGCACGATGACGCTCCTGACCGGGCTCGTGCCCGCCTCTGTGCCTCCCACGGCCAGCATGAATATGAGATCGAAGGCCTGCCAGGCGCCGATGAGCCCGGTCACCGAAATGAACAGGATGGTCGGCCTGAGCATGGGTACGGTGATGTGCCTGAATTCCCCCCAGGGCCCCGCGCCGTCCAGCCTGGCCGCGTCATAGTAGACCTCTGGGATGCCTTTGAGGCCGGCTGTGAACACGATGACCGTCGCCCCTATCCCGGCCCACACTGCTATCAGCATTATCGAGTACAGGCAGATGTTCGGGTCCGCCAGCCACTGCTGAGGCGGGAGATGAACCATCCTGAGGATGGCGTTGGCCAGGCCCTCCGCGGGCCGGTACAATCCCCCCCAGATCCGCGCCACCGCGACGGAGGGCGTCACGACAGGGGCGAACATCACGAACCGCCAGAAGGTGGCACCGCGCGCCCGCAAGAGAAGGATGGCGATACCGAGGGCAAGCGCCATGCCGACGAAGACCGTTCCTGTGGCGTAGATGATCGTATTCCTCACCGCGATGACGAAGAGCTCATCCCTGGTTAGAAGGTAGGTGTAATTCTTCAGCCCTACGAACCGGGAACCTGTCATCGGCACGAGCATGTTCCAGTCCCGAAACGAAATGTAGAGGGACATTGCGATGGGTACCACAAGGAACACCAGATAGAACACGAGTGCTGGAGAGAGAAACAGGTAGCCTGTAAGCGTCCGTTTGACGGACCTCCTCCTGGCATGAGCTGGACCAGGACTCAACGCCGTCACCTCCTCGCCGACCTACACTGCGCGCGCCCCGCGCCCCAGGACCGCCGGGGTGCAGGCACCCAAACGCGGGCACCGGCACCCCGGGGGTCCGGCTGCTCGGGAACTCGAATCAGTAGAACTCCGCAAGGATTTCGTCGATCTTGTTCGTCGCATCGTCAAGGGCCTGTTTCGCCGACTTCCTCCCGTGCCAGGCTTCCACGATCTCGTTGGCCAGTATGGTCTTGATCTCGGCACCCTGCGCCACGTTGGGCTCGGGCTTCGCGTTCTTGAGCTGCTCCACGAAGGTCTTCGTGTACAGGTCATTCAGGGTGTCCGGGTGGTTCGCAAGGTCGATCCCCCTGCACGGCAGGCTGCCTATGGTCTCCACCATCAGGTCCCCGAGCCTCGTGGTGTTCTTCGGCTTCTGGACCTCTGCCGTGAGCCACGTCAGGAGATCCCACGCAGCCTTCTTCTGCTTCGAGGCGCTGTCCACAGCGAGGAACCAGGTGTAGCCGGCGTTCACCGGCTTCCTTATGTATGGGACCGGCGCCACGCCCACCACCTTGTCATACTTGTCGCCAAGGCCCTGCCTCAGGCTCTGCTCGTACCACGACGCCATGATCATCATGGCCACCTTCTCCTGGGGGAACGTCCAGACGCTTCCTGCGGGATCTGTGCCGCCCGTCTTGAAGAGCTGGAGCTCGGCCTCGAGCGCCTGCACGCCTTCAGCGCTGTTGACCACGCACTTCTTGAAGTCGGGCGACAGGAACTCCCCGCCGACGTCCCAGAGAAGCCCGAGATATGGGTGGACCACGGCCGACTCCCACCCGGCGAGGAATGCGAACCCATACTGAGTGATGACGCCGGACTTGTCGCGCACCGTGAGTTTCGAAGCCATGTCCACGAGCTCTTTCCACGTCTTCGGTGGAGCGGTGAAGCCCTTCTTCTTGAGGAGATCCTTGTTATACACCAGGCAGTAGTTGCCCACTTCCATAGGGATACCCCAGATCTTGCCGTCGATGGTTGCTCCGGTCACCGACACCGGGGTGTAGTTTTCGCGGACATCCTTCTCGACTGCAGCGGGCGGAGCATCGAGGATGCCGTTTTGGACGAGCTGGACCCCCCAAAGCGAGTATATGCCGTAGATATCCGGCGCGACACCCGACGACCGCGCGACGAGCACTTTCTGAAGATACTCCTCCATGGGGACGGACTGGATCTCGATCTCGACCTCGGGATGCAGCTTCATGTATTCCTCGACATACTGGCGCAGCCCCTTGCTCACCAGCTTCCTATCGGCGCCCTCACCCTTGTACACGCCCTCCACCTGGAAATCGCTCCAGTGCACCTGCCAGACGAGCTTGGTCTTCGCCGCCGCGACGCTTCCCGTGGTCGCTACGAGACCGAGCAACATGCAAAGGCAAACGACGAGCACCGCACACCTTCTCATGGTCCCCTTCAGCCTCCTTTGCTTTGGCTGCCTTTCGTTCGGCTGAAACCGCCGACTGGTCGGAACCGCCAGACCACCGCATCAAGTCCGCAAGCTCAGGATTGCCACAGCCCACCCCCTTTCGCGCCTGACGTGGCACATTCGGCTCCCCGGTTGCGGCCGCACACCGCCCCTCCCGCCGGCGGTTGCCCACCCCGAGCCGCCGGCCACCTGTATCCGGTCAGCGGTCGCCGCCCGCGGGCCGCCCACCGCCGGCCGCCCCGACGTCACCACTGAGTCCCGGTGAAGACGTGTGACGGCCCAGCCGGCGGGCGCGACGGCCGCACTGACGGCCGGGCGCCCATAATTGCTGCTAGCGACCCGCGCCCGGTGCCTGACCCGGCGCGTACACCTCGATCTCCCACAGGGAGAACGCCCAGGTGGTCCAGAGTGAGTGACCGAACCTCGTTCCGATGTCCTTCGGACGCTCATGGAGCAGGAGCTTCAAATATCTCGCATTCAGGGGATCCAACTCGACGACATCCGGTCCGGCGCCGCCCGAGGCCCTCTCGACTACGGTCTTCCAGTTCCTCCCGTCCTTCGAAACCTGGACTATGAACTTCGTCGCTCCAAGTTCCCAGTGAAGGACCAGGGACCCGATGGTCTCCTCGCGGCCCAGGTCGACCTGGAACCACTCGGGCTCCTTCCGCCATATCCGCGAGGCCCATCTCGTGTGCATGTCGCCATCCACTGCGCTCTCCGGCCTGAACATGCCGTCAACCTCGGCCGTGGACGAGGCCGCGACCTTCGCCCGGAACGCAAGGTTCCTCGGCGGGGGCGGCGGTGCGGACCTGCCCGGGATCGTGGCGGCAACGACGGACCGCCCGGGCAGTCTGATTGCGGCGCGCCCCTCCATCACGACGGCATCGTCGATCCTCGTCGGCGGACCACCGGTGCCGAGGACCCAGATCTCCGCCCTGGGCCCACACGAGAAGCCGGACACCTGCACGACCGCATTCACGTCTTCGGGCGCCCTGTTCACCACGATGAGGTGAACCTCACCTCGGGCAGAATCGCCTTTCGCAGACGCGTGAGTAGATACGCGGCTATCGCTGGAGCCCGACCGAAGGTACACGTCGCCGAAATGGTCCTTGAAGAGCTGGAAGACGTAGTATGTGGGGTAGGGCGCGTTCTCGGGGGTCGAGGTGATGAGGCCGTAGTCTCCCTCGCGCGGAGGGTACACGTTGTGGAGCGCCCAGAACCCTGCGGCGTCCACTCCGGCGCCGGCCATGGTACCGAGGACATCCGCAAGCCACATGGCGTTCACGTGGGACGTCGTCTGTGGGCCGGGACCGTAGCTGACCGAGTTGTACCCCCCGATGTGCAGCTCGATGTCGCGCGCCCGAGCTGGGAGTTCGTCCTTCAACATCCTCCGGATGCCCGTCACATCCCGCGCAAGCCCCGGTGGCGTGGACAGGAGGTAAGCGTCGTCCTCCTTCCTCGGGTCCTGGGGATACCAGTTGTGGACGACGAAGTCAATGTAGCCCCCGGCCTCGCGAAGAACACGTCGGGACCAGTCGGGTCGCGAGGGGGAGATGTTCGCCCCCACCTTTATGGACGGGTCTTGAGCCTTCATGGCTCTTGCAAACTCGAGGAATCTCGCAGCGTAGGACGGACCATCCACGAGGAAGTACTCCTCGTCTCCGACCTCCCAGTATCGCACGCCGTAGCCTTTCATGCGATTTGCGTAGCGCACCCACTCGGCGGCGAGCTCGGGTTTCTCCGTGTAGTTGACCGTAATGGACGGGGTCGCTCCGACGAGCCTACAGAAAACGATGAACTCGTCGGTGTCCACGCGAAGCGGAGAGTTCGAAGGCGAGTTCCAGATGTAGTCGTCGGCGTCACGACCGCCGGGGAAGCGAAGGAACCGGATCCCGGCGTCTTTGACCCGTCTTGCCCCGACCTGATCGAACGTAAGCTCCCAGTTGCTGACGGTGCCGGGGAAAAGCTGCTCGTCCCAGGACGCCGTGTTCACGCCGAAGACGAGCGGGCTGACCTTCGAGACTTCTGCCGCCCGGTCCACGGATATCTGCACCGCGGCTCCGCCTCCTTGCGCCGGCAGGGTCGTCGTACCGAACGTCGCCACCGACAGTATCGCCAGCAGCCACACCAGGGGGCCGGCGAGCCGACGAACGCGAACATGGCCTGGTCTCCTGCCTGGTAGAGCCGAGGATGAGAGCTTCATCAGACATCCCTCCCGTAACTGCCGACAACAGGTGGAGCTGCCAACTCCCTCCGTTTCTGCAGGGTGAAGTCGGCGGTACCCTCACCTACCTGCGGGCCCGCCTGGCCGCTGCATGGCCTGCCATTCCGCTTGCGGCGTCGCTGGTGGCTCCGCCTGGCCCGCCGTCCTCGCCTGGGCCGCGGAATCCTCGCCCTGGAGTTCGACACTCAGCGTGTACCGGTCGGCGCGCAAGATGGAAACCACGTACTCCAGGCATCTGTTGTCCCCAAGATATGTCATGCGCTCAGCGAACAGCGCCGGCGAACCTTCGGGCACCTCGAGAAGCCTGGCGTCATAAGGGTCGAGAGGGATGGCGGTGTAGTTCTCGATGGCGCGCACAGGACCCAACCCGTATCTGGTCCTGAGGAGTTCGTAAAGCGACATGTCGTCCTGCAGCACGTCGGCGAGATCCGGACACATGTCGACCGGCACGTGCGCTGTCTGGACCCCCATGATCTCGCCGTCGGCAAGGCGCAGTCGGCGGACCTTCGTGACGAGGGTGCCCTCGGCGATGGCGAGAGCCTCACGCACCCGACCCCTTGCCGCCACTATCTCAGCCTCGAGGATCTTCGTGGAGGGCTTCATTCCCCGGTCGCGCATCTGCTGGCTGAAACTCGTGATGCGGTTCAGATTGTGAGCCACCTTCGGCCTGGCCACGAACGTGCCTTTGCCCTGCATCCTGTACAGCAGGCCCTCCTGAACCAGGCTCTGGATGGCCTGCTTGACGGTTATCCGGCTTACCCTGTATCGTGCGCTCAACTCGGCCTCCGAGGGGATTCTCTCACCCGGCCTGAGGCTTTCGTTCCGCAACTCCTCCCGTAAAAAGTCACGGATTTGATGGTACAACGGAGTAGAGATGTTCCTGTTCGGGATCATTCCTTCGGACCTCCTTGCATGCCTTCATAAGGCATGGGACGTTCCCACATCCCTCGTCCATACAGGCGTGAGTCTACGTCCGGCGCCGTAGGTCTACGCCACCTCTCCTGGCGGTGTTGACATTGGCCGCAGGCGCACGGCGCGGCGTCTGCAATTTGGCCAGCCTGTACGCGAGATTTCAGCGAGCGCACCGTGAGGGAGCGCGCCTCGCCGAGGCTCGGCTGAGGCACTTCTGCTCTCATGCCTAGTATTGATATATCAGCTTTGTGTATGTCGTCATGATCACTATACGCTGCACGCGCCCCGAATCCTCCTTCGCGGGAAAAAAAGAGCCCTGCCGTGCCCGGCAGGGCCTATATCCCACTCTGAAGATAGGTTGTCGCCTCTGGGCCCGCAGCCGGAGCGCCCGTCAGCCCGGCCTCGAAAAGGGCCTCTGTGCCAGCCCGACGGCCTTCACGACCGCAAGGGCGATCCCGGCGTCAACCAGATGATGCATGGCGGTGCCGAGGCCGACCACCATGCCCGCCCTCTGCAGCGTGAAGCCGAAGGGCAGCACGATCATGGCCTCGCTGATGGCATGGATCGGCAGCGTCCATAGAAGCGCCCTCCAGAATGGCGTACCCCTCTTCACCATGACGGCCCCGACCCCGGCGAACATCGCGTGCATAGCGGCCCTGGCCGCGATGACCGGCCCCAGCTTCACGAGGAAGCCCAGGGCGGAGCCGAGGCCCACCAGCACGGCCACCCATGGCCCCAGGAGCATGGAGATCATGACTGGGACGTGGGATGCCAGCGTCGCGGAAAACGGAGGCACGACGACGCCGAGAAATCCGCCGAAAGCAAGCGGAATGACCAGCGCCAGCGCTGTGAGCAGAGCTCCGAATACGAGCTGCCTTGTACCCATCCCGGCACCTCCACGAAACAGAAGCGTCCACATCATGCGCGCGGCGGCGAAGTCGGCCGGCGGCGCCTCACCCACCAGGCGACCACCCCGGCAGCAACGAGGACGACGACAGCAACCCCGATGGCAGCAGGGGATGCCGCCTGGCCGCCCGCGGCTCCCGCGAACACGGGCATGAGGACCGCAAGCGTTCCCCTTTCCACGTTGTAGGACCCGAGAAGCCGCTCCTGAGAACCCCGGCCCCGTGTCGGAGCGAGCATATCGATGACGTTGGGGTTCACCTCGAGGTCGCTGCCGCCTCCGAAAACCCAGGACCCGGCCTTCTCCATCACCGGGCGGAAGTCATCGTCCCCGAACGCATCCTGCGAGCCGACAAGCACGTAATAGCCCCAGTTCCTGCCGGGCTCTCCTATCACAGCCTTCGGCACGGTTATCCTGATCGTCTTGCCGTCCCCGAGCACGCTCGCCGAGAGGCCGTCAGATATCCCCCTCGCCTCAGGGGCGTCCTGGGCGGTGAAGACTCTGCATCCTCCCCAGCCGAGGGCCTTGATGAAGAGGTCCCACGCATATCGTTTGTCGAAGATGACGAGAGCGCCCGTTCGGAGCGTGTCCGTGCGCCCGGCACCGCGCGTCGTGTCGATGTATACGTTGATAAGCTGGTGACTGAACCCTTCCGGCGCGTTCCAGGGGTTTGTGACTTCCCGGAACGTGGCGTCGAAGTAGACATACTCCGGGTCGTAGCTCACCTTGAAGTGCGTCAGGTCGAACAGCCCTGGCACGAAGGCCTTGTGTGTCGGGTACACGTACGTGCCCGGCCCAAAATCGTCGCCGGCGGGGTCGTCCATGTCCAGGACCGTCACGGGCTCGACCAGCGCAGCACCTGGAGCGAGGACGCCCGAACCCACGGTAGCGAGCGCCGTCGCGGCAATGAGCATCACCGCCAGTGAGGTTCGCCGCATCGCACACATGCCTCCCATCTCGGCTTTCAGAGTCGCGCCCCGCCTCAGCGCCCGTCGCCGTCGCCGTCCCCCTCCTCGTGCCCGTACCCGTGATCGTGGCCGGCTCCGGTGGGGAGAGCGGCGACCCTGCGGACGGCTCGTTCCGCCGTCGTGCGGGGCGCTTCTGCCCTAATGTACATATTCAGGCATGCATCGTGTAATGCGGACTTCCAGAGCAACATGTGGCGTAGCGCCGGCGCGGCCGCACCCGCAGGTTCCTCTGCGGCTGCCCTTCCGGCTCGGCTCCACCGCCACCCCCGCAAGCCGTCCGGCTCCACCAGCGCAGGCCTCAGGGTGGGTCGCGCGGGGGGCAGGCCTGTGCCCGTACCAGTGCTCGTTCGGCAGGGCGAGGCCGTCAGCTTCGCGCCCCAGTCCTGCACTCCCCCGTTTTCAGTTTCGACAGTACGAGGCACACAGCGCCGACCACCCCAGCGTCGGGACCAAGCTCCGCCTGGACTATCCTCACGGCCTCGAACGCAGGCCTGAGCGCCCGCTCAGCCACGACCTCCCGCACAGGTTCTAGCAGTATCTCGCCTACCCTCGAAACCCCGCCTCCTATCACGATGGTGTCAGGGTTCAGGATGTTGACGAGGTTGGCGATTCCGATGCCCAGGTAATCGGCGGCCTTGCCGAGGATGGCTATGGCAGCCGCATCCCCCGCCAGCGCCGCCCGACCCACGATCTCGGAGGTCACGAGCTCGATATTCCCCTGCACGAGATCGACTATCATTGTCTCCTCGCCGTGGCGTATGAGCTCGCGGGCCATCCGCGCGATGGCGGGGCCCGAAGCGAGAGACTCAAGACATCCATAGTTGCCGCAGCCGCACCGCGGGCCCTCGTCCTCGTCGGCGATGGTCATGTGCCCGATTTCTCCGGCCACAAACGACGAACCACTGTAGATCTCGCCGTCGAAGATGAGCCCTCCGCCGATGCCGGTGCTCACCGTGATATAGATCATGTTCTTCGAGCCGCGACCGGCCCCGTACCGGGCCTCCCCCAGGGCAGCCAGGTTCGCGTCGTTCTCCATGTATATGGGAACCCCCAGGGCCTGTCTCATCAGCGCGCCAAGCGGCACGTCGTGCCACTTGAGGTTTGGCGCGAAGGTCACGACGCCGGTCTCGGGATTCAGCGGACCGGGGCTTCCCACCCCTACGCCGGCCACGGCGTCTAGTGTAGCACCTGCCTCCGCCACGGCCTCCTCCACCGACTCGATTATCGTGGCCACTACTGCGTCGACGCCGCGCTCAGGCTCTGTGGGACTCGTCACTCGCGATACGATCGCCGCATCGCAGCCCGCGGCAGCCGTCGCAACCTTGGTGCCCCCGAGGTCCACCCCAACCACAAGCGGCCTGGCCATTTGTTTCCCCCACGTCTCCTCTCCACAGATGATCAGGCGTTCTGCCTGTTCTGTCCCCCGGCCTCTTCCCGAGTTTCAGGAGGGAGCGCCCAGGTATGGGCTCGCAGACCACCGCCCCTTTCCCAGGGACTCGCGCTGCCGCACTCCGAGAACGGCGTACTTGCGGTGCAGGTCCGACCACTCATGGTCAGACCGGCACAGACTTGCGAACCCACGCTCAGGCCTTTGCAAGCTCTCCCTTAAGGTAGTCTATCACTTCCACCGGCTTCGGGTCTACACCGTAAAGGAAGGCAAGGTAAAGGCTGGCGAAGTCACCTACGTACACCAGGGACAGGAGCCGAGCCACCTTCGACCTTCCGAGGCTATGAACCTCGTCTATGCCTGCCGCATCATCCATGAGCGTTGCGGTTATCTCCATCCGCCGCTGCACCCTGGGATGATCCCCCTTGTCCTTGAGGAGCACCACATGCAGCGTCTTCGAGATATCCTCCCTGGCGCCCCATCCCACGGTTTCGTTGTGGTTGAGTTCGGGGAAAGAGTTCCAGAACGCGTGGGTCTTGCCGTTCTCGTTGATCTGCGTCTTCCACCGGAGGGCCGCCGCTGCTGTGATGCCGGACGATCCGTAGATGAGCGGGATTCTCCCGTGCATTGCAATCGCCATGCGCTTCGCCTGGTTGACCGAGGTAGGCGACTCGGGACCAAGCACAACCCCAAGGTCGCGCAGGATGATCTCCGCTTCCTCGAAGCCGTCCGCAGCGCCCCTCACGTAACCAAGCCGCGCGAGCGCGACCAGCATCGGGACGAACATGTACCCGAGCGCGGTCCGGGGCGGGAATCCCTGCGGGATGGTGATGAGAGGCACCCCATCTCGTGTGGCAAGCTCCGCAAGGCGGCCGCCGCTCGTGATGCACACCATCCGAGCGCCCCGCTCACGGGCAATGCTGTAAGCGCTCAGGGTCTCCTCGGTATTCCCCGAGTAGCTCGACACGAACACCAGGGCATCCCTGTCCACGAACGCGGGAAGCTCATAGTCCCGCACAACGGCCATGGGCACCTGCAGCTCGTCTGCAACAAGCTCCCGAACCACGTCGCCTCCAATGGCCGACCCACCGAGTCCCGCGGCGACGATGCATCGGGCCCCCGCAAGACGCTGAGGAAACTCCGCTCGTCCCGCAATATCCAGGGCGTCCCGTATCTGGCCGGGAAGGTCGCCCACTATCTTGAGCATCCCGCCCGGGTCGAGCCTGGCCATGGTTTCGATACTGTCGAGCACCGCCCTGCGTTCGCTGTCACTATTGCTGTTGCCAATCGTCACACAATTGACCCCCTCACCCAAACCACATGTGTCACGAAAAAGGGGATAGCTGGAGATATTCTCCCCAACTATCCCCGAGCCAACTCGCCAGGGGAACGCTGGGCGCGGAGCACGCGCCAGGTTACCTGATGGCTTTCTGGGTCTTCTTGTCGAACAGGTGAGCCTTGTCGGTGTTGAACACAAGCTGATGAGACACGCCGTCCCTCGCGCTCGTGCGGGCATCCACCCTCGCTATGAACGAGTGCTGCCCGACTGTAGCATAGAGGTACACCTCGGAGCCCATCGGCTCATGCACGTCGATGTCGGCCGTGACCACCCGGTCCGGGGATCCATCAGGGACGAACTCCCTGTCGTCAATATCCTCGGGCCTGATGCCGAATATGACTTCTTTGTCGACATACTCCCCGATCGTCTCGAACCTGGTCGAAGGCAGCTTCACCCTGAAGCTCTTCGCGTCGAGCCAGAAGTCGCCGTTCTCCCTTATTATGGCAGCGTCGAGGAAGTTCATGGCTGGGCTTCCGATGAAACCTGCGACGAATACGTTGTCAGGGTGCTCGTAGATCTCCATCGGAGCGCCCACCTGCTGGATGAAGCCGTCTTTCATGACGACTATGCGGTCACCCATGGTCATGGCTTCCGTCTGGTCGTGCGTCACGTATATGATCGTCGTCTGGAGCCTGTTGTGCAGCTTTGAGAGTTCCGCCCTCATCTGGACGCGGAGTTTCGCGTCGAGGTTCGAGAGTGGCTCATCCATGAGGAACACCTTCGGCTCGCGAACGATGGCCCGCCCCAGGGCCACCCTTTGTCTCTGGCCTCCAGAAAGCTCCTTGGGCTTTCTCTTCAGCAGGTTCTCGATCCCAAGGATCCCCGCGGCCTCCTTGACACGCTTGTCGATCTCCGCGCGCGGGAATTTGCGCAGTTTGAGGCCGAAGGCCATGTTGTTGTAGACATCCATGTGGGGATAGAGGGCGTAGTTCTGGAAGACCATTGCGATGTCCCGGTCTTTGGGCGGGATGTCGTTCACGATAGTCTCGCCGATGTAGATGTTCCCGTCGGTGATCTCCTCGAGGCCCGCGACCATCCGGAGGGTCGTGGATTTGCCGCACCCGGACGGGCCGACTAGAATGAGGAATTCCTTGTCCTTGATCTCGAGCGTGGCATCGTTCACCGCGACGACGTTGCCGAACTTCTTGGTCACATGCTCCAGGTACACTCTTGCCATCTCTTGTTTACCCCCTGTGCCGTCTTGTGGAGCCGTACGTGACGCACTCCCAGGGCAGCGTAATTGGATGACGAATCACCTGTGCGACAGGCCGCCAGTACCACGAAAACCACCGAACACCATGACACCATGCCCCGAAGCCTCCAGCCCATCACCTCCACCAGTAATCACAAGCCGTACGAGCGTGCTCTTCCGAGGCACCTGAAGCCGTTCACGACCAGGGTCATCAGCACAGGCGCGGCCGTCGGCGCCCCGGAAGCCCCTGATGGGGCTCTCACGGAGTATTCGACAAACGATCCCGCAATCCTTCTTTCTCGGACACCCGGCGTGCGAACCCTACTCCTTCACCCCACCCAGCGTCATGCCGGACACAAGCCACTTCGATGAATATAGGAACAGCGCCAGTGCTGGGATGGCAACGAGCACAGAGGCCGCCGCGAACTGCCCCCACGCCGTCTGGAACTGGTCCATCAGCTTCTGGAAGCCCACAGGCCAGGTGAACATGTTTGCCTTCTGCAACATCACCCGGGCCATCATGTAGTCGTTCCATGCTGTCATGAAGCTGAAAAGCCCCGCGATCGCGAGCGCCGGGGTTGAGAGGGGTATCACGATCCGCCAGAACGCCATGAGCGGGCTCGCGCCATCGACGAGCGCCGCCTCCTCGAGTTCCCGGGGTATTGTATCATAGTACCCCTTGAGGATCCAAATAGAAAACGGCACGGAGCCGACCGAGTAAGCGATCGCCATACCGGTGTAAGTGTTGAACAGCTTCAACCTCACGACCATGATATATATCGGCAGCAACAACATGCCCGCCGGAATCATCTGCGTCGTCAGCAGGAAGAGAAGCCCCTGCCTGCGGCCCGGGAACTTCCACCGCGAGAACGCGTACGCAGCGGTCGCGGCCAGCATGAGGCCCACCAGCACGGATGCTGCGGACACGATGAGGCTGTTCCACAGCCAGATGGTGAAGTCCCTGTCGAATATGAGCGCCCGGTAGTTCTCGAAGCTCGCCCCAGGGGGTATGAACGCGAGGTTCGTGGAGAGCAGCTGGCTGCCCGGCCGAAGCGAGACGCTCATCACCCGGAGGAACGGATAGACGGCCATCACGCAGGCCACAATGAGGACAGCGTGGATGAGAGCCCTTTTCGCCGGGCTATCCCCTCTTGCCTTGCGGAAAACGCGTCGTTTCGAAGACGTCCTCATCATTCCCAGGCCCCCTTGAACCCACCGCTGAGGCGCAGGTACACGGCGGAGAATATGAACAGGAACACGAAGATCACAAGGGCATAGGCCGCTCCGAACCCGTAACGATAGAATTCGAACACAGCCTTGAACATGGACGTCACCAGGAGGTCAGTGCCTTCCATCGGCCCACCCTTTGTGACAAGATAGATCACGTTGAAGTTGTTGAACGTCCAGACGACTCCGAGGATCACGGCCGGCGTGAGCACCGGCTTCAGAAGAGGCATCGTGATGGACCGAAATTGCTGCCACCCGGAGGCCCCATCGATCTGGGCAGCATCGTAGTACTCCTGAGAGATGCTCTGCAGTCCGCCGAGAAGCACCACCATCATGAACGGGATTCCGAGCCACACGTTGACCAGCACCACGGCGACGAACGCCCACTTCGGGTCGCTCAGCCATTGCACCGGGGTCAGGCCCATCCGCTGGAGCAAGAGGTTGACAAAGCCATACTGATAGTGGAACTCGCCCTTCCACGCAAGCGCCGCAATCACCTGCGGAAGCGCCCACGGCACGACCAGCAGCGTCCGGTAGATCCCCTTCCCTCTCATGGGTCTGTTGAGAAGGATGGCGAGCCCGAGGCCGCCAAGCACGTGGCACGTTACGTTCACAGCCGTCCACAGCACCGTCCGCCCCAGCAACTGGAAGAACGTGACCTTCTGCAGCACGGGCAGGCGAAAAACGTCGAGGAAGTTGGTGACGGCGTACGAAAGTCCCACGGAGAAGTCCTTGAACCTGAACATGTTCATGTTGCTGAACGCAAGGTAGATGTTGAAGCCGAACGGATAGATGATGAGCAGCATCACTCCCACCAGTGCCGGGAGGAGCAACATGAAGGGAAGCGCATACTTGTACCTCAAGAGCCTGAACAGTATGAGATAGGCCAGCGTCTCGAGGATGACTACTACCGCGGCGATGATCCCGAGCAGTCTCCCAATCTCAGTCAGCCCGCGCGCGACAATCTCCCATGTCAGAGGGATCAATGCCTTCACCACCTTGGAAGCAGGCAGGCCCGGACGAAACCCGCAAGATCACCCGGGCCTGCCGCGGTCGTGGCTCTTCGCTCGCTACTTGGTCATCTCGCGTATGGCCTTCTCGGCGGCCTCCTGCATCGCCTTTGCAGCATCCTTCGGCGACATCTTGTCAGCCATCACGGCTTCCTGGTTCGGTCTGATAGCATCCCATGCAGCCCGCATTTCAGGCACCGTGGGCATCGGCTTGCCCACGACCATCTGGTCGGACGAACCCTTCAGGATCGGGTCCTCGGTCACCAGCGGGCTCTTGAGCGCGGAAGCGGTTGAAGGGAGCCTCTTGAACTTCTTGAGGAACCTGAGCTGGATCTCGTCGGAGACGAGGTAGTCCGCGAACTCCTTCACCGCGTTCAGCTTGTCTCCCTCGAGATACTCGGGGAACATGAGGTAGATGCCGCTCGTCATAGGAGAGGGCCACTTCCCGGTCTTGGTCACCTTTGGGATCCTCGCGACGCCGAGGTCCACGTTCTTCTTGACATCGTCGCCCTGGTACGCACCGAGGGCCCAGTCGCCGTTGATGATCATCGCCGCCTTGCCCTCTTTGAAGAGCGAGTCGGCTGCGTTGTAGTCCGCCTCCATCGGGACGATCTTGTGGACAAACTTGAGATCGTGCAGAAACTGCAGGCAGTCGACCATGGCCGTGGTATTCAGGGCGGGCTTCGTGCCGTCCAGCGGCCAGCCGCCGAAGCCACCGAGCCACGGAGCAAGCCAGAACGGCTCGTTAAGGTTGTAGACGAGGCCGTACTGGTCGGGCTTGCCGTCCTTGTCCAGGTCTTTCGTGAGCTCCTTGCCGACCTTGATGAGCTCGTCGGTATCCTTGGGCGCGGTCTTGATGAGCTTCTTATTGTAAAGAAGCATCAGATGGTTGCCAACGCTGATGGGAACGCCCCAGACCTTGCCGCCCATCTCGACGGCCTCCACGCCGGGCTTGACGAATTTTCCCATGTACCCGGCGGGGAACACCTGATCCACGGACTTGATGAGCTTCATGGCCACAAACGGACCCGCATGGTCGGAGACGGTCCAGAGGAGGTCAGGGCCTGTGCCTGCGAACGCCGCGGACTGGTAGTTCTGGCGCAGGTCCTCGACGCCGTAGTTGACAACCTCAATCGTTATGCCTGGATGACTCTTGGAGTACTCCTGAGTAATCGCAATGATCTCCTGTAAGACACCTTCAGCTTCGCCTTCTTTGGTCCAAACGGTAAACGCAACCTTCCTCTGGGCCATCGCACCGGCCGGCACAATCAGGGCAACGAACATCAGAAGAACCAGCACCGAGACAATCGTCCTTCTCACTGTGGGTTCCCTCCTTGACCGTTTTATGTGACCTGAAACCACCGCTTGCGGGCATCAAACTCTCCCGAGCCCCCACAGCCAAAGCCGGGGGTGGAGCCTCCGGTCACCGTCCACATCCTGAAGCCAGCGTACACCGCGCAACACCATGCCAGCCGTATGCCACACGCGAGCCGCTAGACCCTGGTCTCTGCCAGCTCACCACCCCCCTCGAGAGACTCCAGCCTGGCACCACAAGACTCCCTCACCACAAGCTCGGTGGGAAGAACGATCCTCTTGGGTTTCCTCGAAGGATTGCTGATTAGCTTCAGCGCCTCTCGGGCCGCGCTCCTGCCCATGACCTCGCCCTGCTGTTTCACGGTGGAAAGAGTGGGCCGCACGTAGGACGCCGCCTCGATGTCGTCGAACCCTACGACCGCCACATCGCGCGGCACCCTCCGCCCTGCCTCGCGTAGTGCCTTCATGGCGCCGATGGCCATGAGATCGCTTGCAGCGAAAACCGCGGTTATGTCGGGGGACGCCTCCAGGATACGCTTCATCGCGATGCGGCCGCCATCCTCGGTGAAGTTGCCGCCGGCGACGAGTCTCGGATCGAGGGGCAGGCCGTGATCGGATAGAGCCTGCTTGTAGCCGAGGAATCTCCCTTCCGAGATGGCGGACGGCGTGTGGCCGTCTATGTACGCGATCCGGCGATGCGCGAGCGATATGAGATGCTCCACCGCCGACCTGGCACCGCCGATGTTGTCAGAGGTGACGTATGTCATCCTGGGGCCTTCATGAGGGATGTCGATGAGGACGGTCGGGATGCCGCTCGACGCGACTTCCTCGATTATGGCGCGCCCGGGGAGAGTGCCCATGAGAAAGAGGCCCTCTACCTTTGACTCGTAGCACCGCCTGAGGCTCTCCCGCCAGCGCTTGTCGCGGGTGTCTTTCACGCTGAGCACGAGGTCATACCCGCCCTTCTCTATCTCGGCGGTGACGCCGCAGATGACCTCGTAGAAAAACGGATGGCGCAGGCCCTCGACGGAAAAGAGCATGAGCTCCAGCACATAACTCCTCTTCCGTACGAGCCGCCGCGCCAGGGCACTCGGATGATAGTTCAGTTCCTTCATGACAGCGCGCACGCGCTTCTCTGTCTCCGAGCTTATGTCGCCGTACCCGTTCAGCACATGGGACACGGTGCTGACGGACACACCTGCCTTGCCTGCGATGTCCTTTATCGTCGCCACGCTTCTAGCTCCTTCTGCCGTGCGTTTCGCTGCTCATAGAAGCCAGATCCATGCGGGGCTACAACGTTGTAGCACGATTTCATTATAGGATCAGGCTCCGGGGATGTCAAGAAGTATTTGCACAATATGGCTTGGGTGCGCAGTGTATGTTGAGTCAGCCAGCCGTGCATACAACTGTATGTCGCAGGGCCGGGCTGCTCCGGCCGCGCCAAGGGCAACCGGCCGGCGTCGAGTTCACGCGCAGCCTGTCGGGCATTCCAGATTGCTCGCGGGATCATGGGCTGGCCCTGCTGGCTCCATTGGGAGACCGCGACCTCGCTGCGACCTCGCTTGGGCGGCGCAGGACGGCTCACGGCGCGCGGCGCGTAGCGTCCCGGGCAGCGGACACTAAGTATGGCGCCACAAGTCTGCGCATCTTCCCTGGCGGTGTCGGGGCTCGCGGTGCTTGCTGGGGCGGGACGCCTGGAATTTGGCTAGCCTTGAGCGCCAAATTCGAACGCATCTCACCGCACGCGCCGTCCCCGGAGGGCAACACCGGCAACCCCGGACAGGACTTGCGCGCTGAGAAGCAGCGCTAACTTGTGGTGATCTACTTGGACCCCCGGGCCGGGGAGGCCCGGGGGCATTGCCGGGTATGACGCACCCGGCGGCGTGACAAGTGAGAAGGTGGTTATCCTGTTTTAGAACTCGACCTTCATGCCGGCCGTCAGGCAGAACCCGTTCGGCCTAGTCGTGAATCCCTCGAAGTTGTTCTTGTCGTACCTGGCGTAACTGCCGATGAACTGGATCCCGTTGGGCGCGGTGTACTCGGCCTTGCCGACGTATGCAATCTGACCGTTCGCCCACTTGGCGTTGCCCGACAGCCCAATGCCGGAGAGCATCGGAGCGTCGAACGTGGTGGCCGCCGCCAGCTCGTGGACGGTCGACTTTATGCTGGACATCGTGAGGTCATACTGGGTGTCGACCACAATCGGCCCCACCGGGATGTCGTAGCCGAGACCGAGGGTAACGGTGGTCTCCTTCGGAGCGTCCGCTTCGACAGCGCTGTCGCCTGTATGGTCGAGGATGTCGTAAGACCTACCTACTGTCGACCACACGGTCTTCACGCCGGCCTCGATGTCGAGCCCCGCGTACTGGGTGGCAGCGGTGACCCCGACGGTCTTCCTCTCGCCCACGAGTTCGCGATTGGCGTCCCTCTGCTCGTGCCAGTCAGCGGTGCCGACGAGGGTCACGCCGCTGATGGTAGTGGCGACTTCGCCGTTCACGCCGCGCTTGCCTGCGTTGAGGTCGACGATGTTGATATCGTTGCCGTCCTCGTCCTTGCTGTCATCGCGATAAAGCGGGTTGAACTTCGGGTCGAAGTTCCGAAAGCCCAGCTTCGCGCTGACGCCGGGCAGCATCGGGATCTCGCCGATGCCCGCCTCGGCCTTCACGGCCGAAGCTTCGTTCGCGCCGTCCCACGCGGCTGCGCCGGTCAGGTCAACACCGGGTACCGGTGCGAACTGGGCGCTGCCCGCAAGAGCTATGTCGCTGTCGGTCTTCACAGCGGCACCCTCAATGTTGATGCCCTGGATGTTCGCCTTCGCGGCGACGCCGCGGCTAACGAACCTCTCTTGCTGATTCTCGGCAACCTCACGGCTTGCCCAGCCATAGAACGCACCGAGCTCCACCGGGCCGACGCGCACGCCGCTCACCTGCGCGCCCTCGATCACGCCGTCCGTGGCCGACAGGTGCGCGATGTAAGGCGAGTAGTCAATGGCGAGGTCCCCGAACCTGGTGGTAACGTCCTGTCCGCCTGTGAGGAACGGGCCGGTGGTCTCGAGGTACGCCTTTTCGATGGTAAGCTGCGCGAGGCCAAGCGTTACCGGCGTTAGCCCTTGCCTGTCCATGTTGCCGCCCTGCAGGTCGTCCGACCCCGGGTTCGGATCGGTCGTCGGGCCGAAAGGAGCGTATTCTATGGGCTCGAATCCCACGAACGCCCGGATCTGCTGGCCACCTGCCATCTCCATGGAGAAGTTCAGACGGAGGTCGGATGTGGCGGTGATCCCACCGTTGTCAGACTCGACAGGGGTCACCTGGAACGTGGTCTCGAGGGACCCGCCCAGGTCGATGGTGGGGGCCGCCCACACCGGCGCCGCCATGGCTATGACCATCATGGCAGCGAGTGTAGCGACTAGTCTTCTCATTGTTCATCCCCCTTGGTGTGTCTTCTGGTTCGAACTTGCTGCGATTCGTGCTGCGATGGGGACTTTCGGCAAGTGTCCCTGTTTCCTTGCTTCGATCCCCGGCTGCGTTGTCTTGTGCGTATCATCTATCCCGGCCTCCGGCGCGCTTTTCGGGGTGCACCTCCTTTCCGCCGCCTGCCGGGGCTGGAATTCGTGCTACATGTAGTGCGCTGAAATCTGCTCCATTGAGTTCTCAAACGTCACGGCCGGTTGTGCGGCCCCTTTGCTTCCCCTAATTCTCCGCCATGGTCGCTATTCCTCCACGTTGCTCGCGCTTGCGCGCATGTAAGTGATGGCATTGCAGGAACAAGAATGCCAGGGCAGGGCTTTGCTCCCTCACCTGGCATCTCACGCTCTGGGTGTCTGGGTGCGTGGTTCCCGGGTGCAGCGTGCGCTCTCACACGCCCGGCGCGCCAAGGTCGAACTCGTCATACAGCGCTCGGACGGCTTTCGACACGCTTGCCTGGTCGATGAGGCACGAGATGGTGATCTCCGAGTCGACGGTCTGCATGATGTGGACCCCGGCCCTGTGAAGGGATTCCACCACCCTCGCCATGACTCCTGGCACTTCCTGCATCCCGGCGCCCACCACCGAGACCTTGGCGCACTCGGCCATGACGTGGCACGCGAAGCCCTCCGACCGCAGCGCCTCCTCCGCGGCCTGGGCGAACTCGTCCTTCACCGTAAACAGGATCGCACGCGGGGTGACGTTGATGAAGTCCACGTTGATCCCCACCGTGCTTATGGCCTTGAGTATCGCCACCCTTGACCGGGACGGCTCCGCCGCACTCGGGTACACCGCCTCGATACGCGTGAGACCGTCCACGTGCGCGATGCCGGTTATCACCCTGCGCGCCACATCGTCGGTGATGAACGTGCCCTCCGACTCCGCGAAGGTGCTCCTCACTCTCACAGGAATGCCGCCCTGCTGCGCTATGTGGACCGCCCTCGGGTGGACCACCTTTGCTCCGTTGCTCGCAAGCTCCTCGACCTCGAAGTAGGTGATGGCCGAGATCAGCCTGGCTTCGGGGACGATCTTCGGGTCAACGCTCATGACGCCCTCGACATCCGTGTAGATCTCCACGCATTCAGCCTGCAAGGCGACGCCGAGCGCGGTCGCCGTGGTGTCGCTCCCGCCCCTCCCGAGCGTCGTGATCTCCCCGTCCTCGGTCACGCCCTGGAACCCAGCCACCACCGGGATCCGGCCGGAGGCAAGGATGCCCAGGATCCTGGCGGTGTTGATGCCCTGGATGCTCGCATCGCCGAACTCAGCGTCAGTTCGTATCCCGGCCTGAGCTCCCGTGAGCGGCACCGCTTCGTGCCCCGCAGCCCTGAGATAGCCCGCCATCACCACCGAGCTTATGATCTCGCCGCATGACGCGAGGAGGTCAAGCCCCCGCGCATCCACAGACAGGCTCCTGTTCCTCACAAGGTCCAGCAATGAATCGGTGGCATATGGCCCCGGGCGCCTCCCCATTGCCGACACCACGACAACGGGGTCATACCCCTGCTCTTTCGCGCGGACGACTCTGTCGCGCGCTCTTTCGCGCGCGCCTTCATCGGCGACGGACGTTCCCCCGAACTTCTGTACAATTACGCGCACCGTATGCTTCGTCCTCCCGTTGCTTCATCTGGGCCGGCGCCGCCGCGGCGCCGTGTCGTCGCCGCGCGAAGGAAGGGGCGGTCGCAGGCGGTGGCAGGCCCCGCCCGCCTGTCCCTGCGTCCCGCACGCGGCGGGCGCCACGGCCCGCTCTCACCCCGCCAACCGGCCGGGCCTCGATGACATCGTTCTGATCGCTTATGGATACGCCGGAGAGCGCTACTATCCTGCCGGCCAGCAGGGCGATGACAAAAAAACGAGCGACCGGCATCGAGGATGGCACGACCGGCCGCACGCGTGGGCATGTAATTGCTGGCCCCTGCCTGAATGAGGGTGCGTTAGCCCCTGTCCGTTTCACGGTAGTTGCCGGGTTGCCGGTGTTGCATTCGGGGACGGCGCCCCGGGCGGGGCGCGCTTCGCCGAAACTCGGCCCGTCGGGCAAGTGGCCGGATTTCGACACCCCCAGTGCAATCACCGGCAATCCCTCCCAGAAGTCGGGTGCATTTCTGCACCCCCACCTATCCCCCGCTACGGCGGCCCAGCATGGCCCTGGCCGCCGCGATGGCATCCCTGACCCGGGCAGGCGCCGTGCCACCCGGGACCGCGCGCGCCTCCAGGGACGCCTCGACGCTCACCACATCGAGCACGTCCTGCGACACGCCGGGGGCAATGGCCTTCCACTCGTCGAGCGTGAGGTCACCGAAACCCTTGCCCTCCTGGACGCATTTCAGCACCAGGCGCCCCACCGCGGCATGGGCCTCGCGGAACGGAATCCCCTTTCGCACCAGGTAGTCCGCGACGTCCGTGGCCGTCGTGAACCCCTTCCCGGACGCCTCCCGCATGGCCTTCGCGTTCACCTTCATGGTCCGCACCATGGGGGCCATCACCTGGAGGCAAGATGCAACCGTATCCACGGCGTCGAAGAGGCTTTCCTTGTCCTCCTGCATGTCCCGGTTGTACGCGAGTGGCAGCCCTTTCATGACGGTGAGCACGGCCACGAGGTCGCCCACGACCCTCCCGACCTTGCCCCTTACGAGCTCCGCCACGTCGGGGTTCTTCTTCTGCGGCATCATGCTGCTGCCCGTGGCGAAGGCGTCGTCGAGCTCGACGAACCCGAACTCCTGCGACGCCCACAACACGATCTCCTCCGCAAGCCGGCTGAGGTGCACCATGGTGATGGCGATCGAGGCGAGGATCTCCATGACGAAGTCCCTGTCAGAGACAGCGTCGATGCTGTTACGCGTGATGCCGCAGCATCCAAGCTCGCGCGCAACCGCCTCCCGGTCCACCGCGTAAGCTGTGCCCGCAAGGGCCCCTGAGCCCAGGGGCGAGACGTTCGCGCGGCGCGCTGCGTCCGCGAGCCGCTCCGCGTCCCTGGTCAACATCTCGAAGTGGGCGAGCAGGTGATGCGCAAGGAGGACGGGCTGGGCGTGCTGCATGTGAGTGTAGCCCGGCATAACCACGTCCGCGTTGGCCTCGGCCACGTCCACGAGCGCACCGCGCAGGTCGTCGATGAGCCCGGCGAGGTGCCCCGCCTCCCTCCTCACGTACAGCCTCGTGTCGAGAGCCACCTGGTCGTTGCGGCTCCTACCTGTATGAAGCTTCTTGGCGAGGTCGCCGACCTTCTCCGCCAGCAGCCTCTCGACCGCCGTGTGGACGTCCTCGTCGGACGTGGAGAACGTCGCCGCGCCAGCCTCGATGTCGCGCTGAACCTCGCGCAGGCCAACGGCCAGGGCGTCGCCTTCCTCGCTCGAGATGGCGCCGCACGCCGCAAGCGCGCGGGCGTGTGCGATGCTCCCCGCTATGTCCTCCTGGTAGAGCCTCGTGTCGAACGCGATTGACGCAGTGAACTCCTCCACCGGCCCGGCTGTATCCTTCTCAAATCTTCCCGCCCACGGCTTCAACGACCTCGCCTCCATGCCTGCAGCCGCCCTGCAGCCACACCCGCTTATCTGCCGGCCGCCGTGGCCGTCGCCCTGGCCGACGCCGCGGCTGGCGCCATAGCCGGCGCCAACGCCGCCGCTACACCGGCAGCCTGACTTCTCGCCCTCGCAGCGACCACCGTCGGCAGCCCGAAGATCTCGATGAAGCCCTCGGATGCGCCGTGGTTGAACGCGTCGTGCCTGTCGTAGGTGGCAAGCGAGTGGTCGTACAGCGAATATGGTGAAGTGCGCCCGACCACCGTAATCGACCCCTTGAAGAGCCGCAGCCGCACCACCCCCGTCACGGTCTCCTGGGTCTTGTCGATGAACGCGTCGAGGGCTTCGCGAAGCGGCGAGAACCAGAGGCCAAAGTAGGCAAGCTCGGCGTACTTCTGGTCGATGCTCTGCTTCATATGGTAGGTCTCGCGCGGGAGCGTCAGGCTCTCGAGGTCCCTGTGGGCCGCGATGAGAGCGACCGCCGCCGGGGCCTCGTACACTTCCCTGGACTTGATCCCCACGAGCCTGTTCTCCACCTGGTCGATCCTGCCCACGCCATTAGCGCCACACAGCATGTTGAGGCGCGTGACCATCTCCACAGGATCGACCCTTGCGCCGTCGAGCGCCACCGGCACCCCTCTCTCGAAGCCCACCTCCACATACGTGGGGCTATCGGGGCAGCCGGCCGGTCCGGACGTCCACGCGAAGGCGTCCTCCGGCGGCTCCTGCCACGGGTCCTCGAGCGCCCCACACTCGATGCTCCTGCCCCAGAGGTTCTCGTCGATGCTGTAGGGGCTCGCCACGGTCACGGGGACGGGTATGCCACGCTCCTTCGCATATGCTATCTCGTCTTCCCGCGACATGGGCCACTCGCGCACCGGCGCGATGACCCGGATGTCAGGAGCGAGCGCGGCTATGGACACGTCGAACCGCACCTGGTCGTTGCCCTTGCCCGTGCACCCGTGGGCGACGGCGTCCGCGCCCTCGGCGCGGGCGATATCCACGAGGATCTTCGCTATGAGCGGCCTCGAGAGCGCGGCGCTCAAGGGGTATTTGCCCTCGTAGAGCCCGTTCGCCTTGAGGCTCCTGAACGCGTAATCCTCCAGGAACTTACTTCGCGCATCGATTACATACGAGCGCGCCGCCCCTATCTTGAGAGCCTTCTCCTTTATGAAATCCAGGTCCTTCTTCGCGCCGACGTCCACCGCGACCGCGATGACCTCGGCGGAGTATCGTTCCTTTATCCACTGGATGGCCACGGAGGTATCGAGACCCCCCGAATAGGCCAGTACAACCTTGTGGGCCCTCTTGCAAGCCGCCTTGTGGGCCGCTTCATGGCCCGTCGTCTCATGCGCCGCTTTCATCGGCCTTCCTCCCTTGCATCAGCAGGACGAGGATGGCCTTTTGAACGTGGAGGCGGTTCTCAGCCTCATCGAACACGACCGAGTGGGGACCGTCCATCACCTCGTCGGTGATCTCCTCCCCCCTGTGCGCCGGCAGGCAGTGCATTACCATGACGTGCTTGTTGCCTGCCGCCTCGACGAGCGCCCCGTTCACCTGGAACCCCGCGAGGGCCTGAGCCTTCTTCTCGCGCTCCGCTTCCTGGCCCATGCTCGCCCACACGTCGGTGTAGATGACGTCTGCGCCCTTTACCGCTTCGCGCGGATCATGCGTTATTTCGATGGCGACCCCGGTGGCCCTTGCATCCTCCCGCGCCAGCTCCACGATGTCAGGAAGCGGCTCGTAGCCCGGCGGGCATGCCACAGTGACATCCATGCCGACCTTCGCTCCGCCGAGCATGAGGCTGTGCGCCACGTTGTTGCCGTCCCCCACGTAAACCATCTTGAGCCCCTTCGTCCTGCCTCTTTTCTCAAACACAGTGAAGTAGTCAGCCAGCACCTGGCAGGGATGGAGGAGGTCCGTCAGGCCGTTGATAACGGGAATCGTGCCGTACCTGGCGAGGTCCTCCACGTCCCTGTGATCGAACGTGCGAATCATGATGCCGTCCACGTAGCGCGAAAGAACCCGCGCCGTGTCGGCGACGGTCTCGCCCCTCCGAAGCTGCAGTTCCTGAGCGCTCAGGAACAGCCCGTAACCGCCGAGCTGCCATATGGCGACCTCGAACGACACCCTCGTGCGGGTGGATGGCTTCGTGAATACCATGGCGAGCGTCTTCCCCCGGAGCAGGTGGTGCTCCGCGCCAGCCTTCGTCTCCTCCTTCAGCCTCGCCGCAACCTCGAAGATCTTCTCGACCTCCGCGATGGAGAGGTCGTGGATGGACAGGAGGCTTCTCCCCCCGAGGCCGAGGGCAACCTCGTCATGCAGGTAACTCCGCTTTTCCGTCACGCCGGCCACCGTCCTTTTCGCGAAGTGCTGAGTCCGCCGTATGTATCCCGCGGCGCACCGACATATATTCAAGGACCGGAGGGAAACTCCTTCCCGCCCGCCTCAGGACGGTAAGTGAGGGTGCAGACATGATCTCGACTCTTGGGAGGGGTTGCCGGTGATTGCACGAGGGGTGTCAAAAACCGGCCACTGGCCGGACGGGCCGGATTTTGGCGAAGCGCGCCCCGCTTGGGGCGCCGTCCCCGAGTGCAA
>JBLNDE010000017.1:0-61232 GCA_050261335.1 Bacillota bacterium
GGTAGATCGCCACAAGTTCGCGCTACTTTTCAGCGGGTGAGTCCTTTCCAGGGTTGCCGGTGTTGCCCTCCGGGGACGGCGCGTGCGGTGAGATGCGTTCGAATTTGGCGCTTAAGGCTAGCCAAATTCCGGGCGCCCCGCCCTAGCAAGCACCGGCAACCCTAGCACCCTCAAGAAAAGCGGCGAAAACTTATGGCGCCATACTTAGTTAAGGATTCGCCGGCGTCAGCCCGGCGGCGAGCCGGGGAGTCAGGCATCGGCTCTTGTACGACGGGCGCTTCCGATCTGGCAGGCCCGAACGTCCGGTCCGTCGAGGCCGACCGCGAACGTGTGGCCCCCCGAGTGCAACACCGGCAGCATCGTGAGAGGTGGCTGCGACGTCAGGACCCGCGCCTGGGCGGAGCCGCCGGGAGAACGTCGCTTGAAACGGGGAGCGGAGGATGAAGCTGCGACTTGCGGGGATTACAAGAGAGAGCGTGGTCGACGGCCCTGGGATAAGGGCTGTGGTATTCGCCCAGGGATGCCCGCATCGGTGTAAGGGCTGCCACAATCCTGAGACCCACGACCCGGGGGGCGGGAGGATGCTCGCCCTGGATGAGATCCTGGAACGCCTGAGGCTGACCCCCATCATGCGCGGCGTCACGTTCAGCGGGGGGGAGCCCTTCATGCAGGCAGGCGGCTTCGCGCAGCTAGGACGGCTCCTGAAAGCGATGGGCCTCGACATCGTCACGTATACCGGCTACACATGGGAAGCGCTCACGGGCCCGGACGCCCAGGCTGCGTGGGGGCGACTGCTCGACGTCACGGACGTCCTCGTGGACGGCCCGTTCATCGAGGATGCAAAGGATGTAGCCATAGCCTTTCGGGGCTCACGCAACCAGCGCATAATAGATGTCAGGGAATCGCTCCGGCTCGGCGTCGTCGTCGATCTGAGCGAAAAGTATGATTCGGTCGGGTCGTAGAGGCGTTCTCACGTCCCGCATGGGAGGGTGCAGGCGGCTTGGAGGCGCGATCCACAAGGGGCCTTGAGTTTCTCGTGTTTCCTGAGATCGAGGCCCTCGGAGTCGTGTCGCATGCGTTTACGACGAGGTCGGGCGGTGTCAGCGCGGGTCCATTCGCCACGCTCAACATGGGGTTTCATGTTGGCGACGACCCTTGCCGCGTGCGAGAGAATCGCAGAAGGGGACTGGCGGCGATGGGGGCGTCCGCGAGGGCGCTCGTCGCCGGTGAGCAGGTTCACGGTGACGCCGTGGCCGTGGTGGGCCCGGGCGACCGTGGACGTGATTGGTCCCCATGGTCGCCGGGCATACCCTCGACTGACGGCCTCGTGACTGCGTCGCGGGGAGTGGTGCTTTCGTGCTACGTGGCGGATTGCGTGCCGGTCTTCCTCGTGCACCGGGGCGGTCGCGCGGCGGGGCTGGTGCACGCCGGGTGGCGGGGAGTCGCCCTGGGAGTTCCCGCGAAGGCGGTGGCGACGCTCTGTCGGGCATTTGATGTCGAGCCCCGCGACCTCGTAGCCGGCATCGGTCCGTCCATAGGAGCGTGCTGCTACGAAGTGGGTCCGGAGGTCGCCGAGGCGTGCCGGGCCGCGGCCGGGGGCGCCGGGGTGACTCGTCCGGTCCCTGGCGACCGATTTCGCCTGGACCTCAAGGAGGCATGTAGAGAGGAGCTCGAGATGGCCGGGCTTTCACCGGGAGCCATCTTTGCCTCAAGCCTCTGCACATCCTGCAGGAACGACCTCTTCTTCTCGCACCGGGCCGCCCGCGGAGCGACCGGCCGCATGGGCGCCTTCATGCTCATCCCCGAATAGTCGCTTCTGGCGGTGGCGGGTGTCGTCGAACCCCGGCGGGTTCGCCGGATGCGTGTCATGTGTCGGCGAATTATGGCGAACGTAAGTCGCCCGGCGAAGTGTCCGTTCAGGAAGGACTTGGGCGCAGCCTGTAGAAAAACTAACGCTGTACGGGACACTGGAGGTAGTACACGTGCGTGGCGCGAGGACCGGCCCAGATCAGGAGAACGCGGTGAACAGGCGGCGTCGTCGGAAGGCCCGGGAAACGGTGCCCGGCCGGACACGCCTGGAGGTTTTGAGGGGTGGCGCTCCAGAACCTGGGGAGTCCGAGGCGCCCGGGGTGGCGGGTGAGCGCCCACGCGGACGACACCACGCGCGGTCGTTCGTTCTGGGAGTGGCGGTTCTCATGCTCGCTGCCATCAGCCTCGCGGTGTGGTCGCTCCACAGAGGCACCGTTATCTCCGCAGTCGAGAGGCGGTTCGAGTGCGCTCAGGCTACCTGGGGCATGGTCGAGGAGGGCGTGGAATTCGACGGCATCATCGTGAGGGACGAAAGGGTGTACGCATCGCCCATCGCCGGCAAGGTTGGGCTCCTGGTTCGTGAGGGCGACCGAGTCAGGGCGGGCACTGTGGTCGCCGAGGTTGCGAAGGACGAGGCGAGGCGGGAGGTGGAGCCACCCCTCGCGAGCGCCAGAGAGGAGCTGGCGAGGCTGGATGCGTACGCGCGCTCCAGGCTCGAGGAGTTGAACAAACAGGTAGCGTCGTGCAGGCTGGAAGTGGAGAACGAGAAGCGGGCACTTGACAGGGCGAGGGCATCCCGTGACGCCACTGCCGAGGGGAAGCACCAGGCAGCGCTTGCCCGTGCGAAAGCGGAGCTGGCCGCGGCCGCGGAGTGCCTTGAGAGAGAAACGAAGTCGCTCGAGGCCAAGGGGCGCGCGCTTGCCACGAAGGTCAAGGAGCGAGAGGCGGCGTACAGATATGCGGTGTGTCAGCTTCGCGCAGAGGCGCCGGGGCTCGTGAGCTTCGAGACGGATGGTCTCGAGCACGTGCTCACCCCCAGCGCTGTGCAGGATATCACGCCTGAGGGCATACGATCGCTCGCGGCGTCGCCCGTCCGTGTGGGTGATGGCACGGAAGTCGCCCAGGGAGAGCCTGTCTTCCGCCTGGTCGACAATTTCCGACTACTCGTTCTCGCGGTCCTTTCCGATGAGGACGTCGCAGCCCTCGCGTCGACGGGCGGGCGCGCCAGGTTTCCCTCGACATCTGACGGCTCCTTCGCGGCCCGCCTGGTGTCCGCCGGCAAGCCGTCCGCCTCAGGTGGACGGGTGGTTGTGCTGGAGGTATCCGGGTTTCCCAGGGAGCTTTGCAGCGTGCGCCGCGCCCGTGTGAAGTTGGTCACGAGGACCACTTCCGGCCTTACGATCCCACGGCGAGCGCTCGTGCGAAGCCACGATGAGGACGGCGTTTACGTCCCGGTGAACCTCGGCGTTGTCGTGAAGCGGGTGGAAGTGGTGGCGGGCGACAAGGACACCGTGGTCGTGCGCGGCTTGAAGGAAGGGCAGCGCGTGCTCACGAACCCGTCCATAGTGCACGAGGCTCGCGTTACCATCTGGCGTTAGCAGATGTTGCAGGAGTGTCCGAAGATTTGCGAGGGCGGAGGCGTGAAGCGGTTGATTGATATCGCCCTGAGGCTCGAGTCCATCCGCCGGAGGATAGGGGAGGCGGCAGCCAGGGCCGGCCGGGATGTTCGGGACGTCGAGATCGTGGCTGTGACGAAGAACGTTGAGCTGGAGGGAGTACGTGAGGCCATCCGCGCCGGGGTGTCCATCATAGGTGAGAACCGCGTGCAGGAGGCGAAGCGCAAGTTCGCAGCTCTCGGCACCAGCGTCGAGGGGAGGTCGTGTGCGTGGCATCTCGTTGGTCATCTTCAGACCAACAAGGTCAGGCCCGCCCTGGAGATCTTCAGCCTCATCCACTCTCTCGACTCGTGGAAGCTGGCCAGTGAGGTTCAGCGCGTCGCTGAGAGGATGGGCAGGGTCGTGGAGTGCCTTCTCGAAATCAACGTATCCGGCAAGACATCCAGGTTCGGCGTGGACCCCGCGGAGGCGGTGCGCCTTGCAAGGCAGGTTTCCGCACTCGACAGGGTGCGGCTCGCGGGGACCATGGTCATCGCTCCCGAGGTCGAGGACGTAGAGGAAGCGCGGCCGTACTTTCGTATGGCGCGCGAGATGTGTGATAGAATGGCCGATGAAGGCCTCTTTCGACCGGGCAGGGTGCACCTGTCCATGGGGATGACGCACGATTTCGAGGTCGCGGTGGAGGAAGGCGCCACCATGGTGCGGATCGGCACAGGGATCTTCGGACCCCGGCAGAGGGAGGCGGTGCTGTGAGAAAGGGCTTCATCGATAGAATCCTCGACTTCATGGGGTTCGGGGACGTCCCCGAGGAAGAGGACGGCGAAGAGGAGATCGGCCTGTACGATCAGAGTCCTCCCGAAAGCAGTCGTGCAGCGGTCCAACCCAGGCACCGGCGCGGCCGCGGGGTCGTACCCTTGCCGGCGCCGCCCAGGGCGAAGCTGGTGGTCACGGAGCCGCACACGTTCGACGACATCCCCGGGATACTCGACCATCTCAAGAAGCGTCGCCCCGTGATTATAAGCGTGTCGGACGTGGACCGTGACCTTGCCCGCCGGGTGCTGGACTTCGCAGGAGGGGCCGCGTATGCCCTCGACGGCAGCATGCAGAAGGTGGGAGACGGGATCTTCCTCTTCACGCCCAGCAACTTCGAGATAGGTGTCGACCTCCCCGCGAAAGGGGAGGTGGCCGCGACGGCGTCCGCCATCTTCGAGCGGCGGTGACTGGCGGCACAGAGGAGCTCTGCCGCACTGTTGGGCAGGTCTCAGGGAAGGAGAGACGGCAGGTTGACGGGCGACGATACGGAGTGGAGAGAGACCTGCGGTGAGGCGCGGCCGATGGGGCGCGTGAAAACCGTGAAGGGCACCGTGGCCAGGCTGCGGCTGGACGCCGTGGCGAGCCTGGGTTTCGGGATGTCCCGCACCGCCATGGCTGAGGAGATCCGCCGGGGGCGCGTGACGGTGAACGGCGCAAGAAGGCTCGACCCGTCGTTTGCGGTGAAGCCTGCTGATGTGATGACGCTCGAAGGCCGGGGTAGCGCGAGGCTTGCCGGGGTGGCGGGCGAGACCCGCAAGGGGCGCACTGTCGTCACTCTCGAGCGAGAGGTGGGCGAGCGGTTGTGAGCGAAACCGGAACGAAGCGTCGGGGCCAGGGCCCGGCCCAGGCCCAGGCCGAGGTTCCAGCCAGGGATCGGGGCCCAGGCGGCAGCCGGGAGAGAAGGATAGCAGTGGTGGGCATACTCGTCGAGGACAGGCTGCAGGCAGCGCCGAAGGTCAACGAGGTTCTCGGGCTTCACGCCGACATGATCCTCGGGCGCATGGGCGTGCCATACCGCGAGAAGGACGTTGCCGTCATAGCGCTCATCGTTGACGGTACAACCGACGAGATCGGAAGCCTCACGGGCAGACTCGGCAGCATCAAGGGCGTCAGGGTGAGATCGGCCGTGACGACCTGAAATGGGGGCGATGGGCACGGTGTCCGGGAGAACAGGCGTCGAGAGAGCGAGGCTCAGTGTCAGGGTGAAGCCCCGCTCTTCTGTTTCAGAGGTGGTCGGGGTCGAAGGCGGAGCGCTCGTGGTTCGGGTGAGCGCTCCGCCTGTGGACGGGCGGGCCAACCGCGCCGTGTGCGGCCTTGTGGCCGCCCTCGTCGGAGTCGGCAAGTCCTCCGTCACGGTCGAGAGAGGCGAGCGGTCACGGGACAAGGTCGTCGCCGTGGAAGGCGTCACGCAGGACCGGGTCGACGAGGTGCTTGCCGCACTAAAGCGCGGATAACCAGGGCACACTAAGTACGGCGCCACAAGTTTGCGCCATCTTCGCTGACGGTATTGGGTCTCGCGGTGCTTGCCAGCGCGGCGCGCCTGGAATTCGGCCAGCCGGCGCGCCAAATTCGAACGCATCTCACTGCACGCGCCGTCCCCGGAGGACAACACCGGCGACTCTGGCGAGGACCTGCGCGCGGAAAAGTGGCGCGAACTCGTGGCGATCTACTTGGGTGAAGGTATCGGCACCCAGTCTTGGCGGAGAGACCCGGGACGATGGAGAAAAGGCGAGTAGAGGGCAGAGCTACCCTTGACCAGGACACGGCAAATACGCTCATACGTCGCATCGCTGATCTATCGCTTGCGATGGACAAGATGAACATCGCTGAATACGTCGAGTTCCTCCGCAATCCCCGACGCATCATCTATGTGAACTTCCTCGGCGGGCTTGCCCGGGGGTTCGGGATCGGCATCGGCGCAACGGTCTTGGCTGCCGTCTTCCTCCTCGTGCTGTCGCGCCTGGTGCAGTTCAACCTCCCGGTGATCGGCAGGTTCATTGCGGAGATCGTAAGGATAGTCTCGGATCATCTCAAGGTCAGATGATGAACCCGGCGGCGTCCCGCCCAGGGTCGGCCGACTCGAAGGCGGGCTGTTTGCATCGGAGCAGGCCGGGGGGATATCCGGAAGCGGGAGTTGACAGGAATGGATAGGGAAACCCAGGAGAGGTTTCTCCGAAGGCTCCTGAAAGAACGAGAGAGGCTCCGGCGCCGCATCGGCTTCCTCGAGGGGCGGGATAGCCACGGCGGGCTCGACATGTCGATGCAGGACTCCATCGGCGAGTTCTCGCTATACGACAACCACCCGGCCGACATCGGCAGCGAGCTCTTCGAGCGAGCAAAGGACCTCAAGTTCCGTGATGACGCCCGGGTGATCCTCAAGCTCATCGACCGGGCCGTCGAGAGGGTGAAGTCGGGTGTGTACGGGACGTGTGAGCGTTGCGGCCGGGAGATCGACCCGGGGAGGCTCGAGGTGATCCCGTACGCGGCAGTGTGCGGTCAATGCCAGGAGCAAGTCGAGCGCGAGATCCCCGTGCGGCGGGTGCGTCCCGTAGAGGAGGAGGCCATCGGACGACCGTTCGGCGGGCGCATCCTGGACGGGAAGACTCCGGGGCTGGATGGAGAGGACATCTGGCAGGACGTGGCGCGCTACGGCACGTCCAACACACCTCAGGATGTCCCCGGGGCAGGGGAATACGGCGAGGTGTTCATAGACGCAGATGAGGTCGAGGGCGCGGTTGAGAAGGTGGACCTCATCATGGCAGAAGACCCAGGCGAAATCCCGCCCGACCCTGACGCGCCCGGACGCCGTCCTTGAAAGCCCCCAGGGTATGTGGTACAATAGCCACGGCAGCTGCGGCGCGCAAGTCGGCGCGGGCGGCGCTGGCTGCGTCGAGCGCGCCGACGGTGCAGGTGGCTGTCCATCCGGGTGGCGGGCGGGGTATGCCGGGAGTGGGCATCAAGGTCCGGCCGTGGCTTCTAGCCGCAGCCGTCGTGGCAATCGACCAGGTGACGAAGGCTCTCGTCGAAAGAGCCATCCCGGGAGGCGGCGGTTTCGCCGCCCTGGGCGGGATCGTGCATGTTACACACGTGCGCAATCCAGGGTCTGCCTTCGGCGTGTTCGGCTCCACCACTGTCCCGGTGCTGGTATCGGTGCTGGTGGCGGTGTGGTGGGTCGGCGCCAGCCTGACCGGCGCAGTCCGAAGATACGGATCCGCGTTCGAGGTGGGGTCAGCGCTGGTGCTCGGGGGGGCGGTCGGCAACCTCATCGACCGGGTCCGGGTCGGATGCGTCATAGATTTCATCGATTTCCGCGTGTGGCCGGTGTTCAATCTTGCGGATGCTGCCATCACCGCAGGAGCGTTGCTGGTGGTATATGCGATGGTTCGTGGGAGAATCGGGGGGAGGAATAGCGAGTGAGGCCAATACTGTTCCAGGTTTGGAGGATACCGGTCTTTTCGTATGGTTTTCTTCTCGCGATCGCGTTCGTGGTCGGCACCATCCTCGGGTTGAAAGAGGCGAAGCGCAGGGGCATCAATCCCGACAAGATAATCGACCTTGCGCTTTACACGTGTATCGCCGGGATCGTCGGAGCGCGGGTGCTGTTCGTTTTGCTCGACATCCCAACCTACTTCCAGGATCCTGTGAAGATCATCAACCTGAGAGACGGCGGGCTTTCGTTCCAGGGCGGGCTTGCGCTGGCCATTATCGTCGGCATATGGTATGCGCGCCATGAGAAGCTCAACGCATGGGTTCTCGCGGATCTGGCTGCGCCTATTATCCCGCTGGGTTACGCGCTCGTGCGAGTGGGGTGTCTTCTGAACGGGTGCTGCTACGGTGTTCCGAGCAGCCTGCCGTGGGCGCTCGCGTGCAAGGCGGGCGACCAGACGCTGCGCCACCCGACGCAAGTCTACGCAGCCATCTTGAGCCTGGTCATCTTCGCCATCCTGTTCAGGCTGAGGAACCACAAGAAGTTCCCGGGCTACCTCATGTTCCTCTATGTGGGCCTCTATTCGGTGGCCCGGTTCATCGTGGAGATCTTCCGGGACGTGCCCAGGATGCTCGGGCCGCTGTCCGTCACGCAGCTCGCCAGCATCGTGGTTGCGTTCGGCGCGTTTGCGTGCATCGCCGTTCTATCGTCCGGGGACGTCCAGCACCAGCAGTCGGGCCAGGTGGCGGGGCGCCAGCAACATGGACCGACCGCCGGTTGAGCTTCGCGTGGGTGAAGCTGACGAGGGCAAGCGCCTCGACTTGTATGTCGGCGGGCGGCTTGCCCTTTCCCGTTCGGCCGCGCAGCGCCTCATCGGCGAAGGCCGCGCGCTCGTGGGCGGCGAGCGCGCGAAGGCGTCGAGGCGCGTCAGGGCGGGCGATGTGGTGACGGTGACCCTGCCCGAGCCCGAGCCGCTCGGCGTCGCGCCCGAGGAGTTGCCCCTCGATATTCTCTACGAGGACCAGGATATCGTCGTGGTCAACAAACCCAGGGGCCTCGTGGTGCATCCCGCCGCCGGAAACTGGAGCGGGACCCTCGTGAACGCTCTGCTCGCACACTGCAAGGACCTATCGGGAATAGGCGGGAAGATCCGGCCCGGGATAGTCCATCGCCTCGATAAGGACACCTCAGGGGTGATCGTGGCCGCCAAGAACGACGTCGCCCACCTTGCGCTCGCGCGTGACCTCAAGGAGCGCGCGGTGGAGAAGACGTATCTCGCCATCGTCCACGGCGTGCCGCACGAGGACAAGGGCACCATCGACGCCCCGATCGGGCGGCATCCGACCTGCAGAAAGAAGATGGCAGTTCTCCCGCAGGGGCAGGGGCGGCCTGCGGTAACCCACTACGAGGTGGTGGAACGCCTGCCGGGGTACGCCCTTCTCAGCGTGCATCCTGTCACAGGGAGGACTCACCAGATCCGGGTCCATCTCGCGCACATCGGCCACCCGGTCGTCGGGGACCCGGTCTACGGGCGCCGCAAGGGGCCCGGCGGCATCGCCGGCCAGGCGCTCCACGCCGCATCCCTCAGGCTGACCCACCCGCGCACCGGCGAGCGGATGCGCTTTGCCGCGCCGATGCCGGAGGACATGGAGCGTCTGCTGGCCCGACTGCGCTAGCGTGCTGTCTTGACCTCGCCGGGCTCGTCCGTATCATGGACAAGCTCAAGGCCGCGCGCAACAGCGCGTAAGGGCGGGCGCAAACCTTCTCTTGACACGCTGTCATGCTGTGTGGTATCGTCATGGTGAGGACAAGCGAACATCGCCTAGCGTCGGCATCTCCGGCCAGGTGTTCTTAGACGGCGAGGCGGCCGGGATGTTGGCGCGCGAGGGAAAGTGCATCTAGGGTTCCACCCGCGCGGCGCTCGGCGCGTGCGGCGGGGTTAGGTCCGAGCGATGCAGGCCCGCGGCATGTAGCGGCGCTACACCTTGAGGGATAAAAGCCCCGGCGGATAGGTTTCACTCGAAGCCTATCCGCCGGGGCTTTAGCATTTCCTGGGAAGAGGGGGCGCTGGGAATGAACGAAGATGAGACGCGAGGCAGCGGAACCACTGCCGAGAGCGGCGACGCCGGGGTCATGGTGATGGTGATGATGGGGAGCGACTCCGACCTTCCGATCATGCGCGAGTGCATTGAGACGCTCAGGGATTTCGGAGTCTCCCATGAGGTGACGGTCACATCCGCCCATCGCTCCCTGGACCGAACCGTCTCCATTACGAAGGAGGCTGGCGCCCGGGGGGGGCGAGTGATCATCGCTGCGGCGGGAGGCGCGGCGCACCTTGCCGGAGTTGTGGCCGCCGCGACGGTGCTCCCCGTCATCGGTGTGCCGTGCGGCGGCTCTGCGCTGTCCGGGGTGGACGCGCTGTACTCCACGGTGCAGATGCCGCCTGGGGTGCCGGTAGCGTGCGTGGGCATCAACGCAGCACGAAACGCCGCGCTTCTCGCCATAGCGATCCTTGCGACGTCGGATCCGGAGCTCGGCGCAAGGCTCGCCCGTTACCGGCGACGTCTTGCGCAGGAGGTAGAGACGAAGCACAACCGTGTTATAGATGCGCTTGCGGCGCCGAAGTGAGGTAAGGGGAGGCGCACCGGACATGACAGAAGGCAACGATCTGGTCTACGAGGGCAAGGCGAAGCGGGTATATCGCACGCAAGACCCCCGGCACTATCTCGTCGAGTTCAAGGACGACGCCACGGCCCAGGACGGCCGCAAGCGCGGGACGATCCACGGCAAGGGCGCCGTGAACTGCCAGGTTTCGGCGGCGCTCTTCTCGTACCTGGCATCGCGTTCCGTACCCACGCATTTCGTAAGGCTCGAGAGCGAGAACACGATGACCGTCCGCAAGCTCTCCATGCTTCCACTGGAGGTCGTGGTGAGGAACATCGTCGCAGGCAGCCTTGCCAAGAGGCTTGGCATCGCAGAGGGCACCAGACCAGCGTTCCCGATGGTCGAGTTCTACTACAAGGACGACGCGCTGGGGGACCCCCTAGTCGCCGAGGACCACATCGTTGCGCTGGGCATCGCCGGCCGAGACGTGGTCGCAAGCCTTCGTGAGGCGTCAATTGCCGTGAACCGCGAGCTTGCGCCGCACCTTGCCGGGAAGGGCCTCATCCTGGTTGATTTCAAGCTGGAGTTCGGCTGGTGCGACGGCGAACTTGCGCTTGGTGACGAGATCTCGCCTGATACGTGCAGGCTCTGGGACGCCGCCACAGGCGAACGCCTCGACAAGGATCGCTTCAGGCGGGACATGGGAAACGTCGAGGAGGCGTACGAGGAGGTCCTCCGGCGGGTGACCGGCAGGGTCCGAGCGTGACTTCACAGATCCAGGCCGATACAGGAGAAGGTCTCGACTGCCGGCGCCTGCGCGACGGGGCGCTCTCGATTTGGCAGGCCTGAATGCCAGGTCCAGCGAGGCACGCCGCAAGCGCGCCGACCCCGGGTGCGACAGCGGTAACCCGGCAGCCGCTGGAAAACAGGGAGGAATCAACGAACCCTCACTCTGTGTTCGATGAGGGAACTGGAAAACGAGGGGAGGATGGCAGGCCATGCAGTTCAGGGCTCAGGTCAAGGTCAGACTGAAGGAGTCGATACTGGACCCGCAGGGGTCGGCGGTTAAGAGGGCGCTTCATGGCATGAGCCACGATAACGTCGTCGACGTGCGTATCGGAAAGCACATCGAGCTTACGCTTACAGCGGACGGCCCCGAGTCCGCCAGGCGCCAGGTGCAGGAGATCGCGGAGAAGCTACTCGCCAACCCCGTCATCGAGAGATTCTCCTTTGAGCTGTCCGAGGCTGGAGGCGAGGAGCGATGAAGGTCGGGGTGGTGGTCTTCCCAGGGTCCAACTGCGACGCCGACTGCTATCGCGCTGTCGAGTCCTTCGGCGTGGATGTAAGGTACATTTGGTACCAGGACTACAGCCTGGGCGAATGTGACCTCGTGGTCCTGCCCGGCGGGTTCTCGTACGGGGACTACCTGCGCGCAGGCGCGATAGCGAGGTTCGCTCCGATCATGGACGAGGTCGCAGTGTTCGCGCGGGCGGGCGGCCTCGTCCTTGGCATCTGCAACGGCTTTCAGGTCCTTCTCGAGTGTGGGCTGCTTCCGGGCGCCATGCTGCCCAACGCGGTCCTGCGGTTCAGGTGCGAGAACGTGCACCTGCGCGTGGAAAGCACGCTTTCGCCCTTCACGTGCCTGTGCCGCCCCGGACAGGTGCTCGCCATGCCGATAGCCCATGGCTGGGGCAACTATTATGCGGACGACGCGACCCTGGACGAGCTCGAGCAGCGCGGGCAGGTCGTGTTTCGCTATGTCAACGAACAGGGTGTCCCCACGTCCGAATCGAACCCCAACGGCTCCTGCCGCTCCATAGCCGGGATAACGAACGAGCGCGGCAACGTGCTCGGAATGATGCCTCACCCTGAGCGCGCGTGCGAGGCGGTCCTCGGCGGCGTCGACGGCAGGTGGGTCTTCGCGTCGGCTTTCGAATTCCTTTCTGGAGGTGTGGCGCTTGGGCGAATGCATCTGGCGGGAGATGGGGCTGGCCACTGAGGAATACGGACGCATCGTCGGCATCCTCGGGCGCGAGCCCAACCTCGTGGAGCTCGGGATGTTCGCGGTGATGTGGTCAGAGCATTGCAGCTACAAGAACTCCAGGGCGGTGCTCGGCCTCCTCCCGACCACGGGAAGCCGCGTGATCCAGGGGCCCGGCGAGAACGCAGGCGTGGTGGATATCGGAGATGGCCTCGCCGTGGTGTTCAAAATCGAGAGCCACAACCATCCCTCCGCCGTGGAGCCTTACCAGGGTGCGGCGACCGGGGTGGGAGGGATAATCCGGGACATCTTCACGATGGGCGCGCGGCCGGTGGCGCTCCTCGACGCGCTCCGGTTCGGCCCCCTCTCCGACGTCCGCTCAAGGCATCTGTTCGCGCAGGTGGTCGCGGGTATAGCAGGCTACGGCAACTCCATCGGCATACCCACGGTAGGCGGGGAGGTGGCAACGCACGAAAGCTTCAAGGAAAGCCCCCTCGTGAACGTGATGTGCGTCGGCGTGGCCCCGGCCTCGAGCATCAAGAAAGCCGCGGCGCGGGGCGCGGGAAACCCTGTGATGGTGGTGGGCGCCCGCACCGGACGCGACGGAATGCACGGGGCGACGTTCGCATCTGCCGAGCTGTCGCCGGAGGCCATGGCTAGGCGGTCCGCGGTCCAGGTGGGTGACCCGTTCATGGAGAAGCTTCTTCTCGAAGCGTGCCTCGAGCTGTACGGGCTGGGCGACGATGTGGTCATCGGCATCCAGGACATGGGCGCAGCAGGGCTCACGTGCTCATCGTGCGAGATGGCGTCGCGCGGCGAGGTCGGCATGGAGATCGACGTCGCGAAGGTGCCCAGGCGCGAGGAAGGGATGACTCCTTACGAGGTCATGCTCTCGGAGTCGCAGGAGAGGATGCTCGTGGCCGTCAAGGCCGGGAGCGAGCCCGAGGTGGAGCGCGTGTTCGGGAAATGGGGGCTCGAGGCCACCGTGGTCGGGCACGTCACAGACGACGGGGTCCTCAGGATAAGGGATGGCGACACGGTCGTCGCCGAGGTGCCTGCGAAGGCCCTGACCGACATGGCGCCCTGCTACATGCGGGAAGCCTGCGAGCCCGGATATTTCCGGCGGGAGAAGGAGCGTGATCTTTCGGGCGTGCCGGAGCCTGAGGACTATGCCGACGCCCTCATGCGGGTCCTGGCGTCGCCGCGCATCGCCAGCAAGGAGTGGGTGTACAGCCAGTACGACCATCAGGTGGGGACGAACACCGTGGTGCTGCCGGGGCGGGGCACGTCGGTCGTGAGGGTGCCCGGCACGAACAAGGGACTTGCGCTCACGTGCGATGCGAACTCGCTCCAGTGCTACCTCGACCCGTGGGCAGGGGCCGCCCACGCCGTGGCTGAGGCCGCGCGAAACCTGGCGGCCGCAGGCGCGGAGCCTGTGGGGGTCACCGACTGCCTGAATTTCGGCAATCCCGAGAAGCCCGAGGCTTTCTGGCAGTTCAAGCAGGCAGTGGAGGGCATGGCGGAGGCGTGCGGGGCGCTGGACATCCCCGTGACCGGCGGCAACGTGAGCTTCTACAACGAGTCCTCGAAGGACGGGGCGTCCGCCGTGGCGGTCCACCCAACCCCGGTGGTCGGAATGGTGGGCCTCATCGAGGACCTGTCCTGGCTGACGACGCCCGGGTTCAGGCGCGAAGGATACATTGTGGCGGTGCTTGGACGAACCCGCGATGAGATCGGGGCGAGCGAGTACCTGGCGACCGTCCACGGCATCGAGGGAGGGCCGGTGCCGACGGTGGACCTCCGGGCTGAGCGCAGTGTAGTCGAGCTTACCCTTGATCTCATCCGAGCCGGGATCCTCTCGTCGTGCCACGACCTCTCGGAAGGCGGCCTCGGCGCGGCGCTCTCCGAGGCGTGTGTCCTGGGCGAGATCGGCGCCCGGGTGAGGTTTCCCGGTATGATGCGTGCGGACCGCTATCTATTCAGCGAGTCAGGCGGACGAATGCTGGTATCGTTTCACCCATCTGTCACGAGCGAGGTCCAGGGGATGGCCAGACGCCACGGCGTGCCTGTCACCGTGCTGGGCGAGGTCGGCGGAGCGCGCCTCGTCATCGACGTGGACGACGATACGCGCGGCAGAGGTGCGGCACATCCTGGCCGCGGGACGGTCGATGTCCCTGTCAGCGAGCTAGCGAGAGTATACCGGGGGGCGATACGATGGGCCCTGGAGCAGTAGGCGAGCTTCTCCATCAACCGCAATGGCCGTTCGACTGGCGCGAGCACTGCGGCGTGGTTGGCGTGATGACGGGCTCGGGGCAGCGCGCCGCAGAGCTTGCCCTGTACGGCCTGCACGCGCTCCAACACCGCGGGCAGGAGAGCGCAGGCCTTGCCGCATCATCCGGCGTGGGGGCGGGCATCCGGCTCCACAAGGCCATGGGCCTCGTGTCCGAGGCCTTCAGCGGCGGGGTCATCGAGGGTCTCAAGGGGAACGTGGCCATCGGCCACGTGCGTTACTCGACCGCCGGGTCGCCGGGGATCACGGACGCCCAGCCCCTCGTGTTCCATTACCCGTGGGGCGACCTCGCCCTGGCCCACAACGGGAACGTGGTGAATGCGGGCGACCTCCGCAGGACCCTCGGCATGGCCGGCTCGGTGTTTCAGACGACCGTGGACACAGAGGTCCTGGGGTGCCTCCTCGCAAGGTACTCTCAGAACGACCTCGGGGATGCCCTCGTGAAGTGCATGATCGACCTCCAGGGCGCCTACTCGGTGGTGCTCATGACCGAGACCACCCTCGTAGGGATGCGCGATCCGCACGGGTTCAGGCCCCTGTGCCTGGGATCGCTGCCCGACGGCGGCTTTGCGCTTGCCTCCGAGTCATGCGCACTCGATGTCATCGGAGCCGGGCTCGTCCGCGAGGTGGAGCCGGGAGAGATCGTGTTCATCGACAGGGCCGGCGTAAGGTCGGTTCGCGGGCCAGAAGCGCCAGCGCACTCGACGTGTATCTTCGAGTACATCTACTTCGCGAGGCCCGACAGCATCATCGAGGGCATCAACGTCAACGAGGCCAGGTATGAGATGGGCCGCATGCTGGCGCGGGAGCACAGGGTAGAGGCCGACGTGGTCGTGCCCGTGCCCGAGTCCGGCGTCGCGGCGGGCCTGGGGTTTTCGCGAGAGAGCGGCATACCGTTCGAATACGGCCTCGTCAAGAACAGATATCTCGGCCGGACCTTCATCCAGCCGACACAGGACCAGAGGAGCCTGGGCGTCAGGCTGAAACTGAACGCCGTGAGGCGCATCGTGCAAGGAAAACGGGTGCTGCTCGTGGACGATTCCATCGTGAGGGGAACCACCAGCGCCCGGCTGGTGCAACTCCTGCGCGACGCTGGCGCGAGCAGGGTCGGCCTGGTCGTGGCGTCGCCGCCCGTGGTGTACCCATGCTTCTATGGGATCGATACGTCCAGGCGCGGCGACAGGCTGGCAGCGTCCAACGGTGAGGGCTTTGTGCTCTCTATGACGGGGGCGGACAGCCTCCACTACCTGAGCCGGGAGGGTCTCCTGGAAGCCATGAGATGTGCTGGCGGCGTGCGCGGCAGTAAGGCGGGATTCTGCCTTGCGTGCTTCGACGGAGACTACCCGGTGCCGGTAGATCCCGCCGCGACCGCAAAGATGGACTGCGCGCCCCAGCCCGGGGAGGCCGGTGGCAGGGCCACTTACGCCGCCGCGGGCGTGGACATCGACCGTGGCACGACGGCTGTGGACCTCATCCGTGAGGCAGTGGCGTCCACGTTCGACGAGAACGTCGTCGGCGAGGTCGGCGGGTTTGGAGGGGTGTACCGGCTTGGGCAGGTCAACGTGGCCGAAGGCGATGCCCTGCTCGTGGCGGGCGCGGATGGCGTCGGCACCAAGCTGCGAGTGGCCATCGAGGCAGGGAGGCACGACACCATAGGCATCGACGCCGTGGCCATGTGCGTGAACGACGTCCTCACGTGCGGTGCAAGGCCCGTGTTCTTCCTGGACTACCTGGCGCAGTCCAGGATCGATCCTGAGAGAGTCGCGAGCATAGTTTCGGGGATCGCTGAGGGCTGCAGACGGGCGGGGTGCGCGCTTCTCGGCGGCGAGACCGCGGAGATGCCGGGCTTTTACGCGGACGGCGACTACGACGTGGCAGGGTTCGCCGTGGGCGTGGTGCAGCGAGAGCGCTTTGTGGACGGCAGTACCATAGAGCCTGGAGACGTCCTCATCGGCCTTGCGTCGTCCGGCCTTCATAGTAACGGATTCTCGCTCGCAAGGCACGTGCTCTTCGATATCGCAGGCCTGGGCCTCCACGACGGGCCGGAGGGCATTGGGCGCCCGCTGGTGGACGAGATTCTCGAGCCGACCCGGATCTACGTCCGGCCCGTCCTCGACCTTGCGTCGAAGGTCCAGGTACGTGGGATGGCCCACATCACAGGCGGAGGGCTTGTGGATAACCCTCCCAGGATGCTCCAGCCAGGCCTTGCCATGAGGCTGAGCCTCGGGTCGTGGCCAGTCCCGGCCATCTTCCGCCTCATCCAGAAGCTGGGTGATGTGGATGACCGCGAGATGCTAAGAACGTTCAACATGGGTATCGGGTTCATGATCGCCGTAAGGCCCGCGGATGTCGCAAGAGCCCTTGAGATACTCCGCGCGGCCGGAGAAGGCTGCTACGTGGTGGGAGATGTCATCCCGGGCAGCGGGGAGGTGACATTCGTTGGTGACTTGTGGTCACACTGATGAACTCGTTGTCAGGGGCGCGCACGTCGTGTCTGCGAGCCGGGTGAAATCCGGCGAGTTCAGGATCGTCGTGATGGCCTCCGGGCGAGGGACCAACTTCCAGGCCATAATCGATGCCGTGGAAACCGGACAGTTGCATGCTGCGCAGGTGGCGGGCCTCGTGTGCGACGAGCCGGATGCGCCGGCGCTGAAGAGGGCTGCGGCCCACGGGGTACCGGCCGTGGTGGTAGCCCGCGAGAGCCACCCATCGCGCGCTTCCTTCGAGCGCGCCCTGGCTGAGGCGGTAGGCAGCTTCCGCCCTGACCTCGTGGTGCTGGCCGGGTTCATGCGGATACTGGGCGAGACGTTCCTCGGGGCTTTCGAGGGGCGGGTCATCAACATACACCCTTCGCTCCTCCCGGCTTTTCGCGGCCTCGACGCGCAGCGGCAGGCTCTTGAGTACGGGGTGAGGTACAGCGGGTGCACTGTACATTTCGTGGATCACGGGATGGACACAGGGCCGATAATCGGCCAGCGTGTCGTACCTGTGATGCCGGACGATACCGTGGAGTCGCTCTCCGCGCGCATTCTCGAGCAGGAGCACGGGCTGCTCGTTGAGTGCATCGCAGGCATCGCCGAAGGCAGGGTGAGGCTCGAAGGCAGAAGGGTCCTTTTAGGGAGGTAGGTCGGTGCGCTCTCTTTTCGATCTGCTACTCTTCGCACGGAGGTGGACGGAGTGAACGGACGCAGAGCCATCATCAGTGTTCATGACAAGACCGGGGTGGTCGATTTCGCGAAAGCCCTCGCCCGCCTGGGGTACGAGATCGTGTCCACGGGAGGCACCGCCGCCGCGCTCGAGGCGGGCGGCGTGACCGTGATACGGGTGTCAGATGTGACAGGGTTTCCGGAGGTCCTTGGAGGCAGGGTCAAGACCCTGCACCCGGCCGTGCATGCCGGGATACTCGCGCGGGGCACCCCGGAGCACGAGGAGGAGATTCGGCGGCTGGGCATCAGGCTTGTCGACATTGTGGCGGTCAACCTCTACCCGTTCGTGCAAACTGTGGCGAGGCCCGATGTCACACTGGAGGACGCTGTCGAGAACATCGATATCGGGGGTCCCACAATGGTCCGGGCCGCAGCCAAGAACTTCGAACGCGTAGCAGTTGTGACGAACCCGAGGAGGTATGCGGACATCATCTCCGAGCTCGAATCCGCAGGCGAGCTGTCGGCGACGACCCGCCTGCAGCTGGCGCTGGAGGCGTTTCGGCACACCGCCGAGTACGACCAGGCCATAGCCGACTTCCTCGGCCGTACGGCTGAGGGGGCAGGCCGGGTATCCGGCATCCCGGGCAGCGATTCGTGCGCCGGGGCGCATGAGACGGCTGCAGGTCAGAGGCAGGCTCCTGAGGGAATCAAGCAGGGCGACAGCGGCGCAAGCGACGTCTCCCTCGGGGGCGCCCTGTGGATACGGGGGACGAAAGTGCTGGACCTCCGGTACGGCGAGAACCCGCACCAGAGGGCGGCGTTCTATGCGCTCGAGGGGCTACCGGCCAGGGGCCTTGCGGGTGCGCGGCGGGTGCAGGGCAAGCCGCTCTCCTTTAACAACATCCTCGACGCCGACGCCGCCCTACGGATCATGAGGGAGTTTGCCGAGCCTGTCGCGGTGGTAATAAAGCACACCAATCCCTGCGGCGTTGCGGTGGGGGACGACCTTGCACGGGCCTACGTCAAGGCGCGAGAGGCCGACGCCGTGTCCGCGTTCGGGAGCGTGGTGGGCCTGGGTGGGGTGGTGACGGGGGACGTAGCGGCGAGGCTCGTGGAGACGTTCGTGGAGGTGGTCCTGGCCTGGGGTATCGCCGAGGAGGCGATCCCCGTGCTCGCGGCCAAGCCCAACCTCCGGGTGCTGGTCGTCCCGCAAGGGGATCACGACCTCGCGACCGGAATCGACGTCCGCTGGGTAGATGGAGGCTTTCTGGTCCAGCAGGCGGACGGCACCCGCGACACGGCTCCCGGGGACGTTCAGGTCGTGACGGCGAGGCGGCCGAACGTTCAGGAGAGCAGATGGCTGCTTCATGCCATGCGCGTGGCAAAGCACGTGAAATCCAACGCCGTCGTTCTCTGGAAGGACGATGCGACCGTGGGCGTCGGTGCCGGTCAGATGAACCGGGTGGGGTCAGTGAGGATAGCCGCTCGGCACGCCGGCTCGAACGCGAGAGGCGCTGTGATGGCATCCGACGCGTTCTTCCCCTTCAGGGACGGGATAGACGAGGCTGCGAAGGCGGGCGTGACCGCGGTCATCCAGCCCGGCGGGTCCGTCAGGGACAAAGAGTGCATCGAGGCCGCGAATGAGCATGGCATCGCCATGGTGTTCACAGGCATCCGGCACTTCAGGCATTGAACGGGGCGGGGAAGCCGCGCCTTGCCAGGGTGTGCACTGTGCAAGTCCGCCCATTCCTGGCGCCACGACGTGGCGGAGCCGGGTGGAGGGTCGAGGTAGTGGAGCGAGGGGGAGGGATTAGAGTGAAACAGGACAGCCTGCGCGTTCTCGTGGTGGGCCAGGGTGGAAGAGAGCACGCGCTCGTGTGGAAACTTGCCTCGAGCCCGCGAGTCGCAAGAGTCTATGCTGCGCCCGGCAACCCCGGCGCCGCCCGCCTTGCGTCGTGCGTGCCGATCGCCGCCGGCGACATACCGGCCCTTGCGAGCTTCGCCCTGGAGCACCGTGTGGATCTGACCGTCGTCGGGCCCGAGGTGCCGCTCGCCCTGGGAATAGTGGACGAGTTCACCAGGCTTGGGCTTGCCGTTTTCGGGCCGACGAGAGCGGCTGCAGAGATAGAATCCAGCAAGGTCTGGGCGAAGCAGTTCATGACGAGGCATGGCATCCCTACGGCGGGCTACCGAGTCTTCCGCGACGCAAACGCGGCGGCGGGCTTCGTGCGCCACCATGGCACGCCAGTGGTCGTCAAGGCCGATGGCCTTGCGGCGGGGAAGGGGGTCGTGGTGGCACGCACGGCGGAAGAGGCCGAGGACGGGGTCAGGGCGGTGGCCTCGCTTGGGGCAGGGGGCGCGATCCTCGTCGAGGACCTGCTCGTCGGCAGAGAGATGAGCTTCTTCGCAGTTACGGACGGCAAGACTTCTGTGCCGCTGCTCACGGCGCGGGATCACAAGCGGGCCCGGGACGGCGACGTCGGCCCCAACACCGGGGGGATGGGCGCGATAGCGCCCGCTCCGGAGGGCGACGCAGCCCTCGGAGCCAGGATCATGTCGGAGATCATCGAGCCTGCCGTGAAGGGGCTGGCAGAGGAGGGCCGCCGCTATGTGGGCGTCCTTTACGCCGGGATCATGCTCACTTCGTCCGGCCCGAGAGTCCTCGAGTTCAACGCGAGGCTGGGCGATCCGGAGACCCAGGCTATCCTCCCTATGATGGAATCGGACATCGTCGACCTCATCGAGGCTGCCGTCGAAGGGCAGGGCCTCAGCTCCGACCTCGTGAGGTGGCGTCCCGCGGCGAGCGCGTGTGTGGTCGTCGCGTCCGAGGGATATCCCGAAAGACCGCGTACCGGCGACGAGGTCCACATCGATGAGGCGGGCGCCGCCGCTGAGGGCGTCATCCTGTTTCATGCAGGCACCAGATTCGACGATGGTCGCCTCGTCACGTCAGGCGGGCGTGTGCTGAACGTGGTGGCCACTGGAGCATCGGTGCAGGAGGCCGCTGACCGTGCTTACCGGGGCGTGCGCCACGTGCGGTTCCGGGGGATGTGGCACCGTGAAGACATCGGTCGAGTACAGTCCCCACAAGTCAGCCAGGCGTGATGGAGCGCGAGTCGAATTCCCGCCATCTACCTGCCGGCAGGATCCTGTCAAGGCGTCCCGCTTCCGTGTCGCCCCCGGAGCGCGTCACCGGCAACCAGCAATAGCCCAGCTCCTGCAAGAACTCCACCGGTTTGTGACACCCCACTTAGCCGGACGCCGCATGCGTCTCGGCGAGAGCACCCCGGTACATGGTCTGAAGCGGCGGCCTCGGACCGCGTCCGCAGGATGTCGCGGACGAATGCCGAATACCGGGCGAGTGCCGAAAGTCAGGCGGCCGGTGACTGCGATGACATGGGGTTTGCGCAGCGAAGACCGCATCGTTGCCGGTGGTTGCCGTGGAGTCGCGGTCAGCGGCGCAGGGGCGTTTGGCACATAGTTTGCATAAGTAAGTGAGGGTTCGGTAGTTGCTCCCCGTGTTGCGGCGACCACAGGGTTTCGGGTATTGTACTCGGGGACGGCGCCCCAAGATGCGCGCCTCGACAAAGCGGAGTCGGGAGCATTTCTGAATCCTCACTTGAATACTCGCGGGTGGCTGCGCTGCCGCGACGGGCAAGCCAGGCATGGTGGATTCCGACGCAGATAGACAGCGAATGCAAGGCAGCGTCATGATAGGGAGGGAGCGGTGTTGAGGGGATGCAAGTACGGGACTCATCGGGTGATTGAGCCGAAGGGAGTGCTGCCGCAGGCGGCCTGGAAGATCGACAACACCATGGTGCCCTGCGATAACGAGATCCTCGTGGACGTCGACACGCTGAACGTGGACGCGGCGAGCTTCACCCAGATAAAGCAGCAGGCCGGCGGAGATGACGACGAGATCCGGCGCATCATGTTGGACATCGTGAGGGAGCGGGGGAAGCATCACAACCCCGTCACAGGCTCTGGGGGCATGTTCATCGGCACAGTCCGCCGGATCGGGCCTGATCTCGCGGGCACGGTGAGCCTGAGGCCTGGCGATAGGATAGCGAGCCTGGTCTCGCTCTCCTTGACGCCCCTCGTCATCGAGGAGATCCTTGAGATACGCAAGGACATCGACCAGGTCAAGATCAGGGGCGAGGCTATCCTGTTCGAAAGCGGCATCTGGGCCGTTCTGCCTCCCGACATGCCTGCATCGCTCGCCCTTGCGGTGCTTGACGTGGCGGGGGCCCCGGCGCAGACGGCCAAGCTCGTGAGACCCGGAGACACCGTGCTGGTGATAGGCGCGGGCGGCAAGTCAGGTCTACTGTGCCTGTACGAAGCGAAGAAGCGGGCGGGCGTGACCGGTGAGGTGCTGGGCCTTGCGCATAGCGAAGCCAGCGTGGGCCGGGCGATCGAGTCGGGCTTTGCAGATCATGTCTTCTCGGCCGACGCCACGCATCCTCTCGAGGTGTTCGAGAGGGTGAGCGAGCTTACCGCCGGCAAGCTTGCCGACGTCACGATCAACTGCGTGAACATCCCCGGCACCGAGATGGCGTCCATCATGGCCACGCGCGATAACGGCGTCGTGTACTTTTTCAGCATGGCCACAAGCTTCACCGCGGCCGCGCTGGGTGCCGAGGGGATCGGCAAGGACGTCACCATGATCATCGGCAACGGTTACACTGAAGGGCACGCCGAGATAGCCCTTGCGACTCTCAGGGAGAGCCCGGTCCTCATGGAGATGTTTCTGAAGAGATGGGCGGTCGGATGACGGCTGCTGAAGGAGATGGCGGCTCTAATGAGACACTTCCGCGACATATCGCTGTGGAAGGACGTCACTGATGGCGAATGGGGCGACTGGCGCTGGCAGTTGCGTAACAGGGTCACCGACGTGGAGACCCTGAAGAAGGTGGCGAGCCTCACTCCGGATGAGGAGGAGGGCGCCAGGCGCTGCCTCGAGAGGTTTCGAATGGCGATCACGCCTTACTACGTGAGCCTCATGTCGCCGGACGATCCGCACTGCCCGGTGAGGCGGCAGAGTGTGCCGACAGCGCTCGAGTTGCACACCATGATGTACGACATGGTGGACCCGCTGCACGAGGACGTGGACTCGCCCGTCCCGTTCCTCACGCACAGGTACCCTGACAGGGTGCTTCTCCTCGTGACGAACTTCTGTTCCATGTACTGCCGCCACTGCACCAGGCGCAGGCTGGCAGGGCACGAGGACGCCCCCGTAACGAGGGGGGACATCGACGCTGCCATCGACTACATCCGGAGGACCCCCGAGGTCCGCGACGTGCTGGTGTCCGGTGGCGATCCGTTTGTGCTCGCGGACGACGCAATAGAGTATGTGCTCCGGTCGCTCAGGTCCATCGACCACGTGGAGGTGATCCGCATCGGCACGAGGACCCCGGTGGTCCTCCCGCAGAGGATCACCCCGGAGCTTTGCAGCATGCTGAGGAAGTACCACCCGTTGTGGCTGAACACTCATTTCAACCACCCCAAGGAGATCACGCCCGAGTCGAAGAAGGCGTGCGAAATGCTTGCGGACGCGGGGATCCCTCTGGGTAACCAATCGGTGCTCCTGAGGGGCGTGAACGATTGCCCGCACATAATGAAAAGGCTCGTGCATGAGCTCGTCAGCATAAGGGTCCGGCCGTACTACATCTACCAGTGCGACCTTTCCATGGGGCTCGAGCACTTCAGGACTCCGGTGGCGAAGGGTATCGAGATTATCGAGCACCTGCGCGGGCACACGTCGGGGTTTGCCGTGCCCACATTCGTCGTGGACGCGCCCGGCGGCGGCGGCAAGATCCCTGTGGGACCCCAGTACCTCATCTCACAGGGCGAACGCAAAGTGGTGCTCCGGAACTACGAGGGGGTCATCAGCGTATACAACGAGCCCGAGCGCTATGAGAGCTCGTGTGGCACGTGCACGCTGTGCAAGGAGGCCGAGCGGGCGCCTGTCGGGGTCGCGGGGCTGCTGGAAGGCAAGGGCGTGAGTCTGGAGCCCAGGGATCTCGAAAGGCAGGCTCGGAGGCGAAAGAAACCGACGCCTTCGTCCCGCTGAGACCATCAGCTCTGCAGTTGCAGTCGCCTCGATGGACGGCAGGGAACGGCCGCGCGACCACGGGAGGCCGGCCTGAGAAAGGGGGCGGGTGCCATGACAGGCCCTGGACTCGACATAACCGACATCGTTCTTTCGGCCGGCAGCAGCGTGGCTGTGGTGGGCATGGCGAAGAATTGCGGCAAGACCGTGACCCTCGGGGCCATACTGGAAGGGGTTGCGACGAGGGGGATCCCCGTCGGCGTGGCTTCGGCGGGACGGGACGGTGAAGACGTCGATGCCGTGACGATGCTGCCGAAGCCGCCCATCCGGCTTCCCGAGGGAGCGCTCTTCGCCACCGCCGAGCGCCTGGCGGCAAAAGCCCGGGCGCCGATAGAGCCTGTGGCGGTTACGCGCCATACGTCGGCCCTTGGGCGGCTCCTTGTGTACAGGGCCGTCGGTCCCGGGAAGGTGGAGGTCGGCGGCGGGAACAGCGCGGCCGCCGCACACGACGCTGTCGCTCTCATGCGGCGGCTCGGGGCTCGCTTTGTGGCCATAGACGGGGCTGCGGGCAGGAAGTTCTCATGCGCTCCGTCGCTTGTCGAAGCCACGGTGCTCGCCACCGGCGCGGCGCTCGCCGCGACCATGGAGGGAGTCGTGCGCCGGACGACCCGCGCCGTGCGCACGCTGATTGTCCCCGAATGCATGTGTCCCGCAGGAGCGGAAGCGCTCTCGGCCCCGCTGTCCCACCGTGACGTGGTGTTCGTCCGCGGCGACGCATCGTCGCGCCGTATCGTGGTGCCGAGCGTGCTAGCCCGGGCGGACGAGGTGGCCCGGGCACTGACGGAGGACGTCGAGACGGTCCTCCTTGGAGGCGCCCTCACCGGCGGCCTCTTGCGTGCGATTCTGAAGCGGGGCAGGGCCTCCGGCCTCACGGTCGTGGTGCGCGACGCCACGAGGATCCTGGTGGAGCCCGGCGACCTGGACGGGTTCTGGTCCGCCGGAGGCCTGGTAGCGGCCGTTCATCCGGTCAGGCTGGTGGCTGTGACGACAAACCCGACAGCACCCGACGGGCGGCTACTTGACCCCGCCGCGCTTCTCGACGGGGTGGCGCACGCGGTGGCGCCTGTCCCCGCGTTCGACGTCGTGGCCGGGATCGCGCGTAACCTTCCCGCCGCAGGAGAAGCAGGCTCTGCCGGGCCCAATCGCTGCGGTGTCGGCGGGCGCATCGGCGTCCACGGCGCTCCTGCAGCTCTTGCCGCTCCTGCCGCTCCTGCCGGCGCTTCTGACGCTGCTATCGTTGCCGCGGTCGCTGCCGGGGCAGGGAGGAAAGGCCCGAGCGATCGCGGGCCGGGCCGCCTGGCGGTGCCGCGCGGTGATGAAGAGCCACCGAGGGAGGGGGGAGTTGCATGAGCAGGATCAACCTCGACATGTCTCTCGTGGAACGGGCAAGGCGCGCCGCCCGCGGTATCGCGGACGGCATAGAGCCAGACATCAATGCCAGCACCACGGCAACCATCGAAAGGACGGTGCTGCGCCTGCTCGGGATAAACGGCATTGACGAGGACGGCGTGCCGCTTCCCAACGTGATAGTGGAGCAGGCACAGGCTGCGGGGATCCTCGGCGACGGGATCGCGTACTGGATAGGGTCGGCGATGGTGCACGAGGGACAATCCGCAGCGGAAGTGGCGAGGAGGATCGCCCGCGGGGACCTGCGCCTGGGGGAGATTCACCCGGCGGACGAAAAGGCCGTGCGGGAGGCGATCATGCCCGAGGCCTCCCGCATGTGCGCGCATATCAAGGGCCGGCGTCTGGAGCGCGAGCGCCTCATAGAGGAGCTGGATGCGGCCACGCCGCCGTACATATACATCATCGTTGCCACCGGCAACATCTATGAGGATGTAACCCAGGCGAAGGCCGCCGCAAAGTGCGGGGCCGACATAGTCGCGGTCATCCGGAGCACTGCCCAGAGTTTGCTGGACTACGTCCCGTACGGGCCGACCACCGAGGGTTACGGCGGCACGTACGCAACCCAGGCGAACTTCAGGATCATGCGCCAGGCTCTCGACGAAGTGAGCCGTGAGCTGGGCAGGTACATACGACTCGTGAACTACTGCTCGGGGCTGTGCATGCCCGAGATTGCGGCCATGGGCGCCATGGAGCGTCTGGACATGATGCTGAACGACGCCATGTACGGGATACTCTTCCGGGACATCAACATGAGGCGCACCTTCGTCGACCAGCGATTCTCCCGGATGATAAACGCGTATGCAGGCGTCGTCATCAACACAGGCGAGGACAACTACCTTACCGCGGCCGACGCCTACGACCACGCCCATACCGTTCTCGCGTCTCAGTTCATCAACGAGGAGCTTGCACTGCGTTCGGGGTTGCGGCCGGGGCAGATCGGGCTCGGGCACGCGTTCCAGATGAACCCCGACATGACAGACGGGTTTCTCTATGAGCTGGCCCAGGCGGAGATGGCCCGGGCCATATTCCCGGATGCGCCGCTCAAGTATATGCCGCCGACCAAATACATGACGGGGAACATCTTCAGGGGTCACCTGATGGATGCAATGTTCAACCTGGCGGGCGTCATATCAGGCCAGACCATCCAGCTCGTGGGAGTCCTCACGGAGCACATTCACACGCCGTTCCTGCAGGACAGGTACCTCGCCATCGAGAATGCGAAGTACATAATGAACAACGCCCGGCACCTGGGGCGTGAGATATCGTACCGAGCCGGCGGGGAGATGGAGAGGCGGGCCAACGACGTCCTGACGAAGGCGACGGCCATGCTCGAACGGGTTGCGGAGATCGGACTCATGTCTGCCATATCGCGGGGGATGTTCGCGGGGGTGAAGAGGGACCCGCGCGGGGGCCGCGGCCTGGACGGTGTGGTGAAGAAGCGCGACGGGTACTATAACCCGTTCCCCGAGATCTTCATGAGGGAACTTGCTTCCCCGGCTTTCTCTCCGAAACTGTGGCGCGTCCAGGCCCAGGCCCGGGCCCAGGTCAAGGTCGAGGTCGAGGCACCGGGGCCGGTGCAGGCTCAGGCGCCGGGCGGGGCCCAAGCGCGGGCGGATGAGCGCATGGATTCCGGAGCGCCGCCCCATGTGGCCGGCGGCGAAGGGGGGTGTGGGCGGTGACAGTGTCCGGGGTGAACCTGGATCTTGCAAGAGTGCGTCCTTATGGCGATACCCTCGATGATGGCTGGGTGCAGATGAGTCTCACACTGCCGGTGCCGTCCGGCCCCGAGGCTACCAGGGCTGCGGAGGCGCTGTGCGAAAAGATGGGCCTTGACGACGTACGGGTGGTGTACAGCCGCGACATCGCCGGCACCTTCACCTTCTTCGTCGTATATGGAAAATGCGTGCATTCGGTGGACTTCACCGCCATCAAAGTGTCGAAGGTCAACATGAGGCACATGACATTCGATGAGATCAACGAGTTCATCGCCACCTGCATCGGCAGGAAGATCGTGGTCGTGGCGGCGTGCACGGGCAGCGATGCCCACACCGTCGGGATCGACGCGATCATCAACATGAAGGGGTACGCCGGCGAGTATGGGCTCGAGCGTTACCCGTGGTTTGTCGCGTACAACCTCGGAAGCCAGGTGCCCAACGAGGCGCTCGTGGCGAAGGCCATCGAGGTGGGCGCCGACGCCATCTTGGTCTCGCAGGTGGTGACCCAGAAGAACGTCCACATCGATAACCTGACGAACCTCGCCGAACTCGTCGAGGCCGAGGGCATCCGGGACAGGGTCCTCCTCATAATGGGCGGTCCCAGGATAGACCATGAGCTTGCGGTGGAGCTTGGCTATGATGCCGGGTTCGGGCCTGGCACGCTACCGTCCCATGTCGGCGCGTTCATAGCCCAGGAGCTTGCGAGGCGCATGGGCGTGCGGGCGCCTGCTGAGAAGGCATGACGGGGGAACGCGCGGTCGCGGCTACACCGGGGTCGGTTCACGGACGGCCCGTCCGCGCCCGAGCCGACGACCTGGCCTGCACCGTCAAGCAGTAACATGCGGGGAAAGGGGATGACAGCATGGAGGAGTCCCTGATAAGACTGAGAATGAGCCAGCAGGACAGTCATTACGGTGGCGGAATAGTTGACGGCGGACGGCTCATGCAGCTCTTGGGCGATGTGGCCACTGAACTTCTCATCCGGCACGACGGCGACGAGGGGCTGTTCCGGGCATACGACAATGTGGAATTCCTGGTCCCGGTGTACGCGGGAGACTACCTTGAAGCCAGGGGACGCATCACCGCGACCGGCAACACGTCCCGAAAGATGGAGTTCACCATTCACAAGGTGATTGCTTCGGTAGCCCAGGAGTCCTCGGGCGCGGAGGTGCTGCCCGAGCCGGTGCTGGTGCTCCGGGCGAGCGGCACGTGCGTGGTTCCGAAAGACAGGCAGCGCGGGAGGGGCGAGCGTGGCGACGGATAAGCTCATCATAACCGCGGCCCTCACCGGTGCCGAGACCACGAGGGCGGACAACCCCAATCTCCCCCTCGCGCCGGAGGAGATCGCGCAGGCGGCAGCGGAGGCGCGGGATGCCGGGGCGTCGGTGATTCACCTCCATGTCCGCGACAGTGAAGGCAGGCCGACCCAGGACATCGAGGTGTTCCGGAGGACGATCTCTCTCATCCGCGAAAGATGCGACTGCATAGTCCAGCTCTCCACCGGCGGGGCAGTGGGAACCCCTGCCGAGGAGAGGCTTCGTCCGCTGGACCTCGTTCCGGAGATGGCGACTCTGACATGCGGCACCGTGAACTTCGGGGACGGGGTGTTCGAGAACCCGCCATGGCTCATCGAGGCTTTCGCGAGGAAGATGGCCGAGCTTGGAGTCAAGCCAGAGCTTGAGGTGTTTGACGTCGGCATGGTGGCGAACGCCATGCGCCTTGCAAGGCAAGGGCTGGTCAGAGAGCCTTTGTACTTCGACTTCGTGATGGGAGTTCCGGGAGGAATCCCCGGGACCATCGACAACGTCATGCATCTCGTGCGGCAGATCCCGGAGGAGGCCATGTGGCAGGTGGCAGGGGTGGGAAGGGCAGAGCTTCCGCTCGCGGTGGTAGCCGTGGTCGCGGGCGGACATGTCAGGGTCGGGTTTGAGGACAACATATACTATTCCAAAGGTGTGCTCGCAGAGAGCAACGCGCAGCTCGTGGCGCGCATTGCGCGTGTCGCCCGTGAATTGGGAAGAGAGGTGGCTACCCCCGCGGAGGCCAGGCACATGCTGGGGATTTCGCGGGAGAGTTGAGGATCTCAGGGGGCGCGCGTGGAGCACGGGGATGGAAAGAGATGAAGGCACAGGTGGCATACGTGGTATTGAAACGGGGAAGGGATGGCCGCGCCCGGGCGCGTCACCCGTGGGTCTACGCGGGCGAGATCGATACGGTGGCAGGCGATCCCGCGCCAGGCGATGTCGTGGACGTGGTCGACCACAGGAAAAGATTCCTCGGACGCGGCTTCATCAACCCAGTATCCAGCATCACGGTGAGGATAGTGACCTGGGTCGAGGAAGAGGTCGACGAGCCGTTCTTCTACAGGAAGCTTACTGCAGCGCGCAACTACCGGAGGGCCGTGGGGGCGGAGGCGCCATGCTACCGCGTGGTATTCAGCGACGGCGACATGCTGTCGTCCCTCATCGTCGACAGGTATGAGGACGTATGCGTCGTACAGACGCTCGCCCTCGGCATGGACGCGCGAAAGACCATGATCGCGAGCGTGCTGCGGGATATCCTGGGGGTTACAGGGCTGTACGAGCGCAACGACTCACGGGCGCGGGAGCTGGAGGGCCTCCCGCAGAGCGCGGGTTTTCTCGGGGGCGAGTTCCCGACGGAGTTCTGGGCCCAGGAGAACGGTCTGAGTTTCTGGGTGGACGTGGCAAAGGGCCAGAAGACCGGGCTTTTCCTCGATCAGCGCGAGAACCACAAGGCCGTCGCTCCCTGGTGTGACGGAGCACGGGTGCTGGACGCGTTCTGCTATACCGGCGGGTTCGCGATCCATGCTGCAGCTTTCGGGGCGCGCGAGGTCGTGGCGCTGGACTCGTCGGCCGCGGCTCTCCAGACTGCGAGGCTGAACGCAGAGAAGAACGGGTTCGACCAGAGGATATCCTTCGTTGAGGGGAACGCCTTCGATCTGCTGAGAGGACTTGAAGCCCAGGGTGAGCGATTCGACCTGGTCGTCATCGACCCACCTGCCTTCGCCCCGGGCAAACACGCCGTCGGGGCCGCGTACAGGGGCTACAAGGAGGTAAACCTCCGCGCCATGAGGATCCTTGCGCCGGGTGGGGTCCTGGTCACGTGTTCGTGCTCGTATCACATGAAGCCTGAGATGTTCACGGCCATGCTCGCCGATGCTGCAGCCGACGCGGGGAGGGAAACCCGGCTCGTGGAACTCCGCAGTCAGGCGAGGGACCACCCGGTGCTGCTGGGCGTGGAGGAGACGCATTACCTCAAGTGCGCCATCCTCCGGGTGGTCTGAGCGGATGGCCACAGATCAGCGCTCAATGGTAAAGTGGGGCAGGGGAGGTGCCGGGTTGAGTTTCCGTTGTGTGCTCTTTGACTTCGACTTCACGCTTGCTGATTCGTCGGACCCGATCACGAGGTGCGTTCGCTACGCCCTCGCCGCGGTCGGTGCCCCCGCCCGTACCGACCGCGAGATCCTCCGCACCGTGGGTCTCACGCTTCCCGAAATGTTCCGCTGCCTTGCGCCAGGCCACGACCAGGATATGCTTGCGACCCTGTTCATGGAGAAGGCCGAGGACATCATGGTAGAAAGTACGAAGGTGTACAGCGAAGTGCCTGTGGCTCTCGATGGTCTCAGGGCTGCCGGTGTGATGACGGGGATAGTCTCTACCAAGCTACGGCGGAGAATAGAGCGGATCCTTGACGCTCAGGGCCTTCTTCCCGCATTCGATGTAATAGTGGGCGCCGAGGACGTCACGCGCCACAAGCCCCACCCGGACGCTCTTCTACGTGCCATGTCAACACTCGGCGTGGGACGTCGCGAGGTGCTTTACGTGGGTGATAGTCTCGTGGACGCCGAGACCGCGCAGCGTGCAGGGGTGCTCTTCTGCGCAGTGCTGCACGGCGTGACATGCCCGGAGGAGTTCAGGCCATACAGCCCCATCTCCGTCGTGAGCGATCTGCGCGAGATCGTCCCCGTGCTGACAATGCAGAGCGCGTAGCGCTGGCAGGCCCACCCGGCCTGCACCATTTCCCGCAGCGACGCCGCGGCCGCCGCGAGCCATCCTCGCGGGATGCGCTCCCGATCTTTCAGGAATCTCGCGATGCCCGCGTCTGTGAGCGGGTGTCCCGGCCCACGTCCTCGAAGATGCGTCCCTCGCGGGCTATGAAGGTTGGGTCTGTGGTCACGCCGGATATCACGCGCGTGTCCCATGCTTCGCGGGTTTCATTCACGTTCGCGGTATCCAGGAGCGAATCCATGGCTATGCGCCCTCCCCGCGCTTCGTCTCTGGTCACCTGCCTTATGGCAGGGGGATCGCTTAGGTGGGGGATCAAAAGTCCGACGGCGGCTCCGGGATCCGGCCGCCCGCAAGGTGGCACCTGTCGTTGAGCAGGTGCAGCACGTAGCCACCGGGACCGTGCTCGATGATGTTGACACAGCACGTGTCCTGACGGATCCTCCAGAACGCCGGGCTGCCAAGACCCAGGATCCTGAGGAGAAGCAGTTTGTTCACCACACGGTGCGAGACGACCGCCACCGTCTCGCCTTCCGCGGCGTGGCTGGCGACGATCCTGTCAACGGCCGCGACCGCTCTATTCGCTACCTGGTCGAGGCTCTCTCCACCCGGGAAGGTGACGGTGTGGGGGGCTTCCTGCCATGCCTCGAACATCTCAGGGTACCGTGACCGCGCCTCATAGACCGGCACTCCTTCCCACCCGCCGCAGTCGATATCAGCGAGGTCGTCCACCAGCTGTACCGGAAGACCTTGAGGGCGCGCGACGATGCGAGCCGTCTCGGCTGCCCTGGCGAGTGGGCTTGAGTATACGGCGCTGATCTTCATCTGTGCAAGCGCAGCGGCGACAGCTTCCGCCTGGGCCATCCCTGTCTCGTCGAGCGGGATGTCGGCCCTGCCCCGAAAGACCTCTTCCTTGTTCCATCTCGTCTGACCGTGGCGTATGAGGATGATCTTCACCGCATTACCGCCTCCTTTCGCCCACGGCTACATTCTACCAGGGACGGCATGCGGAGACAACCGGGGGCGGACTGGCCTCCGGGGGACGACCGGTCCCGGGACTTGCGGGAATCGAGGGTCATACGGAAGGATGAATTTGGGATGAGTTGGAAGGATTCATGGAGGGACCTGGCGAATCGAAAGCGACGGCTCGAGGCGCCCGATCGCAAACCCGGCACTTCGAGGTCGTGAGGCCCTGCGCAACCATCGATCAGGCCCTCAGAGTGGGGTGGAGCACATGAGAAGGGTTTCGGCAGTCATTGCGCTTCTGGCGATCATCGCAGTGGTCGCGGCGGGGAGAGTCATGTACGGTGTCGTCGAGCACGACGATGGGGACGACCGCATCACCTGGACCGGCGTGATAGACCGCGTCGAGTCAGGCATGGCTGTGGTAGTTCCTCTTGCGACCACACCGGGTGTTGCCATGCCGGGTACGGAGCTGCCCTGGTCCGAGGTGGTGATGCCTGCTGCCCTGCTTCCTCCCCGTAGCGATGAAGGAGCGGTCATCGACCTTACCGCGACCCTGCGTCCCCGTAAGACTCACGCGCGCAAGGGTCGCATCCGGGCGCTCGTGCTCGAGTTGAGCAGCCAGGGCCGCTGACGCGCAGGACATATCAGCAACCAAGCTCAAGGGCTGATGCGGGCGGTGCCGCGGGAGGTGCGGGCAGCGAACGTCCAGAGCGTGACCTCGCACCGTCAGGGTCAACGGTCTCATGTCTGAAGCGGCTGGAAATCCGGTGCAGAGGCCTGGCACCAATGAGGCGTTTAGCGGCCGGTACATGAGCTGGCAGGGGAGACAGGACTTGAACCCGCAACCTACGGTTTTGGAGACCGCCGCTCTACCAGTTGAGCTACTCCCCTGCGTGATCGCACATGTTCGCTTGTGTCATGCCGCCAACGTCATTCTAGCAAAGGCGGCCACGTTTGTCAACGGGGGGTGGCGCTGCGGCGGCGTTCCGCACGCAAGACCGTGCCCGGTCGCTGGGGCGCTGCGACCCCTCCGGGGGTTCACCTCGACGACCCGGGCACGATCTTCTGCGCACCTTCGGGCATCATCCTTCGGGAGGATATTGGCCAGGCGTGGAGAACATCTATGGTTGAATTTCGGCGCATAACCAATGCAGATCGGAGGTCATCGACATAATGCACAGCGACAAGACGATCCCAGTCGGCATATCAGGCAGACACGTACATGTGACACAGCAGGATCTCGAGACCCTCTTCGGACCAGGGTCCCACCTGACATGCTTCAAGCAACTCTCGCAGCCCGGCCAGTTCGCAGCGAACGAGATGGTGACGCTGGTCGGCCCGAAGGGGATCATCCCCAAAGTCCGCATCCTCGGACCTGTCCGTAAGGCGACCCAGGTGGAGATCTCGCGCACCGACGGCTATACGCTTGGAATCGACGCCCCGATCCGTGAATCCGGCGACCTCGAGGGCACGCCCGGGGTCGTGATAGCCGGCCCGTACGGCCCGTTGAAACTCGACCAGGGCGTCATCGTGGCCAAGCGGCACATTCATTTTACCCCGCAGCTTGCAAGGGATTTCGGCGTCTCCGACGGCGAAGTGGTGATGGTGCGTACGTCCGGTCCGCGGGCGCTCCTGTTCGACGATGTGGTCGTACGGGTCCGCGGGGACTTCGCCCTTGACATGCACGTCGACACCGACGAGGCGAACGCCGCCGGGCTGAAGCAGGGGGACACAGTCGTCCTGGTGGGAGCGGAGGAGAGGCGCAGAATTCTGGGCGCCTGACGCGGTCTTGTGCGTAGCGTTGAGTGTTTGCGATCCCTGATGAGTCCTGACAGAGCTTGACGAGTGGGCAGTCCCTGGATGGAGCGGCAGCCTCGCGCGGGCGGGCGTGGCCCATGTTGTCACGAAAGGGGGATGCCCGTCAATGGGCGGCTCGAGCCGGGTTCACCTGGACGGGTCGTCCGGCGGGCTACGGGAGCGACATGGTAGGCTCGAAGCTGGTTGAGTTCCTGAGGCGCGAGATATCGGGCGAGAAGGCCCTCGCATACACGTCGGAGGTAGCGAGGTTTCACAGGGCCAAGGGATCATCCGATTTCTCCCGCGCCGCACGGTACGTACGGGACAAGCTTGTAAGCTGGGGAATTGAGCGCGTGGCCGTCGAAAGATACCCGGTCGACGGTGAGAGAAGGTACGAGACGTGGACGCCACCGCCTGCGTGGGAGCCGATCCGGGCCGAGCTTTCGCTTGTGCATCCTGAAGAACGGCCTATCTGCAGCTTCGAAGCGGAGCCCATGTGCCTGGTATTCGGTAGCACGTCCACTTCGCCTGAAGGGCTTGTGCTCGATGTCGTGGACATCGGCGATGGCAGGTCGGACGACGTGTACACGACACACAGCGTCGCCGGGAAGATTGTCCTCACCTCGGGCACTGCCCGGGCAGCATTCGCGAAGGCTGTCAGGAAGCGGGGCGCGGTAGGGGTGCTCTCCGACTACATGATGCACGAGGTCCCGTCGATCCGCAGGACCCGGGGTGATTTGCCTGATGCCGTGAACTACGCCAGCTTTCCGGTGAAGAGCGAGGACATGGGCAGGATGGCATTCGGGTTCTCGCTCTCGCACCGTCAGGCGCAGGAGCTGCGATCACTCCTCAAACAAGGCCCCGTCCGGGTCAGGGCGTCCGTGGAAGCGCGCCTCTTCGCAGGGGAGATGGAGGTCGTAACCGGGATAGTCCCCGGCCGAAACCCGCAGGACGGGGAGGTTCTCATCATCGCTCACCTCTGCCATCCTAAGCCAGGCGCAAACGACAACGCCAGTGGCTGCGGGCTGGCGATGGAGATGGCGCGGGCACTCTCCGAAGGGATAGCGGCCGGAAGGCTTGCGCGGCCGCGCCTTGGGGTGAGATTCATGTTCGTCCCCGAGATGTACGGCACCATGGCGTACCTGAGCAGGCACCCTGGCTGGCCGAGGAAGGTCAGGGCCGGGGTGAACCTCGACATGGTGGGTGAGTCCCGGGAGACCATGTCCATAGCCAATCTCGTCTGCACGCCCTGGAGCCTTCCGTCGCCGCTGAACGACGTTGCGGCCTTCTACATGACAGCCGTCGCCGCAGACGGAAAGATGTACGAGGGCAGCGAGGCAGCCGCAAGCTGGCACTACAACGTCGCCGGCTTCGCAGGCGGGTCCGACCACTATATCCTGGTGGACTCGTCGTTCAGGGTGCCCTGCGTGTATCTCGGGCACTGGCCCGACCGATTCTATCACTCGAACATGGACACCGTGGACCGGCTTGACGCGAGCGAACTCCTGCGGGTCGGTCTTGTGGCGGGCTCGACGGCTCTCACGTTTGCCGCGGGCGACTTCGAGGCCGCCCGGTTCATGCTGAACGTTACGGACGCCGGCGCACGAGAGCGGATCGCCAGGGCCGCCAGCGCGTCGTGTGAAGCCGCTGCGATGTGTCCCGACCCATCGAAGAGGGCGGAGGTCGTCCGCGAGTCGGGGCGGCGCCTGGACTCGCTCCTGGAGAAGGACCTCGCTGCAATAGACGCGGTGGCATGCCTCTTCCCGCCGCAGGACGCCTCGCGGGCGCGGGTCCGCGAGATGGCGCGAACGTTGAAGAGAGGCATCCGCGCAACTGCCAGGACGTGCCGGGCGAAAGTGGAGCTTTTCGCGGGCGTCACCGCGGCCGGCAAGCGCGAGGCCACCGGACGGCGGGAGACGGGTGACGGCGGTGACGAAGCATCGGGCGGCGCTGTCTACGTGCGTCTCTTCAAAGGGCCGGTCGACCCGTCGCTGCTGTACGAAAGGGTGGGCGAAAAGCGCCACGAGTACTATGAAGGAAGGCAGAAAGACGACCCAAGTTTCCAGCTGAAGCTCATCGAGGCCGTGAACTACATGGACGGCAGGCGCGCACTGGGGAGGATCGCCGCGCTGGTGGCAGCGGAGTTCCCTGGGTTCACCCTCGATGACCTGAAGGGATTCGTGGAGGACCTTGAGAAGGCAGGTCTCGTGCGCAGGAAGTGAGACGACGACCATCCACATCGACATGGACGCGTTCTTCGCCGCCGTCGAGCAGTTGGCCCACCCCGAGCTTCGAGGGAAACCCGTGATCGTGTGCGGGGACCCCGACGGCAGGGGGGTGGTCTCCACGGCGTCATACGAGGCGCGGGCCTTCGGTGTGCGCTCGGCCATGCCTGTAAAGGAGGCCAGACGCCTGTGCCCGCAGGGCGTTTTCCTCTCGAGCCATCTCTCGGATTATGCGGCGATCTCGGAGCGCCTTCTCGAGGTGTACCGGCGCTACACCCCTGTTGTGGAACCGTTCTCCATCGACGAGGCCTTTCTCGATGTCACGGGGTGCGAGCGCCTGCACGGGGACGCTGTGGCGATAGCGCGAAGCATCAAGGAGGAAGTACGGCGGGATCTGAGCCTCACGTGCTCGGTGGGGGTAGCTCCGAACAAGTTCCTGGCCAAGATGGCCTCTGACATGCATAAGCCTGACGGGCTGACAGTCATACAGGCGGAAGACGTGCCCAGAGTCATCTGGCCTCTGCCTGTGGGGAAGCTTTACGGCGTGGGGGAGAAGACGGCGGGCGCGCTTGCATCGATGGGCATCACCACTGCGAAGGCCCTTGCTGAAGTGCCTGTGGAGATGCTCACGGCGAGGTTCGGCGTCATGGGGCGCGTCCTTCACGACGTGGCGAACGGTATCGACAAAAGCCCCGTGGACCCAGGGGTGTGGGAGCGGCCGAAATCCATCGGCCGCGAGACAACGCTCGCCGAGGATTCAGCGGATGAGGAGGCGCTCGCGCGACACCTCCTGTCCCTGTCGGAGCAAGTGGCAAGGCGATTGCGCAAACACGACCTCGTGGCAAGGACCGTGACGCTGAAGCTTAGGTACTCGGACTTCACCACCCTCACGCGATCGCATACCCTGGACGATTTCACGTGCTACGACGAGGACTTATACCGAGCGGCCGTCGAGCTTTTCCGCTCCAACTGGACGCGTTCGAGAAAGGTGCGCCTTATCGGCGTGACCGCGTCCACCCTCGCGCCATCGCACGACTACACCTGTCAGCTTGCGCTCTTTGAGGGGCCGCTCTCGCATGAACGAAGGAGAAGCCTTGCCTCCGCCCTCGATAGAGTCAGGGACAGGTTCGGCGAGGGCGCGGTCACCCGGGCAAGCCTCATCGATATCGAGCCGCGCCGAAGGGCCGGGGACGGCTACGGGCGCGACAAGAGCCGCGAGGGAGGGTAAGCAGCGTATGGTGCTCATCGGGACGGCCGGGTTCAGCTACAAGGACTGGAAGGGCGTGTTCTACCCGGAGGATATCAAGGACGGCGAGATGCTGGCGTTCTATGCCAGGCACTTTCCCTGCGTCGAGCTTGACTTCACATACTACCAGATGCCTTCGGTGCGGACCATGGAGGGGCTTGCGCGAAAGGTGCCCGATGGGTTCGGGTTCTGCGTGAAAGCCAACAAGGCGATGACCCACGAACTGAAGGGAGCGGAGGGCGAGGCGAACGAGGCGGACAATGAGGCCGCCTTCAGGGCGTTCGCCGACGCGTTGCAGCCCATGACGTGCCGCGGCAGCCTCGGGTGCGTGCTGGCGCAGTTCCCGTGGGGATTCAAGCGAACCCAGGAAAACGCGGACTATATCAGGCGGTTTCGGGACCGCCTGAAGGATGTGGACGTGGTCGTCGAGTTTCGCAACCGCGAGTGGATACGGCCGGATACGTTCGAGTTTCTTCGTGCAGAGGGCCTCGGGTTCTGCGCTGTGGATGAGCCCAGGCTCCGGGGGCTGGTGCCGCCGGTGGCCGAGGCGACCTCGGACATTGCGTATGTGAGGTTCCATGGGAGGAACGCTGACAAGTGGTGGAAGCACGATCAGGCGTGGGAGAGGTACAACTACCTCTACTCCGAGGCAGAGCTCGGGGAGTGGATCCCCAGGATCAAGGCCCTTGACACGCGGGCCGCGAAGACGTACGTCCTGTTCAACAACTGCCATGCGGGGCAGGCCGCGGAGAACGCGAGGATGCTTCGCGACATGATGAGACTCGATCTCGGCGACTGACGGGGCGCTCTGGATCCGGATCCGGCTGGCCGGAGCGGCAGATCCATCGGCGCGCGCCGCAAGCGCGCATGGCGTCCCCGGAGTGCGACGTCGCTAGCTCCTGGAGAGCCGGGGTAACAGCGGTGATTGCTGAATCTGCGGCCAGGGCGGTCCCGCCGCAGCGAGGAACAACGGTGCGGGTGCACCCGTTGTAGACAGGTGGGCATTCGCGCGATGCCATGCGAGGCTATGGTATGCTATGCTATGCTCGGACGGGACAGGACAGGACAGGACAGGAAAGAGACGCGCGCGCCTGGCCGGCGCGAGTTGGGGGATGGGAAGCTGTGTTGACAACGCTGGTTCGGTGCAGGACTGTTGTGAAGGTACTCATGGCCGCGGCCGTCCTTGTGCTCGTAGCTTCGTCCGTGGACGCCGCTGCGCCGGAGGCCATCAATGTGCAGGACGTCCTCAAGCAGATCCAGGGTGCGAACGCGAGGATCCGCGACCTCACCTGCGTCCTCGAGTCTGTCTATAATCGGGGCGGCGTGGACGAGACCGTGACGATGCAGGTGGTCTTCAAGAGACCCGACAAGTATCACATAACCTATCTGGCGCCCAAAGCCAACGAAGGCACGCGCGTGATACTGACGAAGGGCGCAGGAGTCATCCTGCCGAAAGATGGGCACTGGAAGACGTACGACTCCATGTCGGTGGCGGGACTCGAGACCCTGGCCTACATGCTGAGGTTCGTGAGGGACAGCATCGCCGACGCGTATGAGGTGCAGGTCTCTGAGAGGGCGGACATACAGGACAGGGTGGCATATGTCCTCAGGGTGCAGGACCGAAAGGCCCCGGTGCCTGACCCGGACATCGTCTGGATCGATAATGTGAAGTCGCTCGTCATCCAGGCTCAGACAAGCGCTCTCCTGGGTGAGCCGGCGCTGCTGCGTCTGGGGACGATCCAGGAGGGCGAGAAGGGCGACTGGAAGTCGTATACCCTCACTGTCACCGACCTGCGCGGCGACAGGAGAGGGGAGATCACCATGACTCAGGTGGAAAGAGGCGTCTTCCTGCCAACCAGGGCCGAGCTGTGGTCGACCCGCGGCCGCGTCGAGCAGGTCCTCCGCGACATCAAGGTCAACACGGGGGTAAGGGACGACCTGTTCGTCGTGAAGGAAGCCGAGGAGATGCGGACGAAGCTGAAACAGGCCCAGTCGGCGTACAGCCGCAGAAAGTATGATCAGGCCATCCAGGCGTACGAGAGGGTGCTCGAACTCGACCCCGAGAACACCGAGGCCAGGTGCGACCTGGGGCTTTGCTACTGGCTGGCGGGCAAGACCGACAGTGCCGTTGAAGAGCTGGAGAGGGTCCTCAAGGCGAAGCCGGGCTATCTCCCTGCCTGCAACAACCTGGGTTTCATCCTGGCCGAGACGAAGAGGGATCTCGAGCGCGCAGTCACGCTCCTCGAGAAGGCAGTGGACGGCGAGCCCGCGAACCCGGTATACATGGACAGCCTGGGCTGGGCCTACTTCAAGCAGGGGCGGCTGGATGAGGCGGAGAGGACCATCAAGCGAGCGCTTCTGTTCCCGTCGGACTTCCCGGAGAAGACCCTTGCCACGGCGCACTACCATCTCGCCATGGTCTACGAGGCCAAAGGCATGAAGGAAGAAGCGATGGGGGAGATGCGAGAGGCCCTGGACATCGATCCGTTCAACTCGATGCTGCGCGGGGAGATGGCGAGGCTGCGCCGGGGCTGAGCGTGGGCCAGACCTGCGGACTCTCCAGCACCCGTGGTGCGGGCGCTGGTTTCCGAAAAGGCGATCATGGGCGTCTCCTGTACACCATGATAAACAACGCGTGGGAAGCGGCGTCCGCCGTGGAGGTGGATCCCGCTCTGGTATTCCTGAGGAAGGCTTTGACGGTCGAGAAAAGCGGTTGTATAATACCCCTGGGAGTACCCTCTCGATGGGGAAGGGCAGGGGAGAGGGAAGGCCCTCGAGTCCTTGCGAAATGGAGGAATCTGTAACGTGGCTATCTATGAGTTCATATGTTCGAGGTGCGGCACCAAGTTCGAGGAGCTCATCATGGGCAGCGCGCATTCCGACGTAAAATGCCCGAACTGCGGCGGCAGCGAGGTCAAGCGGCTTCTGTCGACGTTCGGGTACAACGGGGGCTCTGGCTTCAAGAGCACGACCTCGTCGTCCGGCGGGGGATGCTCGTCATGCGGCGGTGGAACGTGCAGCACATGCCACTAAGTGTAGAGCCGTGAGTTGGCGGGGGAGTGCACAATGGTCTTCGAGCGCGGCCTCAAAGACGACATAGCTGAGAAGGCCATTGACCTTGGCTTCGGAGTGGTGAGGGTGACGGGCGCCGACCCTCTCGCCACATGGGAGGTCGAGGTCGAGCGGCGTCACCGTGAGGGCATGATTGGCGCAAACGAGCGACACCTGCGCGATTTGGGGGCCGACCCGAGACAAGTCATGCCCGGGGCGGCTTCAGTCGTAATCCTTGCAAGGCCATATGCGCCTTTCGCATGGCCTCTCCCGGAAGGGATGGCGGGTTACTCGGCTTACTACCGGGCGTACCCGCAGGGGCGTGCCGCCGCGCGGCAGCTCGCCTCGGAGTGCGAGCGCCTGGGGGTTCGGGCGATCGCCGGGCCGAGGCTCCCGAACAAGGCTCTTGCTGCGCGGGCAGGCCTCGGCTCTTTCGGCAGGAATTCGCTGGTCCACTGCCAGCAATTCGGCTCCTTCATAAGCATCCATTCGGTTCTCATCGACGCCGCCCTCGAACCGGACGAACCCGCGGCGGAGATATGCGATTGCGGCGGGTGCGCCGCCTGCGTTAGCGCGTGTCCTACAGGAGCGATCATGCCGGGCGGCGCCATCGACCTCCGCAGGTGCGTGCGGGCGTACATGGACTCCGGCGAGGTTGTCCCGCTCGAATTGCGAGAGGCTTACGGGACCAGCATCCTCGGCTGTGAGGCCTGCCAACGGGTATGCCCGCGGAATGCGAAGGCCCTGCAAGAGGCGGTGCCGCTAGCGGCCGAGGACCCGGAGGTGTTCAGCCTCGCCGGCCTGTTCTGCGATGATGAGGGTCAGCGCCGGGAGCGCCTTGAGAGGATGGCTGTGGCCATCGGCACGAACTACGCACGCGAAAGGCGCGTCCTCACGGATGCGGCGATTGCCGTGGGCAACAGCGGCGACCCCGGCCTTGCGGTTGCCGTCGCGCGTGGTCTCGGGCACTTGCAGGCGCCGGTGAGGGCCCACTCGGCCTGGGCGATCGGGCGGCTCCGGTCTCGAGCGGCCAAGCCGGCCCTTGAGAAGGCTCTCGGGGCGGAGCCGGACCCAGAAGTTGCGCGTGAGATCAGATGGGCCCTCGAGCAGATGGGGTGACGTACTCCGCTGACTTGGTCTCCAGGCAAACCCTCGGCGCCCTGGCCTTACCCTGCTGGTTTACATAAGATATATTATGCGATCCAATTGAGGGGAAGCGGTGGGCGCCAGAAAGCGCGCCCGGCGAGGGGCCGACCGGCAGCGCTCACTCGGCTCTCACTGCGCGGCGGCGAGCGTATCGGCGCTCGGCGAACCGTCATCACCGTCATCATCGATCTCGACCTGCACCAGGAGCACCTGCCCCGGGCGAAGGGTCGTGCTGCAAAGGCGGTTCAGCGCGATGATATCATCCACAGCGGCGCGAAGGTCGACCTCCTTGCTGACGTGCCTCCGGGCTATGGACCACAGGGTATCGCCAGGCATGACGACCACCTCGACAGCTGCAACCGCAGGGTCGGGAGCGCGATGCCCGGCGCGCGTCGTGCCAAGCGTGATACCGACGACCGACCCGAGAGCCACCGCGCACAGGAGGAACACACCAACCTCGCAGTATCGGCGTCCGCGGGACTCTACCCGCACCACTTCGTTTGCGCTTCTCACTGGCTGACTCCTCCCTGTTCCCTGTCGGCTTGTTGGAAAACATATGTTCGAATGCTAATCCCATGATATCACGAACCTATGTTTGGATCAAGGATTTTCAGAGCCAATCCAAGAGGGATCTCGAGGGTGCGGAAACGGTGTCGAACAACCGTTTGCGCTCTGCCATGCCCTGTGTTATAATGCGATTCGAAGAGATGAGAGCCCGGAGCGAGGTGTTTTGCGACATGCCGCGTAAGAAGTCTCTTGCGATCTCCCGTCGCCAGCAGCAGATCCTCGATTTTATCACGAAGCAGGCTGAACTGCGCGGGTATCCTCCGTCGGTCCGCGAGATCGGACAAGCGGTGGGGCTCAGGTCCACCTCGACAGTTCACGGCCACCTCTCGCAACTTGAGAAGAAGGGCTACATACGACGCGATCCCACCAAGCCACGGGCCATCGAAGTGCTGCCGGCATCAGGCAGTGTGCGTCCCGGCGGGGCGTACTCGGTCCCCGTGGTGGGCCGCGTGACAGCGGGTCAGCCGATACTGGCCGTCGAGAATATCGAGGACTACTTCCCGCTCCCGAGGGACTTCGGCCAACAGGGCAGTCTATTCATGTTGAAGGTACGCGGTGACAGTATGGTTGAGGCGGGGATACTGGACGACGACCTCGTCATCGTAAGGCAGCAGGACACGGCTGACAACGGCGACATCGTCGTCGCTCTCATCGATGACGGGGCCACCATCAAGCGTTTCTTCAAAGAGGCGGATTGCGTCCGCCTGCAGCCTGAGAACAGGTTCATGGACCCCATCATAGTGAAAGATGTGGCGATATTGGGCAAGGTTGTCGGTCTCGTGAGGCGCATCCACTGACTCATAGCGTGGAGGGGGTGTGGGAGGGGCCCTACTGGACCCCTCCGACTCCCTTGCGACGCGCCCTGGCGTCCTTCAAGGCCCTCCCGTCCACTCCGATGGTCTTGAAGAAGACCTCGAGAGCCTGTTCCTCACCCTTCGTATAGGGGTCGGTATCAGTCTGCGCACAGTCTCCGTTGGCAGCGGGCAGGGCCGCATACTGCTCGAGCGCGATTTCGCATGCTCCCGGGACGCCGTGCTTTTCCACCAGAGACATCAACGTTTCGTACTTTTGCTTTCGCGCGGTGGCCGTTTTCATCCAGAGGTCCGGATTGGGGGCAAGGCTGCTGATGAGGATGTCCTGCTTGGCAAGGCTCTTGAGCCTTTTCAGGCCTCTGATAACGTCCTCCGCATTCAGTTGAATCACCCACGTCCCCTCCTGTCTGGTTTGTTGGTGACCTTCGCCGGCCGGACTCTTGACCCAGGCCATAGAAACGATAAGGCCGGGGCATCAACAATCCATTGCCCCGGCCGGGTCTTCTGCACTCGCGACCATGGTGACCACTTCGCCGCCAGAGAACCCGTAGTCACGCCCACGCGCGCCTCTATTCACATACCCGAGGAATTCGCCTTCGCGCCCAAAAGCCCTTCCATTGCACCGCTCGGCAACGCAGCGGGGACCTGCGTCGGTCCCAGGCCCGGGCTTTGCAGCGAAGACGCCTCCCCGGGGCTGTGCGCCGAACCGGCTCAAGATGGACTCCCCCTTCCTCGCGACAGTTCATCTTCTGGCTGTATTATAACACATCTTCCAGTCGCATATCACTACCTTTGTGTAGGAATCGACCGCGGGTCTTGCGGGCTCCTACGAGGATGCCACGCCGAACATCCCCCCGACGCCTCCAGCGATTGTGGAGAGAAGGAGCCTTCTCAGTGTCGTGCCGGTGAGAGGCACGGTCGCAGGGCTTCCTGCACCCGCGACGAGGACCGCCGCTGCGAAAACAATGCCTACCAGCCCTCCGTAGATAAGGCCGCGTCTTCCTGACTTCCTCCCAGCCACGAACCCCCCCACACCTGTGGCAAGGTAGCTTCCCGCTGATGCGAGCGTGCTGAGGATCCCCGCCTCTGGCGACGAGAGGTAGTCGTAGATGCCGACAGCCAGGAACAGGGCGACGAGCGCAACCACGGAAGCCACAATGCCCGTCACGACTGCGAGAAACCATCCGCACTCGGCCGTCTCGGCCCCGGTGTCCCTCTCGGGCTTTCCCCTGTCTGGCCTTCGCTTGCTCGTCCTGTCCGCAGCCATGCGTTGACCACCCCCGCGGAACGCAAGACGTGAAGGGATGGATTACGTTCCATGACTAGCTTATTCGCGGAGGTGGCCGATAATCACCATGAGGCGCGCGTCAGGATGCGTCCGCTTCAGGGTGTGCCCAGGCGGTCGAGCGCCTCCTTGACTTTCTTCATGTCTTCCCATACAGGGCGCTTCTTCATCTCGTCGCGGAGGAGGGCGGCCGGGTGGAACGTCGGCATGTACATGATGCCGTCCCTCTTGAACCAGGTGCCCCTCACTCGCGTTATGCGCGCTTTCCTGTCGATGAGAGCCTGGGTCGCGAAAGCGCCCAGGCACACGATTATCTTCGGCCTTATGGCCTGGATCTGGGCGATGAGGTGAGGCAGGCATGCCTCAGCCTCTTCCCACGTGGGAAGGCGGTTTCCGGGCGGCCGGCACTTGACCACGTTTGCGATGTAAACCTCGTCACGTTTGATACCTACCGCAGCGAGGATCCTGTCGAGGAGTTGCCCTGCCGCGCCCACAAACGGCCTGCCATGGACGTCTTCCTGCTGCCCGGGTCCCTCTCCCACGAACATGAGCCTGGCGTGCGGGTTCCCCTCGCCGAAAACGACCTGGGTGCACCCGGCCCGGAGATCACACCTCCGGCACGTCCTGCATCCTCTTTCGAGCTGAGTCAGGCTCGCTGCGGTCTGCTTCGCGGCCACCTTCTCGGTTCCCTTCTCGTTTTTGCCCTCTCTTCCCTCTTCCACTCGCTCTCCACCGGCCTGTACCGTCCCGGGCACTGAGCCAGGTTCTCTGTTCGACATGCAGACCGGCGTGTCCTCGGGGGTGGACGCAAGCTCAGGCCAGAGGATGGCCTGCCCAGGCTGCGCCTGGTCCATAGGCTGCCCTGTGAGCGCGGCTACCTGCGACTGTTCGTCTGTTGGTATTTCGGCTGCGTCATCGAAGATGGGGAGCGGCGGCTGCCGCTCACTGTCCGGCACGTTTCCTCGCCTCCTGAACCGCTCTCTCGTCAGAAAGGTTCTCCATTCGCGGTCGTAAACCTGCACGTACGCTTCACCTGCAGGCATGACATGGATAGTCTCTTCAGTCGCGTCCCGTCGCATCCCTCGCTCTCCCATGCCGTCCGCCCGGCTGGAGACTGACCGGAACCCAGCCGCTGCATGCCTCGCCCTTCGGGGCCGGGGATCAGGCGCTTTCTCCTTGCGAGCGTCCACGAGCGGGCGACCCGTGCGGGCGAGGTCCACTGCCGTGTTTCCGTGTTTGACATGTTGCCGGCCTTCGAGTATACTATGCGTGTGGCAACCGGATACCAGGTTTGGTCGGGGCGTGGCGCAGGTTGGTAGCGCGCTTGGTTCGGGACTAAGAGGTCGGCGGTTCGAGTCCGCCCGCCCCGACCATTTCTTCTCTACTGATGGCTTCCTTCCCCCTGCGCTCCCAGGTAAGCCTCTCGCGCGTCCGTGTTGGCTGAGAGTTCATCGGCGGTGCCGAAGAGCACGATTCAGTCTTCAGCCGGTTTCGAGTACATGGCCCCGTGCCGCCCTGGCAAGGGCCTTTCGTGCGTTGCGCTCGACGAGAAGGACGCTCACGCCTCGCTCGATGAGGTCTCTTGGCACCCGAGCGGAGGAGCGATGTCTTGCCCGCCCCGTTGGGGGGCCCGCTATCCCGAGCACCTCGCCCTGCCATACGGACGCGGGGTCTGCAGGATGAACACGCCGGCCAGCACGAGGATCGCCCCCACGAGCTGCCAGGGCGCTAGCCTTTCGCCCAGTATGGCGTAGGCCAGGATAGCGGTGGCGGCAGGCTCCGCCATGCAGACTATCCCGGCGTGGCTCGCCTCGATGTAGTTCAGGGACCGCACGTAAAGAGCATAGGCCGTGAGCGTGGGACCCCATGCGAGGCCGAGGATGAGCAGCCACGCCCGCAGGGGCAGCGCGGTCACAGACCCGAGCCGTCGTCCGGCGAAAATGAGGAGAAAGAGGCTACCGAATCCAAAGGCATACAGCACCGAGGTCCATGACGAATACTTCTTCAGCGCCTGTTTGCTGAGAAGCGTGTAGGAAGCGTAGGTGACCGCCGCTCCCAGGCCAAAGAGGGTGCCGGCCGGGTTCAGAGCGAGGAGCCTGGAGTCGTAGCCGCCAGCCACCAGGAAGCACCCGGCGAATGTCACGACAAGCGCTATCACTTTCGCCCTCGTAAGGCGTTCCGCGAAAAACGCCGCCGCACCAAGCGTCACGTATACAGGAGACGTGTACAGAAGGATGACTGCCGTGGTGGCCGTGGTGCGCCTCAGCGATTCGAAATACGCCGTGTAGTTGAGGGCGACGCCCACAAGGCCGAACACGGCGAAGAACGAAAGGTCCCTCCGGTCTACGTGCAGCTTGCTCCGGTCACGCGCCGCCAGGAGCGCGACGAGCGTAACAAAGGCTATGGACCCGCGCAGGCTCACCAGCACCACAGGATCCACGTCGTACCTGTAGATGAACTTCGCCAATATCCCGAGGGTCCCCCAGATGACTGCAGCTGCGAAGGCCATGGCATACCCGGCCGCCGCGCAGGAAAGCCTGAGGCCGCGCGCTGCTACGAGTGTGCCTTCTTGCGTCGTCCTGGTCTCCATATCATCCTGCATGCCAGAGGGGCCATCCTTCTGCGCTCAGTGGTTCGTAGGGCGCTGTCGCTATTGTTTAGGGATATAGATGTTCGTCAGTCGACCGCGAAACCCTGCAGAGCAGTCACGCCCTTTGCATTTCTGCCGGAGTGCCCCATGACGACAGATCCTCGATATGGGAGAGAACCAGGATCTGGCGACTGCCGGCCATCCGCTTCAGGCTGGCGCCGAGGTTGACGAGTCTTGCGCTGTCGCAGCTTGCGAAGGGGTCGTCGAAGATGAACGGAAGACGCCAGTCATCTGCCAGAAGGTCGGCGATGGCGAGCCTCAGCGCAATGTACAGCTGATCCTGGGCGCCCTTGCTGAGCTGGGAAGGGTGGCACGGAATGCCGCCGTCGTCGATGCGGATCGCGAAGTCATCCTCGATCACCACCGCGCGCCCCTCCACGCCGGTTATCCGCGCGAAGTGCTCGGTAGCCGCGCCCTGAAGCCGGCCCCGGTGCGACTTCTGGAAATCAGCGATGGCCCCTTCAAGCTCCACGCAGGCAACCGTGAGAGCGTCAGCCAGAAGCTCCACCTCTTCACGTTGGCGCTTGAGCGCCGCGAGTTCGACCTCGGCCTGAGCGATATTCACCGGGGTTTGCCCTTCCAGGCGCCCCTGCTGCGTTGCCAGGTCCCCCCTCTCGCCCTCGAGCGCGGCGACTTGCTTGCCGAGCCGCTCGACCTCGTCGTTCAGTGACCTCCACTTCGTTTCGAGACTCTCCACATCGTCGGCCTCGCCAACCTCGGGCAGCCCCGGGTTCCGGGTCACCAGCTGTCTCCAGGCCGACAACGCCTCAGCCGCACTGTTGTCCTGGTTCGTTTTCTTCTGGCGAAGATCATCGATGGACGAGACACCGTGCTGGCTGAGGAGGGTAGCGAGCGATGCTCGCATGCGCTCCAGCTTCTCAACGCGCCCGCGCCTCTCGGACCATCTTCGGCGCGCCTCAAGAGGATCGTCGCTCGATGCCTTCAGGACGGTCTCAAGGAGGCGCGTGGCGGCCGTGTCCTTGGCCTCAAACTCCCTCCGACGCGTCTTCAGGGTGTCGATTTGGCCTGTCCCGGCCTCCATGGTAGCATGCGCGGCCTGAATGGCCCGCGCGATCTTCTCGTAGCCTGCGGCTTCGGTGGCTGCCCTCTCCCACCACGACGCATCGCACTTCTCGAGAGAAGCGACGAGGTCCCCGATCGTCCCCGCGTTTTCAGGCGATGAAGCCACGGAAACGAAGCCGGCGATCTCCCTCCACACGTCGTCCACGCCGGGCGCATCCGGCGAGACACCGGCAGCCGCTTCAGGCTCGCACCCGAAAGACTCGTGTGCGAAATCCTCCACGAAGGTCTTGAGGCGGTTGCGTTTTTCCTGGACGCCCTTCCACTCGGAGACCGCAGCCTCGACGTCGCCGAAGTGCCCCGTGAACCTCTCCGTGACCTTGATGAACGTTTCGCGCTCCTCACGCGCGCGTTGGAAAGCCTCCCGCGCCTGTCTCCTCGCTTCCTCTGTCGGGAGGAGCGCCATCTTTTCGGCAAGCGCCCGTGCCTCTTCGTCGCGCTGCTCGGCCCTTGCGAACATGGCTCCGAGCGCGGCCTCGTCGTCAGACGCGGCGCCTGAGGAGCCGAGAGCCTCGCCCAGGGACGCGAGCTCCTGCAGGCAGGTGCCAAGCTCACTTTCGAGCCTCCGTACCTCGACCTTCGTGGAGCCGACCCTGCGGGCATGAAGCGCGCCGGAAGCCACGTACCCCGCCAGCCCGAGGAGGACGGATGCGGCAAGGGACACCCACACGCCCTGCGCCCCGGCCGCCGCCTGCCCCCGCCCCCATGCCAGCCATGCGATGATGCCTGCCACGAGTGCGGACGCGACGGCGGCCATGGCACGCGCGCCCTGGGGCGTAACCAGCAGTCGCCTGCGCTCGGCAAGGGCAGCCTCGATGTCTCGCTTCCTGCGGAGCGCATCCAGTTTTCGTCGTATCGTGTCGGCCGATCCCGGGCCAAGAGCGGCGATATCGGCGTAGCGCCTTTCGAAGTCCTGCCGGTCGCGGTCAAATGCCTCGATTCGGCCGTCCATGGCTTCGAGTTCGTGACGGGCCTTGTCGAGGTCGCGCTCGAGCTCGGCGAGCCTGGCCGAATATGATTCGACAAGGCGCAGTTCGCCAGGGGTGGCCTCCGCGAAAACGCGGAACCTCTCCGAGATCTCCGTCTCACACGCGGCGAGCTCGCTTCGCCTGGCCACGAAATCGCGCCAGCGCTGCACCAGCTCGGCCGCGCTGCGCCGCATTCTACGCACGGCAGCCTCAGGCCCAGGCCCGAGATCGCCCCAGCTACGAATGGTGCGCAGCTCCTTCGTGAGCCGCTCCACTTCAGCCTCTTTGCTCTTGACGACATTCTCGGCATCCAGGATCCCCCGGGCGACCTCGGCCAGCTTCTCTCTGATGGATACGAGCTCATCCAGCCTGGACTCGATGTCGCCAGGTGCGCCTTCGAACTCGGGATAGGCCTCCTGGATCCTCGCCGCCTCGAGGTCGATCTCGTCGGCAAGGCGCCGGGACTCGTCGAGTGCGGCTGCGAGGCCGGACTGCTCCTGCAGCGCGCGGCGGTACTCCCCGCGGAGGCGCCTCCACTCGGACCAGGCGTTCAGGATCGATGTCTTCGATTTCAGGGAGCGCCTGGCCTCGTCCAGCTCGCGCTCGACGTCGGCAAGCCTCTTGAGAATCGTCTGGAGCGAGTCTACGGTATGGCGGGCGGAATCGACCTGCGACTGCAGGTCCTCTATGCGTGAGCTGACCTCCTCGAGCCTCCGGTCGTTCGTCTGGTTGCGGGTGGTCACGCCCCTGTCCCTGGTCCCCTTCGTCTGGGCCGAAAGCTCCCCTATGAGAGAACCAAGCGCCTGGGCGAAACCTGCTCCTGCTCCCGACAGGAGTTCCTGGACGTCCCTGTCCAGCTGTCTTGCTTCGGGAACGGGCTGCTTTACGCAGAAGGTGGATTCGAAGAGGTCGCGCGAGGTCATGCCGAAGATCTCGGCAAGCTTCTTCTCATAGGTTACGTTGGGCTTCCTCGTGGCGCCAGGGTTGTGCTCGCCGGTAACGAGGCTCAGGTACCTGTCGTTTTCGAGCTTGGCCAGAGAAACTCTGTGCGTGTTGAAATCGCGGCGTATCCTGTACACGGCCCCGTCCGCCTCGAACTCGACTTCGCCCTCGAAGCGCGCCGGGTTGTCCCAGTTCCTGAACCGGGCCTGTCCGAACGTCGCCGGATCGGTCCTGGCAGGTAGCCCGAATATGGTGGCGAGAAGCCCTGCGACCAGCGAAGACTTGCCGTGCTCGTTAGGGGCGACAAGGGTGTTGATGCCGTCCTTGAATCTCACTTCGACCTTATCCCGGTACGGCCCGAAGCCTGAGAGGGCCAGCCTCCTGAACCGGATCTCCTTCACCGCCTGACACCCCTTCCCTGGAACGCTGCGAGGCCTTTGCGCATGGCAAGTTCCAGCACCTTCTTCTCGCGCTCGTCTGTGGCCTGCCCGATCCGCTCCATGAGCCGCTTCACGAAACACCCCCTCACTGTGGGTTCCGAAGCGAGCTGCCTTGTGAACTCCTCGCTGAGGAAGGTGGTTCCGTCGACGACTTCGGCGTGGAAGAACTCGCCTTGCAGCGAGGCGGCGAGGGCGTCCGCATCCATTGCGAACGGCGGCGCGCCCTTCAGCGTGATCCTGACGAGAGCGCCAGCGTCGGCGCCGGCGGTGCGGCGACAGGCGTCCACCAGCGCGTCGTGGGACGGTGCGGCGGACACATCGATCTCCGCCCAGACGTGCCTTCTCACCGCGACGGGCGCGGCCTTCACGGCCACGCCTTTCCCGTCGAACTCGACCACGGTGAACCCGCGTGTGCCAGGGTCATCGAATCCCTTGGCCTCCACCATGCCCGGATAAACCGCAATACCACTGCCGACCCTGGACTCGGTGTGCCTGTGGATGTGCCCGAGGGCCACATAGTGGTACCCGGCTGCGGCAAGCGCCTGCGACGCTATGGGGAGGCTTCTGTCGCCGGCATCCCAGTCGAGGGAGCCGTGGAAGACCCCGATGTGTATGCCGGCATCGCTCGCACGCGGGAGGTTTCCCAGCTCCTCGGTGCGCGTAAGCCCTCCCGTGTAGGCCAGGGAATACACGAAGACGCGCGTGCCGTCGAGGTCGCGCGAGACGACCAGCTCCGGCATGGGATTTCGCACGAGTACGCCCGGCCACGAGTCACCCCGCTGCCTGTATACGGAGTCATGGTACGTGATCTCATCGTGGTTGCCGGGGACGGTCACCAGGAACACGCCTGCCCGCACCAGTCGCGCCAGCTGCCGCACGGTTTCCTCGGTCACGGCAGGGTCCGGCCTGTGAGACTCGAAGAGGTCGCCTGCTATGATGACCATGTTGACGCGTCCATCCGGGGAAAGCGCGAAATCAACCGCTTTCCTGAGGAGCAGGTTCCGTTCCTGTCGGCGGACCTCGGCCCTGTCCCCGGGAAGGTCACACGGGGACCAACCGAGGTGAAGGTCTGCAAGGTGCAGACACCGGAGCACGGCCCATCACCTCGCCGGAACAATGTCCATCCAAACAATACCACAGTTCTTCAGGGATTGGAAGGGTTCACAGGATGATGCAGGGCGCTGTGAGCGCGACATCCCCGGAGTGCGACACCGGCGACCCTGGAGATCCCCCGCACGCTGAAAAGCAGCGCGGATTTCCGGGGATCTACTCAGCTTCGCGTCCGGCGAGGTACAGGAGAACGAGCGAGGGGTACAGCACGAGCAGCGCGGCCGCGACGATGCCGGAATCGTTGGCAAGGATAGCCACGGCCGCAGCGACGAGGCAGGCGGCCAGCGACGACGTAAACCCGGGGTGAGCCCTCATGAGCCTTTTTGCGAGTCCCACCGGCCGCACCCACAGGACGGCCACGGCGCCGAGAAATGCGAGGAGCGCGCGGGTCCATACCGTGTACCGGATGAGCTTGAGGTTCATGGACGCCTTGCGCCGCACGATGTCGACGAGCGCCGCAGGACCCCCGACCCGCACGGCACGGGCCGCGCGGCCCCAGTGGGAAACCGGCCCGCCCGGTCGCAGAGCGTCGGCGACGGAGACCCCCGCAACGAGGACCAGCGCGAGGGCAGCGACCACCGCGACTTCGCGGCGGGTGACCCGCCGCCCCAGGAACAGCGTGTACGCCACGACGAACCCGGCCACGGCGGTCAGAGTGCCCCCCATATTGGCGCCCAGAGTCGGAGAGGCAAGCACCAGGAGCGCCGCGGCGAAGATGGCGCCGATGCCTGCAAGGACCGCGCCGTGCACTGCGGGCCGCGCCCCGCGGCCGCGCAGCGCGTCGAGCGAAAGACCGCTTCCGGCGATGAGGGAGCCGACCAGCACGCCCATGTATTCGTTGCCCATCCCGTAAAACCTGGCCCCGCCTATGGGATCGTAGCCCAGCACGGACCCTTGCATGAGCCTGGCTCCCATGAGCGCGTCACAGATGATCGCAAGACCCGTGACCAGGTACACGCCGGCGAAGGACCGGGGCTCGGGGCCGCATGCGGCCCGAGCGGCGACGAAGATGGCAAGCGAGAGAGCCACGAGCCAGGAGGCTGCGGCGGGGAGGCCTTGCGGACGAACGAGCGGCAGGATGAGCATGGCCAAAGGCACGCAGCCGGTGGCGAAAAGGAGCGCCCACACGGCCCGGCCCACACCGGGTCCTGAGTTGCCCCCTCGCCCGACCGCGCCCGAGCGACCCGGGGGACTCGAGGCACCCGAGGCTCCCGGGGTAGCTAGGGTGCCCGCGGCACCCGAGACGCCGTGAAACGCCAGCGACCGGACGCCGGCGGGCTGAAAGGCGCCCTGCCTCATTGCAGTAACGGCGATGACGGCGAGCGCGGCGAGGGCGACGACGATCTGAAAGCCCACAAACGTCTTAAGGATGGGCGCTCTCACGAGGTAGGTCGATGCGATCTCATCGTGCATGGACAACAGCCGGTCAAGTGCCAGGGCGTCTCCTTCGACGCGCATGGGAGTCCCGAGGATCCACGGCGGCTGTTTCACTCCGAGCCACGAGAGGACTGATGCGGCTATGTCAGTGCTGGCCACAAGGCCGCTGCGCCTCGTGGTGGGCGACGTCAGAAGCCCCGGCCCACGAGGCCCGTCCGGGTCGCCTGGCACGCCTGGGCTGGCCACTACGATCGGCGCCAGGCTGTGTCCTGAGGCGACCTCCCTCGCGGCGGGCGTGGGAGCAAGCACGACGAGCGCGGTGTTTGCAGGGTCCAGGGACTCGACGAGCAGACCGACCAGCGCGTCCGCCTGCGACACTGCGAACCGCCAGGCGGTCTCGTACGCCGCCCCGGTGAGAAGCCCGGCTGCGAGGTACCGCTCGACGCGGGCCGTATCACCCGACTCGACCACGATGAGATCTGCTTCCCCGCCTATCAGGGCGTCTTTCACGCGCGCGGCGAGCCGGCATGTGTCAGTTGCGATGCCGCCGGGGAAAACCGGCCTTCTGACGGCCATCGCGCGCCCCACGTCGCCAACGCTGACGACTCCGTGGGAGTCCATGGCGATCGCCGCTGCGTACCGACCGGGGTGACCCGGGGTATCGGAGTTCCCGAAGACTGCCGTCCTCTTCCCCGCCTGCCTCAAGGCTTCACCGAGGGCGCCGGGCATGATGTGGTAGCTCGCGTCGGAGTTGCACCGGGCGATAAGGGCGATATAGGGATGCACGACGGTTCCCGACGGCGGCGGGACAGTCCCCGTGTTTCTGGCGAGTGTGACGGCGGCCTCAGCGCCTTCCACTACCTCGTCCCAGTTGAAGGCATGCCCTGCCTCGGGCGGGCCCTGCGCCCTCGTGCCCGCGCCGAGCGTCACGTATGTGTGCTCCGGCTGGAGGGTTTTCGCCGTGCGCGCGTTCATGAGCCCGACCGCGCCCGTCGAGGCGAGCGTCCACAGGTTGGGTGAGAGCGCCGGGTCGATGTCCCTGAGCGATAGCGCATCCACCAGCACGATGACTACGCGGATCGCGGCAGGAACCCGGGGCGCGCCCGGCGCGCCCGAGGCCGACGTTGACGGGGACAGGGCGAGCAGGGCGCATGCCACCCCCAGGAAGAGTAAGGCAGGCCGTCGTAATGAGCACGGCCATCGCCGGTGGCGCGACCCGCGCCGTACGCCCGGCATCCACAGCATACGAGGCGCGCGCAGTGCGGTCGGGGCGTGCAGCACCGGCTTCGGCCACGGCGTGCGTCGCGCGAGGTGGGCCGGCGCCCTGAGCCATCCAGCCGGACTGGACCCACGGCGCCTTCCAGGCGCGTTTGGACGCGGCGCGCAAGAGGACTGGCGCGGGTCTTGCACGACGCTCCCCTCCCTCCCTACCCTCTCACGCGTATGGAGAGCCTCTTGCGCTCAGCGAGGGCCTCGTCGTATACTTCCTGCGTTGCCCGCACCATTCCTTCCACCGCGAACTTCCGCTGGACCTCGGCCAGCGCCTGTTCCGCCATGCGGGCCGCCTCGTGCCTGCGGAGCAATGCATCCCGAAGACAACAGGTGAGCGCGAGCGGGTCGCCTGGTGCCGCCAGCCATCCCGTCCCAGGTGTGACCGTCTCTTCCGCTCCCGGAATCCTCGACGCAACAACCGGAACCCCCGCAGCCATCGCTTCAACGAGTGATAACGACATACCCTCAGAGAGGCTTGGAAGCACAAAGACATCGATGGCCCTGTAGAAGCACGTAATGTCCTCGATGAACCCCAGGAACCGCACCTGGTCCGATATCGCCAGTGAGGCGGCGAGCATCTGGAGATCACCACGAGCCGGGCCATCCCCGGCCACAAGGACCTCCGGTCGCAGGCCCCACCTGCGGAGGCGTGCGACCGCGTGGAGCAGCACGCCCACACCCTTGTCCGGGATCAGCCGGGTGACGGTGCCCACCACCGCCTTCCCGGGAGCGCACGCGAATACGCGCCGCGCTTCCGCCGCTTTCTCGGGTGTAGGCGGCCACGCTCCTCTTATGAAGCAGTCGAGGGCCACGCCGTTCGGAACGTGCCTCACCTTGTCAGGCCCAAGGCCTGGGATGCGCGCATACTCGTCCCGGAGCGCGCGCGACACGGCGATCACGCGGTCGGTGACGTGCGCGAGGCACCGCTCGAGGTAGCCGCACAGGCGTCCCTCCAGGGTGCTCTGCGTTCTCGAAAGGACTGAATTATGGACAGTGTAGACGATGGCCGGCCTGCCCCCGGGACCGCAGTCCGGCGCCGCTGTCCCCCATCGCGCCCAGCGGGAGAGGCCGGAGGTGCGCTCAAGGAAGCGCGCGGCCGCCCTGCCCAGCACCGACGCCTTGAACCCATGGAGGTGGCATATGTCCGGCCGGACGCGGCGGATGAGGCGCGCGAGCATGAGTGCCGCGACGACGTCCCTGTGCGGGGCTGGGTCACCGTGTATGGCGACACGTTCGTATCTCCCGCAGCACTGTTCGAGGCACGCGGCGATGTGGGCATCCTCAGGAGCGGCGACGACCACCTCGAACCTGTCGCGGTCCATGCGCTCCACCAGGCTCATCACGTGCGTCCTCATGCCGCCGCCCGATGGCCTCAACACATGAAGAACCCGGACCCTATCACGCAACATGCCTGCACCTCGGCACCAGGGCTCTCCGCGCCGGTCCTTCCCGATTTTCCCCGGGCGCGTCCAAGAGAGCGCCGCAGCCCGCACTATAGGGTGCGCCCTTGGCTATGCGGATATGCCCGCCCGTTCCGAGGGAGAGCTGTCCGGCGCGCCCGCTGGACCCGTTGTTGTCGTCGTTGACAGTGCCCCAGCCGCCGCCAGGGGCTCAAGCGCCCTCTCAAGGATCCCATGGAGGTAGGCGATGAGCACGCCGTAGTTGACTATCGGCACCCCGGCGGACCTCACCCGGGCGAGCCTGTGCAGCATCTCCTTCCTGTTGATCATGCACCCTCCGCAGTGCACCACGAGATCGAAGCTCCCAAGGTCGTCTGGGAACCCCGTGCCTGCAGACCACGAGAAGCCTAGCGTGCCGCCGACCTTGCGCTCGAGCCACGCCGGGATCTTGACCCTGCCGATGTCGTCCCCGATTGGATGGTGCGTGCACGCCTCTGCAATGAGGACCCGCGCACCTGGCTTGAGGTGCGCCACATGGCGCGCGCCGCCGACGAGCGTGGCAAGGTCGCCCTTGTGGCGCGCGAAGAGGATGGAAAACGAGGTCAGGGGCACGTCCCGCGGGACCTGCTCCGAGACGACGCCGAACGCCTGCGAGTCTGTCACCACCAGCACCGGGCGGGCCTTCAGGCTCTCGATGGCGGCGCGGACGGCGTTCTCCTTCACGACGACGGCGCGAGCGTCGTGGTCGAGGAGGTCGCGCAGGGTCTGCACCTGGGGGAGGATGAGCCTTCCCTTGGGCGCCTCGATGTCCACCGGGACCACAAGGACCGTCGTGTCCCCGGGAGCCACTAGGTCTCCGATTATGGGCGGACCCTCCCAGTCCTTCGGGGCCTCCTCGATGATCCGCTCCTTCAGCGCGCCCATCCCCTGCCCTGTTTTCGAGCTTACCGGCACGAGGCCAAGCGCGAGTTCCCCGCCCCAGACGTCAAGTGTCGCGGCATCCCAACCGGGGTTCTGACTGGCGAGGTCCATCTTGTTCGCCGCCCCGATCACCGGGATACCGCGCTCGCGTATCTCGGCCGCGATCGAGCGCTCGTAATCCCCGACACCACGCGTCGCGTCCACCACCACGATGGCAAGATCCGACTTCGCCAGCACCTGCCTGGTCCGCTGCACCCGCAGCTCGCCGAGTTCTCCAGTGTCGTCCAGCCCGGCGGTATCGACGATGACCACAGGCCCGACCGGAAGGATCTCCATGGCCTTGTACACAGGGTCGGTGGTGGTGCCCGGCACGTCAGATACGAGGGCGATGTCCTGGTTCGTGAGGGCGTTTATGAGGCTCGATTTCCCCGCGTTCCGGCGGCCGAATATGGCTATGTGCAGCCTGTTGCTGCGAGGAGTGGACTGCACGTGTACTCCCCCTTCAGGACCAAGTATGGCGCCATAAATCTGCGCTACTTTTCCTGACGGTGTTCGGGTTGCCGGTGCTTGCTAAGTATGGCGCCATGAGTTTTCGCCACTTTTCTTGAGGGTGCCAGGGTTGCCGGTACTTGCACGACGGGGCGCCTGGAATTTGGCTGGCCCGTGCGCCAAATTCGAACGAGGCGCGCCGCGAGCGCGCCGTCCCCGGATTGCAACACCGGCAACCCTGGAGAGCCCCTGCACGCTGAAAAGCAGCGCGGATTTCTGGCGATCTACTTAAGTGGCTGGCAGTGTGTGTGCAAAGCAGCCGTTCGCCTGACCTTCACCCTGCAGCGTTGCTGCGAAGTGGAGAAGGCCAGCGGGTTCATGAACCCGTACTTAGATGGGACGGTGAACACGGGATGAGCAAGGAGGCAGGCCGAAACCTGGGGTTCGATACGCAGGCGATCCATGCCGGATGGGACGGTAAGCATGCCCTCGGCGCTTTGAACCCCCCGATCTACCAGACGTCCACCTTCGTGTTCGAGAGCGTTGCCCATGCCCAGAAGGTGTTCTCGGGGGAGTCCGCAGAGTACGTGTACACTCGCGGCAACAACCCGACCCTGCGGCTGTTCGAGCAGAAGATGGCCGTCCTCGAGAAGGGCGAGAAGGCCGTGGCCTTCTCATCTGGGATGGCAGCGATCTCGTCCGTACTGCTGTCGCTTCTCGAGGCGGGGGACGATCTCGTGACATCGCGCACGCTCTACGGCTCGACTTACCACGTGGTGACCCACTTCCTGCCGCGATATGGTATAAGCGCTAGGTTCGCCGACCTCGCACGCCCCGGCGCGCTCGAGGCCAGCCTGACCGACGCGACGAAGGTTGTGTACCTTGAAACCCCCGCCAACCCAAGCCTTGAGCTTGTGGACATCGCCGCCGCCGCGGAGGCAGCCCATCGTCGCGGAGCCACGGTGGTCGTGGACAACACGTTCGCGACGCCCTATTTCCAGAACCCGCTTGCTCTCGGGGCGGACGTGGTGGTGCATTCGTGCACCAAGTACATCGGCGGCCACGGCGACGCTCTGGGCGGGGTGGCGGTTGCGTGCGACCCTGACTACGTTTTCCGGCTGCGCTTCGACTTCCTGTGTGACCTCGGCGGGGTGCTCGCGCCCTTCAACGCGTGGCTTTTCCTGCGGGGTCTCAAGACCCTCGGCATTCGAATGGAGCGTCATGCCAGCAACGCGCTGGCGGTGGCGAGGTTCCTGGCGGGCCACCCGAACGTGGAGCGCGTGCTGTATCCGGGGCTCGATGACTTCCCTCAACGCGCGCTTGTCACGCGCCAGATGCGTGGTTGCGGAGGCATCGTGTCCTTCGAGGTGAAGGGCGGCTATAACGCCGCGGTCCGCTTCATGGACGCCCTGCGACTGTGCACCATCGCGGTGAGCCTGGGAGATGCGGAGACCCTCGTGGAGCATCCGGCGTCCATGACGCACCGCGAGTATCCGAGGGAGCGGCTCGCCGAGTTCGGGTTCAGCGAGGCGCTGGTGCGGGTCTCGGCGGGCCTCGAGGACCCGGAGGACGTCATCGCCGACCTCGACCAGGCCCTGGCGAGAGTGTAGACGCGTGTCTGGTTGCGTGCGGCCGACGGCCCTCACGTCAGTCCGAGGAGCCTTGCGGCGGAAGCCGCGGTGAAGCACACTGCACAGGCCACGGCGAGCGGCAGGAGCGCCGCCACCGCGGTCCACTTGGCGCTTCGGGTCTCGTGCCAGATGGTCCAGAGGGTCGTGGCGCACGGGTAGTGGAGCAGGGAGAACAGGATGACGCACGCCGCAGTGAGCGGGGTCCACCCGTTTGCCACGAGCACCGCTCGAAGGGCGTCGAGCCCGCCGACATCCACCATGGCTCCGGCACCGGAGTACCCCATCAGGAGGATGGGGATCACTATCTCGTTCGCGGGTAGCCCGAGCACGAAGGCGGTGAGGATGTGTCCGTCGAGCCCGGTCAGGCGTGCGAATGGATCAAAAAAGCCTGCCACGCGGGCGAGCAGGCTTGCGCCGCCCGCCATCACGTTCCCGAGCACCCACGTCACAGCCCCGGCGGGCGCCGCAACCGTCGCAGCCCTCACAAGCACGAAGAGGGCGCGGTCGAGGAGGGACCTCGCGATCACCCTCACGGCCTCGGGTTTTCTGTACGACGGGAGCTCGAGCACGAAAGAGGACGCAACCCCGCGGAGCAACGTCCGCGACAGGAGCCACGACACGCCGAGCGTGACGGCGATGCCGAGGACCACTGCGCCGAGGAGCGACACGGCGGCGCCACCCCTGCCGGTGCCGCCCCGCAGGCCCGCCCCGACGAACATGGCGGACATGGCTATCAGGGTCGGGAACCGGCCGTTGCACGGCACGAAGTTGTTGGTGAGGATGGCAATGAGCCGTTCGCGCGGTGAGTCGATTATACGGCACGAGACCACCCCCGCAGCGTTGCAGCCGAACCCCATGCACATGGTCAGGGCCTGCTTGCCGTGGGTGCCCGCGCGCTTGAAAAGGGCGTCAAGGTTGAAGGCCACCCTTGGGAGGTAGCCCAGGTCCTCGAGCAGGGCGAAACACGGGAAGAATATCGCCATGGGCGGCAACATGACCGACACGACCCATGCGAGCGCCCTATACGCTCCCATGACGAGTACGCCCGTGAGCCAGGCGGGAGCACTTGCCCACGAGAAAAGGTCCAGGAGCCGCTCCTGTCCCCAGAAGAGCGCGGCCGCCAGTAGCCTTGAAGGGACGTTCGCGCCCACCACGGTTATCCAGAAGACCACGCCCAGCAGGGCGAGCATGATCGGGTACCCGAAAAGCCTCGACGTGAGGATGTCGTCCAGGCGCGTATCCCAATCGCGCGCTGGTTGAGGCGCACGGCGCACCGTCTTCTGGCAGATGGTCCCGGCCACCTCGTATATCCTGGTTACCATGAGGTCCCTGACGTCGCCCGGCACCTGCGATCTTGCCTGCCGGGCTTGCTCCACGATATCGAGAAACTGCCGGCTGGCCACGCGAGTCACGCCGGGATCCCGCTCCTCGCAGCCACAGGACGCGCCGCGCGCCTGGATCGTGTGTCCTGTGCTCGTTTCTTGCTCACCCTCTCGTTGATCGCCTCGATAAGGCCGCGGTCGTCGTCTATGAGCCGGAGGGCGAGCCAGCGGAGGGAGATCCCTGGGGCGATCTCACCCATGATCGCCGCAAGGGGCCGTTCGATGTCGCCCACCAGCGCCTCGATCTCCGGGCTGTAGGTGACCTCAAGCGGCCTTGTGGGAAGCTGCCCGCTTGCCACATCCGCTATAGCGTCCATGAGCGCCGCGAGACCCTGCCTCGCCCGCGCCACGGTAGGCACGACGGGGACCCCGAGCTCCGAGGCAAGCCCTTTCGCGTCCAGGGAGATCCCCTTACGCCTCGCCTCGTCCATGAGGTTGAGGCAAACCACGACTCGCGGCCTTATCTCCATGATTTGGAGGACGAGATTGAGGTTGCGCTCGAGGCATGTTGCATCGGCCACGACGGCCGTGGCGTCGGCCCCGCCGAAGCATATGAAGTCCCTCGCGACTTCCTCCTCCGGTGACGTGGCAAGGAGGGAGTATGTGCCGGGGAGATCGACAACACGATAGGTCGTCCCACGGTGGGTATAAAAGCCCTCCGCCACGACCACGGTCTTACCCGGCCAGTTGCCGGTATGCTGGTCGAGCCCCGTGAGGGCGTTGAAGACGGTGCTCTTTCCCGTGTTAGGGTTGCCCGCCAATGCGACGGTGCGGCAGACAGGCGGGGGCGCACCTTGCGACCGGCCGGGCCGGGGCTTGCGAACACCGCACGATACGCGCAATGATGGGTGGTGCATGAACCTCACAGGACTCACCTCCGTCAGAGATGCGGTACCGGACCCGGGGTCAAGGCCGGCGTCGAAGTCGGGGCCAGGGGCGACGGCCGGGGTGCGAGAATCGTTCCAGACCACGCGTCCGGAGGCGGGCAGCCCCGGCGGCAAGATGTGCACCATTATCTCCTTCGCCTCCTGCGCCCGAACCGCGATGAGGGCGCCCTTCACACAATACGCCGTGGGATCGCCGGCAGGGCTGCGGCGCACTGGGGCGACGCACGCTCCCGGGACGAATCCCACGTCGAGAAGCCGCCTCCTCGAAAACCCCGCAGCAACCAGGCATACGATGCGGCACGCGGAGCCCAGGGGCGCCTCTGAAAGCGGGACGGGTGCTTCGTTGCCATTCCCCAGGATCGGCACAGGCTGACTCCCCCTCCGGGCAGCCAGGGTCCCCAGTTCTGCCCGGGTGTCCACTCGGAGGCGGACTGCCTAAGTAGATCGCCAGAAGTCCGCGCTGCCTTTCAGCGTGCAGGGGATCTCCAGGGTTGCCGGTGTTGCCCTCCGGGGACGGCGCGCTTGCGGCGCGCCTCGTTCGAATTTGGCGCACGGGCCAGCCAAATTCCAGGCGCCCCGCCCTAGCAAGCACCGGCAACCCTAACACCCTCAAGAAAAGTGGCGAAGACTTATGGCGCCATACTTA
>JBLNDE010000018.1:0-86563 GCA_050261335.1 Bacillota bacterium
TAGCTCGTCGGATGAAGAGGATCGGGGCCCGGTGGACACCCGAAGGCGCCGACCGGATGGCCCGGCTCCTCGCCGCAAAGAGCAATGACGAGCTCTTGCGCCATCTTGGGCGAAAAGCGAGGCCGGCCCCAGAGTCGATGACGCTGCCTACGGTCGACATAGGGCGGATGAGCGCCCACGCGGAGGATGTCGAAGCGTGGCTAAGGACAAAGGTGCCAGCCCTGACTGGGCCGTTCGCCAGCCGTGAGTGGATAAAGCATGTCCTCCGCGCAATCACATCAATCCAAGAGGTAGCCTAGGGATAAATCCGACACGAACAAGGGGAGCTTACCTACTAACTCTTGACACGGACGTTAGCCGCCTTCCCATTGATGAGGTAGGTCCTTTGTGCTATAATGACGGCGTTGACGTGGACGCAGCGTGTCCAGGAGGTGAAGACGGTTGAAGAAGGGAATACATCCGGAGTACTTCATGACCACCGTGACGTGCGCATGTGGGGAGAAGTTCGAGGTCGGCTCCACCCGCAAGGATCTCAGGGTCGAGATATGCTCCAGGTGCCACCCGATGTTCACCGGCAAGCAGAGGATAGTCGACACCGGCGGCAGGGTGGAGCGGTTCAAGAGAAGGCACGGTCTCCAGTAGCAGACCGAATCCATTCGAGACGAAAGCAGAGCCTGGTGTGGCTCTGTTTTTGTGAAGAGGGGAAACGCGTTGGCAAAGCCGAAGGCCCCCGGGCGGATCGAGGCGATAGTGGGGCCCATGTACAGCGGTAAGACTGAGGAACTCATCCGCAGGATCAGGCGAGCCAGGATCGCCGGGCGAAAGGTGCAGGTTTTCAAGCCGGCCATTGACGACAGGTACAGCGCGCGCGAGGTCAGCTCCCATGCCGGCGGCAAGGTCGACGCCATCCTGGTAACGAGGGCGGTGGAGGTGCTGCGGGGCAGCGCCGGGGCCGCTGACGTGGTCGCCATAGACGAGGCGCAGTTCTTCGACGAGGCGATAGTGAGGGTGTGCGACACTCTTGCGGCGAACGGCGTGTGCGTGATCGTGGCAGGACTCGACACGGATTTCCGAGGGGAGCCGTTCATCCAGGTGGCGAGGATCATGGCCATCGCAGACCACGTCACCAAACTCGACGCCGTCTGCGAGGTGTGCGGGGCGCCTGCCACGCGAAGCCAGAGGATTATCAACGGGGTGCCCGCGAGTTTCGACGACCCCGTGGTGCTTGTCGGGGCGAAGGAGTCGTACCAGGCCCGATGTCGCCGGTGCCATGAGGTTCCCGGCAAGGAGGCGCTTTCTGTTTGAGTGAAGAGTTCTTTTACGGGGGCCAGGCGGTCATAGAGGGCGTGATGATGCGCGGCAGGCGGAGCATCGCCATAGCCGTGAGACGGCCCGACCGCGCTGTCGCCGTCAACAGGCAGCCCATCGGAACGCTCACGGCGAAGTATCCTGTGCTCCGCCTCGCCTTTGTGCGAGGGACGGTGGCGTTCGTCGAGACGCTCGTCGTGGGCATTCGTGCGCTCATGTTCTCGGCTGACCAGGCTGCGGGAGAGGGTGAGGAGGAGAAGCTCAAACCGTGGGAACTCACTCTTACTCTCCTCATGTCGCTCGCGGTGTTCGTGGCGCTCTTCATAGTGCTCCCGAACCTCGTGGCGGTCCTGGTGATACAGAGGTGGCTTCATACCGCGGTCGGCGTGAACATCGCCGAGGGCGCGTTCCGGATCCTCGTCTTCCTGGGCTACATCGTGGCGGTGTCGAGGCTGAAAGACATCGAGCGTGTGTTTCAGTACCACGGCGCGGAGCACAAGGTCATCCACAGCTTCGAGGCAGGCGAGGACCTCGTCGTTGAGAACGCGAGAAGGCACAGCACGCTCCACCCGAGGTGCGGCACGGCCTTTCTGCTCATCGTGATGGTCGTCATGATCGTCATGTTCTCTCTTCTCGGAAGGCCATCGCTCCTTGTGCGGATAGCCACGCGGCTTGCGCTTCTGCCGCTGGTCACCGGGGTATCATATGAGGTGATCAAACTTGCAGGAAGGCGCAATCCTCCGAGACTCGTGGGGCTTGCCATCGCGCCGGGGCTGTGGCTGCAGAGACTCACGACCCGCGAGCCTGACGATGCGCAGCTCGAGGTGGCCATCGCTGCGCTCAAGGACGTGCTCGAGGCGGACGGTGTCTAGGCTGGACGCGTGCAGTCACATTCCGTTGGTTCCGCCGGAGGAGGTGAGAGAGATGTTGGACAGGCTCGATGCGCTCGAACAGCGCTACGAGGATCTCGAGGCCATGCTGGCCGATCCCGAGGTCGTGGCCGACCAGGAGAGGTTCCAGAAGTCGGCCAAGGCCCACGCGAGCCTCGAGGAGATCGTCACGAAATATAGACGGTACAAGAAGACCAGGGCTGAAATGCAGGAGGCCAGGGAGATGATGGGCTCCGGCGCCGATGCCGAGCTTTCGGAGTTCCTCCAGTCAGAGCTCGAGAGGCTCAAGGCTGAGGAGGCCCGTCTCGAGCGCGACCTCAAGGTCCTGCTGCTCCCCAGGGATCCCAATGATGAGAAGGACGTCATCATGGAGATCAGGGCGGGCACGGGCGGCGAGGAGGCTGCCCTCTTTGCCGCGGATCTCTTCAGGATGTACTCGAGATACGCGGAGCAGCATGGATGGCAGACCGAGATCATGAACTCGAGCCCCACCGACCTTGGCGGGTTCAAAGAGGTGATCTTCTCCGTACAGGGGCGGGGCGCGTACAGCAGGCTGAAGTATGAGAGCGGCGTTCACAGGGTGCAACGCGTCCCCACTACCGAGGCTGGCGGGCGTATCCACACGTCCACCGCCACCGTGGCTGTCCTACCGGAGGCCGAGGATGTCGAGGTGGAGATAAGGCCCGAGGACCTTCGCGTGGACGTGTACCGGTCCACGGGGCACGGCGGGCAGAGCGTGAACACCACCGACTCCGCCGTCAGAATAACCCACATCCCCACGGGGATGGTCGTCACGTGCCAGGACGAGAAATCTCAGCTCAAGAACAAGGAGAAGGCCCTTCGCGTGCTTCGCGCCCGCCTTCTCGACAAGTTGCAGCAGGAGCAGAAGGCCGAGGTGGACGAGGCCAGGCGCATGCAGGTCGGCACGGGCGAGCGGAGCGAGCGGATTCGCACATACAACTTTCCGCAGAACCGGGTGACGGACCACAGGATAAACCTCACCCTCTACAAGCTGGGGCAAGTCCTCGAGGGCGGTCTCGAGGAGATCATCACCGCCCTCATCACGGTGGACCAGAGCGAGAGGTTGAAGAAAATTGGCTGAGCCCGTAGGGATCGTCACGGTGCGGGATGCGCTTCGCATTGCCACGGAGCGCCTCCGAGGCGCCGGAATCCCCACGCCGCGCCTCGACGCGGAGGTGTTGCTGGCGCACGTGCTGGGGACGCGGCGCGAATGCCTGTACGCCCACCCCGAGCGGCGGCTGGGCGCGGAGGAACACGCCTCCTACCAGGCAGCTCTGGAGCGGCGGCTCACGAGACTGCCTGTCGCGTACATAACAGGCAGGAAAGAGTTCATGTCGCTTGAATTCGTCGTCGACGAGAACGTGCTCATACCGAGGCCCGAGACGGAGACGCTCGTCGAGGCGGTGATAGAGCAGCTTCATGAGCGCGAGGGAGGGGCAGCCGACGCCGCGCGGACGCCCGTAATCGTCGCGGACATCGGCACGGGCAGCGGCGCCATCGCGGTGAGCATCGCATGGTTTGTGCCGCGGGCGTCCCTCATCGCGGTGGACATCTCTTCTGGGGCGCTTCGCGTGGCGCGCGAGAACGCCAGGCGTCACGGGGTCGGAGGCAGGATTGAGTTCCTCGAGGGGGATCTCCTGGCTCCTCTTTCGGGGAGGGGTCTCGAGGGCAAGATAGATGCGGTGGTGAGCAACCCGCCGTACCTGTCGCGCAGGATGATGGCGAGCCTCCCGCCCGAGGTGGCGAGTGAGCCGCGCGCGGCGCTCGCCGGCGGCGAGGCGGGTCTCGACTTCGCCCGGGCGATCCTCGACGGTGCGCGGACCTATCTTGCGCCGGACGGGTTCGTGGCGCTCGAAGTGGGCCACGACCAGGCCGAGACCGTGAAGGAGCTTGCGACGGACGAGTTCGGATATGGGGACGTCAGTGTCATTCGGGACTATGGCGGGGTCGGACGCGTGGTCGTGGCGCACGCGTCTCCGGGAGGAACGGCAGACTGACTGCACGGAGTCGCGGTGGTTCGACCGGCGGTGGGCTGATCGGACCTGTCATCTGTAAAGCAGGTTGCGGAAAGGGGGGCGAGGCGGCCGACCAGCGTGGGCGCTGAAGAGCCGAGTGTGGGTTCACGGATTCGGGCCAGGCCTCCAGCGGGTCCGGAGTTGCGGGTGCTTTGACGGCGGGGCGCCAGGATTCGGCCACACGCCCGTGGGCCAGGTTTTGTCGGAGCGCGCCGCCTGGAGCGCCGTCCCGGGAGTGCAGCACTGGCGGCCCCTGGAGAAGCGGCAGTGGCCTGTGGAGTTACACTTGGGTTTTGCGTGGCCGCCAGGTGAGGTGGAAAGGTGTAGCTTCCGGACGCTTAAAGGGACGCGAGTGATACGCCTAAACCCGGGGCGCCCGGATGTCGCTGCGATCCGGCGGGCCGCCGAGGTGATTCGCACGGGCGGCCTCGTCGCGTTCCCCACGGAAACGGTGTACGGCCTTGGCGCCAACGGACTTTCGGCCGCCGCGGTGGAGAAGATATTCCTCGCCAAGGGGCGACCGCAGGACAACCCCCTCATACTGCACGTGGCCGCGCCCGAGGATGCTCTCCGCATTGCGCTGGACGTCCCGACTTGCGCGCGCAGGCTCATGGAGAGGTTCTGGCCCGGCCCTCTCACGCTCGTGCTGCCGAAAAGGCCCGAGGTGCCCAACGAGGTCTCCGCAGGCCTTCCTACCGTCGGCGTCCGCATGCCGGACAACACCGTCGCCCTCACCCTCATAGCGGAGTCAGGCGTCCCCATCGCTGCCCCCAGCGCCAACGTCTCGGGGCGGCCGAGCCCCACGTCGGCGGAGCATGTGATCGCCGATCTCGCCGGCAGGATCGAGATGGTCCTCGATGGCGGGCCCACGGCAGTGGGCGTTGAATCCACCGTCCTCGATACGACCTCCACGCCTCCGGTGGTCCTGCGCCCGGGCGGAGTCACCTTGGAGGATCTGCGGGGAGTGCTGGGCGAGGTGTCGGTGTTATCGTCGGAGTCCGACGCGGCGCTCAATGGCCCCGTCCCATCGCCCGGAATGAAATACACCCATTACGCACCGAAGACGCCCGTCGTCCTTGTGGAGGGTGAGCCGGACCAGATCGCCGGCCGGATAGTCCGCGAGATCCAGGCGCGCCACGCCATGGGCGAGACGGCCGGGGTGATGTGCTCGCGCGAGACGGAGGGGCTTTACAGGGGGCGAGCCGACGTGGTGCGCGTTGCGGGGTCGAGACGGGATCTCGCGACCGTGGCGGCCGCGCTCTTTGCCACGCTGCGCCTGTTCGACACCGACGGGGTCGACGTGGTGTTTGCGGAAGGCTTCGACCAGGCGGGCCTGGGCTTTGCCATAATGAACCGGCTGCGCCGTGCCTCCGGCGGCCGTATCATTCACGTCCATGGAGAATCGGTGGTTGACGCGACATAGGGCGCGTGCTATGTTCGCGTTGGGACCCAGCCTTCAGAGTCTTTTCAGGATCGCCAGGAGTCGCGGGATGACCCTGGGGCCTGTCGTAAGGTGACGCGCTTGGAGGTGGCGGGTTGTGGCGCTGCCGAGGCGGATCGTGGTGGTGTGCAGCGGGAATACATGCAGGAGCGCCATGGCCGAGGCGATGCTGCGTAAGGCCCTTGCTGACGAGTTCGGCGGGCGAGCCGACGGTGTCGTCGTGGAGTCCGCCGGGCTTTTCGCGCGCGAGGGCGACCCGGCTTCCGGGAATGCCAGGGCGGTCATGATGGAGCGAGGTCTCGACATCTCGTCGCACCGCGCGCGCCTCCTGAGGGAGGATGTCGTCGAGGGCGCCGACCTCGTTCTCGTGATGACGTCCGCTCACAAACGGGTCGTGCTGGCCCGGCACCCGTCCCTGGAGGGCAAGGTCTTCACGCTCAACGAGTTCGCGGGCCTTGCGGCCGAGCTCGGTCCCGACACGCACGACCCGTTCGGCGGGTCCGTCGAGGTATACCGCGCCACCGCCGACAACATCAAAAGGGCCATCGATGGTGCGATAGGGCGAATCAGGGAGATGTCTACAAAAAACTGCACAGGGTCGGAGGAACCTCCCGTGGTGAAGTAGAACCGTGTATGGCGGACCTGCCCCGGGGGCCCCATGTAGCGGCGCAAACGGGCCGCACCCCAGCATGCTCTCGATAGAGTCGAGAATCGGGAAGAACAAGCCATATAGACATGTAAAGAGGACAAGGAGATGCTGTGCCAGTGAGAGTTGCCATCGGCAGCGACCATGCCGGCTTCGAGATGAAAGAGAGCCTCAAGGAGTACGTGAAATCCCTCGGGCACGAGATAGAGGACTTCGGGGCGCCATCCTGCGACCCCGTGGACTACCCTGACATAGGCTACCGCGTGGCCAAGGACGTCGCGTCCGGGCGGTTCGACAGGGGCGTCCTCATATGTGGGACAGGCATAGGCATGTCCATCGTGGCGAACAAGGTGCCGGGCGTGCGCGCGGCGCTCGCGGGAGACGTCGAGAGCGCGAGGCTCGCCCGCGAGCACAACGACGCGAACGTGCTCGCCCTTGGGGCAAGGATCCTCCGGCTCGACCTCGCACGCGAGATCGTCAGAGTATTCCTGGAGACAGGCTTTGCGGGCGGGCGGCATGCCCGACGCGTGGAGAAGATCGCGCTGGGAGAAGTGGGAAAGGGGAAGTGAGAATGTCCAGGGTCCACCTCATCGACCATCCTCTCATTCAGCACAAGCTCACGTTCATCAGAGACAAGAACACCGGCTCTAAAGACTTTCGAGACCTCGTGAGCGAGGTTGCGACCCTCATGGCCTACGAGGTCACACGCGACTTTCCGCTCGAGGGCGCCGAGGTCGAAACGCCGATAGGCCCGGCCAAGACCAAGGTGATCGCCGGCAAGAAGGTCGGCATCATCGCGATCCTCAGGGCGGGTCTCGGCATGGTCGACGGCATGCTGAGACTGATACCCGCTGCGAAGGTCGGGCACATCGGCATCTACCGTGACCCGGAGACCCTGAAACCCGTCGATTACTACTGCAAACTTCCGCCGGACGTGTCCGAGCGCGACCTCATAGTCGTTGACCCCATGCTGGCGACGGGTGGGTCCGCCACCGCGGCGATAAGGTTTCTCAAGGAGCGGGGCGCCGTCAACATCAAGCTGATGGTGCTCATCGCCGCGCCCGAGGGCATCAAGATGGTGCAGGAGCACCACCCCGACGTGGACATCTTCAGTGCGGCCATAGACGAGCGGCTGAACTCCCACGGTTACATAGTGCCTGGCCTGGGCGATGCCGGGGACAGGCTGTTTGGGACGAAGTGACGGGGGCACCAGGCGTGGCGTCATAAGTTTGCGCCGCTTCTCCTGACGGTATCGGGGTCGCCGGTGCGCGCGAGGTCGGGGCGCCTGGAATTCGGCTAGCCTTGAACGCCAGATTCGAACGCATCTCACCGCAGGCGCCGTCCCCGGATTGCAGCACCGGCAACACTGGCGAGGACCTGCGCGCTGAAAAGCAGCGCGAATCTGTGGCGATCCACTTGGGGACTCGTGGAGGGCGGGGAGAGAGCGAAGAGAGGACGAGAGAGGGCGAGGAAGTTTGAGCCGCGAAGCCGAGAGACCTGACAGGCCCTCGTGGGACGAGTACTTCATGGAAATCGCGAAGATCGTGTCGAGTCGCTCCACCTGCCTGCGCAGACAGGTCGGGGCCATCGCAGTGAGAGACAGGCGCATCCTTGCCACCGGTTACAACGGCGCGCCCACGGGGCTTGCCCATTGCGGCGAGGTGGGATGTCTTCGCGCCCAGAGGGAGGTGCCTTCCGGCGAGAGGCACGAGCTTTGCAGGGGCCTGCACGCCGAGCAGAACGTCATCATCCAGGCGGCCCTGCACGGCATAAGCATCAGAGAGGCGACCATATACTGTACAAACCAGCCGTGTGTTCTGTGCGCGAAGATGCTGGTGAACGCGGGCATCATCGAGATCGTGTATGCCGGGGACTATCCGGACGAGCTGGCGTCGAGCATGCTGGGAGAAGCTGGGATCAGGGTCAGGCGTTTCCCGGCGCCGCCTGGTGCTTGACGCCTGGCGCCCTGCGCCCTGCGCCGTGCGTCTGGCGTCTAGGTATGGCGCCATAAGTTTTCGCCGCTTTTCTTGAGGGTGCTAGGGTTGCCGGTGCTTGCTAGGGCGGGGCGCCTGGAATTTGGCTGGCCCGTGCGCCAAATTCGAACGAGGCTCACCGCACGCGCCGTCCCCGGAGGGCAACACCGGCAATCCTGGACAGGACTTGCGCACTGAAAAGCAGCGCGAACTTGTGGCGATCTACTTAGCGTCTGACGCCTGATGCTCGGCGTATCGCGCGTGACGCAGACGGGCGGCTTCGATTTCGTGTCGGACCACCTTGACGGGGCATTCCCCGCGGGATTAGAATGTGGTTGATTGGGCCGTAAGCTGGGCATTCACTTTGCCCTGGGCCGAGCTCCGGGCGTGCGCGCCTCGCATGAACTGCGCCCCCGGTTCCCGTTGGAGAGGAAGTGCGAAGCCGATATGTCTTCCTATGCTCTCGCCTTCATGGAAGCCCTCGTGGTTACCCTCTTTCTCACGCCGATCGTACGTGCCGGCGCGCTGCGCGCCGGCCTGGTTTACATGCCGAACTCGCGGACGGTGCACAGGCAGCCCATGCCAGTCCTGGGCGGGATCGCGATTTTCGCCGGGTTCATGGCCGTGGTCCTGCACCGGGTGGGCCTGGGGCGCGATGTCCTGGGTCTTCTTGCCGGGGCGGCCGTGGTGTTCGCCGTCGGGGTCCGCGACGACATACGCGAGCTTCGGCCTCTGCCGAAGTTCGCGGGGCAGATCGTTGCGGCGATCATCGCGGTCTACCTGGGCGTGCGTATCGAGTTCGTGACGAACCCCTTCGGCCCCGGGATGATATACCTGGGGTGGTGGGGCATTCCGGTGACCTTCTTCTGGATCCTCGCTCTCACGAACGTCGTCAACTTCCTCGACGGGCTCGACGGCCTTGCCGCAGGCGTGTCGTCGATAGCCGCGTTCGCGCTGTTCTCCGTCGCTGCCGCGCGCGGCCAGGCGTTCGCAGCCACCCTCGCCATCGCGCTTGCCGGCAGCGCCGTCGGATTCCTCCCGTTCAACTTCAACCCCGCAAAGATATTCATGGGAGATGCCGGGGCGATGTTCCTGGGGTTCGCCATCGCGGTGATTTCGGTGGAAGGAGCCCTCAAGGGCGCGGCCACCATCGCCCTCGCCATTCCCATGTTCGCCCTCGGGGTGCCGATCATCGATACCGCTTTCGCTATCGCACGCAGGGTCCACAACGGAACACCGTTTTACCAGGCTGACAGGGACCACATCCATCATCGCCTGCTCGCCAGGGGGTTCTCCCATAGGGGCGCGGTGGTGCTGATATACCTCGTCAGCGGCGTTCTGGCTTCATTCGCCGTCCTGATGGCCCGCGTCCACGCTGCGGCCACCCTGTATCTGGCCGTTGTGATAGCCCTGGGCGCCCTTGTGGCCGGTGTGAGCCGGCCCGGCAGGGTCCACTCGCGCACCACGGGCGGCACGCACACGCAGGTTCATCACAGGTAGACATCCGCCCGCACCACTCATCCGGGGGCGGTACGGGGCGGCGTGTTCGACGGTCCCGGCGGCGTGGCCTGACGCGGCACGGCGTGGCGTCACGCAGCCTTGCGCGGCGCGGCGCAGCATTGGCGGTGTGATGCGGTGTGGTGTGATGCGGTGTGGTGGGGTGCGGCGTAGCGCGGCACCGCGGCGAGTGGCACGACGCGAACACGTCCGGCTGTGCGCCTCGCGCTGCGGGGCGCACGCGCGAGGCTGGGAGGGGGTTTCCCGTGCCAGGAAAGAAGGTCATGGCTGTCTTCGGGACGCGCCCGGAGGCCGTAAAGATGGCGCCTGTGGTGCGGGCGCTTCGAGAGTGCGACGACATCGAGTGCGTCGTGGTGGTGACAGCCCAGCACAGGGAGATGCTCGACCAGGTATTGGGCATCTTCGACATCGTGCCCCATTACGACCTGGACATCATGCGGGAGGGACAATCCCTCACCGGGATCGCTGTACGGGCGCTCGCCGGGCTCGAAGGACCTGTCGCGAGGGAGAGGCCAGACCTCGTGCTGGTGCACGGCGATACGTCCACCACGTTCGTGGCGAGCCTGGTCGCGTTCTACCATCACGTGCAGGTCGGCCACGTCGAGGCGGGCCTGCGGACCCACGACAAGTACTTCCCGTTCCCGGAGGAGATGAACCGGCGGCTTGCCGGGTGCCTTGCCGACATCCACTTCGCGCCGGTCGAAAACCACAAGAGAAACCTGCTTGCGGAGGGCGTCAAGGCCGAAGCTGTCCACGTGACAGGCAACACCGTGATCGACGCCCTCCTCGATGTGGCAGGGAGGCCCTACGAGTTTCGGGACCCGGTCCTTGCGTCCATCGATTTCGAGCGCAGGAGAGTGATTCTCGTGACGGCGCACCGCCGGGAGAACCTCGGCGAGCCCATGCGCGAGATATGCCTTGCGCTCAGGGATATCGTGAACGCCCGTCCCGACGTCGAGATCGTCTTTCCGGTCCACATGAACCCGCTTGTAAGGGCTGACGTCATGGGCATCCTCCAGGGCACCCCGCGCGTGCACCTTATCGACCCCGTGGATTATCAGGTCATGGTCGCGCTGATGAAACGGTGCTACATGGTCCTCACAGACTCCGGCGGCCTTCAGGAAGAGGCGCCATCCCTGGACAAGCCTGTGGTGGTGCTGCGCGACGTGACCGAGCGGCCGGAGGGTCTCGAGGCGGGAACACTGGTACTCGCAGGGACGGACCGCAGGCGCATCGTGGACCGCGCGCAGGAACTTCTCGGGGACCCAAAGGCGTACGCGAGGATGGCGAACGCCCCCAACCCGTACGGTGACGGCCATGCCGCCGAGCGCATCCTCGCGGCCATCCTGTGGAGGTTCGGCATTTCCCCCTGCCGTCCGGAGGATTTTCGCGGCTGAACCCGGGCACAATATGCCATGAACTGGACGCCCGGGGGCGAGTTTCCAGTTGAAGCCCCGGGCTGCCGGTGTTACACTCTCTACGTGGCTGCTAGAGGCCGGATTGTCGGCTCCTGTTGCCGGGCGACAGGCCTGGTGCCCGGATTACCGCCGGGCTGTTTGGAGAGGAGGAAACCGCTTGGACAGCATCCTCATCCGGGGAGGGGTGAGGCTTTCAGGGCGGGTGGTCGTAAGCGGCGCGAAGAACGCGGCTCTGCCCGCCATAGCAGCGGCGCTTCTCACTGACGATGAAGTTACGGTCTCCGGGGTGCCTGCCCTGGATGACGTGGACACCATGTGTGAGCTCCTTGGGAACCTCGGTGTGGCTGTAAGCGCAGCGCCGGGGCGCATCAGGCTTCGCGCCTCGGGCGCGGCGGCGCGGCCGGCCCCTTATGACCTCGTAAGGCGGATGAGGGCCTCGTTTCTCGTGGCGGGACCGCTTCTGGCGCGGTTCGGCGCGGCGCGCATGCCCATGCCGGGCGGTTGCGCCATCGGCTCGAGGCCGATCAACCTTCACCTCAAGGTGTTCGCTGCCATGGGCGCGGACCTTGCGACCGGGAACGGCTACATCGAAGCCGTGGCGCCGTCCACTGGGCTGCGGGGGGCCCGGGTGTACCTGGACTACCCCAGCGTGGGCGCAACAGAGAACGCGATGATGGTGGGCGCGCTGGCAAATGGCACGACGGTCATCGAGAACGCTGCACAGGAGCCTGAAGTGGTTGACCTGGCCAACCTGCTCTCGGCCATGGGGGCAAGGGTCAGGGGCGCGGGCACGGGCGTCATCAAGATCGACGGGGCTGCGGAGCTTCACGGGGCAACCCATACGATCGTCCCTGACCGTATCGAGGCGGGCACATACATGGCGGCGGCGGCGATCACCGGCGGGGACGTGGTCATCGACAACGTGGTGCCGGAACATCTCGCGGCGGCCATATCCAAGCTTCGGGAGGCCGGTGCGGCCGTCGAGACGCAGGGCTCCAGCCTCCGCGTGAGGTCGTCCGGTGAGATCCAGCCTCTCGACGTCAAGACAATGCCGTACCCGGGGTTTCCCACTGACCTCCAGGCGCAATTCATGGCCATCCTGTCCATTGCGCGTGGCACGAGCATCATCACCGAGACGGTGTTCGAGAACAGGTTCATGCACGTGGATGAGCTCAACCGGATGGGCGCCAGGATCAAAATCGACGGCCGGTCCGCCGTGGTCGAGGGCGTGGAGGCCCTTTCCGGCGCCCCGGTCAGGGCGACCGACCTGCGCGCGGGAGCGGCGCTCGTGGTGGCGGCGCTCGTATCTCGCGGCGAGACCGAGATCTTCGGCGTGTCTCACATCGACCGCGGGTATGAATCCATCGAGCGGAAGCTGGGCGGGCTCGGAGCGCTGATCGAAAGGCGCGCCGACGCTCCCGAGTTCGTGGTCGCGGGGGCTTCATAGACGCTACGGTGGCGGACGTTTTCTCGGCTCACTTGGCACGCCCGGCTCACCACGCCTACCCGGCTCGCTCGGCACGCCTGACTCACCACGCCCACCCGGCTCGCGCGGCTTGCCCAGCTCACCCGCTTCACCAGGCCGACTCAAGATTGCTCCGCTCATTCCGTACGCTTCGTCTCCCAGCCCGCACAGCCTGCCCGTGCCCCTGCCTCCGCCGCGACGGCACGAGGCGGCCGGGTGTTCTATTATGCTTCCGAGCCGCGTAAGGATAACTCAGAAGCCACTATAGACAAGCGGTTGTTTCTCACGGGGGGCAGGCTGGATGGACAGGGCGGTAATCTTCTCCATCGCCTTCTGCATTCTCGTCGTCCTCGTGGTGCCGTCTGTGCTCGTGCGCGGCTGCGATTTCGGTGTCGAGCCGCGGGAGGAGGCCGCGGGGCCCACACTGAAAGTATTCGTCGTTACCACAGGGAAGCTGGTGGAGATGCCTCTCGAAGAATACGTGAGGGGCGTTGTGGCCGCGGAGATGCCGGCGTCGTTCGGCACGGAGGCTCTGAAGGCCCAGGCCGTTGCGGCCCGAACGTTCGCGGTGAAGAGGATGAAGCAGTTCGGCGGCGCCGGCTGTGCGGCGCATCCCGGTGCTGACGTGTGCACCGACCACGTGCACTGCCAGGCGTGGATATCCGATGGCGAACTGCGAAAGAGGCTCAGCTACCTCGAGTACTACGCATACGCACGCAAGATCGCGGGTGCGGTGGAGTCGACCTCCGGAAAGATCGTCACGTATCAGGGCAAACCCATCGAAGCTTACTACCATGCGGCCTCCGGCGGCTCAACCGACAACTCCGAGGACGTATGGTCGACTGCCATCCCGTACCTGAGGGCCGTGGCCACCGAGTTCGAGGCCAGGGAGCCCAGGTTCGAGCAGCGGCTGGAGTTGACCGTCGATGAGCTTGAGAAGAGACTCGGCGTGAAGCTGACGCAGAAGAAGGTGACCACATATAAGGTCGCAGGGAAGGATGTGCAGGTGGTCGCCGAGGAGAGGATGGATCGGCCGATCGAGGTGCTGAGCGCCTCGCGAGCCGGGAGGGTCAAGGACATACGCGTCGGCGACCGGGTCTTCTCCGGCTATTCCCTCCGCGAGATCCTGGGTCTACGCTCCACAAAGCTGACCTACCAGGTCGCGGGCGACAAGGTGTATTTCACGACCACCGGCTACGGCCATGGCGTGGGCATGTCCCAGTACGGGGCACAGGCCATGGCCCAGGCAGGGAAGTCCTACGTGGACATCCTCAAACACTACTATAGGGGCACTGAGGTCGTCGCATCCACGGGGCTTGCGGCCAGGTAGTCCGCGGTTTCAGGCTCACGATCCCTGATAACCGGACCGGCGCGGCGGGAGGTGACGTCGCAGCGTGGCAAGGCAGGTTCGTGCCGCCGCTTCCTTGGTGTGGGCACATCAGCCTGCTCTGCAGGCGATGCCACGGTTCGGTCGCCTGGTAACGCCCTTTGCCTTTTCCTCTGCCGGAACTCGTCCCACCTGTCGCCTATGAGAGACCCGCTCCGATTCGTCACTTCCTGTCGGCCGCCTCAACCATTCCCTGCGTCACGGGTTCACTATGAATCGTTCCATACGTCACCCGTCGACTGGATCGCTTGGCACCACCCCCACGGTCCTTATGGCCCGACAAGCGGTAAGGTGGTCAGTTTGCGACCAGGATTCGCGGACGGTTGGTCGTCTGGCGACCAGTTCGGGAGACGTCCTGGTCGCCACGAGACCAGCTTCGGGCGTAAGGCGGGGAGGGTGGTCGCCACAGAGCCAGGCTAGAGGCGAACCTGGTCTCGTGCAGCCCAGCCTTGCGCGAAAGTTGGTTCCTGCGCGACCACCCTTTTCGTCCGATGCGCGAGACTGGTTCCGTCACGACCAGCTAGCTTTCAAAGCTGGTCGCGTTCCGACCACTTTGGCGGCGGACCTGGTTGCGCCAGGACCAGCTTCGCACTCTTCGCCGTCGGAGGCGAGATGGGGTGGTCGTAGCGCGACCAGGTTTCGGACGCAGTTGGCTCCCTCGCGACCACCTGGACTCGCATTCTGGTCGTCTACGAACCACCCCCGCATGGGGATGTGCGAAAGTGATTCCTGCGCAGCCAACGTTGAGCGTGAAGTGGTCGTCTGGTGACCACATTGCTGCCCTCTCCTGGCCGCTACGAGACCACGTCCTGTGATTTGCGTCTGGGGGTGGGTGCGACGCGACCAGGTCACAGGCGGCCATGGTCGCCCGCGGACCAGCCCGCTGCCAGAGCTGGTCTGGTGCCGACCACCTTGCCGCCGTCCGGCAGCGCCGGCGAGTTCCTCGAGACCCGCCGCCGCCCATCACCCGCGGCGCCGGCGCGCTGACTTGCCGCCTGGCCACTGGTAGGCCGACCCGACGCGGCATCGTACAGCCGGCAGTACGACATCTTGCTACCACAAGTGCTACACACACCCCAATCGGCCGCGTTCATCGAACGGGGTGGACGATTCCCGGTCAGATCACACCCGGCAGGCGGCTGGAAAACCTTCGGCCGCACCGGCGTTTCCAGGGCACAGAGTGCGGCTCGTGGCTCTTGTCGCTCCCTTCAGGAGCTGCATAGGCCTGCATAGGCAGGAAACAAGTGGGGAGAATATACGACGGGGTGATGGTATGGAGGAAAGGGCGAAGAGAAGCAAGAAGCGACTATCCCCAGCAGAGGCATGGGGACGTCTTGCTGCCTTGCCTTGCCGGGCGTTTCAGCGGGTGGCGCGGGGGGCGGGAGCCGTGTGGCGCGGCGTCTCGAGGGCGATGCCGCCGCGCGATGCCATGCTCGTCGTGGTGGCAGGAGGCCTCGCCTTCGGGCTTGGGGTGGCGCTGGGACGGGTTACCGCGCCGCCCGCGGCACCGGATGGCCCTGGCTACGTCACGGTCGAGCGGATAGACCTGCATGAAGGCGAAGCCGGCTCGCCCGCGACGGGCGGGGATGCACGTCTGGCGGCCGGGCAGAGCGGGTCGCCGGCCGGCACAGGGCTTGCCGGGGACGGCCCGCCCACAGGCGGCGTGGCGGGTGCAGGCGTGCAGCAGGCCACCGGGGACGGGCCAGAAGCAGCAAATGCTGAGGCGGAGAGCGATGCGAAAGGCGGTGCGAAGAGCGATGCGGAGGACACGGGGGTAGGCGTGGTCGGGCCGGTTCCGGCATCTCTCGTAAGTGGCTCACCCGCTGAAAGAGCTGCCACGGGGTCGGCCGACGCAACCTCACCGGCTCTAGAACCGGGGCAGGCACCAGGTGGCGCGTCGGCCGAGCTGTCGTCGTCGCCAACCGTAACGCCGTCGTCATCGTCACCGTCGCTGCTGTCGCCGGGAGTCTCGTCCGACACCGGGAGCGCCGCTGCCGCTGGTGCGACTGGTACCACCGGTGCGACCTCACAGCTCCCGAAGGTGGGCGCTGAGGCGTCGAAGACGAGCGGCATCCCGTCGCAGACACCCGTGCCTGCTCCCAGGCCTTCCACGCAGCCGGCGAAGCCGGCTCCGCAGGCTGCTCAACCGACGTCCCCTTCGGCCGCGACGCAGAGGCAGGAGAAAATGCTCATGCCGGTCCAGGGGCGGATAATCTCGGATTTCGGGTGGAGGAGGCACCCTGTGTTCGCCGACTGGCGCTATCATACGGGAGTCGACATTGCCGCCGCGCAGGGCACTCAGGTGAGGGCCACCCTGTCGGGCAAGGTCCTGGAGGTGAAGAACGACCGGCAGCTTGGCCTATACGTGCTCCTGGAGCACCAGGACGGGCTTCGCACGAGGTATGGCCACCTCGAGTCAAGCCCTGTGTCCCCCGGTGACCGCGTCACCCAGGGTCAGGTCATCGGCAGGGCCGGGGCGTCCGGCGTCACGGCAGGATGCTACCTGCACTTCGAGGTGGTCCGCGATGGCAAGGCCCAGGACCCCCGGGACTTCCTGTAAGGATTTCCGGGCAAGAGTCGCAGGATGAAATCGTAAAGCCCATGGCCCTGCCCCAGCAGGGCCTGACATATCTCGCTGCTCCCCGAATATACATTGTATTAAACCGGGGGCAGGGGGGCAGTCGAGATGAGAGAGTATATCCGGCGTCGGGTGCTGGACGTGGCTGGGCACATCGTCGAGACCAAGTCCACGGTCAGACAGGCAGCCAGGCTATACAACGTGAGCAAGAGCACGGTCCACAAGGACGTGACCGAGAGGCTGCCGCTCATAAGCAAGCAACTCTCGCGCAGGGTCAAGCGCATTCTGGAGCAGAACAAGGCGGAGCGGCACATTCGCGGCGGAGAGGCTACGCGGAAGAAGTATCGTGAAAAGAAGAGGTAGGTTCCAGCACTGGGGAGGAGATCCTTTCAGTCTGTAGAAATTCCCTTTCAGGGGTTTTTTCTTGTGGAGGCGGTGGATAAGCCCCCGGCGGTGTCACTGGGGGTGAGTTTATCCTACACGGCGCGGGCTCGGGAGGAGTTGAGCCATGTTCGGGCTTTCAGTGGACGTCGGGGTCGATCTGGGCACTGCCAACACCAAGGTTTATGTCAAGGGCAAGGGCGTGGTCATCCGCGAGCCGTCGGTGGTGGCCATGGACACCGATACCCGCAAGGTGCTCGCCGTGGGTGAAGACGCGCGCCGGATGATCGGCAGGACGCCCGGAAGCATCACCGCCGTGCGCCCCTTGAAGGACGGTGTGATCGCCGACTACGACATCACCGAGACGATGCTACGCCATTTCCTTGCAAAGGCGTGCGGCAGGCATACCTTCATCCGCCCGCGGGTGGTCATATGCGTCCCGTCGGGCGTGACAGGCGTGGAGCGCCGTGCGGTGCTAGAGGCGGCGATGCAGGCAGGCGCTCGCCAGACATACCTCATCGAGGAGCCAATGGCTGCGGCACTCGGCGCGGGCCTCGACATCTCCGAGCCCTCGGGGAACATGGTGGTGGACATCGGCGGCGGCACCACCGACATCGCAGTGATCTCCCTTTCCGGCATCGTCGTGACGGAGTCGCGCCGCGTGGGCGGCGACAAGTTCGACGAGGCCGTCATCAGGTATATCAAGAAGGTGTACAACCTGATGATCGGGGAGAGGACCGCAGAGGACATAAAGATCCAGATAGGGTCGGCGTATCCCGAGGGTGACGGGCTTACCGCCGACATCCGCGGGCGCGACCTGGTCACGGGCCTTCCGCGTACCATAAAGTTTACATCCGCCGAGACCTTCCAGGCACTTGCGGAACCCATAGCAGAGATAATCGAGGGCGTTCGCGGGGTGCTGGAGCGCACGCCCCCGGAGCTTGCTGCGGACATAGTCGACAAGGGCATCGTCTGCACCGGCGGCGGGTCGCTGCTCTCAGGGCTCACAAACCTCCTCGCCGACGAGACGGGCATACCGGTGCAGGTGGCTGATGACCCCATGAGCTGCGTCGTTCTGGGCACGGGCAAGATCCTCGATGCAATGGACCGGTTCCGGGAGAGCGTGGTCGTGGCGACCAGGTCAGTATAAGTCGCGCGCATGACGCATGGCGCATGGTGCATGGTGCATGGTGCATGGCGCCCAGGAGGGCGCGAACCAGGGACGAGAGATGACGGGCGATGGGCAGCCTGGCGCGGCGGGATCCGCGGTCCGCGGTGGGCAAAGGCCTGCCCGGGAGCGGGATTCGTCCCGCTTTTTTGTTGGGTGTGCCGGGCGACATGAAGGCGTGGCTGATGGGACGCTGTCCTCCTGAACGGGCGTGCAGGCGGAGGACGGCGGGTGGACGGCCGGTGGGGCAGGCCGGCCGGGTACGCCATGGGGACCGGCATGCGGACCCGCACGCGGATGCGCACGCCCATCTTCGGCCTGTCGACTGGTGGGTCGGAGGAGGGCGGACAGGTGGATGGCGCGTCGATCGCCGGGCGGATGGGCTGATGCGCCGGCGGCGGGTGGCGTCCTTGAACGGCCCCGCGGCGCACGGCGTCCGTCCATGGGCGCATGGGCGGGTCGATGGCGCCGGTGGACCGCCTGACGGAGAATGGCGCGCACCTGCCCACAATTTGGCACGCACGTTTATTGATGGCAGGAGAGGATAGGGCGCATCCATATCGAAGACTAAGTATGGTCGTGAGATCTCACGTTCGGGCGCCGGGAGCATGAAAGAGGGGGAGGAGTCGAAATCATCATGGCGTGCCCGTGTTTGGGAATAGATGCTATAAGGGCTTCCAGGAAAGGCAGGGCGATGCGCGCGCTCCGGCGCGTCGCGTCCGGGGTTATCGTGGGTGCGGCCGTCGTGGCGCTTGCATGTGGGGCGGCACTGTCCCAGGCGGCGCCGGGGGTTGACGCGGCAGCCGTGGCAGGCGAGGGAATACCTGGCCAGGCCGGGCTGCTGGTGGGAGGCGTCGCCCTGCCGCTCCCGATCCCCGCGGTGTTCAAGGGGCAGTGCGTGTTGCTGCCCGCGACGTTCGTCTCTGAGACCTTGAAGATCCCCATGAGGTACGATCCGGCTTCGCAGCGCCTCACGTACAGCATCCCCACGGGGGCGCTGGAGATCTTCATGCACCAGCGCCAGTGGCGGCTGTCCTCCGGTGAGGTGCGGGAGTTCCCCGAGGCTCCGACCACGGCTGCCGGGATACCGTTTGTGCCCGCGGACCTTCTCACGATAACGGGCCAATACGAGGTGAGCTGGGATTCCCAGTCGAAGTTGGTCTACCTGCGCGGTCCGGGCGACCCGAAGGCCGTCATGACGGGTGTCAGGTTCAACACCTACCCTGACAAGGTCCGCGTGGTGTTCGACTTCACCGGCGAGACCGGCTACCAGGTCACGCAGATGAAGAACCCAGCCCGGGTCGTGGTGAGCTTCGAGAGCACATACGTGTGGGGCACGATAGACCGCGTCATCGGCGACATCGCGGTGAACCAGGTGCGGGTCGCCCCGCCGGAGGGCGGCAGGGCCAGGGCCGTCCTCGACTTCAACTACGCTTTGCCCGACGTGAAGACGTTCTGGCTCAAAGACCCCGCGAGGTTCGTCGTGGACGTGCCCAAGCTATACGATACCAGGGCGGCGCTCACCGTCACCCGGGGAGTGCGCTACATCGCCGTCAGTAAAGGTACCCCGTCGGGCCCGCTCACCGTGGACGTCCTCGAGGTGGACCTCAAGGACCCGGCCGTTTCAGTGCGGCCGGTGCTCGCCGGGAGGGGTGGCGCGCCCGGCCTTGCCAGGGTGAGTGAGGTCGTGGCGAGGGAAGGCGCGATCGCCGGAGTGAATGGGGTGTTCCATGCGGCGGACGGCACGCCCCTGGGGCTTGTGGTCATCGACGGCCAGATGAAGGCCCCTTCCCTCCTGAACCGCACGGCCCTCGGGATCACTTCGGACGGCACGGTCCTCATAGATAACGTTTCCATCGACCAGAAGGGCAATCTCACACCGGACTGGAGGACGCTCGGGGTCGTCCACGCCATCGGAGGCGGGCCGAGGCTCGTGAAGGACGGAAGGGCGCACATCACGTCAGGCGAGGAGAGCTTCAAGGCCGACGTCGCCGTCGGGCGGGCGCCGCGCACCGCAGCCGGGGTCACCCACGACGGCAAGCTCCTGCTGGTCGCCGTGACGGGCCGGCAGGCGTATCACAGCGTCGGGGTCACTCTGGAGGAGCTTGCGAACCTCATGGTCGAACTCGGGGCGAGGGACGCCATGAACCTCGACGGCGGCGGCTCGTCCACCATGGTGGTCCGCGATTACGTGATGAACACGCCGTCGGACGGACGGGAGAGGAAGGTCGCCGACGCCATCCTGGTCTTCTCGGACATTCCGCAGGTCGTCCCGGTCGGGCCGATGCCGCCGAACTCAAAGCCCGGCCCTGAGCCAGGGTCGAGCCAGGAAGGCGGCTTACTACCGTAGCCTGACGTGAAGGCCGCCTGCTGTCGCAGCCTGCTGCGGGGCGAGAGACCTTCGAGTCCCCGGATGAGAGGCGGCGGTCTCTCGACCCGCGCCGCGGCCCCAGGCCTGCGCCGGGGAGAGGTCTCTTGAGCGCGTGAGCGTGCGGACGAGGCAGCGGACGCGAATGATGGTTACCGGCGGCATATGTGGGCGGGGCCGGCGCGGCGGGCCGGACCGCGAAGGGAGAGCGAATCGATGATCCAGCCTTCGACGTGTACGAACCTGCATCGAGCGACAAGGGCGCTTGCGTTCGCGGTCGCCCTCGCCGTCATCATGGTTCTGGCGGGCATGGGCGCCCAGGTTCCCGCCAGAGCGTCGCAGAACCAGGCGTTCATATCCGTCGGCGAGCTCAAACCTGGCATGAAGGGCATCGGAAAGACCGTGGTGGAGGGCACGAGGATAGACACGTTCGACGTGGAGGTCCTCGGCGTTCTCAAAGGGGAGACGGCCACCGGCGACCTCGTGCTGGTCCGCGTGAGCGGCAAGCCTGTGGAGGCGGCGGGCGGCATAGCTGCGGGGATGAGCGGAAGCCCCGTGTACGTGAACGGCCGACTCGTGGGGGCCATCGCGTTCGGTTTCGAGAGCGCCGACCACTTCGTGGGGCTCGTGACTCCTATCGAGGAGATGCTCAAGGTGTTCGCGGCGGCGAAGAGGCCCGTCCCGAAGCTGGCATACCTCTCGAGCCCCGTGAGGGTCGACGGCCGGCTGGCGAAGCGGGTTGTGCTGGCGAGGTCTGCCGGCGAGGCGGCACACCTCTCTGCGGCCGTGTCCGACGACGCGCTCGTGATGGTTCCTGTCGCGACGCCTGTCATGGTGAGCGGGGCGAGCAAGCGGGCATTTGAGCGGTTGTCGCGGAGGCTGAGGGACTTCGGCCTCATGCCCGTGCAGAGCGGCGGCGGGAGCGCCCAGGGCGCTCGGGGCGCCGCAGGCGAGACCGCTCTCGAGCCGGGCAGCAGCATCGGCGTCCAGCTCATGAGGGGCGACGTGTCGGTGACCGCCATCGGGACCGTCACATACAGGCAGGGCGACGAGGTGCTTGCCTTCGGCCATCCCCTTCTCGGCAGGGGGAATTCGACCTACTTCGCCACGGGAGCCGAGGTCCACCTGGTCGTCAACGGAGAGGTCATGCCGTTCAAGGTCGCAAGCCCGCTCGGCGTGGCCGGTACGATCGTCCAGGACAGGACGCACGGGGTCCTCGTGGACGTGGGCAGGAAGCCGCCGAGCATCCCGGTGACCGTGACAGTGCGCGACCGCGACACCGGGGCGACCAGGATGCTCCGGGCCGACATCGTGCGCGACGACATGCTTTCCACGGACCTTGCAGGTGCGTTCACCCTATCATGCCTCGACGCGACAGTGGACAGGCTCGGACGCGGCACGAGCCGGGTGAGCTTCCGCGTCGACGGCAAGGGCCTTCCGAGCCCCATCGTCAGGGACAACATGTTTTACAGCCCCGCGGACATCTCGGCGGATTCCATCGGCGAACTCGTCGAAGCCGTTGCGACCGTCATCGACAACGAGTTCGCCGACGTGGAGGTCACGGGGGTGAAGGCGGATTTCGACGTGGAGGAGGCGAGGCGTACCGCCAGGATCCACCAGGCTGAGGCGGCGACGAAAGCTGTGAAGCCCGGCGATACCCTCGAGGTGAAAGTCCGGCTGCTGCCCTTCAGGGGGATCCCCGAGATCAAGGTCGTCAAGGTCCAGGTGCCGGATGACACTCCCCCGGGCACTCTGTACATTACGGTACGTGGCGGCGGGGTGCCTCCTGCCGACGAGGGGAAGGACGCCTCGGGCGCGGGAGCGGACGCCAAGTCCGCCCAGCCGAGCGTCGCCGAGAGTCTTGACAAGCTCGTCCAGGACTTCATGTCGAGGGAGAGGAACAACGACATCGTGGTCGAGTTCTACCCGGGTGAGGCGTCCCTCGACGCCCAGGTGCAGCCCGTGAACAGCGAGACCGCCCCTGGAGAGCCAGTCGGGTCCAGAGGGCTCGGACAGGAACAGGGTGAGGAGCCGCCGCGCGGTGATGGAAAGCCCCAGAGAGCGCCGGAAGCGGCGGCTGGCGCCGAGGAGACCGGGGTCGTCAAGGCCACGCTCACAACGGGCTACGTGATCGAGGGCGAGACCACGGTGGAGGTCGAGGTGGAGGACCCAAGTAGTCACCTCTGAAGCCTGTCGGCTGTGGCGAGAGACCCGGGAAAGTGGAGGATGAACCATGATCTGGAGGTCCCCGCGCGGTGCGCGGGGACTTACGTTATAAAGGAATGAGTCGCAGGATGTCGAACTATCTCCTGGCTGGGAGGGCAAGCCATGCACATATCTCCGCGAAACCCCAGGGTCATAGTTGCCGTGAGCGCGCTGGCGCTCGTTGCGGCCCTGTTCTTCTTCACCTACACACGCCTTCATGCGATCCAGGTCGCAGCGCTCGCAAAGGCACATGATCTCGTGCAGTCGGCGCTCGAGGAGGGCCTCGGGCGGGAGGTGACTGTGGGCGCCATCACGGGCCGGGGACTGGGCTCGGTCGTGCTCACCGATGTGGTCGTGCCGGCAGGCCCCGGCGAGGGCGCAGGCGACCCGGTGCTCGCGGCGAAGCAGGTCATCGTGAAGTACTCACTGCTCGACCTCGTTCTCCGGCGCAAACCCGTGGTGGAGACCATCACCTCCGTGACGCTGGTCGAGGCCGTGGCAAGGGCAGGACGCGCTCCAGACGGGCGTCTCTGGCCATACGGCCTTGTCGATATATCGAGGTTGGCCCCGTCCGGCGGCGGAGTAGAGGGGTTCATGGGGTCCGTGTCCGTTCGGGGCGGGCGGCTCGAGGTCTCGGGGGTTCCGGGGATTGACCAGCCCGTCGTCGTGAATGGTATCGATGGTACCGTCTCGTTCACGGGGGCAGGTCTTGCCTGGCGGGCGAGCGCGCATGGGGGACCGAAGGACGAGATCCGTCTCGCCGTGACGGGCACGTTCGATGCGTCCCAGGGGGCCCTGGCGTGCGACGCGACGGCGTCGGGCTCTGTGCCGGCCGACCTTCTCGATATGGTCCGCCGCGTTCTGGATGAAAGGCCTGATCTCGTCGGGCGAACCGGCGATGGGGCCGGCCGGGAAGTCCTCGCCTGGCTCGGAGCGGCAGGTAAGGCGGAGCCTGGCGGAGGGAAGGTGCAGGTGGACATCCACGTCCGGCCCGGCCAGGATGGTGGGCGTCTGGTGCGCGGAGAGGTCAGCCTGGCCGAGACCCGTCTCTCGGTGAAGGATCCGGCTCCCGGCGTGGAGTCCATCCAGGCTGTCATCAACCTGGCGTCGGAGTTTCAGGTGGATCAGGCCGGGTTCTCCTGCCAGGGGAAAGGCTCGGCCTCGGTTGAAAGCGCACGGTGCGACGGGAGCGCGGCGGGCCTCGGGAGGTTCGAGGCCGACGGGCGGGCAGTGGTGGATTTCTGGCAGAGGGCTGGAGACGACCTGTGCATCGAAGGTCGCGCCGACCTCGATACACCCGGCTTTTCCATGAGTGACGCCGTACGGGCGGCCCTGGCGTCGGCGGTCGGCGGCGCGGCGGACAGCGGAACCGTCAAAGTGGAGGGCCCGCTGCACGTGTCCCTGGCCTTCGCCGGGCGGGCGTCGAAGGGTGTGGATGTACGCGGCAAGGTCACCATGGCGGGTGGACGGGTGCTCCTGCAAGGCATCGCGCCCGAAGTCGCGCGACTGGAAGGCGATATCGGCTGGGAAGTGGAGTTTACACGCGATGCGAAGGGCGTGTTTACCTATACGGGAAAAGCCCAGACTACCAGGTCCTCCGTGGAGACGGGCCTCATTGCGGATACGGGCGGTTTCACGGGGGTCGTGAGCGCGGCGTTCGCGTTCTCGGGGGCGACCGGGCCGGATCCGACTCCCCCTCCGGCTCCGACCGCGACCCCGGGCGGGGGAGCGGAAAGCGACCCGGACGAAGCCGGCGGAGCCGGCGGGCGGCCCTCTGGGGTCTCGATCGCCATGATTCCGGCGTTCAGAGGACAGGTCACGATCCTTTCGGGCACCGTGCGCATGACTCGCCCGGCGGTCGGGCTCACGTCGGCCAGTGGGGCGGTCACAGGGTCCGTCAGCGTGAGCGGTGGGGGCGGATCCGCCGCCGCGGAATACTCGGGCACGCTCAGGTTTGCCGATGCGAGCCTCGCCGTGGCGCGGCCGGAGGCGGGCCTCAGGTCCTTCGAGACCGGGGCGAGCGGCAGCGTGGAGTTCGATGGCAGGTTCCCGGGCAAGGCAAGGTTCCAGGGGAGCGTGGAACTGGAGAATGGCAGTGTTGCGGCGGGGATCTCGGGTGAGCGCGTGAAGTCGGCCTCGGCTGAGGCGCGCACCAGGGGAAGGGTGCTCTTCGCCGGGGAGTTCCCCGGGCGGATAGAGTACCGTGGCACCGTGGACGCGTCGAGGGGTCGTCTTGCGATGCGCGAGGGGCCCGGCGGCCTCGATCTTTGGGAGACCGAGGCGGAGGGACGCGCAGATTTCGAGGGCGATTACCCCGGCAGCGTGCGGTACGCGGGCTCGCTGAAGGTGGGCCGCGGTCGCCTTGCGGTGAAGAACGGGCCGGGCGGCATCGCGTCATGGGAGACAGAGACTACGGGCCATGCGGATTTCGAGGGCGAATACCCGGGCAAGGCGAGTTTCGAGGCTTCGTGCACGTTCTCCGATGGGGCGATGGCAATCGCAAACGCTCCGGGCGGCATTGCGTCGGCATCGGGAAAGGTTTCCGGCACGGCGGCCCTGAGCGGCAGCCTGCCCGGCGACGTAAAGTACAGCGGGCACGTCGACCTCGCTGACGCGTCCGTGGGCCTTCTGAACATCCCCGGCGGGATCAGGTCGCTTTCGTGCACCGCGAAGGTCGCGGCGGATTTCAGTGGGTCCTCGTCGAGCGGCTTCTGGTACTCGGGAACCGCAGAACTCCTGTCGGGCCAGGTGGCCGCCGAGGACATGCCAGGCGGCATCCGAAGCCTGAGAGGGCCTGTCTCGGGCAGCCTGCGCTTCAAGGGGACATATCCCGGGACCCCCGGGTTCGAAGGCACTGTCTCCTTCAAGGATGCCGACCTTGCGATCGGGGAGATCCCCGGGGTCGTAAGGTCTCTTTCCGGCCGCGTGACAGGGGAGATCGGCTTCCGAGCTAAAGACGGCAACGTCGAGGCCTACTCGGGCAAGGCCACCGTGGGGCCGGCAACGTTCGTGTCCGACGGCGTCTACCCGGGGGTGAGCACGGCGAGAGGTCCGGTAAGGCTCTATGTGGAGTTCTCCTCGGCGGGCGCCGCGGGAGGCGTCGGCGCAGGTGGCTCGGCCGGGGGCGCGGCTCGCGGTGCACCGGGCGGCGAGCATCTCGCCTATAAGGGCAGGGCGACTATCACCGGCGCCAGGCTGCGTGGGGGGAGACTCTTCCCGGGCCTTGTGGACATCGATGGCAGCGTCGATAGCTCCTTCGACTTCGAGAGCACCACTGAAGGGGTGAAATACTCCGGTTCGGCGAAGGTCGCGTCCGGACACGCAGTCCTGGGTGGCGAGGCGGTCCCGGGACTCGAGCGCATGGAAGGGGACATCGTGGTGTCCCTGGACTTCCAGGGCGTCGGCGGGAAGACGGGCACGTACAGCGGCACGGCGCGACTTTCCGGCGCGACGCTCGTGGCAGGCAAGGTGGCGACGGGCGTCGAGCGGATAGAGGGCCCCGCCAGCCTCGATGTGGCGTTCTCGGGCGGAATCGGAGCGGGGTCTTCGTACAGCGGCACGGTTTTCGTGCACGACGCGGCCTTTCGTGCCGCCGAGATAGTCCCCGGCATGAAAAGCGTGACCGGCCGACTCTCGGGCGACATCTCGTTTGCTGGCCGGGCTGGTAAGCCTGTTTCCTATGAAGGCCGTGCCGACCTTACGCACGCATCGTTCGCTGCGGGCGCGGTATACCCGGGCATCAGGGAGCTTGGCGGGAACGGCAAAGCCCATCTTACGTTTGCTAATACCGGGGCCTCCGGGATGAAGGGCACGGCAGAGATCACCGTGTCCGGGGGCGTGCTCGCCCACGATGCCATCGGGTCGCGAGTCGAGGACATCGCCGCCCAGATCAGCGTGGGCGAGAACCTCATCGAAATCAAGGGCGTGACCGGCCGCCTCGGCGCGTCGAAGATAGAGGCCTCGGGCTGGCTTCGCCCCGGGAAGCGGGTGGAGATAGACCTCACGCTGAAGAGCAAGGACCTGGCGCTCGCGAACCTCGGCAAGATCGAGTTTGCGGGCGAGCCTGCCGTTCTGTCGGGGAGCGCAGCGGTGGACCTCAATCTCAGAGGATACTATCCGGGTCTTCAATATGCCGGCCAGATAGCACTCAAAGGCGTGACGGTGAACCATGCCGCTCTCGATGCCCCGGTTCGTGACATCTCCGGCGTCATCGCCCTTTCCGGCAAGAAGATGATTGCCGAGTCTCTCAAGATGACGGTCGCCGGCCTCCCGGCGGAGGTCAGCGGCGAGATCACCGACCCACTGGACCCCCGATTCGACGTCACCGTGTCCTTCGCCGATGCCGACATCGGCCGGCTGGTTGCGCTGTTCGCGCCGGGAGCGGTGCCTCCAGCGACTCCGGGGACGCCGCCCGCGGGGGGCGATAACGGTGCCGGCGGCCGGAACACTGCAACCGGCACGATTGGCACGGAGAATGTGAAGGGCGGGAACGGCACGAGCGGCGCGAAGGCCGCGAATGACGCGAAGGATGCCGGGGCGACGACGGACGCGAAGACCTCGAGGGACACGCGCGATGCGAGCGGTGCGAGCGGTGCGAACGGTGCGAGCGGGGTGAGCGGGGTGAGCGGCAGAGGCGCCGTCACCGCAAGGCTCACCGGAACGACGAAGGAACTCTTCGTCGAAGGTACTGCGGACCTCAGGAGCCTGAGCTTACCCATCGGAAGAAGGGTCATCGCGGCGTCCGGCGCGAAGGCGAGGTTCAGGTACGGCGAAGGCGCGCTTACCCTGAGACAGGCAACTGCGAAAGTTGCTGGCGGAGAGGTTGCTTTCGAAGGGGTGATAGTGCCCGGCGATGGATGGCCCGGCGCGCAGCGCGACGCCGCGGCCGGGGCTCTGTCCTCCGCCTCGCCTGCCGTCCGGATCACCGCGGAGTTCAAGGGGTTGAGCGCGGCGGAGGTCTCGCCGTTCCTTGTCCCACCGGATATCGCTGTGTCCGGGACCATTGATGGCGACATCGTGGTTGCGGGAGGAGGACCGGACGGGTCCGCGTACAGCGTGGCGGGATCGTGCCGGATGGCTGCGGGGGACGTTGCAAGTGAGAAGGCAGACTTCGCCTTCACGACTCTCGAGGCGAGCTTTCGGGCGTCCGATGGCAGGATCGCGTTCGACCCGCTGGTGGTCCGGGGCGCCGACGGCGACGCCGATGTGAGGGGCACGGTATCTCTGTCCCGGGGCGGGGAGGTCAACCTCCGGGCCGTCGTCAAGGGGGCTCGCCTTGCGAAGCTGGCAAGAGTCGCCGGCTACGAAGGAGCAGATGGCAAGATGGGGTTTGCCGGAACCATCTCGGGAAAGGGCAGCGACCTTGTCATAGACGGGCTTGCGGATGTGGAGAAGGGCGCGATCGCCGGCAAGGAGTTCGATGCTCTCACGGGGCGCGTGAGGCTGTCCCGGAGCGAGGTTCATCTGGACAGCGTGAGCGTGCGCGACGGAAAGGCGTCTTACCTCGTTTCGGGGAAGGTCGGCCTGGATGCGACCGCCGGGAGGAGCGGTCTCGACCTGGTGGTTCAGATCGCCGGGGTCCCGTGCCGCGACGTGTTGTCGTTTGCGGGGGCCGCAGGCGGGCTCGATCTCAAGGGCACGCTCTCGGGCGAGGTCGCCGTCAAGGGGACGACCGCGAGCCCGGAGGCCCAGGGTTCGGTGGAGCTTTCAGGCGGCGAGATGTCCGGTGTGAAGCTTGATAGAGCCGACATGGAGTTCTCGTACGCAGGGGGCGCTCTTCGCATCGCCCGGCTTGCGGCGAAGGTGGGCCCCGCGGATATCGCCGCCGGCGGCGTGGTGGGCAGAGACGGAGGACTCGCTCTCGAGGTCAGCGCGACCGGCGTGGACCTCGCGAGGCTGCCTGTGAGGATCCCGGACGATCTCATAAGCGCCGGGGCTGCCACCTTCGATGGCAAGGTCACCGGCGACCTGAAGGCCCCCCGTGTCGAGGGGCGGGTCTCCGCGACCAACGTGGTTTTCAAGAACGTCCTGCTTCGGGGCGTCGCGGGCACGGTGAGGATGGATAGGAAGAACATCGAGCTTGCGCCGCTCGCCATCCACGACGGAAGCGGCGATGCCGTGTTGACCGGGACCATCACGCCAGGAACGAACGGGATCACGCAAGGCGCCATCGACCTCGAGATGGAGGCAAAGGGGCTTGGTCTCCGCACCGCCATGGATCTCGTGCAGCCGGGCTACGACGCCGACGTCACGGGAAGGGTTAGCGGCACCGTTGTGCTCCGGGGGAGCATGGCGAGGCCCGATGTGGACATCGCACTTCAGGCATCAGGCCTGAGCGTTGCGGGGGTGGGTTTCGCAGGCGCCTCCATCGATGCAAGGGCAACGGCGGGTGACGTCGAACTGCGCGTCCTGAGGCTCCGCCAGGAAGGCGGCGGTTACCTCGAGGCGAGCGGAACCTCGAGGCATGGCGGCGCCATCTCGTTCATGGCTTCCGCAAAGGGGTTCAACGCGGGTGTGCTGGCGAGCCTGCTCGGCGCCGGGTACTCTGTGAGTGGCACGCTCGACCTGGCGGCAAAGATCGAGGGTACGTCGGCGGACCCGTCCGCCACTGTCGCCATGCAGCTCGCACAGGGTGCGGTGGAGCGGGTGAAGTTCGATACGATCACGGCGAGGATGCTCTTCCGCGCCGGGACAATAACGATCGAGGAGGGTGAGATCGTCCAGGGCCTCCACAGGGCGAGTGTGGCGGGGAGACTCCCTCTTGCCGGAAGGCAACTCGCAGCCCTCGGCATCGCGCCGCCGAAGCGCCAGGAGCATCTGGATATCGCAATCAGCATGAAGGATGCCAGCCTGGTGCTGCTCATGATGCTGTCCGACCAGATTGAGTGGGCCGAGGGTGCGATGAGCGTGGACCTTCGTGTCGCGGGAAGCCTCGATTCCCCGCAGCTTCGCGGGCACGTCATGGTGAGCGGGGGCACCGTGAAGCTGGCGCCGCTCGCGGACGCCCTGAAGGACATGAAGGGCACTGTGGTCTTCAGCGGCACGGAGGCGTCCATCGAGGGATTCTCGTGCCGGCTCGGTGATGGCACGGTAGGCGCGTCCGGCAAGGTTGCTTTCGTGTCGGGCGAAGGTCCCAGACTGGACGTCACGGTAAAGAGCGAGCGTGCCAGGGTCAACACGGAGTCGTTGCGGGCTCTCGTGGATGCGAGCCTCGCGGTGTACGGCCCTGCCGCGCGACCGCTCGTCAGCGGCGACATCAAGCTGGCAAAGGCGGAGATAGCACCATCGTCGAGCCTCGGGAGCGCGTGGGCGCCGTTCGATGCGGACCTTGCGCTTGGCGTGTCCACCGAGGGCGACCTCAGGGTGCGGACGAAGATCATGGACATCCCGGCGTCCGGTAGCCTCGTGGTGGGCGGGAGCCTCAGAGAACCGACCCTGGCGGGCAGGGTGGAGGCCCACCGGGGGTGGTTCGCGTATTTCGGCAACGAGTTCACGGTGCGGGAGGCGGTGGCCGAGTTCCGCGAGGACGGCGGGCTCATGCCCCATCTCGACATCCAGGCCGAGACCCGTGCCGGGGACACCGCCATATACCTCGCCCTGCGTGGAACGCCGTCCGGTGAACTCACCATGGATCTCACGTCGAGCCCTCCGAAAAGCCGCGATGAGATCCTTGCGCTCCTGAACTACCCCGGCGCTCTCGCGAAGATCCTCGAGGGCGACGTGGAGGGTGCCATTAAAGAGGAAATCGTGCGCATATTCGACCAGGAGCTCAGGCTGCAGCTCGTGGGAGGCATAGAGAGGGCGTTCGAGGACGCGCTCTCGCTCGATGAGTTCCGGTTCCAGCGGAGCGCGTCCAACGAGCTGACGCTCAGGGTCGGAAAGTACGTGGTCGATGACCTCTACCTGAGCTACGAGAAGGGCTTCGGACCACAATCCTCGGGGGTGCTGAGGTTCGACTACATGTACGGCCCGGGGGTGGTGCTGACCGGGAAATTCGACGAGCGGGGCATATACACGTTCGGCATCGAGGCCCGACTGCGGTTCTGACAGAGGCGTCTTCGCTGGAACAGCCTGCTGGTGAGGACAATAATTGCATGGCCGGTTGGGAAGGATTTACGTTGAATGGGTCGAAGTAGACAACGTTCTCGCGTGCGGCAACGAAGAGGAGGGACGAACGTGAACCACATTTCCGGGCTCCGCGCCAAGAAACGCGGCATGCTTCCCGTGGTGCTCGCCGCACTGGTGGTTGCGATGACCGTGAGCTTCACCACTGCCGGTGCGTTCGCGCAGGTCCCGTCGGGCCAGAAGGTCGTCGCGGTGGAGATCGATGGCCTCAAGAGTGTCCCGGAGGAGACCGTGATGGAAGTCGTGAAGGTGAAGGTAGGCGACACGCTGACGGAGGAGGCGGTCAGGGCCGACATGCAGTCCATCAATGACCTTGGCCTGTTCTTCAACGTGTCTGCCAGGTTCCACCCGCACCTGGGCGGGATAAGGCTGGTGTACGAGGTAGTCGAGAACCCCAGGGTGAAGAGCGTCGCGTTCCAGGGCAACGAGGCCGTCACCACCGACAAACTGGAGCTTCTCGTGAGCATAAAGCCCGGGGAGATCCTGAACATAAAGAAGCTCAACGGAGACCTGGAGCGGATACTCAAGTACTACTACAACGAGGGTTACTCCGCCAGGATCAAGGATGTGAACATCTCCGAGGAGGGCGATGTCACGGTAATCCTTGAGGAACTGCGGGTAAGCGATATCAAGGTTGAAGGGAACAAAAAGACGAAGGAGCACGTGATCCGCAGGCAGATTACGGTGAAGCCCGGCGAGCTCCTCAACGTGAACAAGCTGCGCGACGACCAGCGCAGGCTCGGGAACCTCGGCATCTTCGAGAGCGTTGACATCAAGCTGGACCTCGACGAGGCGAAGAAAGGCTACATAGTCACCTATGTCGTCAAGGAAGCCAAGACGGGCAGCGCCGCGCTGGGCGCGGGCTGGAGCTCGGCCGAGGGGTTCATCGGGTACATCGAGCTCGCCGAGGACAACTTCCTCGGGAGGCAGCAACGGGTCAACATAAATTGGCAGTTCGGCGGCGGCCGCAACTCGTACGAGCTTGGGTTCTATGACCCGTGGCTCGACAGCCGGCGCACGTCGTTCGGTCTCAACCTCTATAACCGGACGTCGCGGGTGGAGAGGAACTGGGACGAAGAGCGGTATGACTGGATAGGAACGGGGGACCACCCGGAGAAGGTGAAGTACAGCGAGCAGCGGAGGGGCGGCAGCGTGTCGGTGGGGCGCCCGCTGAACCTGGACACCCGGGTGTCGCTCTCGCTCAGGATCGACGCTACGAAGCTGACCCCCCTGCCAGGAGAGGGAGAGACCCAGGCAGGGTGGGAGTGGCTGCCCGACAAGGACCCGAGCGGCGAGACGAGGAGCGTCACCCTCTCGCTTGTCAATGACACCCGCGATCACTACATGAACCCAACGAGCGGCAGCCTCAAGCAGGTGTCCGCCGAGATGGCCGGGGGAATCCTCGGCGGGGACTACACGTTCGGGAAGTACCAGGCTGAGGGCAGCGCATACCGCGAGGTCTTCCGCAACCAGGTGGTCGCGCTGCATCTTGCTGCGGGGCTGTCCACCGGGACGTTGCCGCCGCACGAGCAGTACCGCATCGGCGGCGCAGAGTCCCTGCGTGGCTACGACTACGGCGAATTCTACGGGGACAAGATGGTCCTCGCGAATGCTGAGTACAGGTTCCAGATCATCAAGGGCTTGCAGGGCGTGGTGTTCGCCGACACCGGCGCGGCGTGGCTCAAGGATGACCCTGTGAACCTCGCCGACTTGTCCACCGGCGCCGGCGTGGGTGTGCGTATCGACACGCCCATAGGGATGCTGCGGATAGACTACGGCATAGGCAAGAAGGGCGGCCAGGCGTACTTCAGCTTCGGTCAGATGTTCTAGAGTAGTGCGTTTCCGCCCGGGCCGGTGGAAATGCCCGGGGCGTTGCAGGGCCTGTCCAGATCCGCTGTGAACGCGCCAGGCTGCTGCCCAAACGGCATGGATTTGGAAACGGGAGAGGGCGAGATCGCCGGGGGAGGTCCTTGCGACGCAAGGGTGGCATTGCTATAATGGGCATGTCCCGACCGGACGGTCTTCTCCGGCCGCTCCGCTCCGGGAGCAGGATGCCACCATCGCTGAAAGGCTGAAAGGATGGATAGAGATGCTCAAGAACTCGACAACGAAGGTGCTGGGGCTGATGGTGATTGCGGTGGCTGCGGTCGCCGTTATCGTGAGCCTCAACGGATCGTCGGTCTCACGTGCCGCGGGCGAGTCGCCTGTCGTGGGGTTCATCTATTCGCCAAGGATAATCGCTGCCGTGGAAGGCTCACAGGAGTATGCGAAGGCGAGAAAGACCTACGAGGACTTCGCCGCGAAGCTGCAGAAGGATTATGACTCGCAGGCCGAGGGGATGGACGATCAGACCAAGAGGAACAAGCTGGCTGAACTCGGTCAAAAGCTCGCCGCAAAGCAGGTTGAGCTCAACAAGCCTTTCCAGGACAAGATCCAGAAAGCCATAGAGGAAGTTGCGAAGAGCGAGGGCGTCTCAATCGTCCTCAGCCAGCGGGTGGAGTTCGAGGCGTTCGTGCCGGTGCGCGACAAGAACGAGAAGATCGTCGACTCCCAGCCCACCCCGGTGTCCCTGCCGATCGTCGTGACCGGCGGCAAAGACCTCACCGACATCGTCATAAAGAAACTCGGCGTGAAGTAGGCCCGCCGGTCCTGCGATACCGACGCTCCCTGAGTTTCTTCTCTGTTACTATAGCCAGGCGGGCGGCCGCGAGCGCGGCCCGCCCGCCGGTGGCGGTGGTCTCATGAAGCGGATGACCCTTGGTACAATTGCGCTGCTCGGGGCGCTTGCCGTGGTGACCGTCAAGTTGCCCTCGGCGATCCTCGGCCCGGGGTCGGGAATCGAAGGGCACGACAGCGCAGCCGCGGTCAAGGGGAGTCCGTCTGCTTCTTCAGAGGGCCTTCCGGACATCTCCCCGCTGGTCATCAACAGGGGAGATCCCTCGCTGCCCGCGACCTTCGCGCCCCTGTTCACCGCCCGCCCAGGCCCGGGCCAGACCGTGCCTCAGAACGTTCACACGGCGGAGGCAAGTGAGGATGCGGGTCGGCCTGTGACAGCCGCCCCGGTGCCCGAGATTTACCTGGGGGTCTCCCCCGACGTGGAGGCGGCAGGCAAACCTGGCAGCGGCCTGGAGACACGCGATTCAGCAATGTCCGGCGGGGCCGTCCCCGGTCTCGTGTCGTCCGATCCGATCTCCGGCTCCGCGCCCGGTTCCGGCCTTGAGTCCGACACCGACCCTGACTCCGGCTCCGTCCGCACTCCCGGTTCCGGCTCCGGATCCCGCTCTCGTCCGTCCGCCCCGGCCGCCGGGGCGCCGCCCGAGACCCCGACTGCCCCAGGTGGAGTGATGGACGGCGGGGGCCTGCGCCACGGTTTCGTCGTGCTGGACGAGGCTATAAAGAGACATCCGCTGTGGGCGGAACTTGCCTCCGTGGAGCAGGAGCTGGACGCGTGCAAGGCGGAGTGGCAGCGGGAGGTGGACGCCTCCTGCCTGACCCAGGAGGATATCGACAGATGCTACGCGGCCGCTGAGAGGCTGCTTCTGACGCCGGTGGCCCGCGGGGGCAGCAGCGACGGTGACGCCAGCACGGCGTACGCCGGAACGCTCGTGAAGAGGCTCAACGAGATGGAGGCGCGGCTTCGGAATGAGGCCGAGAGGCGTGTGGAGGCGCATGCGGGCGAGGTCAGTGCCAGGCTCGAGGATGATCTCTACGCTGAGAGGGCCAGGCTGAACCGCGAGTTCGATGAGTTCAAGGAGAAGACGCTGAAGGAGTATTACCTGTCGCTCTTCAACACGCAGGCTAGGCTGAAGCTCCTCAACCTGCCCGAGGAAGAGCGCAAGGCCTTGCAGGAGAAGCTTGCGAGACTCACAGTGGAGATGGAGATGAAGATCGACGCGAAGGCCAGGGAGAACGATGCGGCCTTCGCGGCATACGCGGAGAAGAGGCGCGCTGAGGCCGAGGCGGATGCCGCGGCGTTCCGGAACAGGGAGGAGCGGGAGCTATCCGGAAAGCTTGCCGGTGAGCGGGCGAGGCTGGAGAACAGTCTTGCCGGTCTTCTGAACGCGACCGATCTGTCGCTGCGGGAGGATGCCCAGGCGTGGTGCGACGAGGCCGTAAGGCGGGCCAGGACGGAGCTTGCCGCAAGGCGGGATCGGATCGCGAGGGACTTTGCAGCAAAGGAAGAGGCATTCACCGAAAAGCACACGAAGCTGCAGCAGCGGCGCGACGCGCTGTACAGGACCATCTGCGATGACATCCGGGCGGGCGCCCGCGAGCTCGAGGTAGCTGCGGCCATGAAGGTGAGCGTCCTGGAGCGCGGCGCAAAGCCGCCGGCAGGCACAGGTGAAGACGAGGACGTCACCGAACGGGTGCTGGCCATCATCCGCAACCGATGAATGCAGGGCACAGATGGCTGCCGCCTGGCTGCCGCCATCTCAGGGGTTGCAGGGGTCACGCTCCGTGCGTGGCCGGCGCGCCTGCGGCGTACCCCTCGTCGGAATCGGCGCCCGGCCGGCCAGGTCTTCAACGCCTCGTCGCGTAACGGTCGGTCTCGGACGGACCGCCGGATCGACGCGGATCCGCGAATCTGTGCCCTGACTGCGTCGGGGTGATGCGGTGGCAGCGGAAGGGCTCCGGATCGCTCCGGGTCTCGGGACGGGAGAATCGGGCGAGATGCGAAACAGGTGGACCCTTGGGGAACTTGCCAGGATGGTCTCGGGGGAGCTCGTAGGCGACCCCGACCTTTGCATAACGGGGGTCTCCTCCATCGAAGCGGCGGGCCCCGGGGACGTGACGTTTGCCGACGATCCGAAGAAGGCCAGAGTCGCAGTAGCTGGCGAGGCCGGCGCGGTGGTTGTGCCCCCAGGGGTGGACCTTGCGGGAAAGCCGGGTGTCGTCGTCGACAACCCGAGGCTCGCGTTTGCGAGGATCCTGGCAGCTTTCGAGCCCGAGGGGAGCGTTCCCGCGGAGGGGATCGACCCGCGCAGCGCTGTCCACCCAGGTGCCACCGTCCTCGGCGGCGCGCGGATCGGGCCGCACGTCACCGTCGAAGACGGCGCGACCATCGGGGAAGGCGTCGTGCTCTATCCGGGCGTATACATCGGGCGCGACGCGAAGGTGGGCGCGGCGACAGTCCTGTATCCCAACGTGGTTGTGAGAGAGCGGGTCGTCATCGGTCGGAACGTCATCATCCACCCCGGGGCGGTCATAGGCGCCGACGGCTTCGGCTATGTGGAATCCGGTGGGGTGCATCACAAGATCCCTCAGATAGGCACGGTCGTCATCGAGGACGATGTCGAGATCGGAGCAGGCGCCTGCGTGGACAGGGCCACAATGGGCGCGACCGTGATCGGCAGGGGAACGAAGATAGACAACCTGGTCCAGATCGGGCACAACGTGAAGGTGGGCGAGGACTGCATCATCGTCGGGCAGACAGGCGTGGGCGGGTCGAGCGAGATAGGTGCCTCATCAACCCTGGCAGGCGGGGTGGGGGTGAAGGACCACGTCAGGATCGGGCCGGGCACGGTGGTCGCGGCGCGCACCTTCGTGTGCTCCAACCTGCCGCCGGGGGCCTTCGTCTCCGGCAGCCCTGCTCGCCCGCACCACGAGCAACTTGCCATTGAGGCGGCGGTGCGCAAGCTTCCCGAGCTCCTGGAGCGCGTCCGCTCACTGGAGGCGAAGATCGAGGGGATCAAGCGCGATCGCTGACGGCTTCGCAGCTCAACCCGGCGTTCGGTGCTCATCGGAAGCGGCTCGCCTGATGGAACAATGCTCCCCTGTAATCGACGGTGTCACGGGTGGCCTGGAACTCGACCTCTTCCTCTCATGCCTGATGAGTCGAGTCCGCGCCATCCACCGTATGGGTTAATTTGCCATGTTCAGGCGGCGCTTCTAAAGTAGGAAACCGCGGCCCACGAGGAGAATAATCCTCCAGACCACGGAGAAAGGAGGATCGTTCGGACATGCGAAAGACCGGTATTGCTGTCACAATCGCAGTGCTGCTCGTCGCGGCGGCCGTCGCAGGACCTCGAAGCTACGCTTCCACCACGTACACCGGTGAAACCGGGCTTCTGCTGGTGCCTTCCGCGGACACGCTTGGCACGAACTCCCTGGCGATCACGTACGGCCACCTGAGGCTGGTGAACATCGTGTCGGTCGGCGTCGGGCTTACGCCCAACTTCGAAATCGGCGTCGGATCCGCCGGGTTCGACGAGGGCGCCTCGGCCTATCCCCTTCTGAAGCTGAGACTCGTGGGGGAGTCGCGCGAGATGCCGGCGGTTGCCGTGGGCCTCGAGGACGAGGCCCTGTATGTGGCTGCCAGCAAGCGGCTCTCCGCGCGGGGTGCCCGTGCCCACGTGGGATTCGGCTCTGGAAGGTTCGACGGGCTCTTTGCCGGCGTCGACCTGGTGCTGAACCCGGTGAGCGTATCTAGCGGCGGCGCGTCAGGGTTCCCGGTGACGACGCTCATGGGCGAGTATGTCGGAGGCGGCTTCAACGTGGGCGCCAGGTTCGACATCGCCAGGGGCCTTGCGGTAAACCTCGGGATCCTCGACATGCACTCGCTCTCGGCGGGCGTGTCGTTCAAGATGAAGTTCTGAGCAAACGCTGCCCGAACACCGGTGACCGCGTCGCGGACACCGGCCGCCCAGGCGGCGACAGAGAGGCCGCAGCTGCCGTGCCGAGATGGCGGTTGCGGCCTCTCTGGTACACCGATCGTTCAGATCCTCAGGTCCGCTTCCAGGCACCGTCATGGCGGAAGCAGCCGCCACGCCATGCGGCGCCGCGCAATGCGGCGCCACGGCGCGTCGCGCCAGCCATCCCGGTGTACCGCCTGGCCTCACAATGCGCGTCGCAGGCGCGCCGTCCCCAGGGTCCAGCACCGCGACCCCTGAGAGTTGGTAGCGGCCTTATCGACCTACGCCTGGGATGGGGGTCCCAGTTTCAGCGCAGGAGGGATTCGGCCAAATACAGAGAAAACAGCAAAAGGGGGCGTAACTCATGGCGGGACCGGGTAGAGGTATTCACAGCCTTGCCGCATGGCGCGGTGCGGCGATCACCGTCGTTGCCCTCACGACCGCTGCGGCCGCCACAGCGGCGGCCCTCGTCGTGGGATGCGATGGCGCCTGTGCCTGTGTCGGCGCGCGTCCGCTCGCCATGGGCGGGGCGTTCATCGCCGTGGCGGACGACTCGTCAGCCGTGTACTGGAACCCTGCAGGCCTTGCAGGGCTGACCCGACGGCAGCTCGCCCTCACGTCCACGCTCAACAACAGGACCACCTTCAACTACGATGACTTCCTGGCTTACGTGGAGCCGGGCCCTGGCCCCGGGACCGGTGCAGGGCTTGGCTTCGTGACCGAGCACGTCGGGTCGCTCGAGGGCGAGGGGGCTTACCGCGCCTCCAGGTGGCTGGTGTGCTCCGTCGGTCGCCCGGTTTCCCGCGACCTCGCGCTTGGCGCGAACCTGCGTTACGAGACCCACGCGCGCCGCCTTCCCGGCTCGGGCCTTGTGCTCGGGTCGCGGTGGGGCATCGATCTTGCGCTCCTTTACCGGTTGATGCCCGGGGTTTCGCTGGGCCTGCTCTTACAGGATTCGGGCCTCTCGCCCATCAGGTGGGAGGATGGTCAGGAGGAGGCCGTGCGGGTGAACGTCCGTCCGGGGTTCGCGTATCGTCCGGATTCACGGACCGTCATCGCCGTTGACCTGTATGACCTCGGCGCGCTCGTATCCGGACCTCCGGAGGCGGGGAGCAGCACGTTCGCGGTGCGCGCCGGCGTGGAGCGCCGCGTGTCCGGGCACCTCGCGGCACGGCTCGGTTACTACGGGATCAGCCCAGAGGTCGGCGCCATCACGTGCGGAGCGGGGTGGCGGGAAGATGAGTGGCAGGTGGATTACGCGTACCTGGGTGCCGCGACGACCCCGGGCCACCCGGGGCTTGGCGGGACGCACCAGATAGGGGTGACGTTCAAGTTCTGAGGATCATCGATCGCTATGTGGCCAGGGAGTTCCTCGGCCCGTTCATCGCGTGCATCGGCGGTTTCGTCCTCATCGCTCTGGCGGGCCAGCTCTTCTGGCTCGCTGAACTCATCATCGTCAAAAAGATCGCCGCCTCGGTGGTGGCGAGGATGCTCATGTACAAGCTGCCCGACGCCGTGGTGCAATCGCTTCCCGTGGCCACGCTCTTCGGCGCGCTCCTCGCCCTCGCACGCCTTTCCAGGGACAGCGAGCTTTCAGCGCTGCGGGCGAGCGGCGCGCGCGTGCCCAGGCTCATCATGCCGCTCGTGATCCTCGCCGTGCTCATAAGCGGCCTCACATTCTGGCTGAATGAACGGGTCGTCCCCTGGACCAACCACCGGTATGAGAACGCGGTGCGGAAGCTCATATTGCAGGAAGCCCTGCCGGCAGTGGAGGAGAACGTCTTCTTCCGTGGCACGGGGGACAGGTTCTTTTACGTAAGGGAGGTCGACCCGAACGCGCGCGTGCTTCATGACGTTATGATATATGAGGTGAGGACGGACAGGCCCCCGAGGATCATCACGGCGCGTCGTGGAACAGCAGAGGCCGCCGTTTGGACCCTGGACGACGGAGTCATCCACGACCTCGACAGGGACGGCTATGTGACGTACGAGGCAAGGTTCAAGTCCATGGTCATAGAGATGGACCAGGGTCTCGAAGTCCTCTTCGGCGAACAGAAGACCCCCGCGGAGATGAGCCGCAGGGAACTGGGCGAGCATATCGCCCTCTTCCGCCGGAGCGGCATCAGGGTGAACGCCCTCGCCGTGGACTACGACCTCAAGCTGGCGCTGCCGCTCGCAGCGCTCATCTTCGTCCTCACCGGCGCGCCCCTCGGCGTCGCCGGACCGAGGTCGGGCAGGCTTTTCGGCGCGGTGGTGAGCGGGGCGATAGCGTTCTTGTACTATATCTTCTCGTCGATCCTCCGCTCCCTGGGGTGCAATGAGATCCTGCCGCCGGTCGTGGCGGCGTGGACGCCCAACATCCTGTTTGCGGCGGCCGGCGTGTTACTCATGATACGAAGCGAGAGGGTGCGGTAGGCCATTGCAGACGAGGTCAGGAGCCCGGGCTGAAGGGCCGGGAGGAACCTACACACGGCGAGCGCAAGGGGAGGTTGCTCCGGGGCGTAGCGCCGCCAGCCACCCAGGTGTGGATTGCGCGGATCGCCGGAGCTGCGCGGGTACGCTGGAGGCTGCGTGCAGGGTCGGCGGTAACCGCGGGTTTGTTGCTGCCGCAACCGCCCTTCAGGCGGCTCCTGCGATAGCTTCCGCGGTCGGCCGGTTCGCTGCCGGCATCACCCGCTGGTTGACCGGCCGCAGCCCGCACCGGGTCACCGCCAGCGTCACCGGCCGCGTCGCGGGCCGGGTAGCCGGCCACGTCGCCGGCCGGGCGGGCCGTATCATGATGAGGGATCACGCATCCGGGTGCGCTGGCCCCGACCATGTCCCCGTCTGCGGCCCCGGCCCTGGGTCCGTCCATGGGCCCGGCCATGGTCTCGGTCTTGCCGTCGGTTGCTCCCTGGTCCTCCTCACCCTTGTGGTTCCAGCCCCTGCGTTTGCGTCTGCTGCCCCGGCCTCGCCCGAGCCGGCTCGCATTTCGGGCGACAGGGTGACCGTGGACCTGGAGGCAAGCCGCGCGCGGGCTGAGGGCAACGTGGTGCTCACATACAAGGATCTGCGGATCATCTGCGACGTGCTGGAGGTGAACACCGCCTCGGGGGAGCTCGTGGCCACCGGGCACGTGGAGTTTGACGACGGCGACGACGTGGTCACCGGGGATGTCCTCCGGTACGACCTCAAGGCGCGGCGCGGGAGCATCACGCACGGCGGGGTGACCGTGACCGGCGAGCGCATGGATGGCAAGATATACGTGTCCGGAGAGGAGTTCGCCGCGGAGCCGGGCAAGATCACAGTCAAGGATGGCAGTTTCACCACGTGTGACCTGGAGGAGCCCCATTACCACGTGGAAGCCGGCGAGATAGAGGTATACATAGACGACAGGATGGTCCTGCGGAAGGTATCCTACTGGGAGGGCAAGATACGCCTCTTCTACTGGCCGTACCTGGTCCTGCCCATCCGGGAGGAGAACAGGTTCGACCTCCCGAAGATAGGCTACGGACCGACCGAGGGATGGTTCATAAAGACGACCTACAACTACTACAGTAACCCGTCCAGCCGGGGGTCGATCCACCTCGACTACTTTAGCAGGCTCGGCGTGGGGGCGGGCGTGAAGCACCTCTACAAGGTGGGCGCACTGGGAAGCGGGTTCGCATACGTATACGGCCTTGCCAACAAGCTCGCCGGGCGCACCGACGGCAAGTTTGAGATCTCCCATGATATCCCGCTGGGCGAGAAAACCGAGGCGCACCTTGGCCTCCGCTACAGCGACGCCGCCACGTCCACGGGCGTCCCCCTGAGAGAGCTTGACGGAAGCGTGAAGCTGGACCACCGCGACGACAGCGGCGCCATGAGCCTCGCCGCGGAGCGGACAGCCAAGCGCGGGGCGTCAGCGAGCGACGAGACGAATGTGCAGGCAAGCGTAAGCCGGAGGTTCCGGAGCGGGCTGTCTCTTTCGGGGAACGCCGTCTACCTTGACCGCCGGGTGCCCGGCGGCGACGAGGGGTCCGGCGAGAGGTTCCTCAACTACAAGCTCGACGTCGCGAAGGACACGTCCACAGGCTCGCTGCGGGCTACCTGGGAGCAGTACGTGAAGCCGCGCGAGCGCGAGGAGAAGGAAGAGGAAGGCGAGGTCGACCCTCTGCCATATGAGGCCATCGGTCGCGCTCCGGAGATCACCTTTGAGAGCAGGCCCTTCGGGCTTGGCGCCCTGCCGGTGAAGCTGCAGGTGGCTGCGGGATACGGGCGATATGCGGAGAGGCCGTCGGGATGGACCCTCCCGGGCATGGTGAGAGCCGCCAGGACAGAGCTGGCGCTCCTCGCTCCATCGCAGTCCTACCCGCTTTGGAAGGGCGCGAGGGCCACGATCTCGGGCGGGATCACGTTTGACAGCTACACCACTGGCGACCGGCGTTACGTGGCCGACGCCGGCCTGGGTCTCGAGGCGCGCCTGTTCGGGGATACCCTGAGGCTCAAGGGCGGCTATGAATACTGCGGGGTATTCGGCCAGACGCCCTTCGCCTTCGATGAGGAGGTTCGTAAAGGCCTTCTCAGCGGGAGCCTCACCATTTCGCGCGGTCCCGCCACGGCCTCGCTGGAAGGTGGGTACGACCTCTATACACAGGTGTACAAGGATGTGGCTGCCTGGGTGAGGGTGTCGCCGGGCAAGGCGTGGGCAGTCGAAGCGAGGGCCAGCTACGACCCGAACGAGGCGGCCATGAAGGAGGCCACGGGGAAGATCGAACTCGTCGCGTCGGAGCGCTGCACGGTGAAGCTGGGAGCGAGGTACAGCTTCCCGAAACAGGCGCTGGACCGGGTCGAGAGCGATGTCGCGCTGAGCATGGGAGATGCGTGGAAACTGCAGTGGACTCTGGTGTACGGTGGGCCGGCCAAGGGCGTGCTCCGGGGTGATGTGGGCGTGACGCGCGATCTGCACTGCCGCGAGCTCAAGCTATCGTATAGCTACACCGACAACCAGGTGTGGCTGGAGTACAGGATCAAGGCGTTCCCGTACGAGGGCATCCGCTTCGGCCTCGGAGACGAGGGCGTGCTGTTCTAGATGGGTGCTGCTCGGGGAGGTTGCGCTGATGTGGGGCGGAGGATGTGGGGTGCCCGACCCAGGGGGGTGAGGCAGGTGCCAAAGGGTGTCAAAGCAGCTGCCGTTTGCATCGGCGTTGCGTGCCTGCTGGCGCTGGGGGCCACACTCATGAGGCCTGCGCCTCCTGAGCCGCCTGGCGCGCCCGGCGCGACGCAGGCGCCCGGGTCCGATTCCGGCTCCGGCTCTGCCACGAACCCGGGTCCGGGCTTCCTGGGCGGCCCCGGCATCGCCGCCACGCAAGGCCGCTTCGTCGGGAGATCCGGCGGTGAGCGGCGCTGGGAGTTCGATGCCGAGGAAGTGCGTCTGAGAGAGGGTGAGAGCCGCGTCGTGCTGGAAGGCATCCACGATGGCATCCTCTACGACGGCGGCGAGGTGTGGCTTCGGTTTTCTGCGGCGCGTGGCGAGGCCGACACCGCCACGAACGGTCTCAAGCTGGAGAATGTGCGGTTTTTGTCCAGGGATGGGGACGTGCTCACCGCCGACAGGCTCTCCTGGTCCGAGGAAGATGAGAAAGTCGTAATCGAGGGCAACGTCCGCGTCGAGCAGGATACCAGCTCGGTGTTGGTATGCGACAGGGCTGAGTACCACCCCGGGGACAATGTGCTCGAGGCCATCGGAAGGACCACCGTGGAGATAGAGGTTCCTGAGGACTGAGTGCAACCCCAGCACAGTAAGGAGAAGTGGCGCAAGCTTATGGCGCCGTATCCGGTGACTTCAACTTCTACGAGGAGGCTTGGCTACTATGAGTGCACGCGCGCGGTGGGGAAGGCTTGCCGACACCAGGATGGGCGTGACGATGGCTATCGTGCTGGCGGGCATGGCCCTGCTCGCGCTCGGGGCCGAGGCCGCGACCGAGAAGGTGGTGGTGACCGCTGACAAGAGGGTCACCATCGACTTCGATGCCGACGTCACCGTTTTCGAGGGGAACGTGAGGATCTCGTATTCCGACGTCATCATCACGGCGGATCGGGCCGAGGTAAAGGGGAGGAAAACCGCCGCCATCACCGGCAGCGTCAAGCTCACACAGCCGGACATCACCCTCACGGGCGACGTGCTCACTGCGTACATCAGCGAGAGAAGGGTTGTCGTGGAGGGCGGCGTCACCCTTACCAAGGACGAGGAGAGAGCCGGCGACGCGACCGCGACCGGGACCGGCGCCAAGGAGCGCGTCGTCGTCACGTGCGACCGGATGGAGCTCAGGACGAACACGCGCGGGTTTGTGGCCGCCGGCAACGTGGAGATGAGGCGTGGCGACACATTCGCCTGCGCCGAGCGGGCGACTTACACCGAGAAGGACAGGCTCGCGATCCTGGAGGGCAACGTCATTGCGAGGGGCAAGAACCAGGAGACGGTAAAGTGCGGGAAGCTACTGTTCCGCACAGACCGCGACCACATGGAAGCCCTGGACAAGGTGACGCTTGAGTTCGAGGTGGAGGAAGAGGAGTAACCCCCTGGTCGGCCGGGTCCCCGCGTGTCGCTCCTGGAAGCGGTTGCCATAGAAGGTAGCACTTCAGCCCGCCCCGCCCGTAGCTGCTATGTTATAATCGGGTAAGGCCGGCCGGGCCTTGCCCGGCGGCGCAACGTGGGAGGCGGGCCGATGCTTGCGATGGTGAGAGAGGGCTTCGGGAGGGACGTCCTCGTCGCCCTCGTCGTGACCGTGCTCTTCGGGGTCGCCATATCAGGCGGCGTCGCCCGCGCGGTCGATACATACCTTGGCAAACAGGTCACCGGAGTCCTCGGCGACCTCGGCGAATACGATCTCATCCTTCATGTCAGACAGGACGCCCGCGAGGTCGCGCGCTTCGAGATCGCGAAGATCCTCGCATCGTCGTACAAAGGAGCGCGCTTCAAGGAGGGCCCGACCGTCGTCGGACGGGCCAACTTCTTCATATCCCTTCCGGACAGGCTGCGAACCCGCGCAGGGCTTGAGGGCCTTGCCCGCGCGCTCGCGGATGTGCCCGGGGCAAGTGGCGAGACGTTCATGATCGAGCCGCGCCTGAGCGTGAGTGGCATCGAGCCGGGGGCTCTCTTTTTCCTCATGGGGCAGGCGGAGAAGCTGCCGGGCGTGAGGTTCTGCTTTCGGGATGGCGGCAGCATAGCGGTGGTGCTGGACTCCGTCGCCGAGGTCAGGCGGGCTTCTTACGCGCTTCGGGACCTCCTCGATAGCTACCGCGTCGTCGAGGTCAGGTTCCCCATCGGGCAGGAACTGCAGGACTCCGTTGCGGCGGGGCGGTCTTTCGCCGACGTCCTTGCGTCTACTGCCGGAGCGGGGCTTTCCCGCGACATCACGCGCCGCGGCGCGGGATCAGACCTTGCGGACCTCACGGCCACGCTCACCGAGATGAAGCGGTTCCTCGAGCACTACGCCGCCCGCGTCACCATATCCCTTGACTCCGAGGCTCCGCTTCACCCGGGAGACCTGGTGTTTCTGGAGGCGCCTGCGGCGGCCTCGGAATCGGCCTCGGCGTCGGCAGCGGCACCGGCGGCCGATGGGAGCGACCGCGGAAACGGCGCGCGGGTCGAGGCGGCTTCGCAGGGGGCATCGCAGAAGGGACCCGGGGCAGGTAGCGGCGTCCTCGTGCAGGTGAAGGAGATCTCGGGCAGAAAGGCCACGGGGATCGTGATAGAGGGTGACGCCGACGCCCTTGGATTCAGGGCGGCCGCGTCGCGGCCGGGGCCAGAGTCGCCGCCTAAGCCGGGGGCCGGCGCGTCCCCGGCGAGCGTCCGGGTCGGGGGCGGTCCGGCGACCGTCGCCGACGATCCGGGCGCCTACAGCACCTCGCCTGTGGCTGCGCATCTTGCCGACTCCGACGGCCGGCCGCAGAGGCGCATCGGCACCGCCATCGTCACAAGCGAAAGCAAGAGGCTGGCTTACATGGTGGACGAGAGCGTGCGGCTGCTCCGCGATCTCGAGACGTTTCGCGAAGATGCATACCAGGCGTCGCTTTCGGCCCTTGACATACTGGGCATGTACGACAAGACCGTCGGCCGGCTCGTTGACGTCCAGAGGTCTCTCGAGAGAGCGTCCGACGCTCTTGGGGCATCCCACGACGCCACGCTGGGCTGGCGCGAGGCTGCGGACGTCGAGAAGGCACTGCGCGACGCCATCGGCGCCATGGACTCCCTGGAGTCCGCCCTCGGCAAGATGGGATCCCTCGAGTCGCGGGCGAAAGAGGTGCTCTCCGCGCTTTCGTCCACGGGCGACGCGCTCGCCGTGGACGCGGGGCCGGGTGACGGTGACATGTCCCCGGCCCTCCGCGACAGGGTTGCGGCTCTGAGGGCTGCGCTCGACGTCGCGGGCGTCAAGGCTGTCGAGAGGGCCAGGGCCATCGACGAGTTCGTGCGCCGGACGAACCCCGCCGCCACCGAGCTTGCGAAGTGGAGGTCCACACTCTCGGGCCTCGTGGGGCGAGTGTCCGGCATCAGGGCTCTCCTTGCGAGCGGTCGGGCCGGCGTCGTCGTGGCCGATATGCTCGGGGCCACGAACACCGTTCTCTCGCAGCTTCAGGATATGGACGTCGCCGGGATGCAGGAATCGGTCCGCGCGGTATCCCGGGACCTCAGCGCAGTCCGGTCCATCGACACCGATGCCATAATCCGGGAACTCGAATACATCAAGGCATCGCTGCCAAATCTAAAGGACGACGAGGTGGGTCGGTCCATCCGTCTCATCGACCGCTACATCGGTGGCGAAGTCATCCCTGGGGACAGCCTCCAGATCCTCGTCGACCGCAGCGTGGACCCGGAGACGGCCCGAAAGGCTGCGGCGGAGAGGTTCGGCCCGGATGTCCGTGTGTACGTGAGCCCCGTCGGCATCGTGGAGCCGGGGGTGAGGAGCGAGGTTTACAGGATCCTCCGCGAGGCCAGGTCCACGGTGGCGGCCCTTGTGTCGATGATATTCACCCTGCTCGTCCTGGTGCTGGACCACGCTGCCATCGTGAGCGCCATCAGGGAGATCCGGCGCGAGAGGGGAGCCGAGGTGCCGCGGAGCCGCGGACGACGCCTGCTCGCGCGCCTCTTCGACGCGGGGTCTGTCTACGCGATGGTGGTGGGGGCCGCTGTCCTGGCGCCTGTGTTCGCAGCCGCAGGCGCGCAGGTGCCATACCTTGGCATCTGGCACGTGGCAGGCATCGGGGCGGCCATGGGGTACCTGGTGTCGCTCCAGAGCGAGAGGATAAGCCCTGCGTCCGGCGATGAGATCACCGCCGGAATAGCCATGGGGCTCTCATATACCGACGTCATGCGGGAGATCGTCGTGCCGTCCTCGAGGCCGGGGATACTCTCGTTCCTCAACCGCAGGAACGTCACGCTCAAGGGGGCGGGACGATGAGGTCGGCGTGGACAGGGATAAGGGTGGGGACGAGGACAGGGGCAGGGGCGAGGACGGGGACGAGCACGAGGACCGGGGCGGCGACGGGGACAGCGACGAGGCCGGGCGCGGAGCCGCGGACAGCGGCGGCCCCACGCGCGGGCGCACCAGGGCAAGCCGAGCCCATCCTTGACGTGAAGGGCCTCGCCAAGAGGTACGGGAAGACCTTCGCCCTGGCCGGAGTGGACCTCGAGGTCGCGCCCGGAGAGACGGTCGTCATTACCGGCCCGAGCGGCTGCGGCAAGTCCACCCTCCTTCGGTGCATCGTGGGCCTTGTCCGGCCCGACGCGGGCCGGATCATGTTCGAGGGCCGCGATGTGGTGGCCCTTCCTTATCGCGAGATCCTCGGCGTCCGGAGGAAGATCGGCTTCGTCTTTCAGCGCTTCAACCTCATCGCCAGGCTTTCCGCCCTTGATAACGTGGCCTTGCCCCTCGTGGGGGCGGGTGTGCCGCCGGATGAGGCCCGCGAGAGGGCGCAGCGGGCGCTTGCGCGCGTGGGGCTTTCGGGTGCCGTGGCGCGCCGTAGGCCTGGGCAGCTATCCGGAGGCGAGGCCCAGCGCGTCGGCATCGCGAGGGCCCTGGTGACCCAGCCGATCCTCATGCTGTGGGACGAGCCCACCGCATCCCTCGACCCGATCCTCGTGGGAGAGGTCCTCGACGTCATGGAGGACGTGGCGAGGGCGGGCGACACCGCCATGCTCATCGTTACCCACGAGATGAGGTTCGCGGTCCGCGCCGCGGACAGGCTGGTGCTTCTCGAACGGGGGGCTGTCGCCGAAGAGGGCCGCCCGGAGGACGTTTTCGCAAACCCGCAGTCAGGGGTCGGCAGGAAATACCGCCGTCTTCTTCAGCACTGAGAGGTGGGTGCGCGCCGACGCCGACGGCGGGTGGTGCGCGGCAGGCAGGGAATCCGGCGGCGATGTAGAACTATCGTGTTAGCTGTCGAGAAGAGGTGGCGGGAATTGGCGGCACGGCCGCTCGAGCGCGAAACCACGGTGGCAAGGCCCGTTTCGTACGAGGGACGCGGCCTCCATACAGGGAGGCCTTCGCGGGTCACCATTCGTCCCGCACCGTGCGGGACGGGCATCGCGTTCGTGCGCACCGATCTTCCTCGCCCCGTCTCGATCCCGGCAAGGGTGGAATTCGCCGCGATGTCGCGGCGTGCGACGGGCCTTGCACGCGACGGCGTGGCCGTGTCCACGGTTGAACACCTTCTCGCGGCCGTACTCTGGGGAGGGGTCGACAACGCTCTCATAGAGGTGGACGGGGAGGAGATCCCGCTGGGCGACGGAAGTTCCCGCGTCTTCGTGGACATTGTCGAAGAGGCGGGCATCGTCGAACTCGAGCGGGAGCGCGGACCACTCAGCGTGGATCGCGCTGTGCGCGTGGAGCGGGGGGAAGCCCGGGCCATCGCCCTCCCCCACGAAGGGCTGCGGGTCAGCTTCACTTTCGTCGGCGCGCGGCGGGGGATGCGCACGGAGCACGTGGAGTTCGAGGTCACCCCGGAGACGTTCAGGACGGAGATCGCGCCTGCCCGGACCGTGGGGTTCGAGTGGGAGCTTGCGACGCTGCGCGAGATGGGCCTCGCGCTCGGCGCGACTCCGGATGAGGCGGTAATAGTGGGCGAGAACGGGTATGTCGGCCCGGCCAGGTTTCCTGACGAGGCCGCACGCCACAAGGCCCTCGACCTTCTGGGCGATGTCGCGCTCCTCGGCAGGGTTTCGGGACATTTCATCGGCATCGGTTCCGGGCACGCGCTCAACCATGAGCTTGCCAGGGCCGTTGTCCGACAGGCGGCACACGCAAGACCAGGAGCGACAGGCACGGAGGACGGATTGCATGATCGACGTCGTGGGAATCCAGAGGGTGCTTCCGCACAGGTACCCGTTTCTTCTCGTTGACCGCATCATCGAGGTGGAAGAAGGCAAGCGCGCGGTGGGCATCAAGAACGTCACCGCGAACGAGCCGTTCTTCCAGGGCCACTTCCCCGGGAACCCCGTGATGCCGGGAGTGCTCATCCTCGAGGCCATGGCCCAGGTGGTGGCGTTCGCGGCGCTCGGCCCGGGGAGCGCGCGCGGGAAGGTCCCATATCTCGTGGCGGTGGACAGGGCCAGGTTCCGCAGACCGGTTGTGCCCGGCGACCAGTTGCGGATGGAGACGGAGATTGTCAGGGTGAGGGGCGATTTCGGCCGCACTACTTGCTCCGCTTTCGTGGACGGCAGGCTCGTGGCCGACGCCGAGATGACTTTCGCCCTGGTTGACGCCGCCCAGGGCAACCCATCAGTAGACGGCAATGGGGGGGCATCCTCATGAAAGCTGCGCAGACACCGGGTTTTCGCATCAGGAGAGTCCATGACACCGCCATCATACACCCGAGCGCGCGGATAGGCCAGGACGCGGTGATAGGGCCTTACTGCGTGATCGGGGAGGACGTGACGATAGGTGACGGCTGCAAGCTCGCGAGCCACGTGGTCATAGATGGACCGACGACCATCGGCAGGAACTGCACCTTCTCGTCGGGTGCCAGGATCGGCGTGGACCCCCAGGACTTCAAGCACAACGGAGAGAGGACCACGCTGGTCATCGGGGACGACAATGTCTTCCGCGAGTTCGTCACGGTCAGCCGGGGCACCGTCTCCGGCCATGGAGAGACGCGCATAGGCGACGGCAACATGGTGATGTCGTACGGCCACATCGCCCACGACTGCTGCGTTGGAAACCACACCATCATCACAGGTGGCGCCGCGCTCGCAGGCCATTGCACGCTCGAGGACCACGCCATCGTCGGGGGCATGGCCGGCCTGCACCAGTTCGTGAAGATCGGCAGGATGGCCATGGTTGGCGGCATGGCCAAAGTCACCAAGGACGTCCCTCCATACATGCTTGTAGACGGCAACCCCGCCCGCGTGATCGGCGTGAACATCGTGGGCATGCGCAGGAACGGCGCGCCTCCCGAGGTGCGTGACGCGGTGAGGCGTGCGTACAAGATCCTTTATGAGTCCGGCCTCAACCTCTCACAGGCGATCGGCAGGATCGAAAAGGAGCTCTCCGGGTCCGAGGAGATCGACCACCTCGTGCGATTCCTGAAGTCCTCCGCGCGGGGCGTTATCGCGGGCCATCCCCGCGAGTCCCGCGGGCACGAAGATTGAAAGGGACTCCACGACAGATGGTCGCCACGGGATCGTCCAGGCTCGGGCTCATCGCGGGCGAAGGGGAGCTTGCGTCCTGCGTCGCCCGTAACGCTTCCGCCATGGGCATGCAAGTTGTCGCGATATCCCTCACCGACAGGCTCGACCCCGCGGTGGAGGCGGTCGCCGCCAGGGTCCACCGCGTTGACCTCGCGGACGCTCTTTCCATCATACCCATTCTGAGGCAAGAGGGTGTGACCGAGGCCGTCATGATCGGCAAGATCTGGCGGGCGGACGGGTTTCGGCGCCGGGTGGCCGGGACCGTTGAGAGGGTCGCCCGCGGCAGGCGCGATCGCACCGACGTCCAGGTCCTCCTGGGTTTCGTCAGGAGGCTCGAGGAGGCGGGGATCACCATTGTGAGCCAGCTACGCTACCTGGGCGATGCCGTCCCGCAAGAGGGGATCCTCGGGCGCCGCGCCCCGTCTCTGTCGGAGTGGGAAGATATCGGGCTCGGGGTGCAGGCCGCTCGCCGGGTGGCCGCGACCGGGATCGGCCAGGCCGTGGCGGTGAGGGATCGGGCCGTGGTGGCGGTGGAAGCCGTGGAGGGCACCGACGCGATGATAAGGCGCGCGGGCCGCCTGGCCTCCGGATGCGTCGTGGTGAAGGTGTCCTGGCCCGACCAGGACGAGAGGTTCGATGTGCCGGCAGTGGGGCCCGGCACGATCGAGGTCATGAGGAAGGCAAAGGCAAGGGTGCTCGCGTGTGAGGCGGGCAGGACCATAATGGTGAGGAAACGTGACACCATCGCCCTGGCGGACGCGGCGGGGATAGCCGTGGTGGGGGTGTCGCGGACGAGAGGCGGGGACTCTTGAAGGTGATGATGGTGGCCGGGGAGGCGTCCGGAGACGTGTACGGCGCCCGCCTGGCCGAGAAACTGAGAGACTTGCGTCCTGACGTCGACCTCTTCGGGCTGGGCGGGACGCTCATGCAGGCTGCCGGTGTGCGCCTGCTTTTCAACCCCACCGGCCTTTCTGCCGTGGGTCTCGCCGAGGCTCTGCGGAGCGCATCCGCGCTCCGGGGGGTGCTTGCGGAGGCGAGGCGCGCGCTCGGCTCGGAGAGGCCGTCGTGCCTTGTGCTCATTGATTTTCCGGAGTTCAACATGAGGCTTGCCGGAGCGGCGGCGAGGTTGGGCATAAAGTCGGTGTACCTTTTCGCTCCCACGGCATGGGCATGGCGGCGGGGCCGCGCGAGGCGCATCGCCAGGACCGTCACGAAGGTTGCATCGGTGTTTCCGCTGGAGGCCGAGGTGTACCGCGAGGCGGGGGCAGATGTGGAGTTCGTGGGCCACCCGCTGCTGGACCTTGTGGACCCGGCTGCCGCCGCGGACCGGTGGGCCGCCAGGGCTGAGCTGGGATTTGAGCCTGGCCTCGAGACGGTCGTGGGCCTCCTGCCCGGAAGCCGCGCCCAGGAGATAAGGCTTCTCCTCCCGACCATGCTTGACGGCGCGGCGAGGATCGCGAAGGCCAGGCCCGGGGTGGGGTTCGCGCTGCCGCTTGCTGAGACTGTGCCGGAGGACGCCGTTCGCGAGGCCGTCGCGGCGTCGGGGCTGCCGGTCCGGGTCGTGCGGGGGCGGGCGCACCGGTGCATGGCGGCCGCGGACGCCCTCGTGGTGGCGTCGGGCACGGCCACGCTCGAGGCGACCATAGTCGGGACGCCCATGGTCGTGGTGTACAGGGTGTCACGGTCCACGTGGGCGCTCGGGAGGCTTCTTGTGAAGATACCTTACATCTCGTGGCCGAACATCCTCGCCGGAAGGCGCGTGGTTCCGGAACTCCTCCAGGACGAGGCGAGGGGCGAGACCATAGCGCGGGAGGTCCTGAGAATCCTGGACGCTCCGGGATATGCTGCCAGGATGGCCGAGGACCTTGCCCGGGCGCGGGAAGCCCTGGGGTCTCCCGGGGCGCTGGAGCGGGCCGCGAGGCTGGTGCTCGAGGTGGCAGGCGCATGAGCGCGGTCAGCGAGAGCGCGCCCGGCACGCGCATGGGCGAGGACACGGGCGGCGGCGCCGGCTCATCCGGGTTCGAGGCAGGGCGGCGAGCGGTGGTCGTCATCGTGGCCAATAGCCCGGGCGAGATCTCCGGCTGGGCGAGGCCGGTCGTGGCAAGGCTGCGCGCCTCGGAGTCCGGGACCGTTCCGGCGCTGGGTGGGCTTGTGGTGGTGGTCGTCGTGCCGCCGTGTGCCTTCGCGAGCGGCCACGAGACCGAGGTGGCCGCGGCCATCCCCGGCGTGGACGCGGTGGTGGGACCGTCCGAGTATGTGAAGTATGCGCTTTTCGGCGTGGTCCCGAAAGGGTTCAGGCAGGCGCACGTCGCCGGCACGCCGGACGGCGGGCGGGGCGTCGTGGTGCACCTGGGCGGGGATCCCATGCACTCCGCGCTCCTTGCGAGGAGGCTGGGCTACCCCGCGGTCCTTTACAGCGATCGCACCGCGGGATTCGTCGGGAGCTTCGCGCGCTTCATGGTGGAGGACGCGAGGGTCGAGGCGAAGCTTCGTCGGAAGGGCGTGCCCGGCGAGAAGATCAGCATCGTGGGAAACCTCATGATAGATGGGGTAAAGACCGACGTCGAAAGGGACGCCGCCAGGGCGGCTCTGGGAGTCGGGGTCGGGGCCCCGCTCGTGTGTTTCATGCCGGGAAGCCGCAGGCAGCAGATACGTTACGCAATGCCGTTCTTCCTGAGGGTCGCGGAGATCGTGAGAAAGTTTCGGGATGAGGCCGCGTTCGTTGCGGTGCTCTCTCCGTATGTCAACCCCAGCATGGTCGGCGCTGCGGTAAGGCACGCGGGCGCAAGGCGGGAGGCACCGGAGCGTCGGCACCTCGGGCACGCAGGCAAGAGGCTGGAGGGTGCCGGCGGCCGGCTGGTGCAAGCCAGCGGCTACGCTCCGCCACCACCGGGCTCCGGAAGTGCTTTCGGTGAGAGCGCAGAAATGCTCCCGGCTCTACGCTGTCAACGCGCCCCGCTCGGGGCGCCGTCCCCGGGTGCGACACCGCGAGACCTGCAGCCGCTGGAAAACCCGGAGGAATCAGTGAACCCTCGCTTGGAGCGTGCGCACGCATTCGTTATCGAGACGGACGAGGGAGTAGCCGTGAGGCTCGTGGACCGGGACCGCTACGATGCAATGGCGGCGTCAGACGTGGCCGTGGCGATGCCGGGCACTGTCACAGCGGAGCTTGCGTTTCTGGGAGTGCCCACCGTGGTGGCCGTCCCGATGAACATCCCCGAGGAAGTCCCGCTCCCGGGCCTGCCGGGGCTTCTTGGGGGAATCCCGGTCATCGGCCGCCACCTGAAGCGCGCCGCCGTGCAGAAAGCCATCGAGCGCATTGAGTTTACTGCAATTCCCAACAAGCGGCAGCGACGCATGATCACTCCCGAAGTGCGGGGGGTCCTGACGGCGCAGGACGTGGCCATCAAGGTGCTGGAGCTATTGCAGGACGCGAAGGCGCGCGGTAGAATTGCTGTGGAGTTGAGACAGGCCATGGGTCAGCCCGGGGCATCAGACCGGGTGGCGCGGATGGTCCTGGAGACGCTGGTTTCGACTGGAGGCGGGCGCCGTTGAAGCAGGGCGGCAGGAGTCCTCTCAAAAGGCTCGTCAAAGTGATGCTGCCCTACGCCCATGCCTTCGCGGGCGGCCTTGTCTGCACGATCCTTGCAGGCCTTTCAAACCTCGCCGTATACTGGGTGGTCAAGGAACTCATAGACAGGGTGCTCTCGGGGCCTGATGCGGCCGGGCGCGCGTCCATGCTCAACCTCATCGTCATCGGCATCCTTGTACTGTTCATCGTGAAAGGGATCGTGTCGTACGGCCAGGTCTACCTCATGGCGTTCGTGGGTCACAGGGTCGTGGCCGACTTGCGTGAGAGGGTATACGGCCACCTTCAGCGCCTGTCCCTGGGATTCCACGAGAGCCGGCGGCGGGGCGAGATGATATCCCGCGTCACGAATGACGTGGCCATCGTGCAGGCGAGCGTGTCCACAGGTATCGCCGAGCTTCTGTCCCAGGTCGTCATGCTCGTCGGCATCGCAGGCTTCATGTTCTACCTCGACTGGAGGCTCTCCATGGTGACGCTCGCCATCATGCCGGTGGTTGCGGCGGTGGTCGGGAGGGCCGGCAAGAGGCTTCGACGCATAACCGGCCTCATCCAGAGCACCATTGCTGACGTCACGTCGGTGCTTCAGGAGACGCTGGCCGGGATCAGGATAGTGAAGGCCTTCACCATGGAGGCCCACGAAATGGAGCGCTTCCGACGCGAGAACGAGGGCAACTTCGCCGCATCTCTGAAGGGGGCGCGCATCAACGCCGCCATCGGGCCGGTGGTGGAGTTCCTCGCGGTGATCGGTCTCGCTGCCGTTCTGTGGTATGGGGGGAGGCAGGTCATATACGGGCACCTGACCCTGGGCGAGTTCATGGCGTTTCTCGGCGCGGTCGGGACGGCGCCGACGCCGATGGGGCGTCTCTCGGCCACCTACGGCGCGTTCCAGCAGGCCCTCGGGGCGGCCGACAGGATCTTCGGGCTTCTCGATGAGGAGCCCGAGCTGGAGGAGGTCCCGGGCGCGGTGGGGCTTCCGCCCACCATCTCGGGGCGGGTGGACTTCGAGGACGTCCACTTTGCATACCGCCACGACGAGCCCGTGCTGAACGGCATCAGCCTCACCGTCATGCCGGGCGAGGTGGTGGCGCTCGTGGGGCCGAGCGGCGCAGGGAAGACCACGCTCATCAACCTGATCCCGAGGTTCTACGATCCTTCGTCGGGGTCCGTTCGTATCGACGGCCACGACCTGCGGCGCGTGAAGCTGTCATCGCTGAGGCGCGCCATCGGCCTCGTGCCACAGGAGACCATCCTTTTCAGCGTGAGCGTGGCCGAGAACATCGCGTACGGGAGGCCGGGTGCGAGCGAGAGGGAGATAGTGGAGGCCGCCAGGCTTGCGAACGCTCACGAGTTCGTGATGCGGCTTCCGGACGGGTATGACACGCTCATAGGAGAGCGCGGTGTGATGCTCTCCGGCGGGCAGCGCCAGAGGATCGCCATCGCGAGGGCGCTCCTGCGCAACCCGAAGATCCTCATTTTGGATGAGGCCACGTCGTCCCTGGACCCGGAGTCCGAGGTACAGGTGCAGGAGGCGCTTGCACGCCTTCTTCGCAACAGGACGACCTTCGTGATAGCGCATCGGCTGTCTACCGTAAGGATGGCCGACAGGATCCTGATGCTCGACGGGGGAAGGATCGTCGAGTGCGGCACCCACGACGAGCTCATGGCCCGAAACGGGCTCTATGCGAGGCTCGCTTCGGCCAGGTTCGGTGAGGACCAGGTGATCTGAGTCTCCCCGACGTACGAGGGTCTGACAGGAGGCGGGAGGTGACGCGATGAAGGCCATGGTCATGGCTGCAGGGGTGGGGTCCCGCCTGGAGCCCCTTACGGTGAACGTCCCGAAGCCCATGGTGCCCGTGGCGACCCGGCCGGCCATGGAACACATCATCGCATTGCTGCGGCGTCACGGAGTGACCGAGGTCGTCGCGAACCTCTGGTACCTTCCGGAGTCCATCGAGAGCCACTTCGGCGATGGGGCTGCGTTCGGGGTCTCGCTCCGTTACTCGCGCGAGGAGGAGCTGCGCGGGACGGCCGGCGGGGTGGTTGCAGCAAAGGCGCTGCTCCTGTCGGCGGAGGATGAGGCGGTCGCCGGCGTGGCCGACACGTTTCTGCTCATTGCGGGCGACGCGTTGACCTCCGCGAACCTCACGAGGCTCGTCGAGTTCCACCGCGAGAAGGGAGCCCTCGTGACGATAGGCCTCAAGCCGGTGGCCGACCCGTCCAGGTTCGGAGTGGTGGTCACCACGGATGACGGGAGGATCGTCGCGTTCCAGGAGAAGCCCAGGCCGGGCGAGGCCCGGAGCAACCTCGCCAATACCATGATTTACGTGTTCGAGCCGGAGATTCTCGACTACATCCCGGCGGTGGCGGAGGGTGCGCCCGACTTCGGCAAGCACGTATTCCCGCGCCTCGTGCAGGAAGGCGTCCCGTTCTATGGCCTCGCCCTCGACGAATACTGGTGCGACATCGGGACGCTCACCCAGTATCGGCTCGCCCACAGGGACGTGCTCTCGGGCGCGGTGGGCATCGATATCCCGGGGCGGGAGATCTCGCCCGGCGTGTGGGTGGGTGAGGGCGCCGAGGTTCACCCGGCCGCGACAGTGTGCACGCCTGTGCTCATCGGGCGGGGCGCGAGGGTGGGCCGTGACGTGAGCGTTGGCCCTTACAGCGTCATCGGCGACAACTGCGTGATCGATGAGGGGGCCGGCATCTTTCAAAGCGTCATCTGGAACAACACCCATGTGGGCAGGGACGCGAAGCTCGAGGACTGCGTCGTGGGAAGCGACTGCTACCTGAAGCCCGGCTCGTCTCTTGGCGAGGGCGTCGTGCTGAGCGATGAGTGCGTCGTGGAGGAGGGCGGCGTTGTCAAGAAGAACGTGAAGATCTGGCCGCGCAAGACGGTCAGGAGGCGGGTGGCCGTGTGGTGAGACGCCTGCCGCTTCCCGCCAGGGTCGTCCTCGTCGCGGCCGCGCTCGCCGTGTGCTGCACGGCCGGGGTTCATTTACGTGCGAGGATAGCTCCGGTGGAGAAGCCGCGGCCGGCCGCGCAGGACGCGCACGCCGCTCCCGGCGATCAAGGCGAGGCCGAGTCAGGGGACGGCGAAACCCTTCCTGGTGCGAGCATGGTCCTGGAAGGGACCAGGATTGTGGTCCCTGGCCCGTCCGGTGATCCCGAGTGGGAGTTCTCGGCGGAGAAGATCGAGATAGCGAAGGAGCGCCAGGTTGCGAGGCTGACCCACGTCAGGGGTGCAAGGTACGTAAGCGGGGCCACCCAGGTGAGGGTGCGAGCGGGCATCCTGACCGCCGCCCTTGAGTCAGGACGTCTCGACTTCGAGGGCGGCGTCGAGGTCACGGGTGAGAACGGGGCAGGGTTCTCGGCCCGCCAGGCGACCTGGGATCCGGGGACGGGGAGGTTCGTGGCATCGGGCGATGTCAGGTACTCTGACGGCACGTCCGCCATCAGCGGGGATGCTCTCCAGGCCGATCCCGGGCTGGAGGAAGCCGTCGTGAGGGGCAGGGTGAGGTTTGCTACTGTGGTGAGGGGCGGATGACGACAGTTCTTGTGTTGAGCAACGGGCACGGTGAGGATGTCATAGGGGCCATGATCGCCCAGGAGGTGCGGGCGCTTCGCCCGTCCCTGGATGTGCAGGGCTTCCCGCTGGTCGGCCTCGGGAAGCCTTACCGCGACGCGCGCATCAGGATAGTCGGGGTCCAGATGCCCATGCCGAGCGGCGGGTTTGTGAAACACGGGGCGCGCCTGCTCCTCAGGGACCTGAGGGCAGGGCTATTCGGCCTTACGGTGGGGCAGATGCGACACCTGCGTGCCATGGCGTCCGCCGTGAGCCTCACCGTGTGCGTCGGCGACGCGTACCCCCTTCTACTGGCGGGCCTGTTCGTCCGGCGGCCCATACTGTGCCTTTCCACCGCCAAGTCCGAGTACATACACGGCCACTACGGCGTCGAGACGTGGCTCATGAGGAGGCTCGCAGGCTTCGTGCTGGCGCGCGACGAGAGGACCTGTGCGGCGCTGGCGGCTGCGGGGGTCAGGGCGGGATTTGCGGGGAACGTCATGATGGACGGCTTCTCCATTACCGGCGAGAACTTCGGCCTTACCCTCGAGAAAAAGGTCGTCGGGATCCTGCCAGGGTCGCGCGACGAGGCTTACCGCAACATGGTCGAGGTGCTGGAGATTGTCAGGCGGCTGGCCGACACGACCGGGAACGGGATGGACTTCGTGGCTGGCCTCGCCCCGAGCCTGAACAGGAGGCTTCTGGCTCAGGCCGTGCAAAGGGCCGGGTGGCGGTACGCCCCCGGCGGAGCCGGCGACCTCGAGTCCGGGATAGTGGGCCGGCTTTACCCGGACGGCAACGACAAGCCGTGCGTCATTCTGACACAGGGCAGGTTCGGAGACGTCCTCAATGTGAGCAACATCGTCATAGGCCTCTCTGGCACCGGGAACGAGCAGGCCGCGGGGCTGGGACGCCCGGTGGTGGCGTTTCCCGCCGGCGGGCCGCAGTTCAACGAGAGGTTTGCGAGAGCCCAGAAGAGGCTCCTCGGCGATGCGCTGGCTCTCGTGGAGGGCGGCGGGCCGGAAGCCGTCGCCCGCGAGGTGCTATCAATACTCGGCGACTCCGAGCGTATCGCGAGGATGCGCCGGGCGGGCCACGAGCGCATGGGCGAGCAGGGGGCTGCCACGCGCACGGCGAAGATCATCGTAAACTACCTGGATACAGGACGTTGGGAGGGCTGTAGCTTTGAGAAGAGCTGATGCTGGCGCGGGTCCGCGAGTCGCCGGACGACGCAGTGTGGGCGCTCCGGGGCGGGCCGTGCCGCGCTTTGCGCGGCGCATCGCGCCGTGCGTTGCGCCGCGTCGTATACTGTGCCTTGCGCTGTGCGCCGCGCTCGCTGCGGGTCTTGTCCATTTCGCTGGGCCGGCACAGGTGCAGGCGCAGGGGCAGGCGTATTCGCAAGTGCAGGCCCAGGCCCAGGCACAGGCGCCGCCGAAGAGCGACCCGCAGGCGTCCGGCGGCGGACCATTCGAGATGACCGCTGACGAGGTGCGATACCGCGGCAAGGACAAGGTTACCGTCGCTGACGGAAACGTCCTCATCCTGTACAGGTCTTTCAAGATCACCGGGGACCACGCGGAGTACGACGACCGTGTGCCCTGCGTGCGGGTGAGGAGCAAGGACGCGTCAAGGTTCGAGGACACGAAGGAGAAGACCGTGCTCGCCGCGGTCGAGATGGTCTTCTACTTGAGCGAGGAAAAGGTGGACGCCTCAGGCAACGTGGCCGTGAACTATCAGGACGGCCGCGTGCTGGCCTCGGGCGACCACATAACGTACCTCGGCAAGGAGAAAAAGGGTCTGGTGACGGGGAATGCGCGGGTGGAGATGGGCCGGAAGGTGTTCGCCGCAGGCAACATCACGGTGCTCTTCGCCGAGGAAGCCGTCATAGCCACAGGCGGCACTCGAACGGTGATCCCTGCCGAGGAGATCAAGGCCCCGGGTGGTTCGCCCACCGGGAACGGGCAATAGGCCGCCCGGGCCGGCTTGCCGTTGCCGGCATCCCCGGCGGACCGGATTTCGCGCGGGCGGTCCGCTCGGAGGACTGCCCCGCATGCAGATGGCAACCCCGGCATCCTGTCTGTGGTCGGCCGACGCGCCATGGTGCAGGAGGAGCATTGGGCGGGAGGGACGCATGTGTCCATCGTGTGCCGGGATCTCGTAAAGTCATACGGTCGCCGCAAGGTCGTGCAGGGCGTGAGCCTCGAGGTGGAGCAGGGTGAGGTGGTGGGCCTGCTCGGGCCCAACGGCGCGGGCAAGACCACCACGTTCTACATGATCGTGGGGCTGGAAGCCGCCCAGGAAGGAACCATCGCCCTTGGCGGCCGCGACGTCACAAGCCTTCCCATGCACCGCCGCGCAAGGCTGGGCCTCGGCTACCTTGCCCAGGAGCCGTCCATTTTCAGGAAGCTCACCGTCGAGGAGAACATCCTCGCCGTCCTCGAACTCGTCGGCCTCCCTCAGGCTGCGCGGCGTTCCCGCCTCGACGGGCTTCTCGACGAGCTCGCCATCGGGCACATCCGCAGGCAGATGGGGTACACCCTGTCCGGCGGCGAGCGCAGGCGCGTGGAGATCGCGAGGACCCTCGCCACGTCGCCCAGATTCATCCTGCTGGATGAGCCTTTCACCGGAGTCGACCCCATAGCCGTCGCCGATATCCAGGAGATCATTGCGAGGTTCCGGCGTCAGGGACTCGGCGTGCTCATCACCGATCACAACGTGCGCGACACCCTGTCCATCGTGGACCGCGCCTACATCATGCACCAGGGCAAGATCCTGGTGTCGGGTGACGCGGCGAGCATCGCGGACGATCCCACGGCGCGAAAGTTCTATCTCGGGGAGCGGTTTACGCTTTGAATTCGAGGTTGACATCGAGGCCAGGGCCGGCGCTGCGGCCCAGACCGCTGCTGCGGTCGGGGCTGCGGGTGCGGCCGGGGCCCGGGCTGCTCGAGCGATACATCTATAAAGAGCTTCTCGGGCCGCTTCTATTCTCCGTGGCCGCCTTCACGCTCATAATGGTGGCAGGGGATCTCCTGTTCCAGCTTGCGCGGATGCTCGTGGACGGCCAGGTGAGTGCGGGGACGGCTCTTGCCGTATTCGTGCTCGGCCTGCCGCGCGTCATGGTCCTGGTGCTGCCCATGTCCACATTGCTGGGGACGCTGCTGTGCTACAGTCGCCTGTCGGCCGGCAGCGAGGTGGTGGCCATGCGGGCGGCCGGCGTGAGCCTGCAGCGGGTGATGGCGCCGGCGGTGGCGCTGGCCGTGGTGGTGAGCGTGGTCACGGTGGCGCTCAACGAGACGGTGGTCCCGGCGGCGAACCGCAGGTCTGAGCGGATCATGTGGGAGATCGGGCAGCGCGCGAATCCCTTCGTCCAGAGGAACGCCGTGATAAAGGAGTTCGAGGGCGGAGCGCTCGCGAGGCTCATCTACGCAGGCTCATATGACGCCGGTGAGAAGGCGTTCAAGGACGTAACGGTGCAGGAGTTCGAGGGCGGCAGGCTCGCGCGCATCACGCAGGCCGCGCGTGCCAGGTGGGAGGAGACCAGGTGGTGGTTCGAGGACGGCGTCGTGTACACGGTTCTCGGCGGTGACAGGGTGGCGTCGGTGAGGTTCGCGCGGCAGGAGGCGCGGATCGCGCACAGGCCGTCCCAGGTGGCGAGGGGGTCGCTCACGCCGATGGAGATGTCGGCCAGAGAGCTTGCCGATTACGTTCGCGACCTGGCAGGGCAGGGGGCGGACGTCACGAGCCTCCTGGTGGAGCTGTACCTGAAGATTGCCATCCCGTTCGCAAGCCTGGTGTTCGGGCTGGTCGGGGCGCCGCTCGGCATCAGGGCACACAGGGCGTCCACGTCGCTGGGCTTCGGGATGAGCATACTCATCATCTTTGTCTACTATGTTATAATGAGCTTGAGTTGCGCAGTGGCAGATCGGGGCAGCATGCCGCCGGTGCTCGGGGCGTGGTTGTCGAACATTCTCTTCGGGACGTGCGGCGTCGTGATGATCGCGCGCAAGTCCTGAATTGAGGATCCCGAGTGAGGATGTGCAAGTGTTTCTGACTTAGGGGGTCTGACGTGTACGGACTAACGCTCGTGCTCATGCTCATCGTGGTTGGCGGGGTCATCGCCTTCGTGGGCGACCGTATCGGCATGAAGGTGGGCCGCAGGAGGCTCAGCATCTTCGGCCTGCGGCCGAGGCACACCTCGATGATCATCACGGTCATAACGGGGATAGTCGTGTCCACCACGTCTCTCGTCGTCATGAGCATAGTGTCCAAGGACGTGCGGACAGCCCTCTTCAACATGCACGAGATCCAAACGGCGCTTGCCACGACCAGGCAGGAGCTGGCCTCGGCGGTGGCACGCCTTTCCACGCAGCAGACGGAGCTCGCGGCGAAGGAGAAGAGGGTGGGCGAGCTCCAGACGCAGATAGAGAGCCTCACCGGGGAGATCGACAAGCTCTCGGCGGCGGCGAAGGTCAAGGCGAAGGAGTACGAGATGCTCACCGCGAGGAACGAGACGCTCTCCGCCGAGCTCGACCAGGTGAAGAAGGAACGCGTGAAGGCAGAGAGCGAGCTTACTGCGGTCCAGACCGAGCTCGGGAAGATGCAAAAGCAATACCAGGAGATGAAAGCCCAGCTCGATGACACGAAGGCAAGCTACTCGGAGGCCCAGGGGAAGCTCGATGAGGCCAACAAGCGCATCACTGCGCTCCAGAGCGCCGAGAAAGACCTGAAGCAGACCATCTCGCGGCTCGACACAGAGAAGCAGAAGCTCGAAGACGAAAGCCGCGCTCTCGAGACGCGCATCCGCGACCTTACGCAGGGGGCGAACGTTCTCTACTCGTATCTGCAAGGCATGTCGCAGTATCTTGAGGGTCTGCAGCTCTCTGACATAACCTACCGCGCCGACGAAATAGTCCTGGCCACGGTCATACAGGGCGACCGGCCGCTCGACGACATCCGAAGTGATGTGGCGGCTTTCCTGCAAAAGGCCGACAAGCTGGCGCTCGCGCGACAGGCGAAGATAGAGGGCAGCGAGAACGAGGCCATAATCTTCTTCACGGATAACCTCGAGAACACGGCGCAGAGGATCGCCAGGGCCAAGGGGCCGGTGGTGGTGCGGCTGGTGTCGGCCACCAACGCCTTTGTCGGCCAGCCGGTGTACGCCTACCTGCAGTTCTTCGAGAACAAGCTCATCTTCAAGCAGGGCCAGGTGGTGGCCGAGCGCGAGATAGACGGGGCTCTCGGATCCAACAGGGTCCAGGACGAGCTCATGACCCTCTTGATGGCCGCGAACGACGAGGCCACGCGGCGGGGCATGGTGACAGACGTCGAGGGGAGGGTCGGCGAGGCGCCTCTCTCGGAGTTCAACGCCGCAACGTCCAGGATCCTGGAAGCCGGGCGGAAGGTGCGCGTGCTCGCGGTGGCGGCGCAAGACACGTGGAACACGAAGCCGCCGCTCAAGGTGGCGTTCCAGGTGGTCAAGTAGGAGTCGCGGTCGCGGGCCGCAAGGGCGCGGGCGCGGGCGCTCCTGCACGGGGCTGGAGGGCCGGGCCTTCTTGCGGGACGCGGAGGCCGTTAGGGCCGCGCGCTATCCTGATGCTCGCAGAGAGCGGCATCACAGATATCGGTCTCGCGGCCGGCCGCGCCGCTTCGCCGGCATCCACATCGACATCGACATCCGCATCGACATCCACGTCGGGATCGATATCCCGATCCCGATCCCCATCCCGATCCCCATCCTGGCTGCTCGCGGCCCTCGTGCCGCGCCTTGCTCGCCAGTTCCAGCGCGTCCATTGCGTGCCTTCCGCCCCGAAACCTGCCTCCAGTCCCACCAACCCACATGTCCAGCCAGAGGCGTCATGGGCAGGATTATGTAAACTTGCGGAGTAATACAACTGCAGTAGCTCGAATCGAGCAGCGCCACAGGACAGCGCCGCGTACTCGAAGACCGGCGTCGAGCGCTTGAGGGACGGCGCCGTGGACTGGGAACGGATAGCACCTGCGGCAACTCGAGGCGAGCGATGTCGCACCACTCGTCGTAGCAACGATTACAGTCTTTTGCCCTGCCGGCAATCTGGGCGGGAAGGAGGTGCCCGCAGCGGTGCCCGGCTCAAGGCAGCGGCAAAAGGGCCCAGTACCCGGACCACGGGAGGCCTGAGGGATGAGAGGAAACAAGGCGACTCTCACCGCGAACGCCACCTTGTGATACGGGAAGGGCCTTCTTCACGTAAACTCAAGGGGGTATTAGATGATGAAGAGGCACCTGGCAGCGATCATCGCAGTTGTCATGGCATTTGCCCTCGCGCTGCCCGTCATGGCCAATCCCTTCGCAGACGTCCCGGAGAACCACTGGGCGTACGAGGCTGTCAAGCGGCTCGTGGCTTCGGGCATTGTGGAAGGGTTCCCTGACGGAACGTTCAAGGGCGCTGAAGGAATGACCAGATACCAGATGGCCATGGTGGTCGCGCGCGTGCTGTCCGACCTGGATGCGCAGATCAGGGACGCCGTTCAGCAGGCGAAGGACGAGGCGACCATTCAGGGCGTCGACCAGCGCGAGGAAATCAACAAGGCGATCGACGAGGCCAAGATGCAGGCTGTGGAGATGTCCAGGGCCGCAGCCGAGGAGATAGCGAAGTCGGCCGCCACCGAGGCGGCGAAACAGGCCGCCGAGCAGGCCGCGAAGGCCGCCGCTGAGGAAGCGGCGAGGGCCGGAGCCCAGGCCCAGGCGCAAGCGCAGGTCCAGGCACAGGGGCAGGCCCCCGCGGCTCAGGGCCAGCAAGAGCAGGCTCCCGCCGCCCCGCCCGAGAAGGTCATCGAGCGGGTGGTGGTGGAGAAGCCCGTCATCGAGAAGATCATCGAGAAACACATCGTCGAGAAGGAAGGCTCCGTGGACAAGGCGACCCTCGATGCGCGAGTGGCTGAGGCCATCGCCATCATCGAGGCGCTCAAAGCCGAGTTCGCGCAGGAGCTGAACGTGCTCGGAGTGCGCGTGACCGCTCTCGAGGAGCAGCTCGCGCTGGCGAACGCCAAGATCGAGGACGTGAACCAGGCGACGACAGAACTCGGCTCGAAGCTCGCCCAGACCGCATCCAGGCTGGAGGGGCACATCGCCGGGCACGAGAGGGTCCGCATCTCTGGTGACAGCCAGGTCACCTTCAAGGACGTCGACATATACGGCTCCGGCACCCCGTGGCTGGACCCGTTCAACCCGGAGAACAACGACCAGCCTGACGATGAGAGCGAGCCGAGAAACGAGAGCAACTCCGACTTCGTGTTCGTCCCGACGAGCGAGTTCAACCATGAGCTGAACCTGAAGCTCACGGCGAACGTGGCCGACGGCGTGGCGGCCGAGGCCGGCCTTGCCACCATGACGAACATCCTCGGGGGCGGCTGGGACAATAACGCGTTCCAGCTCAAGGACAACGGCCTTTACCTGGACGTCGTAACCACCGGCATCCTGCGCCACATGCGCATCGGCAACGTGGCAGAGCCCGCCGGGACGTTCACTAACCTGACACTCCAGGGGCACATGCTGCGCGATAGCGACGGAATCCCGCTGTACGAGGGCGCGCTGGCCGAAATGGCATACGGCCGCCTGAACGCGACGGGATTGGTGTGGAGGCTGCAGGCACCCGTGCCCGCCGGTGGCAAGGATGGCAATGGCCAGGACATCCCGGCGGCATACGCGCGGTACGCGGCGGCTGTCGACGCGAAGCTGTCGCTCACCGACAACCTCATCATCGGCGCCACCTACGTAGCCGCGTTCGATGATGAGAAGTCGCTCGCGAACGGGCCTGCGACAGGGGACAAAGACAGCGTGGTCGGCGTCAACGCGAAGGCGGCCTTCGGGCCTGGATGGGGCGCGTCCGCCGAGTTCGCGCGGCACACCGACAAGGCAGGGGCGCAGCACACCGCGACCGAGATGAGCCTCGACGGCTGCATCGGCCCGGTGCAGGTGGGCGCGGCATACACTAGGGTCGAGGCGGATTACCACCCCGAGTTCGTCGAGGTCCCCTACGACTCCACCACAAAGCGCGGCCTGGACAACAACGTGAAGACCGCGTCCGTGGAAGCAAGCCTGCCTCTGGCGATGGCCGGCGGCGAGCTCACATTGACCGGCGGATACGAGAGGACCGGCAACGCGAACTGGACGCCTGAAGGCGGCGAAGAGGGCAAGGACGTCGTCGCCACGAAGTCCGTCGGAGCTGAATTCGCCAGGAATCTTCTGGGCGCCGACGTGGTCGCCGGTGTCAACCTCGCGCTCGCGCACCGAGACAGCGTGAAGGAGAACCCGATAGTCAACTCGCTCGAGATCGGTCGGTCCATCTCCGCAAAGTACGCTCCGCTGTCGGTTGAGTACGCGGTCACTGATGTGCGCGACGCTGATGCGAAGACGCTCGTATCCAAGGAGAGAGTCCTGGACCTCGGCTTTGCGCACGACCTGACGCCGGAGATAGCGCTCCGCGGCGGGTACAAGTCCTACAAGATGAACGCCGAGGATCCGAGAAGCACGGCGGTTGACGAAGAGTATACCGTCAAGACGGCCGGTGTGGACCTCGGCTTCAGCCTCACCACGGTGACCAAGTTGACGGGTTCCTGGGAGTACAGGCGCGTCGACTACAGCGATGCGACTCCGTGGGACGGGCTCGCGAATCCGGCGGAGATCGAGGGTGCGAAGACCGCGGCGAAGGCCGGGCTCGAAAGCCAGATAACGCCCAACACGAAGGTCACCGGCGAGGTCGGGATCACCTCCGGTGCGGTGAAGGATCCAGGCGTTGACGGGCGCATGCTGACCGGCGAGATCGGGCTTGCGCACCACATCGCCGAGAACACCGATCTCGAACTCGGCTACAAGGCGATGGCCTACAGCGCCAAAGACGACCCGGGCAACGACTACAGGGCCAACGTCGCCACGGCGTCGCTGGTAGTGAAGTTCTAAGCGTGGCGCCATGAGTCTGCGCCGCTTCTCCTGACGGTGTCGGGGTTGCCGGCGTCAGCTGGGGCGGGGCGCGTGCGATTCGGCTGGCTCTAAAGCGCCAAGTTCGGACGCGTCTCACCGCACGTGCCGTCCCCGGAGGGCGACACCGGCAACCCCGGACAACACCGGCAATCCTGGACAGGACCGGCAACCCCGGACAGGACTTGCGTGGTGAAAAGCAGCGTGGATTTGTGGCGATCTGCTCAGGCCCACAAGACCTGACCGAACACTTGCGTTCCGCCGAACCGCAGGCTGGGGGGCGACGTCTCGACCTGCGGTTCAGGCCCGGCGCGGGGGTCCGCGCAGGCCATGGCGCGACCATTGCATTCCGTCTAGAGAGTGGCGGCATCGTGAGAAGCGGTAGTCGCCAGGAGAGCCCCCGGGGCAATTGCCCCGGGGGCTTTTCGCATACTCTAGGTGTGAATTCAGAAATCCATGCCGGTTTGGGAGAAGATTCCGGGTTGCCGGTGCTTGCACGACGGGGCGTCGAGAATTTGGCTAGCCTTGAGCGCCAAATTCGAACGAGGCGCGCCGCAAGCGCGCCGTCCCCGGAGTGCAACACCGGCAACCCTGGAAAAGTGGCGGTGATTTCTGAACCCACATTTAGCGGCCGCGTGTCTGCGCACGGAGAGGGAGCCTGTGTCGGCGCGGGCAAGGCGGGTTCTCGGAGACCGCATGCCTGGCAGGCAAGACAAGTTCACCTTCCGGAAGGAATCTCAGGGCGGTCTGGCGAATAATACCTCAAAATACCTGCGAGATGGCCAAAAAACTTCCGTCCAATTGAAGGAATTCTCGGCATAATGGAGAATAGACCTAGGCGAGGTCAATATTGGCCTACTAGCCATCTTTATCCCATACGGCAGTGGGCGAGAGGAGGTGAAAACCTGAGGTTTCCCACGAAGGCCGGTGAGGGATAAACCGGGGGGCGTGGGCCGGGTGACGCCGGTTGCGGGGGCTGAGGGAACAAGGCTACTCACCGCCGAACCTGCGGAGCAAGGCACACGACCCCGAAGACGAGTAAAACCAAGGGGGTATATCATGATGAAGAGGTACATGCCCATTGCGCTGGCAGCCATACTCGTGCTGGCGATGGCAGTCCCCACGGCGGCTGGTCCGTTCGCCGACGTGCCTGAGAACCACTGGGCATACGAGGCGGTGAAGCAGCTCGCCGCCTACGGGCTCATCGAGGGCTTCCCCGACGGCACCTTCAAGGGCGCTGAGCCGATGACCAGGTACCAGATGGCCATGGTGGTCGCACGGCTTCTGGTCTCCCTCGATGCGCAGATAAAGGCCGAGATAGAGGCCGCCAAGGCAGGGGTCACTCCTCCGCCTGCGCCCGCTCCGGCCGCTGCGCCAACCGAGAAGATCATCGAGAAGGAGACCGTGACCGTCGAGAAGCCGATTATCGAGAAGGTCATCGAGCAGACCATAGTCGAGAAGCTGAAGACCGAGGAACTCGACGCCCTTGCGGCCAGGGTTGCCGGTGTTGAGGGCAAGGTCGCGAACGTCGAGGGCGCGGTCGATGCGGTCTCCGGCAAGGTCGACGAGGTCGACAAGAAGGCCGACGAGGCCAACGCCAAGCTCGTCGAGCTCGATGGCGCTATCGCCCTTCTCGAGGGCGAACTCAGCGTGAAGGCCCTCGACCTCGAGACCAAGGCCGCCGCGGGCGACGCGGATCTTGCCGAGAAGCTCGCCGCTGGCGACAACCAGCTCAGCGCCGCGATCGAGGCCAAGGCGCAGGAGTTGATCGTCCTCATCGACGCCCTGAAGGCCGAGTTCGGACTGGAACTCACCGCCCTCGGTGTGCGGGTGGTCGCTCTCGAGGAGCAGCTTGCCCTCGCCAACGCCAAGATCGTCGACCTCGAGCAGAAGCTCGGCGCGGTTGACGAGAAGGCGACCGCTGTCGGCAAGAAACTCGACGATCATATCGCCGGCCACGAGAAGGTCGCGATAAGCGGGTCGAGCGAGGTCGTGCTGAATGATGTCGACATCTACGCTCCCTGGGACGTCACCTGGGACGACACAGAGGGGGAGTTCACGGGCAGCAAGGCCTGGAAGGACCCCAACGACATCTTCGATTCGGACCCGGATGATCGCCATAGTGACGGCGCATACTATCCTGGTTCCGTGTTCGAGCACAAGCTCGACCTGACGCTGACCGCGAAGCCTGCTGACGACGTGGTCGTGAGCGTCGGTCTCGCCACGGTGAAGAATCTCTTCGCCGGCGAAGACGTGACCAACTTCGAACTCGGCAGTCTGTCACTCGAGGTCAAGACTCCGGGCATGCTCGCTCAGCTAAATGCTGGCGGGGCGGTTCTCCCTGAGGGCTCCTTCACGGCCTACACGATGACTGGCGACATGCTCGAAGACGACTACGGCGATCCGGCTTACGAGGGTGCAGTCGCCCAGATCAAGTACGGCAAGTTCTCCGGCACTACGCTGTTCCTCAGGCTGAGGGACGACGCACCGGTGAAGACGTTCGTAGGCTACGTGGTTGATCCTGATGAGGATCTCATTAACATCGGGACAGACGAAGACCCCATTTGGGTGCTGCCGATCCACGGATCTGTGTACACCTGGGAGTACCCAGCGTACGCCAGGTACGTCTGCGCTGGTGACGGCAAGGTGACCCTGACGGACAACCTGAAGCTCGGCGCGGCGTATGTGTGTCGCTACGATGACCCGCAGTCGACCGAAGTCGACGATCAGACGATTGCCAACGCCTTCAGTGCGGGCAAGGATGCAGTGATCAGCGTGTATGGCAGCTTCAGTCTTGCACCCGGCTGGAGCGTCTCAGGCGAGGTTGCGAAAGACTCCAAATACACGGATGCCGACCTTGTCAGCTCAGGGACGGCTGCGAAGGTAGACGTGACCGGAAAGGTAGGCTCGCTGGAGTTGACAGGCAACGTCACCCGAGTGGAGGATACGTTCCTGCCCGACTTGGCGAATCTGGACCCGGACAACGACGGTATCCAGACCGATATTAAGTCGGTAAGCATCGATGGCAAGCTGCCCATCGGCAAACTCGAGCTGAGCGGCGGCTATAAGGTGGAGGGTGACGCCGACCAGGTCAAGGACTGGGACGAGTGGAAGACCAACACCGCTACTGCGGGCGCCAAGTACGAGATGCTGTGGGGCGCGCTGAGGGTGACCCCGAGTGCGAACCTGGAGAACACGCTCTATGTCAACGATCCGGCCGATGTCTACGCTGACAACGTCAACGTGTTCGAGCTGACGGGCGGCGTGAAGGGCGAATACGTTGCGAAGTTCAAGACCGACACAGAGGACGAGGTCGTCCCGATCACTGCCGAGTACACCGTCGCTTCTGCCGGCATCAAGGAGAGCGGTGGTGCCGCTGAACCCTACTACACGAAGAGCGTCTTCGACCTCAACGTGGACTACGGGCTGACGGATAACCTGAAGCTGACCGGCGGCTACAAGTGGACGAGGATGGAAGACAAACTCGATGCTGAATACGACAATGATGACTACGGTGTTCTTGACTACAACAACAGCGTGTTCAAGGCCGGCGCTGAGGCCAACTTCCAGCTGACCGAAGCGACCAAGGCGACTGGCAGCTATAACTACGAGATCAAGAAGAACCTCGCTGCGGACACCGATGTCTACAAGAAGAGCATTCTGAAGACTGGTCTGTCGTCGCAGCTTACGGCCAAGGCGAGCATCGATGCAAAGGCTGAGTTCTACGCGCTCATGAACTCGGCTGAGGCAGTCTACTCGCCGCTCAACAACCTCATCGCCGAGCTGAACTACACCTACAACATCACCACCAACACCACGCTCAAGCTCGGCTACAAGGTCGTGAAGTCCGACAAGACCGAGGGCGACGATAGCCTGGTGGACTACACGGCGCGCATCATCAGCGGCTCGCTGAAGGTCACCTTCTAGTCCGGCCCGATGCGGTGCCCCGGGGGAGGCCACTCCCCCGGGGCTTTCCCCTTTTGTGGGGAGCCACCGCTCCTTACGGCAGACTATCGCCTGTTCGGGTGGTTTTCGGCAAAGGGTATTCCCGCCTGCGACCAAACCTGGTAGAATCTGAAGTACGGGTGGGATGTGCGGATGTGTGACAAGGGCAGGAGTGGGCTGTACGGTGGTGGCCGGCGGACAAGCCGGGCCAAGCCGCCTGAGGTGGTCATAGCCGTGGACCCGGGGCAAGACAAGTGCGGCGTGGCGGCGGTGATGGCTGACGGTACCGTCCTGGCAAAGGAGATAGTGGCGAGGACGCGTGCGGGTGGCCGGATACTTGAGTTCGTTCGCACGCACGGTTCCGACACGGTCGTGCTGGGCGACCGCACAGGGTCCAGGGCGCTGGCAGAGGAGATCCGGGCGTCGTTCGGCCCGGCAGGGGCGGGGGCCGTTCGCGTGGTCTTCGTCGACGAGCATGAGAGCAGCATGGAGGGGCGCAGGAGGTACCTCGAGGACCACCCCCTCCGTGGGCTGGGAAGGCTCGTTCCCCTGTCTCTGCGGACGCCCGGCGAGCCGTTTGACGATTATGTCGCCGTTGTCCTTGCCGAAAGGTTTTTCCATTCAGCCGAAACGTGAGACCTCGGGGAGGGATTTCTCCCGGGGTCATAGAATAGATATTAGGGCGAGTTGGGGCAAAACAGGGCCGGGCGGGCCCGCCGCGGGTAGTAAGGGCCCGAGGCGAGCAGGGCCGGTTGGGGTGTGCTGCTGGAGTGTGGTGGCACGTTATGTATCGAAAGGATATGAATCGAGGGGCCTCGGAAAGCCGTGGCGGACGTGTGACCGCGCGCAACGGGCTCAAGGGCGCACGTCATGATGGGGCGCTCGCTCTTCTGGTAGTTGGGCTTGTCATCGCGGCCACGGCTTCGGTGGCAGGCGCGGCGGCAAACCCTTTCGCGGATGTCCCGAAGGGGCACTGGTCGTACGATGCGCTCGCCGAGTTCGCACGCCTGGGGCTCGTGGAAGGTTACTCACCCGAAGCCTTTCGGGGAGGCCGCGCCATCACGCGATATGAGATGGCATGGGCGATCGCACGCCTCGCAGACCGTGTGAAGGCCGGGGCGGAACTCACGGCTCCGCAGCGGGCGTCGCTGACGCGGCTGCAGGAGGAGTTTGCCGGCGAGCTTGCTCTGGTTGCCGGAACGGGCAAGCCCATGCTGTCAGGCGTCACACAGGGTGAGGATGGTGCAGGCGGGCCCTTGGTGCTTGGCGGAGTGGGGGCGTCCCCTGGCGCGACTACGACGAGCGACGCTGCCGGGGCTGGGAACGCGCCCATGACCATGGCGAACGCGCCGGGATCATCCCCTGTAGCGGGGACTTCATCTCTCGCCCCGTTCGCGGCATCGCCAGGAATGCCTGGGCTGCCTGAGTCCTTCCAGGCGTGGTCCTCGTTACGGTTGCATCCGGATCCCGGGGTCGTGGCCGCTCTTTCGGCAATCCCCGGTGACGCGGGGCGCCAGGCCTTCTCCGGCGGCAAGAGGCTGTCTGAGCTTCTCGGAAGCGGCGAGGACCGTCAGGCCGCCGCTCCGGAGAGTGTGCTCGCCACGAACAGAAGTACCGAGAGCGCGAACCAGAAGACGGCGCTCAGCATCCCGCTGGACGACGGGACGAAGGCAGAGCTATCACTCGGAGGGCCGCCTGCTCCAGGCGGTATCGCCCCGGGGGAGGGCGACGATGTCGTCGCCCGTCTCGATCTGAAGTACGCTCTGAGCCAGCTTGCTATGTTCCGGGCCAGCTACGAACTGGTCAAGGGAAACGAAGAAGGTGCCGACGATAGCGAGGGCAAATCCAGGGCGACCACGCTCCTCGGGATCGACTACAGGTTTGCCCTGTCAGACTCGGCCTTCATCAAGGCGGGGTACACTTATTCGCGGATCACGGATCTCGTGCCGAGGGGCATCGAGGTGAGCGGTTCCACGTCGCAGGACAAGGCCACTGACTCCGACTCGAAGGCGGCGGGCGTGTTCGGCGACTACACCCTCCCGGGTCTCTCACTGGACGCGCGAAAGACCACCGCCAGCTTCGGCCTTGGCTACACGTTCGGCGGCAGCACGTCCATTGTGCTCGGCTACAGACTCATCGATTTTCAGGACCTGGATCCCGAAACCATGTTGTCAGGATCGCACAGGACAAACGTCGCCACGGCTGAGCTGACCATCAGGTTCTGACGGCCCTGCGGCGCGACGTGTCAATCTTCGTCTGGTCTATGGTCAGAAATGGGTTGGGTGGGGCGTGGTCGGCTGTGGTAGAGAGGAAAGGGGGTCAGTGTGCGTGTACGTACGCAGCATGAGAGGTATCCAGAGGGTAGGCGTGGTCGTGGTCGTTGCGGCTATGATCGTCGCAACATCGCTCGCCCCGGCTTTCGCCCAGGAGCAGCCGACGCTATTCCAGAGCCTTGCCGCCATCGAGGTAACCCTGTACGGTAAGGAGCTTGGCGGGGCCATCGTGGATCGGGTGTCCCGGTTGGAAGGCGACCTGCTGGGCAAGCCCCAGGAGGGGTCCGTAATAGACCGGATCGCGAGGCTTCGGCTCCTCGCGGGCGGTGGTCCCGGAGTGGGTCCGTCTGTGGGGTACAAGCTCGGCGCGGTCGAGTGGTTCGTGCAGAGGCGTGTGACCTCAGAGCCGGCAGTCACCAAACTCGAGAAGCTTGAGACAATGCTTCTGGGCACGCCCGGTCAGGGCTCGGTAGTGGCGCGGGTCGATCACCTGGCGGCGCTATGCCTGCCAGAGGGGACGCTCAGGACCAAGGACACGGTGCTTTCGAAGGGCCAGCCCGTCAGGATCAGGCTTCTTGGGAAACTCGACTCCAGCGTCACCCAGAAAGGCCAGAAGGTCGATATAGAGGTGGCACGCGACGTGGTCATCGGGAGTGAACTGGTCATCCCGAAGGGGACGCGCGGCCACGGTATAGTCACCGAAGTATCGCCTGCAGGGCGCCTCGGCCGTGACGGCAAGATCACCCTTGAGCTCAAAGACGTGCGCACGCTCGATGCGGTCGCGGTCCCGCTCGCATTCGACGAGAGCACTCAGAAGCTGAACGAGTCGATGCAGCTTGCGCTCGGCGCGGGCCTGGCCGGGTTCATAGTGTTCGGGCCGGTGGGGGCGCTCGGCGCATTCTTCGTCCAGGGCAAAGATGTCAACATCCCGGACGGCACCGAATTCTACGTGGCCGTCGGTGCCGACACGAAGGTCCTGGGCATGACGCTGCCCGTGGACACGGCTGTGGAGCTCACGAAGGAAGCGCCGACCGTGCAGATAAAGCCAGGTAAGTAGCGGCGGATGAGCGCCCGCCCGGCTTGCTTGAGTGAAGGCCCCCCGAGGTCGTTCGAGGGGCCTCTTTCAGGAGTGATACGGCATTTCTATCCGGTGCGCACGTGGACTGCGGACAAATTCGCCGCGGGGAGCAAGTGTCGTTGCATCCCTTCTGCGGGTACGACTGCTACATGGAGGTGAACTGCGACCTGGCAGACCGCCAGCCCCGAGCCTGCGGATGCGCTGGCGCGTCGCTCTACGGGGGAGCCACAGGGCTACCGCGGTTGCGCGGGTCGCACGGTCTCTGGCCGTCCTTGCAGCGGTGGCCGTCGTGGTCATTGCGACAGGCGCAGGCTGGGCAAGCGCCGCGGTCCCCGGGACTGCGCTCGATGTCGCGGACGCCTCCCGGGCCGCCGGGTCGGGCACTTGTGCTGGTGCTTGTGCCGGTGCTGGTGCAGATGCCGGCACTCGCACGGACATCGGTGCTGATGCTGGCGCCAGTCCTAGTGCTGAGGCTCATCCTGATCCTGGTGCTGGTGGTGGCGCTGATGCCGGTGCTCTCTCCGGGGCCGACGATGCGCCGGTCCTCATAGAGGCAGACACTACGCAGTACCAATATGGTCGCGATGGCACGATTGTAGAGGCGTCCGGCAACGTGCGGGTGACACACGGTGATCTCTTTGTTTCCGCGGACCACCTTCGGGTCAACGTGAGCGCGGGCGAGCTTCTCGCGCGCGGGAGCGTCCTCGTCAGGCGCGGGTCCTCGGTTACCAGGTGCGCCCTTTTCGCTTATAACCTCAGGGCCGGCACCGGGCGCGTCCTCGATCCGAAAGGCTCGGTCCCGGGGATGTATGTACGTGGCACAGAGATGGACGTGGCTCCTGACACGCTTACGCTTACCGACGCGCACGCGACCGGGTGCGACCTCGAGGACCCGTGCTATCGCGTAACTACGAGGAAGCTCGTGATATATCCCGACAGGCGGGTCGTGGCGGAGTGGCCGGTGTTGTGGCTGGAGCACATGCCGGTGCTCGCAGTGCCCAGGCTCACCATCCCGTTGCGTGGGGAGAAGGTGGGATGGGTGGAGGGTGAAGGCTATCCTGTTCCGAAGCTGGCCTACGATCCAGAGAACGGCTTTGTGGCCGGCCTGTCCTACCTGGACCGCTCACGCGAGAATATCACCGTCCGATACGACGGCGCTTACCTCACGCGCCGCAGGGGCGTGCAGGTGGAGGCGCACGCCGAGGCCCGTCCTGGGCCAGGTGTGAGCGCTACACTCGTCGGGGGCGTGCGCTCGTGGGAGGGGCCGTACGCGTCCGCGGTTTGCAGGCTTGACATATCGCAGATGTTCGGGTCCACCGCTTCAGCGTCCGCCAGGACAGCCGGCGCCGCCGCCGATGTCGGAGCGGCCGACTCCGCTGGCTCCAGCACGACAAGTCCCGCGGCGTTCTCGGTGGTGGCTGACGCCCGTTACCGCTCCGGGGCCGGCGCGGATGCGGGAGCCGATGGTGGCGTCACCGGCCTTGTCGAGTTGGGACCGGTGGCTCTCAAGGCCACGGCCCGCAAGGAACTCTTCAGCACGGGGGCTACGTACTCGCTTCCCGCGGTGGACGCCGCGCTGGACCCGGTCACGATCCTGGGCGTCGATGTCACGCTCAGCGGCGGCGCAGGGCGGTTCGAGGAGCCGGGGCGCGGTGTCGAGTCCACGCGTTCATATGCGGCGATCTCGGTGGTGCCGAAGCCGCTGAAGCTCAAGATTGGCGGAGCGGCGAACGGTGTTGCAGAGGCGAGCGCAGCCGGCATCGGCGACGTTACCGCAGGCCTGAATGTGTCCGCCAGGCGCGCGTGGTACGGGAGCGGCGACGTTCTGGAGGCGCGGGCGGCCACCATCAGCCTCGACGGCCGTTTCGGCAGCCTCGACGCGTTCGGGCGCGAGGCGCCGCGCATCGTCGCGGGGCTTGACTATACACTGCGAACCGTCTCGGGCGCAAGCCCTTTCGCCTTCGACATGATTGCCCCACTCAACCAGGTGGCGGCGGACATGGCGGTACGGCTGAACCAGTCCTGGACTGTCGGAATCTCCGCAACCTATGACATCACCGGCGATGCTGTAAAGGACCTCGACCTTTCTGTCACGAGCCATCATCATTGCTACGACATCCAGGCCACGTGGCGCGAGAAGCGCCGGGAGTTCGGGCTGGAGGTGCGGTTTACGAGGTAGTCCTCGCGCTCCGCCCCGTCAAGCACCGCGAGCCCCGACACCGTCAGGAGAAGTGGCGTGAACTAACGCGCCATACTCAGTGTCGTTTGTCTTTATGATGGGTAGGGAAGGAGCTCCGGCGAATGAACGTACTGGTAGTAGGAGGCGCTGGGTACATCGGTAGCCACGTGGTGCGCGAACTTCTGCGTGCGGGTCACCAGGTGGTCGTATACGATAGCCTGGAGAAGGGCCACCACGAGGCCGTGGCGGGGTGCCCGCTGGTCGTCGGCGACACAGGCGACGGCAGGGCGCTTGCGAACGTGCTCGCGTCGCGCAAGTTCGACGTGGTGATGCATTTTGCAGCCTACACGTCTGTCGCGGAGTCCATGGATGACCCATCGAAATACTACCGGAATAACGTGGCCAAGGGGATCGTGCTGCTGGACGCCATGCGAGAGGCGGGCGTGGGGCGGATCGTGTTCTCGTCCTCGGCGGCGGTATACGGCAACCCGGTGCGCGTGCCCATCGAGGAGGACGCCGAGTGCCGTCCGACGAACGTATATGGCGAGACCAAGCTCGCCTTCGAGCGCATGCTCGGTGCCTACGACCGTGCATACGGCATGCGGTACGTGGCGCTTCGGTACTTCAATGCAGCAGGGGCCGACCCGGCCGGGGACATCGGCGAGGACCACGACCCCGAGACCCAGCTCGTCCCGCTTGTGCTCATGACAGCCCTGGGCCTGAGGCCACGCCTGCAAGTGTTCGGCACAGACTACGATACGCCTGACGGGACATGCGTGCGCGACTACATCCACGTGTGCGACCTTGCGTCCGCGCACGTGTTGGCCGCGGAGGCGCTGGCGGATGGGTGTGCCTCGAATGCCTACAACCTGGGCAACGGCAGAGGCTACACGGTGCGGCAGGTCATCGAGACCGCCCGCCGAGTGACAGGGCGGGACATCCCGACCGTGGACGCGCCGCGCCGCTCCGGGGACCCGGCGGTGCTCGTGGCAAGCTCCGACCGGATAGTGCGCGACCTCGGCTGGAAGGCGCGCTACGCTGATCTCGAGACCATCATCGCCACGGCCTGGGAGTGGCACCGCCGCCACCCGCACGGTTTCACCGGCGGGGCGTCCGGCGTGGAGTTGCGGCCCTCAGGGGCAGCGACCAAGTAGATCGGCAGAAATCCGCGCCGCTTTTCAGCGTGCGGAGGGTCTCCAGGGTTGCCGGTGTTGCACTCCGGGGACGGCGAGCTCGCGGCGCGCCTCGTTCGAATTTGGCGCTTAAGGCCAGCTACATTCCAGGCGCCCCGCCCTGGCAAGCACCGGCAACCTCCCGGCCGGGGCTCTTGCGACGTGCCTCGCGCATGCGCGCTTGTTGTGTGGTTTGCCCGGGAATACCGGTTGCCCGTGTTGCGTGTGCAGCATGAATTGGGCAATGCGGTCAACGGAGGTGGGACTATGGAGGAGCACGAGAGGCCGCCGTCCATCCGCTCTTGCGCCAGAGGCGCGGGGCATGTCCTGGTCGTCGCCGGAGTTGCCCTGGTGGCCATCGTGGCTGCGGCCACGCTGCAAACCGCGTCCGCCTTTGCGTGCCCCATCCCTTCCGGCGCACCATATGGGCACTCCTGCCCCCATACGGTCTTGCTGGAGTACGCACAGGTCTGTCAGCGGAAAGCCGAAGGCCCAGAGGACGTAGCCGTGCTCTCCGAACCCTGGACTAACGTGGTCGTGGTGTCCTCGGACATCCCCGGTGCGGAGCCGAGCCCCGCAGGCCCTCTCGTCTCGGCTGGCACCGGGACCGGAAACCTGCTTCATGAGGATCTTCGCAGGATCTACGGGGGACGCATCGAGATCGATCCCCGCAATGTGTTCCTTCTTGCAGCAGCGGGCGGCACCATCATGCTCGTGGACGAGGACCTGTATGGCCGGATCACATCTGGTCCGAGAGACCCGGGGATGGACCGCTGCGGCGACGTCATAACCGATCTCGGGAGCGGCGTCGCGACCCTCGGGATCGCAGGCCTCGTGGCGCTCCACGACCCGCAGACCGGCTACCTTGCCGCGAACGCCGTTGTCTATTCGGGCCTGAGCTGTGCCGTCCTCAAGGCAGCCTTCGGGCGGGCCCGCCCCGGGCTGGGGGAGGGTCCCTACGCGTTCGGCGGCCCGTGCATCCGGGACGGCTACAACTCCATGCCGTCCGGCCACAGTGCCGCCGCTTTCGCCCTTGCCACGGTCCTGGCAAGGCAATACCCCAGGTATCGCGTGTTTTTCTATGCCGGTGCCACCCTCGTTGCTATCTCCCGTGTGTACGAGCGTGCCCATTGGCCCAGCGACACACTGATCGGCGCCGCCATCGGCGTCTGGTCCGCAAATCAGGTGATGGGCCGCAGCCGCCTGTTCGAGATCACCTGGTAGTATCGTGATAGTCTGCTCTCCGCGCCCCGGCCGGTTCCGTCCGATAATAACGGTCGTATTCGAGGTTTTCCCCGGTAGTCGGGTTCCCGAGGAAATCGGGCCTGAAGCTGTCAACTGCAGGTGTGGCGGATATGGGAGTCTGCATCAGATGCGGCCTTCGGGGTGCCTAATCCTACGAGAATATCGGAATCTGTGGATGAGTGCGCTTCAGGTATTCCTGCCTGCCATCGCTGTTGATAAGATGGAGGCCTGTCGCGCGGGGGCGGCAGGCCCGCTGACCTACCCGGCTCACCATCGGTACCCCATGCCCAGCAGCCCGTGGAGGGCCAGGGCCGGGACATCGGCGCTACCGTCGGCCACCGGCACTCGCGCCCAGGCCCCGGTGACCTTTGCCTCCACAAGACAATAGAAGGGGCCGTGGAGATTGACGCTGTATTGGGCGGCCGCCTGGGCTGCGACACCTGACAGGTAGAAACCCTGCAAGAAGTCGAAGTCACCATGGGAGCGGTCTCTCACGGTCGTCTCAGGGTGCGAGAGGATGAGACCGGCGCCGAGGCGGAGCGTCCTTGCATTCTGGCGTCGCGCCCTGTTCACCAGGACATAGTTGTAACCATGGGATACCTCAAAATGGGATACCTCTGCGGTGGGGTTGCCCAAGATCATCTTGTCGTGGATGAGCTCGAATTCCCACGCCGCGTCTCCCTGCCACCTGCCCACCCGCCATGAGTAGTACGGTGCCTCCTCGAAGGGGTGGGTCTCCCAGGACGGCCTCAACTCTATCGTTGGGTACCCATCCTGAGAGATCGATATCGGGAGCGGTGCGTGGACCGACGAGCCACCCATCACCTCAAAAGTCCAATCAGCACAGGCGACGCTGCTCAATGCCAGCCACATGCCAAGGACCAGCGCTACGCACGAAACCACCGTGCCAGTACGCATGTCAGTCACCCTGCTCCTTTCGACCAAAACTCCGGTCCCTGTTCTGTCCGCACTTGAATTTACTTTCGCCAAGTGGACCAAAATTCCTGCAAATGTAGGAGGAGGCGCCGTCGAGTTTCCGGTGAATCCCCGGCGAGTCGCCGGGGAGGCTGCAGGGAAGGATTCCTGTTTTCCGGCTAGAATACACTCATGAACGCGCCGGAGAGTGCCTTGAGCGTGAATCGCCGGACTTCGGATGGTGTGCGTCTTCTTCCCGGTTCCGTACGGCTCCGGTGCGCCGAGAGCGCCGGGGGATGGGATCCGACGGCCTCGCGGGAACAGCGAAGGCCTGGCCACGCCAGGGTGACCGAGGATCGCGCAGTGCCCGGGGACGGCATCTGGTGCCGGAGCCGGGAGGTACTTGTCTGCAGAGGAAGAGGGAGCGAAGGATTGACAGGGACCGACGTCGCGACATTAGCAGATGGCAATACTGTTATCCGGGGCACGCATGGGCCGAAAGGAAACGAGACCCCGTCCCACTCCAGGCTGTCTGGGATCGAGCGGGTGGTTTTCTACGCTGGCGCCATAGGGCTGGGCCTCGGCCACAGCCTCAGCGCACAGCTTGTGCTGCTTGTCTACCAACTGTACCGACTTGCCGTCGATCCCAGCGCGCGAGCCACCCGCGCCACGCGCTCCACCATCGCCCTCCTGGCGCTGGGCGCGTGGATGATGGCATCAGGAGTATCGGCCGTCAGCCGCTTCGATGCCTGGGGCGGCACAGTGGGGATGGCCCTGAGTGTCTGGGTGACGCTTGAGGCGGTCAACAGGGTGATGGCAGATCGCACGGAGCTCGGCGGACGCCTGGTCCGGGCCTTTCTGGTGTCCAGCACGCTCGGCGCTCTGCACGGGCTTGCCGTATTCGGCCTGTATCTCGCGCGGCGCGGCGGATTGCCACGCGCGGAGCTACCTGCCGGGGGCTGCAATACGGCGGGGACCGTGTTTGCCGTAGCAATGGTTGTGGCGCTCGGATGCATAAGCTTTGCGAGGCGCTGGGAGAAGATCGCCCTGATCGTCATGGTCGCGATAATGGGGGCGGCACTGGGGGCAACACAATCGCGGGGGGCGCTGGTGGCGCTGGGTGCGGGCCTGGCGGTCCTTCTCGTGACCAGTTTGCGCTCCCGCTCAGCGAAGGCGCTTGGCCTTGCCATTGCAGGCCTGCTGGTAGTCTTCGCCTCAAGCGTGCATGTGTACCCGCCTCTCTCAGCGCGGTACGCGAGCATACTGAGCCCGTCCGCCAACAGCGATCGCTTCGAAATATGGCGTACAGCCGTCCATATGATGAAAGACCATCCCATCCTGGGCGTGGGAGTAAACAACTTCCACGAGGTATACTTGAGCTATCCGCACCCGGAAGAGCGCAGCCACGAGGTGATGTCCACGGCCCACAACATCTTCATGGAGTTCGGCGCGTCAACCGGCATACCCGGGCTCGTGTTGTTTCTCAGCGTCGTTGCCATTGGGATCGCGAATGGCGTGAGAGCCTGTGTGCGTTCGCGGACTGGACGGGCTCCCAGGCTGGCTCCCGGAGGAGTCACGGGACAGGCTCGCGGCACGTCCGGCGTTGCGCTGGCGGCGTTCGCAGCGCTCCTGGCGCACCTGCAGTTCGATCTCACTATATACTCCGGGAACATGCTTCCCCTTTTCTTCATCGTCTACGGTGTTCTCAGCCACCTTGGCGAGCACGCGCCGGATCAGCCTGAGGAGTGCGGAGTATGTGCACGCTCCTGAGAAAGGGGATCTCGACTCTACCGAATGCCGCTGGCGCAAGTGACGCGACCGGGCGGTGAGCACCTGAAGGGTACGTTCAGGAGGCACGGGTGGGGGGAAAGGGACGCATGGCAGCGCAGAATCAGAATCAGAACCACGACCAGAACCCCGTAGTGAGCGTAATCATTCCGACGTACAACCGCAAACCCATTTTGGAGAAGTGCCTGCGTGCGCTGCTCGGCCAGACGTACCCTGCCGACCGTTATGAGATCATCGTGATCGACGACGGCTCCACCGACGGGACGCAGGAGATGGTGGAGCGGCTCATCGAGGAGTGGCAAGGGAGGCCCGCAGGCGGCCCCGTGGCGCCGGGAAGGCCTCGGGCCCGGGCCGGGGGGCCTCAGCAGCACAAGTCCGACTCGACGCAGGCGGGAGCGACAAGCCGGCCCGGCGCCGCTGTGGATGTCGGTGCCTGTGCCGATGCTGGGGCTGATGCCAAGGGTGGTGGCCGTGGTGATGCTGACCGTAATGCTGATGGTGACGATGGTGGTGGCGACGATGCAAGTACCGACGCCGACGCGGGCGGCAAGGCCTACGAGGCCGGCGCGGGCGCCTGCCCGCTGGTGTACCGCTACCGCGTCCATACCAGCGCGGCCGCCGCTCGAAACGAGGGTATCAGGCTTGCCAGGGGCGCCTTGCTCATCTTTCTGGACAGCGACATTGTGACACGCGGAGACTTCGTGGAAGCCCATGTCAAGACACACATCGCCGAGGCCTTTCCGAGGGGCAGATGGGGGGGGCCGGGTAGGCGGGGTACGATGTGCGTGCGTGCCGGTCTGCGTGGCGTGCCGAGCGCGCCGTCGGCCTGCTGCCGTCATGGGGAGCAGGGAGGCGCCTCAGGATCTTCGCGCCGGGGCGGGCCTCAGGGGCTGCGCGGATCCTGCCGCGATACGGTATTCGAGGCGAGGCTCACCGCCGGCCGTCCGGACGAGGATGCGGATGGGCGCGGTAACGATGGCGGCGACGCGGCCGACTGCGGACTGACCGGCGCCGGCGTGGCCGGCGACGACCTGGCCAGCGTTCTGAACAGTAGTGCCGTCATAGTGCACGGGCGGGTGGTGTACACCACCAACCTCGACCGGCCGACCACGGAGCCCAGGAAGCTCTCCGACGTGTCGATGGCGTTCTTCGCCAGCGGCAACGTCTCCATTGCCCGCCGCTGGATCGTCCAGGCAGGCCTCTTCGACGAGGACTTCACGGAATACGGCTGGGAAGACCTGGAACTTGGTAAGAGGCTGAAGAAGCTGGGCCTCCGGGTCGTGCGGTCCGACGCGCCCACGGGTTACCACCTCAAGCACGAGTTTCGTGCCGCAGACCTCCCGGCCGTCAGGCGCAGGGAGATCGAGCGCGGCCACATGGCCGTCCTTTACGTGAGGAAACATCCCACTTTCAGCGTTCGAATGACCACGATGATCGTCCGGCCGTTCTTCTGGCTCGTGGCCGTCCTCACGCCGGGCGGCTGGCCCGACCGCCCCGGCGCCGCCAACCTCCTCGACCGCCTCCAGTGCCGCGGGCACCGCACGTTGCTGGGCGTCGTGCTTCAGATTATGGTCTACTACTGGTACGTCCAGGGGATAAAGGAAGCGCTGGCGCAGGCGAGTCGGTAGCCTCAGACGAGTCGGTAGCCTTAGACGAGGCCGGTAGGGTCAGAAGACGCGGGGCACGGCTTTAGTAGTCGGCCCGGCCGTCAGTTCAGCCCGACTGGCTGCGCCGTCGGTGCTGAGATGGACCGTTACGAGACCGCCAGGCACCGGGTGGTCCTGGACGTGGCGCACACGGCGGGGTGGGGGTCTTTCGCCCGGATCGCCCGACTTCGCTTGAAGGCGCCGTGCCATCTTCACAGGGCCTGCGGGACGCCGCCAGCCCGGCTGAGGGCGGCGCGCTGCGCGGCCCTCAGCCGGACAGCGCGCCCGGGCCTCCGCTCCTGCGTGGCCCCGCCTCACCCACGGCCGGACATGGGAGCGGCAGCCCCCTTAGCTGGGCGATTCCAGGGCGGCCGTGAAATCCCCCTGCAGCTGGGCGGTCTCATCGGCCGAGAGGACCTTCCCGAGGTCCACCAGGATGATGAGCCTGTCGTTCAGCCGTCCGATTCCCCGCAAGAATCTCGAGTCCACATCGGCGACGATGTCCGGCAGCGGCTCAATCGCATCCATGGGCAGGCGGATCACCTCGCAAACCGCGTCCACGATGAGCCCCACGGCAGGGCTGCCCTTGATGTTGGCGACCACGATTCGACTGGAGTCGGTCCTCCTGCCAGCCCCAGACGCAACGGGCGTCCCGGACGCGCTCGACGGTCCGGAGGCCCCGGATGCTTGCGCGGTCTGGGGCGCCTCGGCTGCTCCGAAGCGTTTGGCGAGGTCGATGACAGGCAGGATCTGCTCCCGCAGGTTGATGACCCCCTCAACGAACTCGGGCGCCTTCGGCACGTGCACTATCTCCGGCAGCCTGATTATCTCCTGGACCTGCATTATGTCGATGCCATATTCTCCGGCGCCCAGCTTGAACGTGACGAGCTGGATCTCGCCTGACTGGCCCCTTGCTTCGTCTGCCAACTCGATGACCCCCCGATCCTCTTGATCAGACCTTGAACCTGCTCACCACGTCGCGCAGCTTTTGGGCCATCTCGGCGAGCGACTCCGCCGAGGCCGCCATCTCCTGGATCGATGCGCTGACCTGCTCAGACGACGCCGAGACCTCCTCCACCGACGCCGCCGTCTCCTCGGATACCGACGCGATGGCGTCCACCGCCTTCTTGACCTCCTCGGCGCTCGCGGCCATCTCCTCGGTGGCGGCGGTGTTCTCTTCGGCCACGCTCACTATGTCGTCTATGGCCTTCTCCATCCTGGCGCTTGCCTCCGCGAGAGCCTGAGACGATTCAATGAGCCTGGATATGAGCTGGCCGCCTTCCGCTGCGTTGGACGATATCTCCTTCAAAGCTTTGCCGGCCTCTTCCGAGAGCACGCTCCCGGCTTCGACCTCCTTCAGCCCTGAGTCGATGGCGGTCACGGCCTTCTCCGTCGCCTGCCTGACCCGGGCGACAAGCTCGGCGATGGCTTTGGTCTCGCTCGACGAACGCTCGGCGAGCTTGCGCACCTCGTCAGCCACCACTGCAAACCCACGCCCGTGCTCACCCGCCCTCGCCGCTTCGATGGCTGCGTTCAGGGCGAGCAAGTTCGTCTGCTCCGCGATGTCGTCGATGACCTCGAGTATCCTCCCGATCTCCTGCGAGTGCTTGTCCAGCTCGCCTATCCTGTCGGCGACGGCGCGCGTAGTATCGCCTATCCGTCCCATACTGGCGATGACGCTGTTCACCGACTCCCTGCCGCGCGCCGACGACTCAGCGCTGTGCCGTGACGACTCGCCCACGGTCTGGAGGGCCTGCATCGTCTCGTCCAGGGACTTCTTCATCCCAGCCACCACGCCGGACGCCTCATGGACGCTCTTGACCTGTGACTCCGCGCCCTTGGCCACCTGGACAATCGCCTGGTTCACCTGGCCCACCGACGATGCCACGTCGTTCACATTGGAACTCTGGTCTTGCGCCCCGGCGGCCACTTGCTGGACGGTGTCGGATATCTGCTGCACTGCCTTGGCCGACTCCTCCGCCGACGCGGACAACTCCTCGCTCGTGGAGGCCACGGACTGGGCGGAGGCCGTGACCTCTCCGATGAGGGACCTCAGGCTTCCCAGCATGGCTGCAAATGCCCTGGTCAGCATGCCGACCTCATCCGTGGACTGAGCCTGCAGATCCTCAGAAAGGTCACCCTGGGCCGCCTCATTGGCCGCCCTGACCAGCTTCTGGAGCGGGTCGGCAATGGTCTTGGCCAGCAGCAGTCCGAGCAAGAAGCTCAGAATGCCGGAAACTGCTATGATGACGATGATGTCACGGGTCGCAGCTGCCGCCGTGGCGTCGGCTTCCGACACGACCCCCGCTGCCTGGCTGTCGATCATGGCGACGATCTTATCGACGGATGCGGCCAGCCGGTCCCCGACCTCCTGGCCGCGCTGGCGGAGCAGGGAGATCGCCTCCTGGTTTCGCATCTGCCTCGCAAGAGGTACGGCCTCGTCGACGATGGACGCATATTCCGCCCAGTCCTGTCCAACGGCGGCGTGTATCTGCTTGCCCTCGTCGGTCACGAGTAGAGACCCCACGCGCCCGTAGTCGGCCTCGAACTCACTGCGGTCATTCTGGATCTTCTCTTCATATTCCTTGAACTCTGCCTCGATCGTGCTCATGGCGTGCTGGAGCACGTGCCGCCTCAGGTCGGATGCATGCCCCTTCAGGTCACCAAGGTACTTGGTCTTCGGGAGCCAGTTGGTGGCAAGAGACGTGGCGTCGGCCTTGATCGCCTCGAGCCTGGTCAGGGCGAACACCCCGATGCACACGGCGACCCCGAGAAGCATGACGACCAGGGCGATGATCTTGGATCTCATGCGCATGTTCAGGAACCATCTCACCTCAAGATCCCCCCAACTCCGTTTTCTGTTGTACGTCTGTACGTCGTTTGAGCGGACGCGTGGATCGTTCGCTACGCCCACCAGGTCGGTTTGCATGTCGCTGGATGACGGTCGTGTGATGCGCTACGGGCACTGCAGGCTCGTGCGCAGGAGGTAGGCCTTGAGTGCCTCAACCACGGCAGGATCGAACTGCGTCCCGGCGCACCGCCCGAGCTCGGCGACGGCCGCGCGCAGCGGGAGCGGCGACCTGTACGCCCGGTCGGTCACCATCGCGTCGAAGCTGTCGGCGACACACAGGATCCTGGACCCGAGCGGGATTTCGTCCCCGGTCAGCCCGGCCGGATATCCGCGGCCATCCAGCCTCTCGTGATGATGGAGCACGATTTGTGCGATGTGGATGAGGCCCGGTACCTCCGACACGATCTCGTAGCTGAGGCCCGGATGCCTGCGGATCTCGGCCATCTCTGCGTCAGTGAGCTTGCCTGCCTTCTGGAGGTACGCCTTAGGCACACCTATCTTCCCGATATCGTGGACCAGCCCGGCAAGGCGGAGGGCGCTCTGGATATCAGGGATCAGCCCCAACTCGCGGGCGATGATGGCACTGAGGTTGCCTACCCTTGCGGAGTGCTCCGCCGTTACCGGGTCGCGCATCTCGACAAGGGCGGCGGCCGCGAGAACGAGTGCCCTTTGGCGGGACGCGTCCAGTGGTTTGTGCGAAGACAGTTCAGCGATGAGTTGATCCACCATCTAGCTCGTCCTCCAGGTCCATACGTAGTGTCCAATGAAGTCGTGATGAAGGCGTGGGGCCCCGCGATCGGTTGTTCAGTGCGCTGTAATGGTGGCTGTTGCGATAAAGCATCGGCCACTGAGGCAGCGGAGGCACAGAACCTGTTAATGCGATAGTGGCATGGGGCCCCAAGGCTTATGTGAGATCGGGATCCTGGAGAGAACGCTGTGGCTCCAGACACCGCACGCAGCGCCAGGAACTGTCGGACACGTATTTCAGTAAAGAAGCGGTGTCCGTGACGCCATTTTGTGGTGGCGCGGCATGGAGTCTCGGCGTCGGGGCGGTGAACGCCATGTGCTGCCGACAGGCGCCTGGGCGGGAAAGCGCATGTCGCGGCGCGCCGCGACATGATCGGATCATGGACTATGGAAGCATAAGGAAATCGGGGGGGGGGGGGGGGGGGGGGGGTGT
>JBLNDE010000019.1:0-14436 GCA_050261335.1 Bacillota bacterium
GCGCAGGCGCCTGCGCGACGCGAGAACTCACCAGGTCAACATGGTCGCCGTATTCCGCAGGAAACCGAGGCGGCCGCGCCGCCTCACGCGCCCCGAAGGATCTCCTCAACGAGCAGATCCCCCATCTCTGCTGTACCCACGACAGTCGTCCCCTCCGCGAAGATATCGCGTGTACGGTATCCCTTTTCCAGTACCTTCGTCACGGCTCCCTCAACTGCTGCAGCCTCCTCATGTAGCCCTAAGGAGTATCTCAAGAGCATGGCTGCAGACAGCACTGTCGCCAACGGATTAGCGATGTTCCTCCCTGCGATGTCAGGGGCGGAGCCATGCACGGGTTCGTACAAGGACGCCCGGCCGTGGCCGAGGCTGGCAGAAGGTAGCATGCCAAGGGAGCCGCTCAACATGGCCGCCTCATCGCTGAGGATGTCTCCGAACATGTTCTCTGTAAGGACCACATCGAATTGCCTGGGGTCACGAATGAGCTGCATTGCGCAGTTGTCCACGTACATGTGGTTGAGCTCGATATCTGGATATTCGTTACCTACCTCGGTGACGGCTTCGCGCCACAGCTTCGAGCTCTCCAAAACGTTGGCCTTATCCACGGAAGTCACTCGTCTTCTCCGCCCCGCGGCTAATTCGAAACCGACCCTAGCCACCCGTTTCACTTCGAAACTGGTGTAGACCATGGTATCCAGGGCCGTCACCTGGCCGTCGCGGGTGAAACGGCCCTTGGGCTGCCCAAAATACACCCCACCAGTCAATTCCCGGACCACGACCAGGTCCGCTCCCTCGACTACCTGCCTTTTCAGAGCAGATGCGTCGACCAATGAAGGGAACAGCCTGACTGGACGCAGGTTTGCGAATACCTCGAGAGCCTTACGTAGGCCCAGAAGCCCGGCTTCGGGGCGCTTGTCTCCTGGTAGGTGGTCCCATTTCGCGCCCCCCACCGCCCCCAGGAGCACGGCATCGGACTCTCTACAAAGCTCGAGGGTGTCCCCGGGCAAGGGTACCCCGGCAGAGTCTATGGCTGCCCCTCCTATGAGCCCCTCTGTGAGGGTAAATCTGTGGGAGTACTTCTTTTCTACCGCGAGCAGTACTTTCGCGGCTTCCCTCATCACCTCCGGACCTACCCCATCGCCAGGCAGGAGGACGATTCGGAACTCCTGCATATTCAAACACCTGCGCTTTCCCGCTAAGTGAAGGTTCGTTAGTTCATCCCAATTTGCCAACATCTGGTTGGTTGCCGGTGTTGCCCTCCGGGGACGGCGCCCCAAGCGGAGCGCGCTTCGCCAAAATCCGGCCCATCGGGACAGTGGCCGGATTTTGACACCCCTCGTGCAATCACCGGCAACCCCTTCCAAAAGTCGGGAGCATTCCTGCACTCTCACTTGGACCTACGCTCGTGCCCAATACCTGATAGACGTGCGCTCGCATTGGAGTCGCGTCGGGTCTGCTGACTGCCTCACGGCGTCATCCCTATCTTCTCGCGGATGTAGTTGATGATACCGCCGCAATCCACGATCCTCTGCATGAACTCGGGAAGAGGAATGGCCCTGTACTCCTCGCCTCTGCCTGTGTTCCGAATCACGCCCTCGCCCAGGAAGACCTCTACTATGTCGCCGTCCTCGAGCCGGCGAGCCGCTTCAGGAGATTCCAGGATAGGCAGGCCAACGTTCAGGGCATTGCGGAAGAATATCCGGGCGAAAGACGCAGCAATGACGCACGAAACGCCCGCGGCCTTGATGGCAATGGGGGCGTGCTCCCTGGAGCTGCCGCAGCCGAAGTTCCTGCCGCCCACAATGATATCACCATGCTGTACTCCGCTCGCGAATCGCTGGTCAGCGTCTTCCATGCAATGCCTCGCAAGCTCCGACGGATCAGACGTATGAAGATACCTCGCAGGGATGATCGCGTCGGTGTCGACATTGTCTCCAAATCTCCACACTCTGCCCTTGACAGCCAATGTTACCACCTGCTCTGTCGAATTCGTGAACAGCCGTTCCGGCCGCGTGACGACCTGGGAACTGTGCGACTCGCTGGCGGGGTGCGACACCGCAACCCGCCAGGCCATGCCTAGAACGCGACGCACCCCGTGTCAGAGTTCCTCAGGGCTGGCTATGCGTCCCTTGACCGCCGAGGCTGCTGCTACCGCCGCGTTTGCTAGATACACTTCGCTCTTTGGGTGGCCCATTCGGCCGATGAAGTTCCGATTGGTGGTTGCCAGGGCCCTTTCTCCCTCTGCCAAAACGCCCATGTGGCCTCCAAGGCACGGACCGCAGGTCGGGGTGCTGATGGCCGCGTCCGCCTCCACAAGAATCTCAAGAAGCCCCTCACGCATAGCCTGGAGGTAAACCTCTTGGGTGCCCGGAAACACCAGTAATCGCACCTCGGGATGCACCCTTCTGCCCCTTAGTACTTCCGCAGCAGCCCTCAGGTCCTCCATTCGACCGTTGGTGCAGGATCCTATCACCACCTGATCTATTGGCAACTCTCCAACTTCGCTGATCGGCTTGACATTGGATGGCAGGTGAGGGAACGCTACCTGAGGCTCAATCTCACTTACGTCGTACTCGTGGATAGCGCTATAGTTGGCATCAGGGTCGCTCTCGAAAACCTGGTAAGGACCTTTTGCCCTCTCCCGAAGGTACTCGAGGGTTACTTCGTCCGCTGCCATGATGCCGTTCTTTGCTCCAGCTTCCACCGCCATGTTCGCCATAGTAAACCTTGAGTCCATCGAGAGGTTTTCTATGGAGTCCCCGCAGAATTCCATGGCCTTGTAGGTCGCCCCGTCTACACCAATGTGCCCTATCGTGTGGAGGATGAGATCCTTCCCGTATACCCAGCGCCTCGGCCTCCCGAAATACACGAACTTCATGCTTTCCGGGACTTTCAGCCAGATCTCGCCCATGGTCATGGCGGCTGCCATGTCTGTGCTTCCCACGCCGGTCGCGAAAGCGCCCAGAGCACCGTACGTGCAGGTGTGCGAGTCTGCTCCGATTATAACGTCCCCGGGTCTCACAAGACCTTGCTCGGGAAGCAGGCAGTGCTCAATGCCCATGCGTCCCACTTCAAAGTAGTGCGGTATTCCCTGCTCTTTGGCAAACTCTCTCAGTCTCGCGCATTGTAGCGCCGATCTTATGTCCTTGTTGGGGGCGAAGTGATCGGGCACGAGCGCAATCTTGTTCGGATCGAAGACCTTGCTTGCGCCAGTTTTCCTGAACTGGTCGATCGCAACAGGAGCGGTGATGTCATTTCCCAGAACCATGTCAACCTTGACGGTTATGAGCTCACCCGGCTCGACGCGATCTCTTCCAGCGTGAGCAGCCAGTATTTTCTCGGTTATCGTCATCCCCAAGACTCCCCACTCCTTCTTCGCTCACGCGAGTGTCTCCCGAGCCCTCCGTGTCCGCTGGATCCGCGACACCTCCGGCCCTATTTGCCTTGAGCTTTCTCGATGGGCTCGTCGTCCCGGGCGGCCGTGTCGCTCTGCGGCCCCGTGCCGAACACACGTCGGCTGTGGACAACCTTGTTGATGGCCTGCACATATGCCTTGGCGCTGGCTTCTATCACGTCTGTACTGGTTCCCCGGCCCACGTACATGTTTCCGTTGTCTTTCACCCGGACCGTCGCTTCGCCCAGAGCGTCTTTCCCGCCGGTGACGGCATTCAGAGAGTACGAGACAAGGTGGGTCTGAATCCCCGTGGCAGCGTCGACCGCTTTGTAGACAGCGTCGACGGGCCCGTCACCGCAAGCGGCTTTCTCCACGATGGTATCGCCGCTCTTGACCCGCACTGTGGCGGTGGGCACTGCGTGGTTGCCGCTTATCACGTGTACGTATTGCAGCTCGAAGAACGCCGGCGTCGCTACCAGTTCGTCCTCGATAATCGCCTCGACATCTCTGTCAGAAACCTGCTTCTTCTTGTCGGCGAGATCGGTGAACCGGTTGAATGCCCTTTCCATCTCCTCCCGGCTCAATGAATACCCGAGCGCTTTCAGCCTTTCGTTGAAGGCGTGCCGCCCGGAATGTTTGCCCAGCACCAACCGGCTTTCGGGAAGACCTATCGACTCAGGAGCCATGATCTCGTATGTGGTTCTTTCCTTGAGAATACCGTCCTGGTGAATGCCTGATTCGTGCGCGAAAGCGTTGTCGCCCACCACAGCCTTGTTGGGCTGAACGAAGACACCCGTAAGTGTGCTTACCAGCCGGCTGGTACGGTAAATATGTCTTGTGTCGATATCAAGCGAGACGCCGAAGCAGTCCTGTCTGGTCTTCAGGGCCATTACCATTTCCTCCAGTGCGGCGTTTCCGGCTCTTTCCCCCAGACCGTTTATCGTGCACTCCACCTGGGTGGCTCCGGCTGTCACTGCAGCCAGGGAATTCGCCACTGCAAGCCCCAGGTCGTCATGGCAGTGGACGCTTATGATAGCCTTATGGATGCCAGCAGTGTGAGCTCTCACGTACGAGACGAGGTCTGCGAATTCTCGTGGAGTGCTGTAACCCACCGTGTCGGGAATGTTTATTACAGTCGCTCCCGCCTCGATCACCGCCGCAAATACCTCGCACAGGAATCCCCGGTCACTCCTGGCCGCATCCTCGGCCGAAAACTCGACGTCGTTCGCGAGGCTCCTGGCGTATCGTACTGCCTCCACGCCCATACTGAGCACTTCGTCGGGGCTCTTGCGAAGCTTGCAGCGCATGTGGACGGGAGAGGTGGCAATGAACGTATGGATCCTGGGCTTCCTGGCATACTTGAGAGCTTCCCAGGCTCTGTCGATATCCTTCTCCGTCGCTCGCGCCAAAGCCGCGATAACCGGCCCCTCGACCTGGGCGGCCACCGCTTTCACGGCTGCGAAGTCGCCCGGAGATGCGACCGGGAATCCGGCCTCGATGACGTCGACTCTCAGCCTGGCGAGCTGCGTGGCTATCTCGATCTTCGCCTCCACATTTAGATTGACGCCTGGAGACTGCTCTCCATCTCTGAGAGTCGTGTCGAAAACGAATATGCGGCTCATCCCGATCACCAACCCCTCCGTCCTATTTGGATAACGAAAATCCTCTCCTCCTCCTGATAGCCGGGACGGCTCCGGGCTGTCAGGGACGAGAGGAGAGGACACCCTCGTGGTACCACCCTGATTTCGCTGCTACCTCGCGGCAGCAGCCTCGATTTCTCCGACCTTACCGACCGATGACCGCGATGCCTATAACGATCGTTCTTGTCAGGCAGACTTCAGTCTCAGTCTTGAGGAGGCGAGAGGCAAGCGGATAACGGGCGCTTCTCAGGCGGTCCGGCCCGGCGAAGCCTAATCTTCCCGGACGCGCCCCGGAGTCTCTCGACAAGATGCGGAGATTGGCGGCCGCCCGCCGGTCTGGAAAAACCTCGACGCCGCCACCGGGACTGTTCGGGCTTTTCGACTTGCGCGGTTCGAGGGCGAGTTCAGCAGAGCTCGAACGCCGGTTCGCAGCAACCACCGGCTCTCTTGGATCCGCCACCCTGCCTACTACTCCCTGTCATTACCTTTGGTAAATGCGAAGATTGTACTGTCACGTTGTTAGCGTCAGTGTATAGGAATTCACACACGACGTCAAGGGGATTTCGCTGTGCTGTGTCGTCGGTCTGTGATAATGTCACCCTGTAAGCGGTCTGAGAAAATGTCACCCCCCCGGCAGTACACTCCGGATCCGCGAGGGCCCGGAGCACCTGCCCCGGCGTGGTGGGGCCCGGTGATGCCTGGCTTCGCGCTGCCGATGACGCGCCGTGCGGGCGGGACTTCGAGGTAAGTGCCCCCTGGTTGTCGGATGGGGCTGAGGCTGAGAGTGAGGACAGGGATGACGAGGATGAGGATCAGGCTGTGGCGTCCGGGGTGCCCCGCGGACCGGGCCGCTGAGACGCCTCGAGGAGCGCAGCCCGGCGACTGGCGACGCAGATTGCGAAGGCGAGACCTATCGAGCCGAGGATCACCAGGGCGGCGCCCGGCCCAAGCCGAGAGGCCAGCCAGCCAGCGAGAAAGGCGCCCGCCGGGGTGACGCCGACGTAGATGAGCATGTATACGCTCACCACGCGGCCCCGCAACACGTCAGGCGCGGCGAGCTGCGTGGTGGCGTTGGCCGTGGTCGTGAACAGTATCATGGAGAACCCCAGGAACGCGATTGTCGCCGCGGACAACGCATACCGTCGGGTGACGCCGAGGATGATCGTGAACAGGGGGAGGAGGAGGGCTCCTGCCAGAAAGCGGGTCACGCTCCTTTTATGGGAGGCAAAGGTGGCCAGGGTGAGCGCACCGACGAAGGCGCCCAGGCCCATGGCTGACGTGAGGAAGCCGTAACCCGACGCCTCCTGGTGGAGCACGTCCCTGGCGAACGCGGGCACGAGGACGTTGAAATTCAGCACGAAGAGGCTCATCACTCCGACCGTCATGATTATGGTGGCCAGCTTCCGGTTTCCGCGAATGTACCTGAGGCCTTCCGCCAGGTCTCGCATCATGCTCTTCGACTCGCGTTTCAGGGTCGGCCGGTTCACCCGCATCAGGAGCAAGCCGGCAATGACCGCTATGAAGCTCACACCGTTCAGAAGGAAGGACATGAAAAAGCCGATCCGGTCGATGAGGAGGCCGGCGGCCGCCGGACCGACAATGCGCGCGAGATTGAAGATGACGGAGTTCAGGGCCACGGCGTTCATCAGATCTTCAGGGCTTGTCATCTCGATCACGAACGCCTGGCGTGCCGGGGTATCGACGCTTTGCGCGACACCACTCAGGAACGCCATGAGGACAATGTGCCAGTACTGAATTCGTTTGAAGTAGATGAGCACTGCCAGCAGAAACGCGAAGACCATGAGGGCGGCCTGAGTGGCCACAATAAGGTCACGCTTGTTGTGCCTGTCAATTATCACCCCTGCGAAGAGCGAGAAAAGGAGCGTCGGAATGAACTGCACCGAGCTCACCAGGCCCAGAAAGAACGCGGAATTGGTGAGCTCGAGCACAAGCCATGACTGGCTGGCATTCTGTATCCAGGTTCCGATCAATGACACGCACTGTCCGGTCCAGAACAGACGGAAGTTTCGATGCCGCAGCGCAGAGAAAGTTGGGGGGAGGGCCGTGCGACGAATCCTTCGGCAGGCCCCCGCCCGTGGCGCACGTGATGAAACACGGTCGGACATGCGCGTACGATGCCCTTCTTTTTCCCTTGAGTTGTGGTTACCCAGATGTATTCCACGGATTTCGCCGTTTACCTGCTACAAAGCGGGCACTATCAGCTGGGTCTGCAGGGTTGTATAGCAGAGCGACGATGGGTTCCGGGGGCTGCCTGGTCCTACGATAGTCTCGCCGCACGCGGGGCGTTTCGCAAGGCGTACCGGCCGAGGGAGAGGTTTGACCCGACCCTGCGGACAAGGATGGAGGGTTGAGCGGTCAGAATGTAGAATGAAGTATGCAAGCATGGAGGATCGCCCGACCCGTGCGGCCGTGATCGGCGGCTCAAGGCGAGGGAATTCCGATGCTATTCCCGCCGGAGGCGGCCAGCTGGAGTGCAGTTCGACTTGGAGCATTTGGAGACAGTGTCTGCAAGCGATACACGCGAGACCGTCCGGCCGAAACCCTTTGTAAAGTGGGCAGGGGGCAAGGGGCAGCTGGTGGAGCAGTTGGCTGCTCACATACCCGAGAGATACTCCGCTTACCATGAACCCTTCGTCGGGGGAGGGGCGCTGTTCTTTCGACTGGCCCCGGAGAGGGCTTATCTATCCGATCTCAACGAGGAACTGATAAACGCATTCCTGGTCGTCAAGAGCGATTGCGAGGCGCTCCTACAGAGTCTCAAGAAGCACGAGAACAACCCGGACTACTACTACCGCATCCGTGCCCTGGATCCGGAGGGCCTGGCTCCGGTTGAAAGAGCATCAAGGTTCGTCTATCTCAACAAGACTTGCTACAACGGGCTGTACAGGGTGAATAGGCAGGGCAAGTTCAATGTTCCCTTCGGTCGGTACAGGAATCCCATCTATGCGGATGAATGCCAGCTCCGTCTGGCGAGCAAAACCCTCCAGAATGCGGACGTCAAAGTCGCGGATTTCGAGATAGTGCTTGACCAGGCTAAACCGGAAGACTTTGTGTACTTCGATCCTCCCTATCAGCCGATAAGCGAGACGTCCAACTTCACCAGCTACACGGCTGATGCGTTCGATGAGAGCCAGCAGAGGCGCCTTGCAGCCGTCTTTCGGGAACTGAGCGGCAGGGGCTGCTATGTAATGCTCAGTAATTCCGACTCGCCGCTCATTCGTGATCTTTACAGAGGATTCCGTATCGAGACGGTAATGGCGAGGCGTCATATCAACTGCAAGGGCGAAAGGCGGGGCGCCATTCCCGAGGCTCTGGTGTTGAACTATTGGCCTGAGGAGGGCGCCGGATGTCGACGCCCATGGCTCAAGTCCTGTCGAGGACGACTTGAGGACGACCTGGCTATGGTTCGTGAGGGGCCTTAAGAAGCGCGGCACCGCTTCGTCGTTTTCTACCGGGGTCCCTCGAGCAGGACGGCCACGGTGTGGAGGGCCTTGAGGGCTGCCAGGATCGAGTCGCGCTCGCCCAGCCCCATCAACTGTCCGAGCCGAGCGAGCTGGGGCGGCTCCACCGATGCCCTCTCGAGGTCGCTCGGGTGAGAGAACACCTCGCGCGGCGAGCCGTCGAGGATCACCTGCCCCTGGGCCATGACGATGATTCGGGCAAAATGCTCCGCCGCGAACTCCATATCGTGGGTTATCGCCATGACCGTCTTGCCGGCTGACCCGAGGCGCGCCACGAGCCTGCCCAGTTTCTCGGTGCCGGGATAGTCCTGGCCAGTTGTGGGCTCATCGAGGACGATATAGGGCGTGTCCATTGCCACCACGGACGCAATTGCGACCAGCTTGCGCTGAGCGAGCCCGAGGTCGTATGGGTGCCGCGCGAGGAGGTCCGCGATCTCGACCTGCTCGACCGCCCACCTGACGAGTTTCTCGACCCTGTCGGCGGCATAGCCGAGGTTCCGCGGCCCGAAGGCGACCTCGCGGGAGACCTGGTTCTGGAAGAGCTGGTCGTCGGGGTTCTGGAAGACGAATCCCACGAGCCTCGCAAGGCTTGCCGCGGTACGCCCGCGCGTGTCGATGCCGTCCACGGTAACCGAGCCCGACGTGGGTTTCAGCAGGCCGTTCAGGTGCTTTGCCAGGGTGGTCTTACCCGCACCGTTCTCACCCACGAGCGCCACGGTCTCGCCTTTGCCCATCGTAAGCGATACTCCGCGCAGTGCCACGACTCCATTGGGATACTCATACCGCACATTGTCGAGGACGATCCCCACCTGGGCTCCGGTCCCGCCGCTCATCTTCGCGCCACCTCCTTCAGCACAGCGGCGGCATCCTCAAGGGTCAACGGCATCGGCCCTTGCCATAGCCCGCGCTGCGTGAGCGCGCGCATGATCTCCATGAAAGGCGGCCGCCTCACCCCGCAGCTCGCCAGGTCGTCCCTGCCGAGCACCTCTCGCGGGCTGCCGCAGGCGATCACCTTGCCGCCCTGGAGGAGGACGACCTTCGATGCGTGGCGTGCAACGTACTCCATCTTGTGCTCTGCCACGAGCAGCGTCTTGCCCGCAGCATGAAGTCCGGCAATGATCCGCCATATGTCGCGCGTGCCCGCCGGATCCAGCTGAGAGGTAGCTTCATCAAGCACGATTATCGGTGGATCCATTGCGAGCACGGAAGCTATCGCGAGTCTCTGCTGCTGCCCGCCGGACAGCTCCAATGGCGAGCGGTCGCGCAGCTCCCAGAGACCGACTTTGCGCAGCGCGTCCTCGATGCGTCGCCTTGTCTCGTCCCTTGGAGTGCCGAGGTTCTCCAGGCCAAATGCGACCTCAGCGAATACGGTGAGCGTAGCCCCGGTTATCTGGTCGAACGGGTTCTGGAACACGATTCCCACGCAGCGTGCGAGGTCGCCGATGGATCTCTGGACCGTATCGACTCCGCCGACCACGACCGAGCCGTACATCTCCCCCTTATAGAAGTGGGGCACGAATCCGGCAATCGCGCAACACAGTGTGGACTTTCCCGCTCCGTTCGCCCCGATCAGGCAACACAGCTCGCCGGCCCCTATCTCGAGCGACACGTCCTTGAGCGCCGGCGCTGCCTGTCCGGGGTATGTGTAGGTCAACGAATCAATGACGATATCCAAGACACGAGCCTCCAGACAACAAATGAAGCCGTCGCGGCGGCCGCTGCCCAGCGCGCCATCCGTTCCCCACGGGAATCGTGGATCTCTTCCACGCGGACCCGCCGCGTGGAAGAGCTGAATCCCCTGGCCTCGACGGCGAGCGATCGCGTCTCGAGCGAGATTATGGAGCCAACCACGAGCGGGCCGATGATGGGGACATATGCGCGGAACCGTTTCATTAGGCCACCCTCAGTCTCGAGGCCCCTGGACCGCTGGGCGTCGAGGATGGCCGCGGCGCGCGCCTGCATCTGCGGCATGATCTGCATGGTCATGAGCACTACATACCCCAATTTGCGCGACAGTCCGTGGGCCATCATCTCTGAGACAAGGTCCTCCGCTCTCGTGGTCAGCATGAACAGAACCGTGGCTGCGATTATGGCAAGGAGCCGGGACGCGGTGAAGCTCGCGAACGTGATCCCCTCGCGCCAGACGGTGACGGGCCCGATTGTCCAGAGCGCAGCCTTCGAGCCGGGATAGAAGAGCCCCTGGACGATGAAGATCAACACGACGATGAGAAACGCCGACTTCAGCACCAGTGCGATAAGGTTCCTCGTTACCTTCGCAGCTGCTGCCACAATCACGACCGCCCCGAGCAGCGAAAGCACGACCCAGAGGAATGGTGCGGTGAAAGCCACGATGACCACACACAGGAAGAAGGCACCTTTGGTGAGAGGGTTCAGTCGGTGAATGGGCGAGTTCCGATGGACATACGGAGTAAGCGGCTTCATTGGTGCTCCTTCGGCGCCCCGTCTGGGCCCATCTCGGCCCGTCGCGGGCGCAAGACGCGAGCGCCGGAGGCCTACCTCCCCTCACGATTCGCGGTGTGAGCGTTGCCGAGACCGTGCGCCCGGACAACGCTCACACCTGGAATCCTCAGCAACCCCACATCGTCGGGAAAAGTGGCGCAGGCCTACGGCGCCGTACTTGGCCACGCATCATTTGAACTGCGCACGGTACCTGTGGGGCACGCCCTTCACGATAAGAAATGCTATGATGGCGCTGATGATCTTATCGAGCGGTTCGGTGATGGCGCTCGCGGTGATCGCTCCCTCGAGGAGCGTCTTCCCAGTGGCGTACAGGTACGCTCTGATGAAGTCTTCACCGGCTCCTGTCACTCCCCCGTAGACGTACGCAGTGATGGGCGCGGAAACGATCATGCCGATCACGGCCAGGATGAGTCCGCAGACGATTGTCCTGGGGATGGTCGAATACCAGCCTTTCCTTGCGAGGAAGCCGGCGACTATCCCGAATACCACGTTGACCACCGCGTACCACAACCAGGTAGGCGTGATGAGAAGGCCCGCTATGAGGTTGGTCAGCAGTCCGACGAGCGCCCCAATCCATGGCCCGGCCAAAATGGCAGCGGTCACCGTCCCGATCGAGTCCAGGAACACGGGCAGTTTCAGGCTCACCGCGATGAAGTTCCCGACGAGGTTGATGCCGACTGCGACGGGCACGAGGAGCCACGCCATCGTGCCGATTCCGGATTTCACGACCCTCGGCTGTGCGTTTTGGGCCATACGATCCCCTCCCTCCCGACTCTCCTCTGATGTCTCCTGGGGTCATCCCGCCCGATCTGCAAGGCCATTCATTGCGGGGCACACGCCCCAGGCGTCTCTACGTGGCGTACAGCCCCGCGCTCGGGTGAACGATCCTTTCGCGAGTCCCACAATCGATGCCCACGAGCTCAAACCCGGGGGTGAATCCCTCCCTTCACTCGAAGTTGTCGATGAGCGACCATATGAAGAGCATCTCTGGGACCGGACTCCCTCGCCGCAACCGGGCCATACGCGTCCTTCCCACGCAGGTATCGGAGAACCTATGAGGAACTATTCTCTACAAGAGGGTTTTTCCCTGCAACGGGTCCCAGGAAGCTCCCTCTCGACAACCTTACATTTACTATGATTGAGATGAATGACGTAAGCAAGAAAGGGATAGGTGTACGCCGCATGCCCGTGTTCTTGCCACAAGTACATGTGCGCCTCCTCGAGGAGGGTCGTCTCCGGCTGCATTCCGGGTCTCTGTCTCATAGTGCCCGGGTTTATCATCGTCGCCATTATGACCGCCAGAGACGGGTGCCTGGGATTGTTGCTGACTCCCGCTTCATTTGGCAGAGGCTTTACCTTGCTTATCTCGGTGGCCCTGGGTGCGATCGTGGCGCCACTTTGTCACCAGGCCGGGGATGTGGCGCAAATGTGGCTCTACCTCTGTCTATCAACCGTCTTCTTGGTCCTGACCGTTGTGTATCTCAAGGATCTCAAAATAGGCGGCGAAACGGCCTGATGGACAAGTTATTACCCGGTTCGAGATGCGCCGTCAGCGGTGATACGGTTCTCCGTATCGGGTGAAACGGCGACGTTGACCCAGCTTGGGGGCGCGGTATCAGCCTCAGCTCCGGCGGCACAAAGTAGTTGACGGCAGGGGCGGGTCAAGTTCATCACGAAATCGGTTCTGGCATGAGAGGAGAGATACAGATGAACAGGCGAACAACGGGCCTCACCACGGTCTTCGGACTCCTGCTAGTCGTCACTCTGGGAGGTGTCCTCTACCATTACCTCACCGGCTATCATTATCCGGCCTCACCAGCCATGAACTTTGAGGTGAACACTCTCAACGACCCCTACGAGCTGTTCTTCCTTGTCCCCGCGGGTCTAGCCGGTCTCTGGGCCATACGGAAAGGCAGCGCCTGGGGTCCCCTCCTCATCGCAGCGGTGGCCACCAACTTCGCTTACAACTACGCCATGCTGGTGACCGGCCGGCAGAACCTATGGATCTTCCTCTGGACGATAAAGCTTGCCTTGTCCGGAACCGTCGTCTGCCTGGTGTGGGACTTCCTGCCGTCGGGCCCCGGTCACCGGTCCAGGCCGGGGTTGGCGGTGGCGGTGTACCTGATGGTGACCTTTCTGGCGTTTTCGGGGATGATGGGGCAGAGGCTCCTGGCGAGCGCGACCGGACGCACCGTGGACATGACCATGCAAGGAGCTGGAGCCCTCGATTGGGGGGAGCCGTTCCTCAGGGATCCGGTGGTGTTCTTCTCCCTTGCTCTCCCGGTGGTGATCACCGCCATTCTTGGTCTCTGGCGTGGGACTGGCTGGGGGGGCAGAGCTGCCTCGCTATCCAGTGCGTGGATCGTCAGTATCGTTAGCGTCATACTCTTTACCGGCCCGTTGAAAGAGTACCTGCAGACCGGCTCAGTGTCGCCTGCCATGTGGAGGATGTCCGCCATCATGGTGCTGGCCGCGGCGCCGGCCGTGTGGTCGCTACTCTGGCTCGCGAAGGGCGAACGCCAGCCGCCTGCCCGCCAAGCGGCGGTCTGACTACGAACAAGAGGTCGCGGGGTCCGGTCACTGAAAGAGAGGGTCGTCTCATACGGACATTGATCGCCTACTCCACTAGGCACGCGCTGCCCGAGAGTACCCCGAAGCGCTGGCGCGAGAACTGCCCGGGCAGGTCACGCTCGTTAACTTGCGGGAAAACCCCGGCTTTGACGTCTCCCCGTTCGAACAGGTGCTCATCGGAGGAGCCATCTGCGCCGGGCAAGTCCAGAGGGAAGTCCGGGATTTATGTACGCGAAATCTTGACGCGCTCAGTCAGAAGAGCCTTAGTATGGCGCCGTGAGTTTGCGCGATCTTCACTGACGGTGCTGGGGCTCGCGGTGCTTACCGGGGCGGGGCGCCCAGAATCTGGCTAACCCGCGCGCCGAATTCGGACGCATCTCACCGCACGCGCCGTCCCCGGAGGGCAACACCGGCAACCCTGGAGAGGAGATGCTCTTCGGACGCGGCGGGAGTGGGGTGGGACAATGAGGCTTCCAAGAGGCATTCGTCGAGGAGGTTGGCAAGGGATTGGCAAGAACTGAAAGCAGGAGCTTCGCCAATCCGCGAAACCCCTGCTAAACCTGGCGCGCCTGGAGGGACTCGAACCCCCGACCCTCTGATCCGTAGTCAGATGCTCTGATCCGCTGAGCTACAGGCGCGCAAGACTGGCTCGACAAGCGTTCTCGTTGCTTGCTCCAAAACGTATAATACCACAATCGTGTCGGCTCTTCAAGGGCAACGCGAAACAAGGGTAATGCGAAACAAGCTGGGCGGTAGCGTAAAGTTTAGGTAGGTAAGTATGGGGTCCATGAAGAAGAGAGACCCCAGGCAGTTATCCCAGGCAGTTGTCGTGAGGATGACTGCACTTCCCTTGGATGGAGGGAGGGGTCTC
>JBLNDE010000020.1:0-19409 GCA_050261335.1 Bacillota bacterium
TGTCTCACTTGACCTCCTTCCTTCTATGGCCGCCGGTGTCGCCGGCGGCTCAGGGGCCCCCTCGGAAGAGGTCCGGCCCCATGGCGCGGTCTCGTCACAGTCACACTATCACCGCGCTGTCGATGTTGGTGAACACGTTCTCCCTGATGTGCTCGCCGTCCACCGCTGTGATGACGGTGCGGTTCCTGATGCTCACCACGAGGGCGAGGTTGTCCATGAGGATGAGCGACTCCCTCGCGCCCTTCGCGGATGCCCTGTCGACCGCCTGGGCGAGCTTTGCCATGTCGGCCTCCGAGAGCGAGATGTTCCTGGTCCTAATGCGCATTTGGGCATGGCCGGAGAACCTCACACCCTGCCCCTCGATCTCGCTTCGGAGGACCTCCCCGAATGACGGGGCGGTCGCCGCGCCGGCGCCGCGCAAAGATTCGTTTCGGACCCTCTCCACTCGCCCGGCGGACGCCGCGCCTCCCACGGGCACCTGGAACTCGGGCGGTATCTTTTCGACCAAGACGACCACTCCTCGCCGCGACGTCTCCCGGTCTCCCGGGCCTATGAAATCTCCGTCACATCGGTCACGAGGACCTCCTTCCCCTCAACAACAAGGTAGGCCACGCCGTCCTTGAACTTCACGCCGGAGACCGTTCCGGTGATGACCTCGTCGTCCACCGTGGCGGTCACCTTCTTGCCGATGAGCGCCGCGGCCTGCGTGGCGTGCTGCATCTTCGCGAGGCCTTCCATGGCAACGCTCAGGTTCTGCATCTGCTCCAGCGTGGAGAACTGGGCCATCTGGGCGATCATTTCCTTGTCGTCCACCGGCTTGAACGCATCCTGGTAACGCAGCTCGGTGAGGAGCAGTTTCAGGAATGCGTCCTTGCCCAGCTCGGTCCGGCTGCTCTCCTGTGACGCCGGTTCATTTTGCGAATCGTAGACCCTCGCGGCGGCTGTCGCTCTGACGTCCATCTGAAATCCCCCCTTCGTCTCACTCTTTCGTCTTGCTCCTTCGTCTCGATGTATCGGATGCGCCTGGGCATCCTACGCCACGCAGTCCACGAGGTGGACGCCCGTTGTGGACGGCCCTCCGGCGACGGAAGGTCCCACGCGGCGGATCCCGCCCGCGCCTGCGCCGCCGGGCGAGGCCCTCGCCTGGCCATGCCCCGCATCTCCCTCGGACCCCCTCGACCGGGCGCCATTCCACGCGACATCCGACCCGAACCCGCCCGAGACGGCTATGGCCCCGAGGTCGAGCCCTCTGTCGGCGAGGGCGGTCCTGAGGTCCGGAAGCCCGGTCTCGATGAGCTGACGTGTCACGGCGTTTTCAGCCCTGATCTCGGCAACGACCCGCCCGGACTCGGCAGTTATGCGGAGATGGACTCTCCCCAGGGCGTCAGGCTTGAGGTCGATGACCATCTCGGCCTCGGACCTCCCCAGGCGAAGCTGGGCCCGCTGCACTATCTGGTCGATGACGCTCCGTGCCGTGACGGGCGCCTGCCGCTCCTGTGCCGCGCTGGAGTCTACGGGAAGGGGACGCGCTACCCTCACATCCCGCGGGTCGGGTACGCCGGTCAGCATGGCCGGCCTGGTTGACGCTGATTCCCTGCCGTCACGTTCCGCCGGACGATCGCCGTCTGTCATGGCCGTTCGTTCCTGGCCCGACCGAGGCCGGGACACTGCCCCACCCTCTGGTGCAGGCCGTTCCACGCGCGAAGCGTGCTCCTGGGGGATACCCGATCCTGGCTCGACACCGGCGCCGCGCCGTTCCCGTGGTGAGGCGCTGACATCGAGGGCCGGATAGCGGCCATGCCCTTTCGCAGCGGCGTATCCCGGCGATGACGCGCGAGCGTCGGTGGTCAGCGGGCCATCGTGCTCGTCCGAGAGGAACGCCACAGCATACCTTTCAGCCTCTGCCGGAAATCCGCCCCGCTCCTCCTGCATGCCCTGCTGGTGCCGCTCGCCGGGCTGAGGGAGGGTCTCGGTCCCCTGCGCCGCTGCACGCAGCGGATGCTCCAGTGCCTTCATCTCGTTTTCATCACCCGTCGGGACGCTGCGGTCCTCACCGGGCACCGCCGTCGCCATGGCGCCGACCTTCGGATCGCATCCGGTACCATTCGGATCTTGCCCGGCACCGACCGGATCATCTCCGCTGCCGACGGCATGCGCCCCGGGCGAAGCGGCGGCGCTGCTTTCGGGCATCGGCGCATCCGACCTCTGTTCCTGCGGATGCACATCCGATAGGACGCTGTCTTGCGACCGCGGCCCGGCGGCGGTCGTATCCGTCGCGTCCTCCGCCTGGACCCTGACTGCGGATTTCGCGTCGCCCTTTCCGCTTGAGGCCACCATCGCGCCAGTCTCAGCTCGCTCAACGATCTCGACCTCGATGCCGAGCGCCTGACCCTGCTCGTGCGCCCTCGAATCACCGGTCCCGCGAGAGACCCCCTCGGCCCGTCCAGGGTTTGCAGCACCGGCGTCGCTCTCTCGCAACCCGAGGCCGGTGTCCGCGCCCGGCACCCCGCCGCTTTCCTGTGCCACAGCTCGCCTGCCGGTCCCATCACGGTCGACCGGCGTGGCGGGCCACCCTCCCCTGGCTGAGGCAGCCGCTCGGCCGGTCTCTGCGCCTGCGCGTCCGTCGGCTGTCGCGACGCTCGGGCCGTCCTCGCCTCGGGCGCACTGAACTCGCCGCTCCCCGGGCGCAGGCGCGTCTTCCAGCCGAGCCTCTTCGGCTCGGGGAATCTCACGCAGCCCGTCGCCAGGGCTCATGGCGTCCTGTCCACGGACTCGCATGCGCGCACCTCCTTCACGCGGCGCATACGGCGGCGCGCTTCGGGCACCCCCTGGAACCCCTGATGGCACCACGACCTCGGGGCCGTGCCCTACAATAGATGTGCCGCGACCCGCCCTGCCTTCTGCGGACGACGTCTCCGTTCCGCCAGTGGAACGTGGCGCCGCCATCCGGTCCGTGTGCAGCTCTTCCGTCAGGCGCGGGTCCACCTCTTCTTCCGCGGCGGCAACGCAACCCTGGCACGTCGCCTTTGCCGTCCCGCCGATCTCGATCCCCGGCGATGGCGCCGCTTTGGGGGTCAAATGAGTCGTCATGCAACCCTGGGGAGGGCGGGCCTCCACACCCGCCGCGGGCGGGGTTATGGGCGCGGGGCGCCTGTCTTCTAGCGCCGCCGCTGCCGTGGACGTCTCCGTGGCCGGCTCCACCGCACGGCTGCCTTCGATCGCGCAGCCCTGCACGACCGCCGGCAGGTCCTTCGCCGCCACCAGGAACGGCGCAGGGCAGGCGTCAGCATGCCGATCGGCTTCGCTGTTGCGTTTCTCTCGGCTCTGGCCACAGTCCTCGTTAACCTCACCGGGATCAGTGTTCACGTCGGAGTCTGCGCCGGTGCCGATACCAGCGCCGTCGCGGACGGCAGCCTCGGGAGCTGGGCTTCCGGCAGTCACCGCCGGCGCTTCCGGTGCGTCAGGCAGCGCGCGCAGCGCGTCTGGCAGCGCATGCAGTGCGTCAGGCAGCACGCCCGGATCGCCGGCCAGTACGCGCGGACCATCGGGCAACCCGCGGGTTGAGCCTTCGTTCGCCGCAGCCTGGAGCTTTGCCGCAAGCTCGGAACGGAAATCCGCCGGCCCCTCGCTGTCCCGGCCCTGGGCCGGCGGGGCGTCATCGTTCGTCCGCGCCGCCCCGGCAGCAGTCACGACGGCTTCAGCCTTCGCCTGCGCTGCGCCCGACCACACGAAAAACACTGCTTCCACTCAGATCCTCACCTCCTTTCCTCGCGTATCTCGTAACGCCCACCTCATCGAGGAACGCCTGCTCGGCCCGGGCGAACTCCTCCCGGTAGCGCGCGTATGCTCGCTCCCTGAGCTTCTCCACTACCTTTCGCGCGCGCCGGGCCGCGACCAGCGCCTCCCTCTTCGCGGCTTCCTCCCGGGCGAGCCGGTTCACAGCCGCCTGTTGCTCCTCGATGCGATGGGCAAGGAACCCAAGATATCGGTGGCAGGCGGCGATCCACTCCACATCGAGCGTGCCGGCGACGCTCGCCCGCAACTCCTCGAGGGTCGCGCCGTGCATGGCCCCAAGCTTTTCGAGGACGTCATTCCCGCGCCGGAGTGCCTCCTGCGTCCGCGCAAGCTCCTGCCGCAGCGTGTCCTCCTTCAGCCGCCTCACCTCGAGCAGCTTCTGCAGGCGAAACCTGAACCGTCTCATCGCAGCCCCCCTGGCTCAGGTGGGCAACCCGCCCACCGGCCTCCCGCGCTCGATCTTCCGTTCGACCTCTTCAGGGCATCAGGACCCGGACATATTCCGCAATTTCGCGATTGTTGCGGCATAGTCGGCCTTCTCGTTGATCCCCTGCCTCAGGAAGGCATTTATGCCGTCGATCACCGTTCTCGCCCAGTCGATCTTCGGGTTGCTGCCCGGCACATAGGCGCCGATGTTGATGAGATCCGCCGCTTCCCTGTAGATGCCCAGCGCCTCCCTCATCTTCGCGGCCGCCCTGATGTGCGCCTCGTCCACAACGTCCACCATCACCCGGCTCACGCTTGCCAGCACGTCTATGGCCGGGTAGTGGTTCATGATGGCGAGCTCACGCGAAAGGACGATGTGGCCGTCGAGCATGCTCCGCGCCGCATCGGCCACCGGCTCGTTCATGTCATCGGCTTCCACCAGAACCGTGTAGAGGCCGGTGATGCTCCCGGACGACGAGTTGCCGGCGCGCTCCAGCAGTTTCGGCATCATGGAGAACACCGACGGGGTGTATCCCCGCGTTGTGGGCGGCTCACCGATGGCGAGGCCCACCTCGCGCTGCGCCATGGCGAGGCGTGTCAGAGAGTCCATCATGAGAAGCACGTCCCGCCCGGTGTCGCGGAAATACTCCGCGATGGCTGTCGCAAGAAGCGCCCCTTTCAGCCGCACGAGGCTCGCCTGGTCCGACGTGGCCACGACCACCACCGACCGCCTGAGTCCCTCAGGACCCAGGTCCTTCTCGATAAACTCGCGGACCTCGCGGCCCCGCTCGCCCACAAGCGCGATCACGTTCACGTCCGCCGAGGTGTTCCTGGCGAACATGCCCAGGAGCGTGCTCTTGCCGACGCCGCTCCCTGCGAATATCCCGAGTCTCTGTCCCTTGCCGCAGGTTATCGCTGCATCCACTGCCCGCACCCCCAGCGCGAGCGGCTCAGAGATCCTCGCCCGCTCGAGCGGTCCCGGGGGCGTGTTGAAAAGCGGATACTCTCCTTCCACGCGAATCGGGGGCTTTCCGTCGAGAGGCCGGCCGAGGCCGTCGATGACGCGTCCGAGAAGGTCCTCGCCCACGGGCGCGGTGGCCTCGCGCCCGCTCGCCACCACCTCGCTGCCTGGCTCGATGCCGTTCCTGTCGCCGAGCACCATGAGGAGGGTCTTGCCTTCACGAAACCCCACCACTTCCGCCCGGATGGGCACCTTCTGGCTCCGCGTGTATATGCGGCAGATCTCTCCCACATGGGCAGGGGGTCCCATGGACTCCACCACAAGCCCGATGACCTGCACCACCCTGCCGCTCACTCGAAGTGGGTCGCATGCCCTGACGGCGTCATGGAACCTTGCCATGTCCACACCCCATCGGGTCGGCCCTCCGCCGACCGGATGGGGCGCGCCAGCCTCAAGTGGCAGTGGCATCGCCGTTACCAAAGAAAGCCCTCCCGATCTCACGTAGTTGCGACGTAATCCTTGCGTCCACCGACCCGAAGTCCGTCTCCACGATGCACCCTCCAGGCTCCACCCTGGAGTCCTCTACGACCTCGATGGACGTCACGTCGTCGGCGATCCTCATTATCTCGTCCTGGAACTCCCTGACCCGGTCGAGATCCCATGCACTCACCCTGATCTTGATGGGCCCGCTGGTCCTGGCCTTCTGCACCGATTCGCGGACCATCCCCAGGACTACGGACCCCGCGACCGATACCTCGTGTCTCAGGATCTTCTCGGCGATCTCGATGGCAAGCCGGGCTATGGTGTCCTCCGCCGCCCTGACCGCGCCCTCCGTGGCCTGGGCCACCGCCCGCGCGAGGCCGTCCATGTACTCCAGGACATCCCTGACATGCGCCATGGCCTTCGCCACCGCCTCGGCGCGCCCGTCCTCGTAACCCTTCTCGTAAGCTTCATGGAGGACCCGGGCGCTCTCGCGCTCCGCTTCCTCCAGCCTGGCCCTCGCCGCCCGCTCGGCGCTGTCGATGATGGAGCGGGCGAACACCGCGGGATCGGCCTCTACCTCGGTCTCGGTCTCGACCTCAGCACCGGCGTCATCGGCCCTGCCTTCGTAACCCGGCGCCGCGGGCACGGACGACCTGGCCAGCGTGGCAAGGAGCGTCTCGAGCCCGCCATCCCCCACGAGTTCGGGGTTCCTCCGTATCTCCTGAGCCTTGATGACCCTAGACAAGAACCTCGTCCTCCGTCCCTCTGGCAATGACGATGTCGCCGGCTTCCTCCAGCCTGCGGATGACGGTGACTATGCGTTGCTGTGCCTCTTCCACCACCCGCAAGCGCACAGGCCCCATGAACTCCATGTCCTCGCGCAACATCTCGGCGGCCCGCTCCGACATGTTGCTGAAGATCCTCTTCTTGACCTCCTCGCTCGCGGCTTTCAGCGCGAGCGCCAGGTCCTTCGTATCCGTCTCCTTGAGGAAGGTCTGGATGGCCCGATCGTCGAGAAGCGTGATATCCTCGAACACGAACATGAGGTTCTTGACCTCCTCGGCGAGCGCAGGGTTCTGCTCCTCCAGCTCCTCCAGGATGGTTTTCTCCGTCGCGCGGTCCACGCGGTTGAGCACGTCCACGAGAGCCTTGGTGCCGCCGGCGAAGTTGTAGTTCTGGCCACCGATCGAGTAGAGCCTGGTCTCCAGGACCTTCTCCACCTCGGCGACGACCTCCGGAGAGGTCCTGTCCATCTCGGCGAGGCGCACCGCCACCTCCGTCTGCAGCCCCTCGGGAAGCGCGGAGAGCACCGCTGCCGCCTGTTCCGGACGGAGATAGGCCAGAACGAGCGCAATGGTCTGCGGGTGCTCGTTCTCGATGAAGTTCACAAGCTGGGCCGGATCCACCTGCCGGGCGAAGCTGAACGGCTTCTCCTGGAGCGATGCGGTTATCTTCTCGATGATCTCGGCCGCGCGATGGGGGCCGAGCGCCCGCTCGAGGATCTGCTTCACGTAGTCGATGCCGCCAGCGGCGAATTCATGGGCCTCGCACTTCTCATGGAGCTCATCCAACACCTGGTTGCGGACGTCGGGGGGCACGTTGCCGAGGCTTGCGATCTCCAGGGTGAGCTGTTCGATCCTGGCCTCGTCGAGGTACTTGAATATCTCTGAAGACGCCTCCGACCCGAGAGCCACGAGAGCTATGGCGGCCTTTCTCTTGCCGGTGAGCTCAGCGGCTGGCGCCAAGGCCCGTCACCTCTTGTCCTCGTCCATCCATCCTGATATCACCCTTGCGGCTATCTCGGCGTTCGGGGCAGGGCGCACTGCAACCTCCTGCGCCTGGCGCCCGGCGCCGCCCTCCTCTTCAGCTCGCGCTTCCTCCCGCGCTGCGGCCACGGGGACGGAAACCCCGGGCTCTCCAGCGGCCACCGGCACGTGAGGCGCAGCGAGCGCCGGGACCATCGCCGGCCGCGCGGGCGCCCTCTGGCGGACCACCGAGATGACCAGGCCGACGAGGAAGAGCCCGATTATCGCAGCGAGCACGTACTCCATGTTGGCCATCACGATTTCGCCGAGGTTGACTCGCTCTTTCGCGGCCGCCGCCCCGGTTCCCTGTCCGGCCTCCTCGTCCGACGTGAGCGGGACGCCGAACTCAATGGGTTCCACAATGAGCGAATCGCCTCTGCCGGGGTCGATTCCGACGGCGGCGCCGATGGACCGCGTAATGGCCTGTAACTGCGCGTCGCTCAATGGGGCAGCCACCATGGCCGCAACCGAGAGCCTCCTCACCTCGCCCGGCGCCTTGACGGTGTGCTCCACCACCCGGGAGATCTCGTATCTCGTGGTTTCCTCCGATCTCTCTTCGCCGCTTACGTCTCCCGTGCGCTGTCCTGTGCGGTACACTCCCGCCGCCACAGGAGCCGCAGGCGTTACGCCTGTGCCGATCGTACCCGTCGCGCCTGCCGTGGTGCTGCCGCCGCCGGGACCTGGAACTGCAGCGCCTGGGGCTGCACTGGCTCCCCGGGTCTGGTCCAGGGCGGCCTGGCCCGAAGTCTGCAGCTGCGGCTGGGTCTGGGTCTGGGCCTGCGTCTGCTGAGCCGCACCGCTGTCGGTGGTACCCGCCGCACCGGCGATACCCGCCGCACCCGTCGCGCCACCCGCGGCTCCTTGCACGTCCACGTTGGACGCTGTTCCCGGCACCCCCGCAGGCAGCGCCACCGCCGTGGACCGGACCTCATGCACTTTCGTTTGCTCGCGGATCACCCCTAGGCCCGTAGGCATCGGCTGGAAGACCTCGCTGTTCTGCTCCCGGCGGTCGAAGTTGATCTCGGCGTTCACCCGCACCACGACTTTTCGAGGTCCCAGCACCTCCGTGAGCATGCTCTCGACGCTCTTCTCGACGTCCTTTTCGTACGCCCTTTTCGCTTCGAGCTGGCTCACGGAAAGCGACGTCATCAGGCCCGTCTCGGTCTCGTCGCTGGCGGCATACAGAATGTTGCCGTCAACGTCGAGGACCGTCACGTTGCTGGGGTTCAGGCCCTCGACGCTCGATGAGACCAGCCGCACGATCCCCTGCACCTGTCCCCTGGTAAGCGTCGCGCCGCTCCGCAGCTTTACCATGACCGAGGCCGTGGGCGGCTTCTGTTCGTCGATGTATAGCGCCGGTTCCGGTATCGCTATGTGGACCCGCGCTTCCTCCACCTCGCGAAGTTGCAGTATCGTGCGGGTAAGTTCGCCCTGGAGCGCCCGCCGGTAGTTCATCTTCTGGGTGAAGTCCGTGGCGCCGAAATTCGTCTTGTCGAATATCTCGAACCCTACCGTGCCACCGCTTGGCAGGCCCTGGCTCGCCAGATTCATGCGGGTTTCGTACACGTTGTCGAACGGCACCCTGATGGTCGCACCGCCATCGGAGATCTCGTAGGGTATGCGCATTTCGCGCAGCTTGGCCACGATGTCGGCCGCATCGCCCGCCGAAAGGCCGGTGTAGAGCGGCACCATCTCCGTCTTGCCCGTCCTGCTCAAAAGCAGGACCATGGCGACCACTCCGAGAGCAATCGCCAGGAGGACCATGAGCTTCTGGCTGGATGTCATCTGGTCCCACAGCGAGCGCGTTCGGCGCCCGAGGTCCTGCCCGATGGCTGCCATGGCTTACACCTGCATCCTCATGACTTCCTGGTAGGCTTCGACGATCTTGTTCCTTATCTGCATCGTGAGCTGCAGGGCGACGTTGACCTCCTCGACCGCGATCATGACCTGGTGCAGGTCTTTCAGCTCGCCCGTGGCCAGCTTCTGGGTGAGCTGGTCGGCGTTCTGCTGGAGGTCGTTCACGGTATCGATGGCGTTGTCCAGCATCTCCTTGAAATCCTCCAGGGTCGCCTGGGCGCCTGTCGCCTGCCTGCGACTCAGCTCATCCAGGCTCTTCTGAAGGGTGGAGCTGATCTTGATGTCCATAGCACCACCTCGTTCCTGGGGCTGACGCTCTGTGTCTGTGTCGCCGCCTACGTACCTGCCTCGCCGTCCACCTGCCGTACCGCCGCATACGTGCTATGTGCTATGCTCTGCCGATATCCAGCGCCCTCATGGCCATCGTCTTGGCCGCATCGAGAGCAGTGACGTTGGCCTCGTAGGCCCGCGTGGCGGAGATCATGTCCACCAGTTCCCGGACCGCGTCAACGTTCGGCATCGCCACGTACCCCTGGGCGTCTGCGTCCGGGTGGCCGGGGTCGTACACCATGCGCGGCGGAGACGGGTCCTCCACTATGGCTGCGACCGCAACGCCCTGGCCAGGCGCCTCGGAAGCGCCTGGTCCTCTACTGGGACGGGCGGTCAGTGCCTGGAACACCACCTGGCGTCTCCTGTATGGCCCGCCGTCCTCCGTACGTGTCGTGTTCACGTTGGCAATGTTATTGGCAATTACGTCCATTCTGAGTCGTTCAGCGGCAAGGCCGGTGGCGCTGATCCTGAACGACGAGAATATGCCCATGTGTTACCGTCTCCCCTCGCTGATGACATACTTGATCAGGTCGAACCTCCCGGACACCAGGCGAGAGATAGCACTGTACATGACAGTAGTCTCAGCCAGCCGCGCCATCTCGAGGTCGATATCCACACTGTTTCCGTCGCGCCTGACTTCCAGCTGATCTTCCTCGATAACGGGGCTGCACGAGTCAGGGTCGCCGCGGGCAATGGCCGATTTGAGCTGGTCCTCGAACCGCACCCGCCTTGCCTTGAACCCGGGCGTGTTGACGTTGGCGATGTTGTTCGCTATCACCTCGTGCCGAAGCGACAGCGCGTCGAGGGCTTTCGACAGGCCCACGAGCGTACGATCCCGGAGAACGGCGTTCATGGTTTCCTCCGATGTCTGTCTCTGGGCATACGCAAAGCCACGAAGAGACATGGATTCGTCTCTTGTGCTAGCAAGTGTGGTGCCAGTCGGTTGAAGGGACATCATTCGACAGGAAGTGCGCACCAGGCGGGTATGCCTGACGGATGAGGCCGGCACCGAGCGGTGGACGAGAAAAATCTTCTCAGGGGCCATGTATTTATTTCACCGGACTTCGAGATGGTCTCTTGCGCGAGTCTGACCAGGACGCCTCAATGAAGGCGGACCAAGGCGGGCGCCCCAGGTACACCCTGACATGCCCCGAGTGGGCCGGGGCACACTAAGGTCGGAGGTGGGGCTATGGGTCGAAATCGCAGCATTGTCTCGGATGAGGTGAAGTACGAGATCGCGCGGGAACTCGGCTTCGCTGACAGGATCAACGTGGACAATGGCGTGTACGACTATGGCAACATCACCACGCGGGAAGCCGGGCTCATAGTCCGAGGCCTCATTCAGAAAGCCGAGGAGCTCATGGCCAGGCAGACCGGGAGATAGGGGCAAACGCCCCTACTCTCTGTTTTGCGTTCAGTTTGCCGGATGGCATTCGATCTTCCCACGTGCCGTGGTCTTCAGAAGGGCGCGGTGCCGGCAACCGTGCCAGCGGCGGCAGGCCCGAGATCCTCGAGGGGCTCCGCGATGACCTGCTGGACCTGGGTAAACAGCCTGGCGAAAGCAACCTCGGCGTCCAGCAGGTCTCTTATGTACGGGTTGTAAGAGATTATCTCGAAGGACCGCTTGAATGCGTCCAGCTTCTGCTCCGGGATCTTCTCTCCCTTTTTGGCCAGGGCCTCCATATCCATGCGCATCTTCTCGAAGTCCCGGAACATGATCCTGGCAGCCTCGTGTGATTCGATCTCCTTTCTGGCATGGAGAATGCGTACGAACTCGGGTGACTCCCTGATTGCGCTGGCAAGGTCCCTTGCCTTCTCCATGACGGACATGCGCTACCCCTCCGTGTGTGCCGGCGTTGCATACAGGCCTTGCGGGGGACCAGGCGGCCGGCTGCCCCCGCAGCAGCCGCTCCGCCCCGGGTGGCTTCGCCACGGCTAACCCGGCGCCGACCAGGCATGTATCATCCGTTGAACCTGTTCATTGCAGCATCGATGCCGGAGGCGGCCCACGCTTCGACCGCATCCGCGGCCCGGCCGAACGCCTCCGACATCACGGCAAACTCAGCGCGGGCAAACCACCCCAGCACGTAGCTCACCGCGTCCTCTGCGGGGCCCGGCCTTCCGATGCCCACTCTCACCCTGGGAAACTCCTCGCTCCCGAGAAGGGCGATTATGGACTTCAGGCCGTTGTGCCCACCATCGCTCCCCTTTGGCCGCACCCGTAAACGGCCGGGCTCAAGGGCCATGTCATCGACGACGACCATGATATCGGAGATCCCGACCTCATACCATCCCGCGATGGCTCGCACGGCATAGCCGCTGCGGTTCATGTAGGTGAGGGGCTTTGCCAGAAGGACCTGCTCTCCGGAGACCTCGCACTGGCCGATGAGAGCGTGGAACCTCCTCTGCGTAACGCCGATGCGCTTCCTTCGTGCTAGCAGGTCTACAACCATGAAGCCCACGTTGTGCCTGGAGCCCTCGTACTGGCTACCCGGGTTCCCGAGCCCCACGACAAGCTTCACGAACCTACGCTTCCTTCTTCCCTTCGGCCGCTCCGCCGCCCCCGCCAGCCGCACCGGCCGTACCGGCCGCACCGGCCTCAGCGGCTTCGCCGGTCTCAGCGGCCGCTGGTTTCTCCTCCGTCACCTTCGCGGGCGCCGCGACTGCCGCCACCGTCTCCTCGCCATGGGTGAGGACGCGCACGCCCTCAGGCAGCTTGAGATCGGCCACCTTGATAGATCCGCCGATGGTCAGGCCCGACACATCCACTTCCACTCTCTCAGGCAGGTCGCCCGGCAGCGCGTGAAGCTGAATCTCCCACAGCAGGTGCTCGAGCACGCCGCCATCGTTGGGGCGTCTGTCTTCGCCAACCAGCACAACCGGGATCGTGGCAGTTATGGCATCGGTCATCGATACCTCCTGGAAATCCGCGTGGATGACGTCGCCCCGTATGAAGTCGCGCTGGACCTCTTTCAGCATGGCGGTCTTCTCATCGATAGCCTTTCCTCCGTCCGAGATGACCAGCCTGACGAGCTTGCCGGCACCAAGCCCCGCCTGGACCGCCCTCGCGAACTCCCGCCCGTTGAGGATGATCGGGGTGGCGTCCTTTCCCTTTCCGTATACCACAGCGGGCACCTCGCCCCTGACTCGGGCCTTTCGCGCGGCGCCCTTGCCGATCTCCTGCCTCGGCCCTGCTTTGACCACTACTTCCTTCACTTCGTAACCGCTCCTTCCGAATCGCTGCTGCTTCTACCGGCTCCGCCGGTCTCCCCAAGTGGATCGCCACGAATTCGCGCCACTTTTCAGCGTGCGGGTCCTATCCAGTGTTGCCGGTTTGCAGGGTTGCCGGTGCTTGCACGACGGGGCGCTCTCGATTTGGCAAGCCTGAATGCCAAATCTAACGAGGCGCACCGCAAGCGCGCCGTCCCCGGGGTGCAACGCCGGCAACCCCAACACCGTCAGGAGAAGTGGCGCAGACCCATGGCGCCGTACTCAGTCGAAGAGCATTGACACTGAAAGCTCCTCGTATATCCGCCGGATTGCCTCGGCGAGAAGAGGCGCGACGGAGAGCACCTCCGTTCTCTCGGGACGCCTGCTCTCGTCGATGGGTATCGTATCCGTCACGATGATCTTCTTGATGCCCGAGTCCGTCAGGATATCTCTGGCCGGTCCAGAGAGAAGGGCATGAGTGCAGGCCGCGTATACCTCGCGCGCCCCCGCATCGTAGAGGGCGTCCGCCGCCTGCACTATCGTGCCGCCGGTATCTATTATATCATCAACGAGGATGACGGGTCTTCCGCCCACATCGCCGATGATGTTCATGACCTCGGAGACGTTCGGCTCAGGTCGCCTCTTGTCAATGACCACGAGGTCCGCATGGAGTTTTCCGGCCATGGCCCGCGCACGCGCCACGCCTCCGATGTCCGGCGAGGCGACGACGCAGCCGCCAAGCCCGGTGTCCTCGATGTACTTGGCCAGGATGGGCATGGCAAGAAGCGGGTCCACCGGTATATCGAAGAAACCCTGCACCTGTCCGGCATGCAGGTCAACCGTGACCATCCTGTCGCACCCTGCAGTCACCAGGAGGTTCGCAACCAGCTTCGCCGTAATCGGGTCACGGGCCTTCGTTTTCCTGTCCTGCCTGGCATAGCCGTAGTAGGGAATCACGGCGGTCACCGTCTTGGCCGAGGCACGCCGCATGGCATCGACGATTATGAGCAGCTCCATGAGGTTTTCGTTGACGGGCGGACAGGTCGGCTGAACCACAAACACGTCCGCGCCGCGGACGCTCTCCTCTATCGCCACCCTTATCTCGCCATCGCGGAACCTGTCCACTTTCATGGCTGCGATGCCCACTCCGAGGTGGGTGGCAATCGCCTCCGCAAGGGCCGGATGAGCGCGCCCTGCGAAGACCTTCATCTTTTTATAGGACGGCAGCATCATGTGGATTCCCGCTGCGTCACTCATCACGCTGCTTACCTCCTGACTCGTTGCTGGAGTGGCCACCATGGCCCTCCGCCTTCTGGCGCCGTTCCAGACGCCGCTTCACCCAATCCGGGATCTCCCTCTGAAGGCCGCGGGCGATGCCCAGCGCACCCTCAGGCACGTCCCGTGTGATGGTGGACCCCGCCGCAACGTAAGCGCCCCTCCCAATCTTAACGGGGGCTACAAGGTTCGAGTTGCTGCCGATGAACACGCCGTTCTCGATGACCGTGGGGTGCTTCTGCCACCCGTCGTAGTTGCACGTGATGGTCCCGGCGCCGATGTTGACCCCCTCGCCGACCGTGGCGTCCCCCAGGTATGTCTGGTGAGGCACCTTGCTGCCCTTCCCTATGATGGACTTCTTGACCTCCACGAATGTGCCGACCTTGGCCCTTTCCTCGAGGATGGTGCCCGGGCGGAGGAAACTGTACGGGCCGACGGTTGCGCCGGATCCTATCGTGGACTGCATAATCACGGCGTTCGACACGGATGCCCCGTCCGCCACCGTCGTATCCGCCATCCGCACGAACGGCCCGATGGTGCATCCCTCGCCTATGATCGTCTTGCCCTGCAGGAACGTGAACGGAAGGATAACGGTATCCCGCCCCACCGCCACGTCTGCATCTATAAAAGTGGACGGCGGATCCACGAGCGTCACGCCCGAGAGCATGAGCCGCTCGCGCACCCTGTCGCGGAAGATCCGCTCCGCCTCCGCAAGCTGCACCCGCGTGTTGATACCGCGTGCGGACAGGGGATCGGAGGCCCTTACGACCCTTACAGGAAGGCCTGTCTGTATCATGATGCCGATGACATCGGTAAGGTAGTATTCTCCCTGGGTGTTGTCAGGGGCGATGTGGTGCAGCGCCTCGAAAAGGCGCGGCGCGGAAAAGCAGTATATGGAGCTGTTGACCTCGTTCACGGCCGCTTCCGTGGGGGATGCGTCCTTCTCCTCGACGATCCTCACGATCTCGCCCTGTGCGCCCCGGATGATGCGGCCGTAACCTGTGGGGTCCTCCAGAACCGCCGAGAGCACGGTGGCAGCCGCCCCGCTCTCCCGGTGGCCTGCGACGAGCTCGGCGAGGTCGTCGCCTGCCAGGAAGGCCGCGTCGCCCGCAATCACCGCAACCATGCCGCCGTAATCGCCGAGGGCGCCTTCCACCTGCATCACGGCGTGCCCCGTGCCGAGCTGCTCCGCCTGAAGGACGCACTCCCCGCGCGCCCCGACGGCCTGCTTCACGAGGTCTGCCCCGTGTCCGACGACGACGATGACGCGCTTTGCCCCCGCGGCCTCGACGGCGTCGAGTACATACGATACCATGGGCTTTCCGCATATCTCGTGCATCACCTTGGGGATTCGGGATTTCATCCGGGTCCCGAGCCCGGCGGCGAGCACGATCGCGACAAAACCTGCCATATCCATTCCTCCGAGCTTGCTCTGCGCCATGCGCCAGAAAGCAGGGCCTGCGTGCGGCGTGTGGCACGCGGTATGCGGCGCGTGCGGTGAGACGCGTTCAAATTTGGCGCTCAAGGCCGGCCAGATTCCAGGCGCCCCGCCCCAGCAGGCACCGGCACCCCGACACCGTCAGGAGAAGTGTCGCAGACTCACGGCGCCATACCTGGTCCGCAGACATATTCAACGCTGATCCGGGCTTTCCTCCCGCACCAGCGGATAAAACGCGACGAGAGGAGCCTGCTCCGTACCCCCCTCGCCTCGTGACCACAATCCATGGTATCCTGTCGAAAATGACCGATACAAGGCCTGTGCAGGTGTCGTGCTTTATCTCGCAAGCCGACCCCGTGCCTCAGTCCTCCCCACCATACTGCGTGCAGGTTTCCTTGACCTTTGCTGCGACGATCACCCCGTTTTCCAGACTGAAGGCCAGGTCATCGAAGGCCTGGAGACCAAGACGCCTTCGTACCTCCTCCGGCAGGGTGATAGTGCCATCCGGCGAGACACTTGTGACCAGCCGTAACCCGCCACGACCCAACTCCCATCCCCCCTTCCCCAACCAAGTATGGCATGTATTGACATTCCCATTCTATAACAGCCGCTGGCTGAATTCAAGAGTATCTGGCAAAAAACCTCGAACAAGCTCGATTTCGGGCCGGCTGCGCTATGTGAGCGCATGCACGCGCGCGCATCATGCTGATCGCATGCGTTTGCAGTCTCTTACTGGTTATCGTACTTATGCGTAAACTCCTCCTGGCCGACTCCTCGAAGTGCGGCTTTGGCCTCGCGGGGCGGAAGAGACGCCGCGATAGAGGCTTGCCCTATTCAAACAGGAAGAGCCCAAGCGCGTCGTAGGTATCGGGGGTCACCACCCCAGTAACACGCAGGCCTCTTGCTGCCTGGAATGCCTTCACAGCGTCGACGGTAGGCTGCTCATACATGCCGTTCTCCGGGCCCGGGTCGAATCCCAGCATCCGAAGGCGTCTTTGCACCGCGAGGACGTCGGTTCCGCGCTCCCCTGGACCCAGCTCTCGCCGGGGGTTGCGGAGCGGTCCGAAGGGGCCGCCGCATATCACGACCGGCGTGCCGATCTGCACCCAGCCGAAGACCACCTCCACGTCGTGGTTGAACATCCTGATGCACCCGCCGCTCACCGCGTCCCCGATGTACCAGGGCTTGTTCGTGCCGTGGATACCGTACTTTCCCCACGGCACGTCAAGCCCCATCCACCTTGTACCGAACCCCCCGCTCCACGCGCCTTTCGACACCACTTTCCACTGTCCCTGCGGCGACGGAGTCGATGGCTTGCCCACCGCGACGGGGAACCGCTTGTAGGGCTTTCCGTCCGAAAGTACGGTGAGCGTGCGGTCGGCCGTGTCTATGACAATCTCCACCCGTCCCGGAGGAGGAGGGGTGGGCCCGTGCGCCACAGGCCACGAGCGGGCTCTGCCCAGGGCAACCCAGGTGCGCGGGCCCAGGATGCCGTCGGCCTCGAGTCCTCTGCTTCTCTGAAAAGCCCCGACTGCGGCGGCCGTCCGCGGGCCGTACACACCGTCCACGGGACCGGCGTCGAAGCCAAAGAGCGCGAGGTAAGCCTGGAGACCTGCGATGTCTGGGCCGGCCGGATAGGGACGCTCCGCCCGAAACACCGCATCATAATCGCAGTCGCACGAATACAGGGCAGCGCCGGGCGAAGCCGCCAAGGACGGCACCTGGCCACCTGCAAACAGCGACGGCGCCTGCTCACCAGGCTGCGAGGACGGCGGTCCGCTGCCCGACTGAGTGGGCGGCGCGACCCCGGCCGGTCTGCGGGCACCGCCTCCTTCGATGCTGGTAGAGAACGGTGCTGAGGGCCGGTCCCCCTCGGGCGACCGGTCTATGCCGGTGCCGACGAAAAACCCGCAGGTCAGCGTCAAAAGGACCACCAGCATCAGCACCAGCCCCCGCCGGTGTGCCATCGTCGTCCCTCCTTTGTACAACTTGGGCCTTTGCAGGAGCAGGGGCGTTGGCCCGTGTGGCGAGTTCCGGCAGGATCCACTCGCCCCATAGCCGTCCAGCCACTATTATTCCCAGCCTCACCGTGTGGCTGTCACTTGCCTCGCGCAGCGCAGATGCAGGCACATGCGCAGGCACAGGTATAGGCCCCGGCATAGACATATCGATTCTGGAGTTGGTCGTCCACAGGACGGACGTGAGGATGATCGGGAGACAGCCACCCACGGCGTAACGGGTGGCAGGATTCCCGCCGCCTCCGGCCAAGAGCACGGCACAACCCGCGGCCCCTCGCCGCTCACGTCGACGGAGCCTCCGCCCAGACGCCGCCCCTGCGCCCGCCCCGCGCCTCGGTAGCGTAAAGTTTTTGTAGGTAAGTCTGGGGTGAATGAAGAAGAGAGACCCCAGGCAGTTGTCCCAGGCAGTTGTCGTGAGGATAACTGCAGTTCCCTTGGATGGAGGGAGGGGTCTCTCAATGATGGACATTCGGCATGTGGTGGCGGCGGTCCTCTTTTTGGTGAAAGGGATTTGTGAGCTTCTCAATGACTCTAGGGACTTTGCGGACATGGAAGAGGGTGTGCGTAGGCTGGTTCAGAAAGCCGGCCAGGATGTATTCGTATGGGCCCTGGAGGAGCTGGACGAGAGGCTGATGAGAGAGCGAGACAAGGCTAATCTTGATGAGGTCAAGTTTTGCGAGCGTACGTGGGTATCGACGTTCGGGAGCATGACGGTGAGGCGACGGCAATACAGGGACCGCCGGACGGAAGAGTATCGGTTTCTTCTGGACGAGGCGCTAGGATGGGAGCCGAACAAGCGTCTGACGGACCGGATGGAAGAGATTGCTCTGGTATTGGGGACGGAGACGTCTTTCCGTCAGGCTGCGAAGCTCATAGAGTGTCTTACCCCTGGGGTAAGTCCGATGGCGGTCTGGGGTGTGGCTAAAGATGCAGGAGAGAAAGCCGCAACTCAAGCTAGGCAAGAACGCGAGAGGGTTTTCGAGCGTGGGGAGGTTCCTCAGGGGAGCCGTCAGGTGGAGAAGCTACGCATAGAAGGCGACGGCGTTGTTGTCGCACTGCAGCGGTCGGACAAGCGCCATGAGGAGATAAAACTTGTTGTAGGGTATGAGGGGAAGACAGGTGGTGTCAGACGGTCACTGAAGAACCGGCGGGCAGTTGCTGGTGTAGGCAGTGGCAAGGAGATCTGGGAAGAAGCCGGGGTGAAGTTTGGGAAGACTTGGGACCTTGGGTCTGTGAAGGAAGTGGACGTGGGCGGGGATGGCGCTGAGTGGATAAGAGAAGGTGCCGAGCTGTTCGGAGGCGAGTATCACCTTGACCCGTTCCACCTGCGTAAACGGCTGACGGAGGCCTTGAGTTTCGACCCTGATGTTTATGAAGCGGTCAGTTCGGCGATAGCGGTCTTGGATCGAGCTGCGGTTGAGGAGGCGCTGGATTTAGCCGCTAAGCGAGTGCGAGGCAAAGTCAGGCGACGCGTGTCAGCCATTAGGGATTATCTGTTGACGAACTGGGATGGTCTTGAGGCGCTTTCGGAGGAGGACCGCCTGGGGGCGATCGAGGGTCAGGTCAGGCACACCATAGCTCGCCGGATGAAGAGGATCGGGGCCCGGTGGACACGAGAAGGTGCCGACCGGATGGCCCGGCTGCTCGCCGCGAAGAGCAATGGCGAGCTCCTTAGCTATCTCGGGCGAAAGAAGACTCAGGACCCGGAGTCACGGACACTGCCTACGGTCGAGATAGGGCGGATGAGCGCCAAGGCGGAGGATGTCGAAGCATGGCTAAGGGCAAAGGTGCCAGCTCTCACTGGACCGTTT
>JBLNDE010000021.1:0-107115 GCA_050261335.1 Bacillota bacterium
GAGACCCCTCCCTCCATCCAAGGGAAGTGCAGTCATCCTCACGACAACTGCCTGGGACAACTGCCTGGGGTCTCTCTTCTTCATGGACCCCATACTTACCTACCTAAACTTTACGCTACCGTGGACCATCCGACTTCGCAGGGTCGGGCCTGACTCTCGATCTGCGTGAGTGTGGGACTGTGAGAGTCTGCGAATGCGGGAGTGCGGGGGTGTGAATGTGCAAACAGCAACCGAAACGCCACCTCCAAGCACGCGCAGCCTGAGGGAAGATGCATAAGTGCTTCCGACTTTGGGCGGGGTTGCCGGTGACTGCATGAGGGGTGTCAGAATCCGGGTGGTGGCCAGACGGACCGGATTTCGCACAGGCGCGCCGCGCCTGGCTCGAAGCGGAGAGCGCGCGCCTGGGGCGGCCCCGAAGCGTCAGGCGACGCCCGAGGAGCGAGGAGGAAGCAAAGATACTCACGCTTCTTGCCAGGGCGCGACTCCGGCGTGCGCTGGCCACCAGGGAGCTCACCATGATCGGGCCGAGGAGGTATCGCCTGCGTGTCTTCGATTAGCCCGGAGATCGCCCGCCTGCGGGAAGACCTGCAGAAGGCAGCTGATATCCTCACCGCGTGATCTCCCGGCACCGTTGTCTTTCAGGCCATCTATTGCCCGTAGCCAGGACTACCAGGCGTCTTCGTGAGTGTGCTCTTCACCTGTGCTCCAGTAGTCAGCGTAGACCACGGCGACCCGGAACGCCCTTCGCATCCACATAAAGCCGAGGACCCCTTCGATGAACATCTCCTTCGCGCACCACGCGCCCCCTTCGACGGGCCCGTAGCGAACGATCGTAGCTCGGACTCCAACGACCCTCGGCACCATGCCGCCGGCGACATGTACCTCGACCGGAGCCCCGCTCGCTTCGTCCAGCCAGGCGATGCCTCTCGAGATACCATCGGCTTTCCGCTGGGAAAACGCGAACCCAACGCACTGCCTACCGCCCAGTTCTCGTCTCTCGCCGGTGCGGCTCGCGGAAACGTCTTTCTGAACCTCGGGGTCAAAAGGCGAACCGCGAAATAGCTCCAGCGGGGGAAGGCCCGCGGGACTTTGCTCGTCGCGCAGCAGCCCACGTGCGGGCCGCTGCTCATCAGACGACGCTGCAGCGCCGTCTTCCGCGAACCATACCTGACTTGCGACGAGGTCGCCTTCAGGCCCCATTTCCATGCGCGTCCAGACCTCCTGGGAGTGCTCCGGTCTACCGGATGAGTCAAGCAGCTCAACCCTGACGCCTACCAGACCAGGCACCCAGTCCCTGTTTGCGCGGGTAACGGCAACAGCCATTCTCCAGGTCGGGTCGGCTGATGCCACGGACCCACCCGGGGCGCTCGCTCGGGAGCGGGGAGACGGAACACCGAGGAACATCGCCAGACACATTGCACCCGCGACCATCCTGCGGTTCACGCGTCCCCAGCCCCCCATCACCCGTCCCGATCACGCTGCCGACTGCTTCCGTGCTGGCCAGCTCAGGCTCTCTCCCGACCGGGACCGGCCTACGCCCCCTCGATCTTGACGGCCGTCCCGCTCGCTGTAACCATAAGCATCCCTTCCCGGACGACTTCGTAATCGATGTCGATGCCGATCACAGCGTTAGCGCCGAGGCGCGCCGCCTGGTCAGCCATCTCCTGGAGCGCTATCCGGCGGGCGTGGGCGAGTTTTTCCTCGTACGCGCCGGAACGCCCCCCAACAATGTCGGTGATGCTCGCAAAGATGTCCCTCACGATGTTCGCGCCCATTATGGCCTCGCCAGCCACGACGCCCAGGTACTCGCGCACCGGTCGCCCCTCGACGTAAGGAGTCGTCGACAAAAGCATGACTTCCACCCCCAGGCCCATGATAACACAGCCCGCCCGCGGTCGCCAGACACACGGACGGGCGATTTTCGGTTACCCAAACGGACTAGTCCGCACTCTGCAGACTCCTACGGCAGGACGAGGCGCATGACCGCCGCCGATTGCGGGCACGCCCCCTGGAACTCAGAAGACTGCTTGATTTCTGGAAGGACATCATCTCTTGAGATCGTCTGGAACCCTAGCGAACGGAAGTATGCTTCGGCAGTCGTCGTGAGCAGGTACATGGGGGTCCCGCGGGCCAGCCTCGCTAGCTGGTATGACACCAGGCGCCGGCCCACCCCAAAGCCGCGCCAGCGTGGCAGCACCGCCACCGACCGCAGCAGAGCAGAGGACGGGTACCGCTCCGCGCCGGCCACCCCGACGATCGTGCCATCCGACGCGCACGCCACAATGAACTCGTCGAAGTGCTCCTCAACTCCGGCGACGGGCAGCCCGGCGGCCTGGAGGATGCGAAGCACGAGGTCCAGGTCCGCCCGCTCCGCTCTTCGTATCTCAACGGCGCCATCGGGGAAGCCAGGTTTTCGTGCGCTCACAAGGGCGCTTGCAAGCGCGAGCCCCTCTGGCGAGGCAGCGCAGCATAGCTGCGGGCCAGACGTTCCATCCCTGCTCTTGTCCTGGCTTCCGCCCTTACCCGCATCGTCGTCCTCGGCCTCAACATTGCCACCAGCCTCTCGTCCGCGTTTTTCGTCCTCGCGCCGTGCCGTGTCGGGTCCGACACATGCTGAGAGGCTTGCAAGGTCGAAGGTGTGCAAGATGTCCAGCCTGGCACCGGCAAGCCCAGCCCCGGCAAGAAGCTCCGGATACTCATCCGCTTCAAGCGCTCCCCCGATGCACGAGGCCCACGCCTGAGCGCTGGCCCTGACCCATGCAGGCGGAGTGCCCAGCCAGACGATGTCGGCGACCGCGACTCTACCTCCCGGGCGAAGGACCCGCATGATCTCGCTCATTGCGCGCTTCTTGTCGGTGGACAGGTTGATGACACAATTCGACACAACGACATCGGCGCTCTCGTCCTCCAGGGGGATGTCCTCCATTGACCCGTTTAGGAATGTAACGTTCGCCACGCCTGATCTCTTCGCGTTCTCAGCCGCCACTTGAACCATGCGGGGGACGGGGTCCAATCCGAAAGCCCGCGCCGGATCCACGCGGCGGGCAAGCGATATGGTTTCGAGGCCCGGACCGCTCCCGATGTCGAGAAGCACCTCTCCGGGATAGAGTGCGACCAGCGAGTCGAGACGTGCGCACCCAAGGCCGCTTTCTCCCGTGTCCTGCTGCGCTTTGTCCTCCTGCTCGTCGGTCGGCCGTTCCCGTTGAGCAGGCCCGCAGCAGCCGGTCTGAACGCAAGACCCGGCCGGGCCCCAGTCCCTGGGTCCCTCTGCCGATGAGCCGCATCCACAACGTGGCCTCAAGCCATCCGCAAACCTCTTCGCGACGGCATCGTAGCGGGCAAGGACCACCCGCTCAAGTTCCTTCCTCTCCACAGCGGCATCCCCCTTTCCCCCGCGACCGGGGCAGGTAAACCCCGTCCCCCAGCGCCTCCACGAGGCGCTCGAGCGCCGCGAGCACTGCCGAGCGCTCATCTTGAGGTAACCGCCTTGCCAGCGCGGTAGCCCGCTCCATCATCGCGCTCTGCACCCCGTCCCAGAGGGGCCGGCCTTCGGAGGTCAGGTAAAGGCGCACATGCCTGCGGTCCTCGGGGTCGCCCTCCCTCCTCAACAGCCCGCCCTGCACGAGAGCGTCGGTTATTCGCGTCACAGCGCTCGGGTCCACCCGCAGGCGTGCGGCCAATTCCCCAGGAGTCAGCCCCTCCTCGCCCGCGATTTCACCCAGCGCGTGGCACTGGGATAGCGTGATCCCGCAGCACGCAGCGTCCTCCCGATCAAGCAGTCCGATCCCGCGAACCAACCTCTTCAGCAATTCCCGCAGGCGTGAAGCGTACTCATTGTCGTCCATCCCATTCTCCTCCAACTGCATGATAGTATCAATCGTTGATGCTGTCAAGTATCCGCCGCGGTCTCGTCGGCATGGACTGCTCGCTGCGGCGCGCTCTTCACGAGGTGCGTGCCCGGGGCCATCGTGCTGAATCGCCAGCGTTCCCATACAACACGAGCCTTACTCTACAATCGGAGTGAAGCGGTCGCTCGGATAGCCGGTCGCAGGGTCGCACGGCTCGAGCGGCCCAACTTGGCAGGTGCCAGGTCTCAGAATGCGGTTGCCATAGCCCAGGAGCCGATCCTGTCAAACCCTATGTCATGGTACATTCTCGAAAGCACAGGGTCGTCCTCCTGGTGGAAGAGATACACCTCCTTTCCCCTGCTCACGAGGTCCCGACACAGGCTCAACGTGCAGCCCCGCGCGAACCCCTTACGGCGGTAGGCCGGCCCGGTATACACGGAGCCCACCATGGCCATATCCGCCGTCTCGGTAGTCGTGAGCGCGCAGGAGACCACCTCGCCGTCCTGGCGCACAAAGTAGACCGTGCCGAAGCCCAGAATCGACGGCAACCTGGCTTCGCAGTTGAGCAGCATGTCAGTTCCCCGGTAGAAACGGATGAGATCTGGTATGTCCGATGGCGAGGCTCTCAGGCTCGATGAGTCCGTGCGCTGGGGCAGGCGCCTCGGGTCAAGCTTGCAGAAGGAGTACGGTGTTACCTTCCGCTGAGGACCCGTGGCGACGTCGACCAACTTGCGGGTAAAGTCTGACCTCCCTAGAATGTGGGCGCTCCTTATCTCCGGAAGATCCTGCCCGATCCTGTCAATAACGCTGATATCCGACGCTGATACGCAGCAGTGCACCGGAGATATGAGGATGGCGACCGTGATGGCGCCTCTCCCCCTGCCCACCAGGACGGTAACGCCCGGGTCCCGTGGCTTGCGCCAGCCGGTCTCGTCAAGGTAAGTGAAGAAGTAGAGATTGTTGGCATAGTCCCTCTTCAGGAACAGTGTCAACTCTTGCATGTCCGTGCCCGCGACAGGCTCCACAGGACCGTCTCCCCCCCCCCCGCCACTGAAGTGCGCAGCCAGCATACGCCTGTAGTATCCCATTGCCATCCGGCGGTGTCAACATGAGGCAACTCCACTGCGTAGTGCTGCTCCGCGTGGCGCCTGCGAATTTCGTCGTGCTTCCTCAGAAACTGAAGTTCCACGTTCCGATGTGGATCCTCGGCTCGCACAGAAGGAAATCGGGTCAGGACGACGAAGTTACGAAACACCATGGGCGAACTGATGTGCCCATTTCCGGGTCTCATTCTTCGGTCGGTCATGTGACCGGCACCCTTCCGCATCGACGCTGATACTCTCGACGGAAGGAGAATGGAGCGAATGAAAGACGTCCTCAAGAAATGGGCAGCGGCGCGCGGTTATCTCATCACCTGGAGCGACTCCACGGTTGTAGATGAGGTGCACCTGGAACTCGAGAGGCGAAGGGCAGCAGGGGAAATCGACGAATACCTGTACAACCGCGAGCTGAACGCGTTCACTTACCTCAACAACGCTGAAACGCCCCGCCCAAGCACGGTCTTTGTCTTGGCCGTACCACGCCCCGCCCACCTGATCACCTTCGATATCGGTAGCAACACGATTGAGGCGGTGGTACCGCCCACATACCTCTGGTATGCGGAAGTACGCGACCGAGTCAGGCGAGAGCTAGAGGCGGCTCTGCCTGGCAGACGGTGCCGCCTCGTGAACCTCAGCGCACCGCTCAAGGCGCTTGCTGCCAGGCTCGGGCTCGTTAAGTACGGTCGCAACAACATCACCTATGCACCCGGCCTCGGGAGCTACCACCAGTTGATGGCGTTCCTCGCCGACGCCAGGCTCGAACCGCTGGCGGACCCCGGGATCAACGCGACGCAGACCTCGCCTGAATGCGAATACTGCCATGCCTGTTTCAGTGCCTGTCCGACCGGAGCCATAGGCTTCAAAAGGTTTCTGCTAAACGGAGAGCGCTGTCTGACTCTATACTCAGAGTACTCGGGACCGTGGCCCGACTGGCTTCCGGTGTCGGCCCATAACTGCCTCGTAGGCTGCATGATTTGCCAGAAGGTATGCCCCCGGAACACGGGGCTACTCAGAGTCGAACCCTCTGGAGTGTCATTCAGCGAGGAGGAAACGAGGGTGATCCTGGACGATTCGGAAGACCGGTCCGGTCCAGTGTGGGAAGCGATCAGAGCCAGGCTGGATGCGGTAGGCCTGGCGGACTACGATCGGGTCATTGGGCGCAACCTCCGGGCGCTCATGGCGCGATAGAGAGGGTTCGCGATCATGAATGATGTGCAGACTCTAGAAGATGCAGAATGGCAACGCATGGCAGGTCACGCGGTACCGGTATATGCCGAAGTGAACGAAAGAGGCGAATCCATCACCTTCGCGTTCGGCTGGCCGGGAGCGTGCGGGTGGGGGGCGTCCCTGGACGCTGCCCTTCTCAGGCTGGAGCGGGATATCGGCTTCACGCACTCATGGCTTCTGTCTCACGGAGTAGAGCGCCGTTACGAGAGACCGCTCCGCCTGACGGTGGTCGAGACCGTGCCGGCCACCGGGGTGCCGCTGGAGTGCGATTCGGAGGGCTTCTACACCTGGGACGCGAAGCCATACACCGACCATGAAGTGGACCTTACCCAGAAGCTCCTTGGTTTCAGCCGTGAGGATCTCCTCCGCCTCGCGGAAGGGCTGCGCGACCGCGAGGCGGCGTTGAACCTGCGCCTCGTGGAAGGCAAGAGAACGATCCTCGAGATCCTGGACCACATCGCCGTTGCGGAGTGGTGGTACGCGACCCGAGTCCTCCCCGACCCGTCCGCAGTGGGAGACTGGGAGGATTACGGCAACACCGCTTTCGAGCGGCTGAACTCGATCAGGGCAATGTTCCTGCACACGTTCCTGGCGGGCTTGAGAGACGCTCCTGCGTCGGAGCGCTGCCGGACGTTCTGCCACATGGGAGAAACGTGGTCCGCCCGCAAGGTGCTGCGACGCGCGGTCTGGCATGAGCTGCTCCACTTCAAGCAGCTCCTCCGTCTCGTGCCGAAGGTGGAGGCGGCTATCGGCGGAAAGCCCGCGGTAGATGCAGGCTGACACTGGCCTCGTCATCTCCCGGCGAGCACGAGGTTTGCCTCGTCCTCGGAGTACCGCCTGTACATCGCGACGCATTCGTCCTCCAGCACACCACCCAGGTAGTTATGGACGTGTTGCCTGACATAGGGGCTCATTTCTACGAAATCGCGGGGTCGCAGGTGGTTGTCGTACATACCGAAGACGATGTTCCGGATATTGGCCATTACGATCGCCCCGAGGCACATCATGCAGGGTTCCACCGTGGAATAGATGATGCACTCGTGGCTGTGGTCGTAAAGGTATGATGAGCACGCCATCAGCGCGTTCATCTCGGCGTGCGCGATGTGGCTCCGGGTAGTTGCAAACCTGTTTGATCCCCTGCCGACTATGCGGCCGTCGTGTACGATCACCGCGCCGATAGGCCTATCACCACGCTCAAGAGCGTGTTCGGCCTCCTCCAACGCCGCGCGCATGTACTTCGCATGGTCGATGGACTCAAACCGTTGCATGGGACCACCCCTTTTACCCCCCGTGGCTCGTCCCATACAACTTCTCTTTATCACCCGTTTCTCCTCTTGCTATCACCATCCTGAAAGCCCTTCGAAGAGGTACACTCTGGCGGGCGCGGCGTCGGTTCCGATGAGCTTGAGAGGTGCGATGACGAGGAAGTACCGCCCGGGGGCGACGCCTGCCAGGCGCAGGCCCTCAAGGACCAGCGCGCCGCTGCGAAAGAGAGCCACGTGGCTCGGGTGGCCCGGCTGGTCGCGCTCGATGCCGAGGGCGTCGATGCCCACCCCCCGGACGGGGAGAGCCGCGAGGAGCTCAGCGCCGTCCCGCGCGAGGTACACGAACCCGGGATCGAACACCGCGACCCGCGAGTTCCTCGTCCTGAGCAGCACGAACTCGCCCGGCACCACCCCTTGCGCCCGAAGGTCGTCCTCCGTGATCCTGTCCTCGACATGGTCCAGCCCGAGCACCCTGCACTCGCCGACGAGAGCATCCGGGGAAAACTCGTGGGCATGGCGGTCATCCGGGATCATGTGCGAAGGAGCGTCAAGGTGGGTGCCGGTGTGGGAATCCAGGTGCAGGCGGGTCTCGAGCGCCCCGTCCGCGTAGCGGGAAACCGTTTCGAAGACAGGCCGACGCCTCTCTTCGTTCTTGTAAACGGGCATACCTGGACATACGTCCATGGACACGTCGTACACGTGCACCCCGCCCCGCACAGGAACCTCATGCGCCATAACCGCGACCCCCCGCAACCAACAAGCCGTCTGCGAATTGTCGACATCACAAACCGCAAACCTTTGTGGAATTGTAGCGCCCACAAACAGCAAATCGTTTGCGGATTGTCAGCATCACACACCGCAGATCATCTGCGGATTGTCGGCGTCGCCAACCGTAGCCCTCGCCGCACTGTCTGGCTCGTAACGGCGGTCAGTTCGAGGCCGCCTGATGTCCCGCATACCTGACCTCCAAGTATGGCGTCATAGCTTTTCGCCACTTTTCTTGAGGGTGTCAAGGTTGCCGGTGCTTGCTGGGGCGGGGCGTCGAGAATCTGGCTAGCCTTAAGCGCCAAATCCGAACGCATCTCACCGCACGCGCCGTCCCCGGAGGGCCACACCGGCAACCCTTGAGATTCCCTGCACGCTGAAAAGCAGCGCGGATTTCTGGCGATATACCTAGTGCTGTCACTCGAGCACCGACCGCAGCCTAATGCCACGGCCCGTGCTGCGACTGCGGACCCGCGGCGCTGGTTTCCCCGATCCCGTCCGGAGCCGTAGCCAGGGCCGTGGCCGTGGCCGGAGCTGGGACTGAGGCTGAAACTGAAGCTGCAACTGAGCCTGGGGGACGCCGCCACAGGTCACATCGCGTCCGTCCGTCGTACCACGCCCTGCCATCCCGCCCGAGCAGCGTCTCGGCATCCTCCGGCCCCCATTCGCCTGCCGCGTAGTTGGGGAACCCGGGGTCCTCTGGAGCGCTCGCCCACTCCTCGAGCACAGGCTGCACGAGCTTCCACGCCTCCTCGACCTCGTCCCACCTCGTGAAAAGAGTCCTGTCGCCGCGCATCACCTCGAGGAGAAGACGCTCGTACGCCTCGGGCGAGTTGAATCCCACAGCGCAGTTCTGGCAGAAATCCATGCGCACAGGGATGATGAAATTCTCCTGGCCGGGCCGTTTCGCGTTGAACTGCAGAAAGACGCCCTCCTCGGGTTGCACCTTGATGACGAGGATGTTCGGCTGGAGACCCCGGTACTCCTTGAAATAGAGCACCTCGGGAAGCGTCTTGAACTCAACGATGACCTCGGTGGACCTCACGGGGAGGCGCTTGCCGGTGCGGATGTAAAACGGTACCCCGGCCCAGCGGAAGTTGTCTATGTGGACCTTCATGGCGACGAACGTCTCCGTCTTCGAACCAGGGTCGACCTCCGGCTCGCTCCGGTACCCGGGGACCTCCTTTCCATCCGCGGTCCCGGGACCGTACTGGCCGCGCACCACCCACCGTCTGACGTGCTCCGGGAACAGCCGCCGCAGCGACCGGAGGACCTTTACTTTCTCGTCGCGGACCCGCTCCGTCTCGAGGCTGCTCGGCGGCTCCATCGCGACCATCGTCAGGAGCTGGCACATGTGGTTCTGGACCATGTCCCGCAGGGCGCCAGCGCTGTCGTAGTAGTCGCCGCGGTCTCCAACGCCGTCGGTCTCGGCGGACGTGATCTGGACGTGGTCGATGTACCCGGCATTCCAGACGGGCTCGAGGAACGCGTTGGCGAACCGGATCACGGCGATGTTCTGGATCATCTCTTTACCGAGATAATGGTCGATCCGAAATATCTGCTCCTCATCGAACACCTGACGCACTTTGCGGTTGAGATCGCGCGCGGAGGCGAGATCGCGCCCGAACGGTTTCTCGAAAACGACCCGCCTCGGGCCTCTTCCATCGCCTTGCACGTGAAGCCCCTGACGTTGCAGCCCCTGGACGATAGGGTAAAAGAGGTCGGTGGGAACGGCCAGGTAGAAGATGATGGCGCCGCCCTCGGCACAAAGGCGTTTCAGTAAGTCCCTCAGACCGTCGTATCCGCCCGCCGGGTCGTCCAGAGCAGCCCGGTGGTAGTGGAATAGCTGAACGAAGCGATCCCAGGTGGCAGTGTCGGGAGCAATGGTGTCAGGAGCAGCAGTGTCAGAGCCAGAATCAGGATCGGAGAGTTGCCGTGAAGGCTGCTGAGAAGGCTCCTGCGAAAGTCCCCGCGAGGAAAACTCGCGGATCGAGCGCCGCAGGAGAGCCTCGAAATCCGCACGGCTCAGAGCGCGGCGCCCCACCGCAACCACGGCAAAGCGGCGTGGCAGCAGGCCGTCCAGAAAGAGGCTGTAGAGGGCGGGGATAAGCCTGCGGCGCGAAAGATCACCGGTGGCGCCGAAGATCACGAGCGTACACAGGACAAGCGCATCAGGGCACAAGGACGCGCTCATCCCCCGCTGCAGGCTCGGCAGGATGCCCCCCGAACTCCCGACGCAGCGCGGCCACGACCTTGCCCGCAAAGCTGTCCTCCTGCTCAGACCGGTATCGCGCAAGAAGCGAGATCGCCATGACCGGGGCGGGAACACCCAGGTCGAGCGCGGTCTTCACAGCCCACAGCCCCTCGCCAGACGAGTGCACGACCCCGCGGATGCCGTCGAGCCGGGGGTCCTTGCGGAAAGCCTGCTCCATGAGGGCCATGAGCCACCCCCTGATGACCGACCCATGGTTCCAGACGCGCGCTATCGCTGCAAGGTCAAAGTCGAACGGTCCCCGCTCAAGGAGCTCGAAGCCCTCGCCGATCGCCTGCAGCATGCCGTACTCAATGCCGTTGTGCACCATCTTGGCGAAGTGACCGCTCCCCACCGGACCTGTATGGAGGTACCCGTGCTTGGCGGAGATGTCCTGGAGGAGCGGCTCGATCAAGCTAAATACCTCGCGCTCAGCGCCGACCATGGCGCATACGCCGTTTCGCGCTCCTTCCACCCCTCCGCTTGTCCCAATGTCAACGAGACTTATACCTCTTTGGCTCAAAGTAGCATTACGCCTGAGCGTGTCCTGATAGTGGGAATTGCCGCCGTCGATGACGATGTCTTCTGAGGACAGGTGGGGTACCAGGCCGTCAAGCATCTCATCGACCGGACGGCCAGCGGGAACCATGAGCCACACGACTCGCGGGGCCGCGAGCTTTGCGGCAAGCTCCTCCAGGGAGTATGCCCCGGTGGCACCCTCCTTCTCTGCCACGTGGACTCTTTCGGGCGACCGGTTGTACGCAACTACCCTGTGCCCATGGGAGAGCATGTTGATGGCAAGGTTGAGACCCATCCTCCCAAGGCCGACAAGACCTATCTCCACACTCATCCCCCTGACTGGGCCTGCACGCCTGGTCGAAAAGCTGCTTTCTTGTGTGACTTCGCGCGCCCTTATTGTGGCCCTCGCTCAGGCGGCTTATGTGTGCGACGCAGCCGAACGTGCCGGGGCGCTAATAGGGAACAATAACCTGCAGGTCGTCCATGGGGAAATGCCGCTTGTCTCTTGTGACCAAAGGCACTCCAAGGTGTGTCGCAGTCGCGGCCACAAGCGCGTCCGCGACCCCGACGCCATGGCTTGCTCCCCACTCTCGGACATATGCACCTGCGCGACGAGCTATATCTTCCCCCACGGGGATGACCTTCATCAGCGACACCAAGCCCTCAACCGCCTCCTGGCCTTGGCCGGATGTCCTGGGCAGCCCGGCGATGAGTTCTGCCAACGTAATTGCGGAGCACGCAAGATCGAGTGCCTGGGACTCGTGGACTGCGTTGCCGAGCCACTCGCGAGCCTCAGGATATCCTCTGAGATGATCGACAAGGATACACGTATCCAGGACGTAGAGCACCCCGGCCGCTGTCGCTGTCCGCACCTCTCCGGCCTTATTCCTGGTCCCGGTCATTCTGGACTACTACTCCTCTCGCAAGCCGATCGCGCCTTGCCTCCCATCCAGACCGAAGTCTGCGGACGTGCTCTACGCCGTCCACGTCATGCCACTCCGGCACGGCCGCGAACGTATCATCCAGTATCCCCAGACGATGATCGGGCGTCTTTCGGGCAAGGTACTCAGACACTGCTTCACGCACCACATCTGCCATTGGTACCGACTTACGCCTGGCCAACTCCTCAAGTGCGGCTTTCTGCCCGGCTGTAAGGTAAATCTGTGTGCGCTCCATGCCCGCTCACCCCTTGGCAAACTGTATACATCTACAGTATACATCGGCATTCTCACCCGTCAACCCCCTCCGTGCACCTCTGCAACGGCAAGCCATCGCTGTGCCATGATTTGGTCTGCAGCGACCTGATCATATCGCGACCTTCATCTATCCACAATCACCCAAAGGAGTGAAATCGAGCCTCGCCACCTCTCAGCCTGGCTACCCATTGCACGATGAGACTCTTGCCCGTATACTCCTGTTGGGAGGGTCTAGGTAGATCGCCACAAATTCGCGCCACTTTTCAGCGCGCAAGTCCTATTTGGGTTGCCGGTGTTGCTCTCCGGAGACGGCGCGCTCGCGGCGCGCCGCGTTCGAATTTGGCGCGTGGGCCAGCCAAATTCCAGGCGCCCCGCCCCAGCAAGCACCGGCAGCCCCAACACCCTCGAGAAAGGTGGCGAAAACTTGTGGCGCCACACCTAGAAGGCCGAGGGAAGAAGGAGGGGGAGGGCTGAAATGTACGACAGGACCCTTTATTATAATGCGGATATCTATACCATGGACCCACGGTATGGCCGGGCGTCAGCCATGGCTGTGGCGGGCGAGAGAATCATTGCCGTCGGAACGCGCGAAGAGGCGGAGGCCGCCCTGTCCGGGCACTACCGCGTCGCTGACCTGCGGGGCCTCACAGTGGTGCCGGGATTTGTCGATTGCCACATCCACTTCCTGTGGTACGCCCTTGGGGCGCGCCGGCTGAATCTTGACGGAGTCGCCTCCATTGGAGACGTCGCCCGAATGGTCGCCGAGAGGGCGGCTCAGGCGAGGCCTGGCGAATGGATTCTGGGCCACGGTTGGAACAGGAACCTCTGGCCGGCTGCCGACGTGCCGACACGCGCACAGCTTGACGCTGCGTCTCCCACACACCCCGTTGCGCTCACCAGCAAAGACGGCCACACCATGTGGGTGAATTCACTCGCTCTGGCCGCAGCAGGCATAAGCAGGAGCACACCCGACCCCGAGGGCGGCAGGATCGAGCGGGACGCGCGCACGGGCGAGCCCACAGGCCTCCTGCGCGAGAACGCCCAGGCCCTCGTGGACGGCGTCATCCCCGCCCCTGGCCCTGATGCCTGCGAGGAGGCCATCGCCGCCGCCATCCCGCGCATGCACGAGTTCGGCGTGGTCGGGATCCATGACTGCGAGGACGACCTCGCGTTCAGGGCGTTCCAGGACATGGCAGCAAGAGGCGAGCTGGGGCTTCGAGTGTACATGATGATCCCCCGCTCCAGCCTGGACCACGCCATTGGGCTTGGCCTGCAAACAGGGTTCGGTGATACGGCGCTGCGCATCGGGCTGCTCAAGGTGTTCGCCGACGGCGCGCTGGGGTCTCAAAGCGCAGCCCTACTGGAGCCCTATGTGACGAACCCCGAGAGTACGGGAATCCTCACCGCGTCCGGGGACGAGCTCGTCGATGTCATCTCCCGTGCGTCAAGGGCAGGCATCGCCGTTGCCGTGCACGCGATCGGCGACCGGGCGAACAGGATGGTCCTGGATGCGTTCGAGTCCGTGGCCCGGCAAGCACCCAAGGAAACGGTATCCCATCCCACTCCTGAGAGCGGGAGCAGGACCGAGACTGCGACTGCAACCACGAGCCAGGCCTGGACCGGGACGCGGACCGGGACGGCAGCCGATCACGGGACCGTCGCCGGCCTGGCAGACGTAGCCGCAGCCGGAATGACACACCATGCGGGGCTGAGGCATCGTATAGAGCACGCGCAGCTTGTCCATCCGGACGATCTTCCCAGGTTCGCGGCCCTGGGCATCATCGCGTCCGTCCAGCCGGTCCACGCCACGTCGGACCGGTACATCGCCGACCTGCACTGGGGCAAGCGGGCGTCTCTCGGCTACGCGTACAGGTCTCTCGCCGCCGCAGGGGTGCGCCTTGCGTTCGGCTCGGACGCGCCCGTGGAGGCACCCAATCCCATCGAGGGGATCTTCGCGGCCGTGACGCGCAAGCGCGCCGACGAGGTCCTGCTGCCCGGCTGGCACACAGAGGAGTGCCTCACAGTGGAGGAGGCGGTTCGCGGATACACCATGGGCGCCGCGTACGCCTCCCGCGAGGAGGATGTAAAGGGCTCGCTTTCCCCGGGCAAACTCGCTGATTTCGTCGTGCTCTCTCAGAACATCTTCGCCATTCGGCCCGACGAGATCATCCAGACGAAGGTCCTCGCCACAATCATGGGAGGCGACGCCGTGTTCGATGGGGTGGGACTTGGGGATTAGCGCTACTATGCCGCCTTGGCGAGTTCGTTTTTGAGGCCAAGCGTGACAGAAGAGAACCCCTGGTGCAAAGCGCCGGGGTCCTCACCGTAACAGGCGACGGAGACGGCATCCAAGCAGATCGCCACAAGTTCGCGCTACTTTTCAGCGCGCAAGTCCTATCCGGGGTTGCCCGTGTTGCCCTCCGGGGACGGCTCGCTCGCCGCGCGCCTCGTTCGAATTCGGCGCACGGGCCAGCCAGATTCGGGGCGCCCCGCCCCGCCAAGCACCGCGAGCCCCAACACCGTCAGGGAAGATGGCGCAAACTCGTGGCGCCATACTTAGCACTCACTATACCCGCACGCCACGCACTTGAGGCAGCCTTCCATGTGCACCAGGTTCCACGTGCCGCACGACGGGCACAGGCTGAAGAGCTTGGCCGAGGCGGCCTCGTCGCCCGCAGGCTCAGCCGGCTCGCCCGGTCCGCCCGTCTCATGCTGCCCCGCTGCTTCGCCCGACAGTTCCCGCAGGTAGTCGTCGAGAAACCGCCCGATGGCGTCCGGGACCGAGCGCACCCTGTTGGGACCGAACCCGATGCTCCGCGAGCCACCAATGCCCACGAGCTGGTCGGCGATTTCCTGCGGGTCGACCCCGGAACGCAGCGCGATGGACACGAGCCTCGCTATGGCCTCGGTAAACGCCGCGACATCGCTGCCCGCCTTCCCTATCTGCGCAAACAGCTCGATGGGGTGGCATTTCACGGTATTGAGCGTGAGGAACAGCTTCCCGAGAGGCGTCGCCTTCACGTCGGTGAACCCTTCGAGCCTGTCGGGCCTCTCTATCGGCCGAATCCTCCCCCACACGCCGTTGATGCGCTGGCCACCTGCTCCTTTATCCCTTGCGGCGGCGCCCTCCGCCGCGCTTCTCTTCGCTCCGACGGTGAGCACCTGCTCCTCGCGGCTCCCGTCACGGTAGACAGTTACTCCCTTGCAGCCGAGAGCATACGCAAGCCGGAATACCTCCTCGACATCCTCGCGCGTTGCATCGTGTGGGAAGTTCACCGTCTTGGAGACAGCGTTGTCAGTGTACTTCTGGTAAGCCGCCTGCATTCTCACGTGCCACTCCGGCCCTACCTCGTGCGCCGTCACGAACGCCCTCTCCAGTTCGTCCGGAATGCCAGCGATCCCAGCCAGTGTTCCGCGAGACGCTATCTCCTCCATGAGCTCCGACGTGTAGACCCCGAGTTCCCTCACCCGGGCTTCAAGCACGGGGTTCACCTCGACAAGCTCCTTTCGGTCCAGGACGTGTCTTGTGAACGCGAGGCTGAAGAACGGCTCTATGCCCGACGACACCCCCGCGATGATGCTGATGGTCCCCGTCGGCGCGATCGTCGTGGTGGTGGCGTTGCGTACTCGAAGACCCTGCTCCTCGCGCCTGCTCCCCTTCCAGTTCGGGAACACGCCGCGCTGCTCTGCCAGGTCTATGGAAGCCTTGCGGCTTTCTTCCAGGATGAAGCGCATGACCTCCTCAGCCAGAGCGACCGCCTCGCTAGAATCGTACGGGACGCCCGCTTTCGCCAGAAAATCGGCCCAGCCCATCACCCCCAGCCCGACCTTGCGGTTGCCCTTGTGCATGGCCTCGATCTCGGGCAGGGGGTAACGGCTCGCGTCGATCATGTCGTCCAGGAAGTGCATGGACGTGCGAACCGTCTCGCGCAGCCCGTCCCAGTCGATGGACGAATCACCGCCATCGCGCCCTGTAACGAACTTGGCCACATTGATGGAGCCGAGGTTACACGCCTCGTAAGGAAGCAACATCTGCTCCCCACAGGGATTGGTGGCCTCGTACATCCCCACATTCGGGGTGGGATTGAACTCGTTGAGCCGGTCGATGAAGATGATGCCCGGCTCGCCCGTGCGCCACGCGCACTCGACAATGAGGTCGAAGACCTCCCGCGCCCTGAGCCTCCCCGTGACCTCGCCACTACGCGGGTTCACAAGCTCATACTCGTCATCGTGTTCGAGAGCCTCCATGAACTTGCCGGTGAGCGCCACGGAGATGTTGAAGTTCGTGACCTGGCCGGGGTCGTTCTTCACGGTGATGAACTCCAGGATGTCAGGGTGGTCGACCCGGAGGATGCCCATGTTGGCCCCGCGCCTCACGCCCCCTTGCTTCACGGCCTCGGTGGCGGCATTGAAGACCTTCATGAACGACACCGGCCCTGACGCGACCCCGCCCGTGCTCCTTACCACGTCGTTCTTCGGACGCAGCCTGCTGAAGGAAAAGCCCGTGCCTCCGCCCGACTGGTGGATGAGCGCCGCGTGCTTGAGCGTGTCGAATATGCTCACCATAGAATCCTCGATGGGAAGCACGAAACACGCTGAAAGCTGCTGAAGCTCCCGCCCGGCGTTGCTGAGCGCGGGCGAGTTGGGCATGAACCTGCCCTCGGCCATGAGGTTGTAGAACGCCACCGCCGTCCTGGCCAGCGACTGCGAGGAGCGCGCCACGACCCGCTCCATCTCGTCCCACGACGCATTGATGAGGCCGCGCGCGACCATGTCCTCGAATGCATGCCTGAGCGCCGCCCAGTCCCAGCATGTCAGGTCCGACATGAAGGTGCCACCCTCAGCATCCCTTGTGACCTCGTGGCCCATACCGGAGCTCTCGCCCGGCACCCCCCGCTTGCACGCCTCGTGGCTGCACCGTCCCGCCTCCTTCTGCGCAACCTCCGAATCCACGGCGCGCCCGGGTGACTCCGGGAGCTCGTCCTCGGGCCGCCTGTAGACCTGTGGATCGTAGAGGGCGTCCATGAGCGCGACGTTCTTCGCAACGCGCCAGAACATCTCCTTCGGAGTCTCCACCACCCTGCCTGACTCGTCCTTCTTGAGATACCGGCTCTCAAGGACGGCCATCGCGTTTTCGGATAGCCGAGGCTCCGGCAAAGTCAAACACAAGCTCACGCCAACCCCTCCCGCAAAACCCTCCGTCCCGCCGCCGGCGCCGCCCACAAAGATCCCGCATCGCAGCGCGACCGTTGTCGCCGCGCCATCGAAGGCAAACGCGGACGCGCGCCCACTCCCCAACCCGAACTCGAACCCGCGCCTCAACAGCGCGTTCCTCGGGTGTAGCCCTCAAGACCACACCCTGACCACCTCTCTTGAGGGCGAAATCGAGGCCGAGAACGAGATGCGCCGAACGGCCGTCTTTCCTGTCTGTTGATGGCAGCCAGTCGATATGTAGTGGGGTGATCTAGCATTCTACACAATATATAGGTTTCCTTGTGGATAACTTACATGCGAAAAACATCGCGTTTCCCCGCTGTGTGCTGCAGGGGCAGGTCGGCGGAGGGATTCTCGGATTATACCCCGCTCACGATAGTCCGGCGCATTCCGCTCAACCAGACCACCACGTGGCTGACCCGGTTCGGCTCGCGCATTCGGGTGAGGATAGCGGAGTCCGTGCGCTCCGACAACATCGCGAGCGAACTCATGCGCCCACATGGCACGTCGTTTCAGTGGACTGCCCTCTGCAGACGGTGGAGGTCGCGTGCGACAGGACGCAATCCCCGGCCCCTCGCGCAATCACCGGCAACCCTGGACAGGACTCACCCGCTGAGAAGCGACGCGGACAGGAGATCGTCAAGTGGGTGCCGGGGGGCTGAGCCAGTGCGGCGCCTCGACGCTGAACCCGGGACGGGCCTGTGAAGACCGGGCGAATGCGGTGCAGACTCACCTCTGGAACTCCTTCGCCCATGCACGGTACGTGTCATACGGAGTAAAGCCAATAGCTGTGTAGAACCTGCATCTCCATTCCCCATAGGGATTCACATATGCGACCCTTGCCCCCAGGTTCTTCAGTCGCTTCAGTCCCTCCAACACAACCGCCATGCCGAGCCCCTTTTTCTGATAGTCGGGGTGCGTGGCAACAGGTTCGACGTAGCCAGTACGGTTCCTCTCATCAAGCCAGACGATACAAGCAGAAGTGACCACGGTGTCATGGAAGACCGTAACGAGGTCCAGGTCCATCCGATATGACGGCGCCTTTCGCATCATGAGATATGCCTCGATCTGACGGGATATCCTGTGTTCGTCTATGGATGGGTTGAACGCTCTCGCTACAGCTTCGCCTCGGCTGTTCAGGTCCACGCCCTCAGCAACAGAACGTATCGAGTACCCCTCCGGGAGCTCAACCGGAGGCACCTCTGCGTCCAGATTCATCCGGGTTTGAAACTCACAGCCGTCACTCTGTCTATACCCGCGTCTGCCAAGAATGCCCTGGCGCAAAGGATCGTTGTCATGCACCCAGATGACGAGTTCTCTCGTATTCCCCCCGTCAGCGCCGGGTACGGCTATATTGGCTTCAGCCCACTCAACCATCTCTTCCTCAATGGAGCGGTAATCCGGATGTATCTGAAGATACGCGTTTTCATCAGGGTTCTCCGAGTTGACTACACCGACGATCTTCCCTCTCTCCGTTTCCCATATCTGTATAGTCGTATGCCAATCCGGGCAGCCTCGAAATCTGTACAGCGGACCGACAAGATACTCCGCATATTCCCAGCGCGCCGGTAACCAGCTATGCTGGTTTCCGTTGATGCTGTAGACCTCGCTCAGGAAGTCGATCACTCTCGAGTAATCCGTCGCCTGGTATCCTCTGGGTCTGACCACGGACTCACTCCTCCTCCATAGTTCAGTGCACCCTCACCTCCTGCCACCTGCCCGCGCGGAAGTGCCTCGCGGCGAGGGCGGAGCGGGCGGCCCAGTCGAGGCAGGTTATGACCCAGACGGCCGGAAGGCCCAGGTGCAAGACGTGGATGGCGAGCACGACCAGGGGCATGCGCACGAGCCACGTGCCCGTGGCCGTTATGCGGAGCGCGGTGCGGGTGTCCCCGGCGCCCCGGAGGGAGCCGCAAAGGGTGTCGGTCATGCCGATGAACACCTGCTCGAACGCGGCTATCCGCAGGCACACCGACGCAACCCGGATGACCTCGGCGTCGTTCGTGAATACCCTGATAATGAGGTGCGGGACCAGGAAGAACGCAAGACCGACACTTCCCATGACCGCCACGGAGTAGCGCAGGCACCTGTAGCCCACCTGCACGGCCCGATCCGCCCTCCTGGCGCCGAGGCTCTGTCCCACCAGGATGCCGGCGGCCACGGCGAAACCATATCCCGGCATGAACGAAAGCGACTCCGCGGCCACCGTAACCTGGTTCGCCGCGAACGCTGTCGTCCCGAGCGCGGCGATGATGAACGATGAGACGAGCCGGGAGCCGTTCATGAGGGCCTCTTCAGCACCCGCAGGCACGCCGAGCCTGACCATGCTGCGCAGTATCGGCACGTCAAGCCGCACAACGTCACCTGCGCGGATGTGCACCGCGCCGTTCCTGCGGAAAATGACCCCCAGCGTCAACAGGCCGCCCGCGACGTGAGCGACAAGCGTGGCAATGGCGGCGCCCCGCACGCCAAGCGCGGGGAAGCCCAACACGCCGAAGATGAGCACGTAGTCCCCGACCAGGTTTACAGAGTTCGTCACTATCGTGATGTACAGCGGGGTCCGCGTGTCGCCGGACCCGCGGAGGATTGCCGACCCAACCTGCAAGGGGATGAAGAGAAGCGCTCCTGCCCCCACGATCCGCATGTACTCGATGCCCGGTGAGCTCACGTCTTGCGTGAAACCAGTCAGGCGGTAGACCCACGGAGCGGCCACGATGACGCCGCCGGCGAGGGCCGCGCCCAGCGCGAACCCTGCGAGGAGGCCCTGGCCCGCAGAGACCGCCGCTTTCCTCGCGTCCCTCGCGCCGACGGCGTGCGCCACCATAGCCTGGATGCCTGTTCCAATGGCCGCAAAGATCCATGTGCACGTCCAGTACACGCTCCCGCCGAGGCCCACGGCGCTCAGGGCCCGCGCGCCGAGACGGCCCACCATCGCCGTGTCCACGATCCACACGAACATGTGGAGGACCATCTCCGCGATGGCCGGCCAGGCGAGTCCACGGATCTCGCGGTCGAGCTCAGCTCTTTCAGCCGGCAGATGCAAGGCTCCAGCGGATCCTGTCATCTTCGTTCCTCCGTGTTCCTCCGTCGCAGCGTCCAGTATACACGATCACGCGTGGCTGGTCCAGGTGGGCGGGAAGGCGGTCGTGGCGCGGGGCCGGCAGGTCAGCGGGAGCCGCGCAGTATGGCCCGACACCGGGCCAGCGCGATCGCCCGAATCCGCCGGAAGACGCGGTCCGGCCCGTATCCGGCAGCGGGCAATGGCCCGTCGGCACCGCACGACCCAGGTGTTAGTCCCGAGATCCATGCCGGTCTGGGAGAGGCTTCCGGGTCAGTGGCGCCTGCACGACGGGGCGCTCTCGATTCGGCAAGCCTGAATGCCGAATCTAACAGGGCGCGCCGCAAGGCGCCGTCCCCGAGTGCAACGCCGGCCATCCCTGCGAAAGTGGCGGTGATTTCTCGTCAACTGGGTCACACCTGCAACTGCTTCCACCGACCGGCCCTGAACCTGTGCCACACGTAACCTCCACGCACGAGCCAGTCTGCGACCATGGCGAGCCAGGCGCCGAAGAGACCGAGCCCAGCCATCACCACGAGCAAATAGGTGGCGCTGAGCCTGACCACCCATACCGCGAAGGTGGTGACGTAGAGCACTGACCGGGTGTCGCCCGCCCCGCGCAGGGCACCGGAGAAGATGAACGCCGTGCCCATCGGCACCTGTCCGAAGGAGATCACCCGGAGCGCGATCGACCCCAGCCTGATTATCTCGGGGTCGGACGTGTAAATCATCATGAGATACTCTGGCACCGCAAGGAACACCAGCGCCATCGTACCCATCACGGCAAGCCCCAGCTTCAGCGCCTCACTGGCGCTTCGCTCAGCGACATCGGGCCTTCCGGCGCCCAGGCCCTGGCCGACCAGGGCGGTGGCGGCCGTGGCGAATGCAAGGCCCGGCATGAAAGACAGCGACTCGGCGTTGTTGGCTATGCTGTGAGCAGCGTATACGACCGTTCCCAGACCTGCCACGGCCCTGATGTATACGAGCATCCCGGAGCTTATGACGAGCCTCTCGAGGATCGCCGGCACTCCTATCCTGAGCACCCGCGCAACGAGAGCGGTGTCAATCCTGAAGTAGGCCGCCAGGCGAAGCCGTGGCAGCGCGACGGGGGATGCGCGGCGACACGCCGCCCACAGGAAAAGGGCGCCCCCGATCATCCTCGATACGGTCGTGGCGATTGCAGCCCCATCGACCCCGAGCGCCGGAAACCCGAAATGCCCGAAGATCAGCATGTAGTTGCCGACAACGTTGACGAGGTTCACCAGCACGTTGATCTTCATGGGCGTGGTCGTGTCGCCGGCCCCCCGCAGCGCCCCTCCGACGGTCATCGTGGCGAGGAGCATCGCGAACCCCGGCACGAGATACCTGAGGTATGACGTGCCCAGCGCGATCACGTCCGGCTCTGCCCCCATCAGGGTCACGATGTCGCGGGCGTATACATAGGCCGCGGCGCACGTCACCAGCGCCAGGACCGTCGATACCAGGAGAGACTGGTGGTTCGTGCGTCCGGCCATCCGCCGCTCCCCTGCCCCGGTAAACCTCGCCACGAGGGCGGTCGTCCCCACGGAAAGCCCCATGAACACGCCCTGGCCCAGGAAGAGCGGCTGCATGCTCAGGCCCACCGCCGCAATGGCGCTCGCTCCCAGCCGCCCGACCATGGCCATGTCCACGACCTGGGTCAGCGTCTGCAGCACGACTTCCGCGAAGACCGGCAGTGACAGCTGGATGACCCTTCGCCTTATAGCAACAGCGTCCCCCGGCGCCGCATCCGGCGTCGGGGGAGCCTTGCGCAGCCCCATGCTCGTGGCCTGCTCAGCCAAGCAACTCCCTCCAGCCCAGGCCCGTGATGTGTCCTCTTATGCCCGGTCGTCGCCAGGGACCGCGATTACCACGCCGACGAGGCAACGGCGTGCACCGGCCTGTAATAATCCTCGGATACCAGCTCTTTCGTGGTTTCGCCGCCTGAGCAGAAACTCCTCCACACTGCGACGCGGATGCCGCTCTCGCCTCCGTAGGCTGGACCCCCCGGCTCGGCCACAGCGCCCGAAGCCCCGGCGCCTGCCCCGCCGACGAGCCTGGGCCTCTCCGTCTCCTGGACCTCGGTGATCACGCGGACCTGCGGGGTCTCCACCAGGGGTGCGCACGCCTCCATCACCAACCTGTTCCCGTCCACCCGCGCGCTCAGGGCGACCGGCACCCCGAGCGTGTTCCGGAACCTGAGGTCGCACTGGCCCTCGGCCACCGTCGCATCGAGCCCGGGCGGGACGTAATCCACGGGCCTCGAGTGCGGGTGGCGCTCGACGATCTCGAACCCGGCAAGTAGCGCCACGTTGTAGAGGGTCGTCGAGACCTGGCATATCCCCCCGCCTACCCCGGGTGCGCTCCTCCCCCCGGAGAGGACCCGCGCTTCCCTGTACCCGGCCTCCGCGAGCCTCGGCCCCACAGTCCGGTCGAACGAGAACTCGTCGCCCGGCTGGAGCACGGCCCCGTCGATAGCGGCCGCAGCCAGCGCAACGTTGTGGTTGCGACTCTCCTCCGGGTCCTTGAGCGTTGTGGAAAAGCTGGCGAGGACCGGCTCCGCGCAAGAGATCTTCGAGCTTGCCGACCGGCCGGAGACGTCAGGCGAGTACATGCCCCACACCCGCGTCGGCATGACCCGGTAATCTCCGGGCCGCTCGGCTCGTATGGGGTACACGATCTCGCTTTCGCCTTCTTTCAGGTAGCCGCTGAAGAAGGCCACCTTCTCGTCGCGGACCTCCTTCCTGCCGTACCAGAAGTTCCAGCTATAGACGTCTATCGGCTCATCGGATGCCTCGAAGCCCGACGGTAGCGGATCCTCGATGATCATGTAGGTGTGCGGGCTATCGGCCTTGATGCTGATGCGGACGTATATCTCCTCGCCCGGCTTCACAGCGCCCGTCACGGGTTCGTACACGTACTCCGGCTTCTCCTCACCACCGCCAGCCTTGCCGCCACGGCTTCCCTCGCCCCCTGCGGCAGCCGGCGCCGCGGCCCTCCGGTAGTAGCCCCGGATCACCGCAAGGCCCTGCCCTCCAGGCGCCACGGAGTCCGCAGCCGTGTAGTACTCACAAGAGAACGTGTAGTACAGCCTGCCCTTCCCGCCGTCCTTCGCGATGGAGATCTCGTTCTGCCCGCGCGCAAGGTCGCGCGCGTCTACGCTGACCTCGATCTCCTTCTCGAAGACGTCCTTTCTGCTGAAGTGCACCCTTTTGACGTCCTTTCCGTTGATGCTGACGGAAGCGGTGTAGTTCGGCGCGACCTCGTCGCGTAGCTTCAAGTATTCGGCCAGCGCAAACACGGCTATGGCTGTGTCCTTGGTGGAGAACCACGCCTCGCCGCGCCGCGCGTCCGCGATCCATCTCACCGCTCCCGGGACCTTCTCGTTCGCGGGATCCACGGCGAGCATCGCCATGAGCGCGTACGCCGTGGTCTCCACGCGGTTGTCCGCCCAGTACCGCTCGCCCTCCGGCGCGTCCCAGTAGGTGAGCATGTCGTCGCCTCGCGCCGACGCGAGGAGGTCCTGAAGCACCTCCCTGGCATCATCGGCCCGGCCCACGTTGTCGAGAGTAAGCACGAGGAGCGCAAGCGAGTATTCAGAAAGCTCGAGCCGCCTCGCCACCATCTCGTCGAGCCTCGCAAGGCTCCTCTCTCCCACCTCGGACATGACGTAGAGCTTGTATACGAGGTCGTCCACGTCGCGCGGCCTGCCAGCAAGCTCGACAAGCGCTCTCTTCCCTCGCGCGAGCACCTGGCCGTCCACCTCGAACCCCGCCTTCCGCGCAAGGTCGAGGCCGTATACCACGTAGGCGGTCATCCTCGGGTCCGTCTGGTCGTACTCCCACCAGCCCCATCCTCCGTCGTAGTGCTGGTAGCGGTAGAGCCTCGCGAGGCCCGCCGAGACCATCCTCGGCAGGTCCTGCTCGACTTCAGGCGGCGCCTGCACCCCGAGATCCTTTAGCGTCTGGGCCACGACCACGTCGGGCAGGAAGGAGTCCATGGTCTGCTCGACGCACCCGTACGGGAACGATGCCAGGTATTCGAGAGCCCCCAGGGCCGCGGCCGCAACCGACGGCGCGAGCCGCACCTTCACGCTCACAGTCCCTGGCAGCGCGTCCGCCGGCACGTCGAACCTCACCGCCGCCCTGGCGCGGCCCACGTTGTCGCCGGCCCCTGCCCCGGCAACGCCGCTGGCCCCACCGTCGCCGACCTCGCCGGCCTCATGCTGCTCGTGCCGCACACCGAAGGGCAGCACCGGCACGCCTATTTCAAGCGCGTCCCGCGCCCGTCCGACGTCAGCCTGGGCCGACGCCACGAAGCGTGCGACCCCGACCTCGCCGCACTCGACCTTCCAGTCGAGCGAGGCCTGGCCCATGGGGACAAGCTCCACCTCGCGCTCGCCCGCATCTTGCAGCGCGACACCCTCGGCCTTGAGAGCGATCTTCGCCCTAATCTTGCGCCCTGTGTAGTTGTGGACGATCGTCGACACCGCCGTCCGGTCGCCCAGCGTGAAGAAGCGCGGCGTCGCAAGCCTCACGACGAGGTCCTTCGTGGTCACGACGTCCCGGGTCGCCGACCCCACCTGAGTCCTCAGGGTGTGCGCCCGCGCGGTCGCCCGCCAGGTCGTGAGGTTATCCGGCATGATGAACTCGATCTTCCCTGTGCCGTTTCTGTCCGTCACGATCGTGGGGTTCCAGAAGGCCGTGTCCTCGAACTTCTTCCGTACGTCGGCTGACCCGCCATCCTTGTCGGCGCCCCCGTAATACCACTCGGGGAACGAGTAGTTCGTGACCACCCTGTTCCAGATGGACCCATAGAACGCCTTCTTTATGTCGGGCGCCATCTCCGGCTGGATCGCGTATATGGACGCGTCCACGACCCCCAGTGACACCTCCGACTGCACCGGGCGGCCCGCCGCGTCCGTGGTCTTCACCACATAGGTAGCCTTGTCGCCCGGACTGTAGGTCTCCTTGTTCGGAATGATCGCCACGTTCAGGTAGTTGTCCTTCGTCGACACATAGATGGTCCTCTCCCTGGAGAAGAGCCTCTTCCCGCGGACCATCGTCACGGTGAAGAACGCGTTCGGCATGTGCTCCCGCGTCACCGGGACCTCGAACAGCCTGGTATGCCCGGTGATGTGGACCGCCTCATGAGAGGCGAGGTCGCGCCCCTCGATGGTCACCACCGCCCACGCGTCGTCGAACGTGGTGTTCACCAGGATCTTCGCCGTGTCCCCGACCTCGTACACGTCCTTGTCGGCCACGATCTCTATCTCGGTGCCGCCGTAACTCGCCCAGCGGCTCGCTCCGCTCGTGACCCAGAGGTACGCTTCGGAGACGATCCGGTTGCCCCGTCCGTCGGTCCCGACGACCTCCACCACGTAGGACCCTTCCTCGAGCGGCGTAAACTTGAAGCTTCCCTTGCCGTCCGCAGCCGTGCCGAGGGAACCCGACGCCTCTTTCCACCGCCTCGCTTTCTTGTCCTCCCAGGTTTGGCGCATGGCCTGCCATTCGAGCCGCACGGCAAGCGGCTTGCCCTCTATGGTTTCAGCCTTCACCCGCACTGTGGCAGGCTTGCCCGGCTCCGCCACGTAGGCCGCCGGCTGCACGCTTACGTCGAACAACCCTCGCGCCACGATCACCGAGGTCCTGCCCGTGACCTCGCGCCTGCTCTCGTCGGTCACGACCGCTTCGATGAACACTTTCCTCGTCATGTCCGCCTTTTGCGTCTTGATGGCGAACGACATGCGCCCGCTCGAGTCCGTCACGCCTTCGCCAGACGCCACAAGCTCGCCGTAGTACCCGAAATCATCGTCGCCGACCGGATAGTAACCAAGGTCCTCGAAGGAGTAGTACGAAAAGTAGTGCGGCTGGGAGTACGCTGCGTATTTGACCTTTGCACCCGGGACTGGCGCGCCGAAGTAGTAGGTGGCCTTCACGGCGACCGGGACCTCGTCGCCCGCCACGCACGTGGTCTTCGGCACTTCCACCTGCACCTGGTACTCGGGCTTGCGGTACTCCGCCACCTTGAACGCGCTCGAGTGCGTGCTCCCCCTCACCGTGGCGAGCACCCGGTAAACGCCGAGCGCCGGCTCGTCCCCGAGCACGAGGTCGCCGGCGAATGAGCCGAAGCTGTTCGTCGTGGCCTCGGTCTTGTAGATGCACGCGTCACGCGCGTCACGCACCTCCACACGGACGGCCTCGCCCGCGAGCACCCTGTAGTCTCCACCGTCCTCCTCGCGGAGGATGCCCTTGAAGAACACCCGCTGGCCCGGCCGGTACACGGGCCTGTCGGTGTAGATGTACGCCTTGTAGCGGGAGTCCTCCCAGTAGTAGGACGAGGTCACCTGGGCGAAGCTCTCGCCCGCCGTCCCGACCACCGAAAGACCCTTTCCAAGGCTCGGGACGTTCAGCACCCACAGGCCATCGCCCCCTGTGGTTCCGCTTGCGACCTCCTTGCCCTCGCTGTACACGGCGACCTTTGCGCCCGCGCACGGCGCGTCCTTGCTGAAGGTGTGGGCGTACACGAGGAGCTTATCCTGGGCCTGCTTCGTCACGAGGCCGAGGTCTGTCACAAGGATCCACGTGGTGTCCTCGCGGCCGTGGCTGTCGCGCGCCTTCACGACGTAGCCCGCGACCCTGTCGGCAGGCACGGGCACCCTCAAAGTGTAGTCCCCACCCCGATTCTTCGGGCGCGGATACTCCGTGAGCCTCTTCACCAGCACCGCCCCGCCCTGAGGCAGGGCCTCCTCGGCCGAGTGCAGCGACCCACGCGCCTGGAACTGCGTGATGGGGTCGAACCTCCACATCGCGAGGTCGATCCGCGTCGCACCGCGGCCCCGCACTATCACGGACGGGTGCTCGGAAGGTGCCCATACCCTTTCCTCCGTATACATGTAAAGGTAACCCTTATCGGCGCTGTCTGCGGAAAGCGGCCTTACGAGAAACGCGAGCGCCGCGACAGCCGCGAGCGCCGCAACCGCGTAAGGTATCCATCGCGCGATACGAGGTTTCACAGCCGCCTACCTCCTTCGCCTACCTTCTCAAAGGCAGGGCCTTCCCGAATCGCTCCGTCTCGAAGACGTATAGCTCATAATGCTCACCCGGACCCACGCCGGCCTCGCGCTTCGCCCAGGCCGTCTCGTATGCGCCCGTCCTGGCCTCGCCGGGCAGGATCACGCCGGCCCTCCCGTTCGCCTTTACGATGACGCCCTGGATTCGCGGGTTCACCGGCACCGCGAGGTCGTGTCGCCTCACCCTCCCGACCACCGACACGCAGTACTCGAGCCGCGCCACTTCCTCCGGTCGCACGGGCAGGCGACGCGGGTCCGACGTAGCCGCCATCCGCGCCGCGCCCGCAATCTCCTCGGCGAGGGACGGCTCCATCGGATGGACTGTGCCCATGCACCCCCTCACCTTGCCATCAAGGATGAGCGCGACGAACACTCCGGCGGGGGCGGCGAGGATGGCGTCGGCCTGGCGGCTGTCCGGGGGACGGCCACCCGGCGCCCGCGCCTGCGGGCCCGCCGCGTGGCACCGCTCCTCTGCACCGTACCCGGCAACCGCAGCGGCTATGGAGGAACGTGCGATCTCGAGAATCTCTTGCTCAAGAACCGGGGTCCTGGCCGCGCGGATACGATCCAGGACATCGCCGGAGGCAGTTGCCGGAACAGCAGCCTGTGCTGGTGCCGGTGGTGGCGCCGACGCAAGTGCGGCCGGCCGCGCTCCCAGTGCGTCCACGATCGCCGGCGTCCGGTCCCGGGGACCGCCCCCCGTTTGCGCGGGGCGGGTGCCCATATGGAGACGGACTTCCCCCTTGAGATCTCCGGCAACAGCCGAGAGCGCGAGGCACACCGCCCCCGTCCCCATGAGAAGCACGGCGGCGGCGCGCACGGGTCCCGGAAGCTTTCGCAATCTCTCGAACAAGGGCACGCGCTGCCTCCTTTGAGCACAACCCCAGGGAGCGCTGCCGCATCTCCAGAGGTAGCTGGCACTGGACTACGGGCTCGCAACTACGAGGGGTCCCACGCTCTCAATGGGTCTTGTTCCAGGCGCACGCATCAGGCACCCCGAGTGAGGGTGCAGAAATGCTCCCGACTTTTGGGAGGGGGTTGCCGGTGATTGCACGAGGGGTGTCAAAATCCGGCCACTGTCCCGATGGGCCGGATTTTGGCGAAGCGCGCCCCGCTTGGGGCGCCGTCCCCGAGTGCAACACCGGCAACCCGGCAACTACTGGAAAAGGGACGGGGACTAATGCACCCTCACTCGGCGGGCGCAACCCCGCATTCCCTCACCCTAGGGCGGGTTCGGCGATGCGGTCACGGTACGGTCGCGGCGGAGCGCCTCGACGACATTCGGCGCGCAGCCAAACTGACCATACTCCGGTCTATGCGTGTTGCGCCCGGGTGATGCCGGGTTCCCCCAGGCTCTTTGTTCGACTCTCCTGCCTTTATTCCTTTAAGGGGACATCAGGTCGGTTTCCCGCTCTCTGGAGTGGCAACAGGCAACACCGGGCTGCACATAGAATAACATGTTGTGAGAAATCGTCGGCCCTCGCACCGGGTGATCCCGGTTCAGGGCATATGACGCCGGGAGGGAATTGCCATGATCACGTATATAGTCCAGCCTGGCGACACCCTTGCTCTCATTGCGGAGAGGTTCGGCACCACGGTCGAGGCCGTTGTCGAGGCTAACAACATCGCGAATCCCGACGTGATCTTCGTCGGACAGGTGCTCCAGATTCCCGTGCCGGCGGCGCCGCCGGTGACCCCGCCTCCACCGCCCATCGCGGTGCCGGTTGGTTTTCGGCTGTACATCGTCCAGCCCGGGGACACCCTCGCGGAGATCGCCGCGAGGTTCGGGACCACCGTGCAAGTGCTTGCGGCCATAAACCGCATTCCGAACCCGGACTTCATCGTCGTTGGCCAGGTGCTGCTCGTGCCGGTAAGGCCGACGATCGTGATCCCAACGCCGTTGCCACCGCCTCCACCACCCACGGTGCCGCCCGGGCCGCCAGTCACGCCGCCTCCCGTGCCGTCTCCGCCGCCTCCGCCAGCGCCGCCGGTGCCGACGCCGCCCGTGCCGCCCGGGCCTCCAGTGCCACCCGGGCCTCCACCGACGCCGCCGGCACCTGTGACCGGGGTGAACCAGGTCTCCGTGGTGCAAGACGGCCTGCGGCACACGTTCATGGTGAACAAGGTCAGCTATGCCCGGGGTGAGCCTGTGCGCATGAGCCTGACGAAGACCAACGTCACGACCGGCCCCGTGACGATCACGTACCGGTCCAGCCAGAGGTTTGATTTCATCGTCACCCGCGACACGAGGGAGATATGGCGCTGGTCGGCGGGGAAGTTCTTCACGTTCGCAATAGAGCGGGTCACGCTGCCGCCCCGCGAAAACCTCGTCTTCCTGCAGACCTGGAACCAGACCACGAACGAAGGAGTGCCGGTCGGGCCAGGCGTGTACACGATCACGGCGGTCAACACCGGGACGGGCGTCAGGCTGAGCCTGCAGATCGAGATAAGGTGACCTGAACCACGCCGTCTGAATTGCGCCGCTCGACTCCCGCCATACTTAGGGTGTATAATCAGTCGGAAGGCACGATGCCGCAACTTCAGCCGGGGAGGCGCTAGCATTGCAGGAGAAGATTGAGAAGGCTCTCGAGAAGATCAGGTTCGCTCTGCAGGCACACGGTGGCGATGTCCAACTGGTCAGCGTCGACGAAGGTGTGGTCAAGGTGAGGCTCACCGGCGCCTGCGTGGGGTGCCCGATGTCCATGATGACGCTGAAGAACGGCGTGGAGCGGGCTCTCAAGGAGGAGGTGCCCGAGGTCAAGCGGGTGGAGGCCGTCTAGATTCCGTAGAATTCGTCCACAGCCTCGTCGGACACGTGGAAATCTGTCCTCGACTCGGCGATTCCGAGCAGGATCCGGAAGACGCAGACACCTGTCGTGTCCGTGTTCGAAGATGAGGAGAGGGCGGCGACATTCGCCGCCCCGGAACTATGGGACGAAACCGGTCTGGGCTCTCAGGTTCCGGACGGCGCAGGATCATCAGCAAGCTACCACCGGCGTGCACAGGCCCACAACGTCCTTCACTATGCCGGCATAGGACATCCTGCCGCGCAGTAGCTCGCCTTTGATCCGAGCGACGCTGGACCGACGCGCAATGAGGCTGCGAAGCACCCCCGCCGTCTGCACCGCCCGGCCGATCAACACGGCCCCCACCAGGTGGTCATCCCGGAACACGAGCCGCGCGTAGTCGCCGCTATCGCTGCCCCTGCCGGCCAGCGTGTGGACCTCGTCGCCGTCCTCGGGCCGGGTCTTCCCGAGCGTTGCGACGCACCCGCCGAAGAACGTGACAGAATTCAGGCCAACGTCCCCGAGATAGGTCACATCCCGCCCGGCCATGTTACAGCCCGCCGCTCTGCCCTGCCACACCGCGCTCGACCACAGGGCGTTCACCGCGGCCCTTCCCCGGGCTATGTCGAAGCCCTCGGCGAGGTCGCCTGCCGCATATATCCCGGGGACGCTGGTCTGCATCCTGTCATCGACGATGACGCCGTGCCCTGTGCGTATGCCCGTGCCGCGCGTGCAGAGGAGGTTCGGCGCGACGCCCTTGCCGACCACGACAATGTCGCACTCAATGCGCTGCCCGGCGCTGAGGTGGGCCCTCTCGACCCGCCCCCTGCCCTCGATCTCGGTGACATCGCAGTTGAGGAGGATATGTAGCCTCGAGGTCCCCGCGAAGATCCTCAGAACCGGCGCAGCGTCTTCGGGCGCCGTGATCTGCGAGAGCAGCCTCTCCGAGGACACGACGACCCACACCTCGAGGCCGCGGCCGAGAAGGCCCTCGGCGGCCTTCAGGCTCACGAGGCCCCCGCCTATCACGACGGCCCGCTGCGCGGAGGACGCCGCCTGAGCGATCCTCTCCGCGTCGTCGAACGTCCTCAGGTAGTGAACTCCTGGAAGCCTTATGCCGCACACGTCAGGCACCTGGGGAGAGCTTCCCATGGCCAGAAGCAGCCTGTCGTAGCCGAGCCTCTGCCTGTTGGACAGCTCGACAACCCTCCTGTCGGGGTCAATGCGGGTCGCCGCTGCGCCGAAGACGGTCTTTACGTCGTTCCGCTCGTAGAAGCCCTCATCGACCAGGAAGAGGCTCGGGAACCTCACCTTTCCGGCGATCCAGCGGGTCAGGAGTATCTTTGAGTAGTACCGCCAGGTCTCGGGCGACACTACCGTGATCTCACCAGTCGGGTCCACCTTCCGGATGGCCGCGAGCGCGCTCACCCCCGCCGGGCCGTTTCCGAGGATCACGTACTTCATAGGGCTTCCCCCCATACCATATCCGCAGCTCCGCGTCCACTTTTTCAGGGCAGGCGTCCTTCCCAACTCGGTCGTCCAGGATTCGCGCCGCGGCGTTTTGGATCGGCGTTCTACGCCGGGCCGCCGGTGTTTGCAAGGCCGGGCGTCAGAACGCAGGCACTTGCGAGCCGGCCGGTCTTCGCACAGGCGTCCTGCCTGGGAAGCACCCGCGCCCCATCGCTAAACCTGTCCCGACGTGGAGAGCGGAGACCCTACGCCCCCGTCACCCACCCTGTTATCCTCCGGCAACCGCCGAGAGGAAGCTCACCGTGTCCTCGTCGCTCAGCCTCGTGTCGGCCCCCGACAGGAACTGAACGTTGCGGCCGTTCACGAGGATGTTGATGTCGCGCCGGATCTCCCCATCCGCAGCGAGCAACTGCCGTGCGAGACGCTCGCCGAACCGGCCCACGAGCACCCGAACGAGCGTGCTGATGTCGGGGGCCGATTCGGCAGGCACCGTCACCTCATCCTGGCCTGTAGCCTGACTCACAAAGAAGAAGAACCGAACGCGCAAGGCGCGCCCCTCCCTGGCCGCCGTCCAGGTGCCGGCTCGGACATAACCGCCCCTTTTCCGCCGGCAGACTGGCCTGCGCACGAATCCACGCCTAGGTGTAGCGCCATAAGTTTGCGCCATCTTCCCTGACGGCGTCGGGGTTGCCTGTGATTGCACGACGGGGCGCCTGGAATTTGGCTAGCCCACGCGCCAAATTCGAACGCATCTCACCGCACGCGCCGTCCCCGGAGGGCAACACCGGCAACCCTGGACAGGGCTCACCCGCTGAGAAGTAGCGCGAACTTGTGGCGATGTACCTAGACAGCGATCCCGAGCCGGTCCAGGGTCTCGGCCGAAGGCTTGCCATCCTCGCTCCAGCCTCTGGCTGCGTAGTAATCGGCCAGCATGTCGGCAAGCTCCACCACCTGTCCGGCTGCGGGGCCTTCCGGCATGGGCTCATTGAGCAACCTTGGAGCCAGGGTGTCGTCCTCCTTCGTCAGCCCCTCTCTCTGATTGAAGAGACGCTCCAGGTTCCAGATGCGCTCGCCGGCCAGCGCTGCCTTCTCCGTGGAGAACGGCACGCCTGTCGCAGGCTCGAGCATGCTCGCGACATCCGGCGCGCCCAGCGCAAACGTGGTGAACAGGCACATTCCGACCGAATCCACGAGAGCGGTCACGTCCTGGAACGCCTTAACCCAGGCGGCCTTCCCGTCCTTGGAGAGGGGATCTATCTTCTCCGGAACCCCAAGGATCTCGGGAGAGATGGTGTAGCCCCTCACGTGGCAGCCGCCCCTGTTCGAGGTGGCGTAGTTGAGCCCGATGCCCTTGACGCCGCGCGGATCGTACGCCGGATACTCCTGTTTCTTCGCGCTCATCGAGAGCTCCGGGTGGCCGAATTCCGCAGCGAGACGATAGGACCCCTTCGCAAGCAGGTCGCCGATGCCCTCCCGGTACCCGGTCTTGCGCGTCGCCTCGACCACGGCATCGGCGTCGCCGAACACGAGCGGGATGTCGGTCGCGTTCTTCGGGAGATAGCCCTTTTCGTACAGCTCCATGGCGCACGCTATGGTCGATCCCATGGTTATTGGATCAAGACCAAGCTCGTTGCACAGGTAATTGGCCTTTGTCACGGCTTCGAGGTTGTCAACGCCACAGGTCGCACCGAGCGCCCAGATGGTCTCATACTCGGGACCTTCGCCTTCACCCTTGTACTTCCCGCTCTTCACGACGCTCGGCCGCCCGCACGCGATGGGGCACCCGAAGCAGGCCCGCTTCCTCACGAGGAGCGTGGCGGCCAGCGTTTCACCGGATATCCTCTCGGCCCCCTCGAACACGCCCGTCTGGAAGTTGCGCGTCGGGAAGGCCCCGTGCTGGTTGATGACGTTCACGAGGACCGGCGTCCCGTATGTGGGAAGGCCCTGCGACGTGACCGGGGCCTCCTTGATCTTCTTGAAGGCAGCGAGCACAGCCTCTCTGAACTTCGCCGGGTCGGCCACCTTCACGTCGCCCGTGCCCCTCGCCACGATGGCCTTCAGGTTCTTGGAGCCCATGACCGCGCCGACCCCGGAGCGCCCGGCGGCGCGGCCCTTGTCGTTCACGACGCACGCGAAGAGCACGAGCCTCTCGCCGGCGGGCCCGATGCACGCGACTTTGGCGTCGGGGTCGGTCTCCGAGACAAGGATATCCGTGGTCTCGGCGGTGTTCTTGCCCCAGACGTGTTTTGCGGAGCGGATCTCCGCTTTGCCGTTGTGTACCCAGATGTATGCTGGCTCCTCCGCAACGCCTTCCACGATGATGGCGTCAAAGCCGGCATACTTCATCTCCGCAGGAAAATACCCGCCGGAGTTCGACGCAGCGATAAACCCCGTGAGCGGCGACTTCGTGACGACGTTGTAGCGGCCGGCCGACGTAGCCGCAGTGCCGGTGAGAGGCCCGGTGGCGAAGATGATCTTGTTGTCCGGGCCGAGCGGATCCACGCCGGGCTTGAGCTCGTCATAAAGGATCTTCGTGCCAAGGCCTCTCGCCCCGAGGTACTTCTCGGCGATCTCGGGGCACAGGTCTTCCACGGACACCGACCTTGCGCTGAGGTCAACCCGAAGGATCTTTCCCGTCCACCCGTACATCACAGCTTCACCTCCTGCAGGGCCTTCTTGAGCTTCTCGCCCACAGCTTTGCGCCTGCGCAGCGCGGCGTCGTCGGCCTGGACATACTTGATCGCGTCCCACGGGCAGAACAACACGCACTCCGGCTCGCCGCCGCAAAGGTCGCATTTTACGACCTTATCCTCGGACGGGGAGTAGGCGATCGCCCCGAATGGGCACGCGGCCTGGCACATTCTGCACCCTATGCACTTCGCGTCATCGATGACCACTGCCGCCGTTTCCGGGTGCCGCGATATGGCACCGGTGGGGCAGACGTCCTGACAGAGAGGTTCCTCGCAATGCTGGCATGTCAGCGGAAAGAAGAAGTTGTCCTCGAGAAACGTAGCCACGGTGATCCGCGCTTTCGCCGGGTTGAACGACCCTGCATGTTTGGCCGAACACACAAGCTCACAGATACGGCACGCCGTGCACTTCTCGTGCTCCACTAGCAGGACCTTCTCCAAGGCACCGTCCCTCCTTCTTCTCATTTTGTTATACAATTTCTTTAAGTTGCGCTGAAATCCTCCTATGTCGTGGAAAGTGGTTGCGAGCGCGAGTCAAGAGTCGAGGCCGCTTCGAGAGCCATCTCCGCGAGAGATGGATGGTACAACTGCACGCGGTTGCCACCGGAGTTCTTCGCCGCGTACATGGCCCGGTCGGCCCTGTCGAGGAGGGTAAGGGCGTCCTCGCCGTGGTCGGGGAAGACAGCGACCCCGGCGCTTATCGTGACCCGCAGGCTCTGGCCGTTCGGCCCCGAAAAGCTGGCCCTCGCAACCGCATCCCTGGCCCTTTCCAGCGCAGCGAGAGCCTCGTGCTGTCCGGCCTTTGGCATCACGACGGCTATCTCGTCGCCACCGTATCGTGCCAGGCAATCGGTGGCCCGAAATGTCCTTTTCATCGTATCCACAAGCTCAGTGAGGATCTTGTCGCCCGCAAGGTGCCCGAAGGTATCATTCACGCTCTTGAAGAGGTCGAGGTCTGTCATGCTGACCGCCAGCGGCTCGTCGTACCGGGCGGCCCTCTTGAGTTCATTCCGAAGGACGTCGAGCAGGTGGCGATGGTTGTAGATCCCGGTGAGGGGGTCGGTCCTCGAAAGGGCAAGGATCTCCTGCCTCAGCTTCTTTTCCTCTTCCACCAGAGTGCCGAAGAAGAAGCTGAAAAGCAGGAACATGGCTATCATGAACACGAACCTAAAGAGGTTCAGCCCTGATAGCCCGTCTGCGCCCCCTCCCGTTGCCAGGACGGCAAGAGAGAGGCCGCACGCCGCGCAAGTTGCCGCGAGCCCGACCTTGAGCCCGAACCTCAGCGTGGCCGCGAGTATCGGCAACGCAAACATGGGCCAGAAAGGGCTCGCAGGCCCACCTGACACATATGTCGCCGCCCCGACGACCATGATATCGGCACCCGTGAGGAGCAGGCTCAGCCAAACCCTGTTCCGCAGTGCAGTGGTCGCGAGGACGTGCCTGATCCAACCGTAGGCAAGACCGCTCAGCGCGAGCACAGCAGGAACGGAGCCGGGTTTCCAGTCGATCTCATTGAAAAACACCGCGCCCAGCACTACGCACGCAATAACCACCGACATCCAGAGCCTGTCGATGATCAGCGTGTCGCGCTCCGTAAGAATGCCTTCTGGCTCAAGTCCTTCCCGGGTCACATCTCTGACCTCGCCCTGCCGCACCCCGGGGAGTCTCCTGGCACGTGCGAAAACACGCACGCCAGATCCATGCTTGTGGCAGCACGCATACTAATGCCTGATTCAACAACCTCGTTTAGAGATGCATGATCGCAGTTTTGTTGCTGTGTGCTCGCGAGGAACCGCGCCAGAAACACATCCGACTCCCCTGTGTGGCTAGATTGTACCATAGTATCCAGAGGAAAGCAATGGCAGCCGTCACGGTGACCACCAGTCCACGACACCTCCTGCCAATGACCACAGCCAGCAGCGAGGCGGCCGCTACTCTGTTTGAGGTGTCCTGGTACCCCGTGCTCTCATGGGTGCACGTGACGGCCGGGCATTGCACGTGTATGCCGGCTTGATACTGCATGCGGTCCTGTGCAACGCCGTACTGGCTGCACCGGCGCCGAATGTTCACCCTCGCACACACGCGCCTTGAGAAGACTCCCGTCCCGCAGAGGATGTCAGGGACGACCGGCCGCCCCTGGCAGCGTCTTTGGGAGGAAATCGGTGAATGACAGCGAATCTCCGTTGTGGATGTCGAACAATGGTCGCACAGGCAACGTACTCCAACTTCCGTTGCAGACTGCGCGCATGGAGGCGATCCGATGAGTAGCAGACCTTTTTCCACCCGACGCCTGTCTAGACTCCCGCGACCGAGGATTGCGCTGAGGCCGGGCATAGGATCAAAGGTCATGGGCATGGTCGTGTTACTGTTACTTCTGATGGGTGGCGTAGCATATCTCGGCGTTCGGGGTATGCAGGTGCAGGAGAGCATGTACTCGAAGATCCTCGACTCCGGCGTACCTCTGCAGAGACACATTGACAGCCTGCAAATTGCCACCTGGAAGAAGGCTGCGACGATCCTTTCATACGCCCTCACCCAGGACGAACAGGTGCTCAAGGAGTTTGAAGCGGCTGATGAGGCCTCCAAGGCAGAGATCCGCAACATACTCACCGTGATGCCTGACGAGAGCAGCATGGCGGAGTACCTTCAGGAACTCGGCGACGCCAATACCAGCTTCGCGTCACGCGCGAATATCGCCAAAATGCTGGTCCAGGCCGGAGACTCCGAGAAAGCCCTCGAGTTCATCCGCACTGACGGACTGCCGCTGATCGCGAAGCTGAGCTCCATCGCTGATCAGTGGATCGCCTCCACCAGCGAAGAGCACGCAAGGCAGGTATCGTCAGCCAGAAGCGAGAGCAGACGTGTGAAGATGATCCTCATCGGAGGAATGGCGATCGCCGCCCTCGCGGGCCTTGCCATAGGAATCACCCTCACATGGAACATCACTCGACCGGTCTCAAGGCTGACAAGGGCGGCATCGGAGGTCGCCAGGGGGAACCTCGCACAGCAGGTCCCCACGGTGAAGGGCCGCGACGAGATCGCCGCCCTGTCCAGGGCGTTTACAGACATGGTGCAAAGCCTGAGGACTCTCGTCTCGCGGATCGGGGAGTCCTCGCGCGAGCTCGCTTCAACAGGCGAGAGTCTGTCCAAGAGCGCCGCCAGCGCGAACGAAGCAACCACCCAGATCGGCGGGATCATGCAGAACGTGGCCACCGGTGCGGCGGAGCAGACCCGCCGCACCCACGAGGCGCACAGGACCATGAATCAACTGGGTGAGGCCATAGACCAGATAGCCAGGGGTGCCGAGGACCAGGTCGCGTCGGTGACGGAAGCAAGCAATACCGTCTCGCACATGGTGAGCGCCATCGACAGGGTGGCGAAGAGCGCGGATTCCCTTGTTCACGCGTTTGACGGAATGCGGGCCACGGCCCTTTCCGGAAAAGAGGCTGTTGGCAAGGCGATAGGCAGCATGAGAAGGATCGCGGATCTTATCGCCGAGACGGCCGGGGCCACAAAGCAGCTCGGGGAGGACTCCGCAAGGATCGGCAACATCGTTGAGGTCATCGATGAGATAGCCGAACAGACCAACCTTCTTGCCCTGAACGCTGCCATAGAAGCCGCAAGGGCGGGCGAGCACGGCAGAGGGTTTGCCGTGGTCGCCGATGAGGTCGGCAAACTCGCGACTAGGTCCAGCGAGGCCACGAAGGAGATCTCCGCCATAGTCGGCAAGATGCAGCAGAGCGTCGGAACGGCCGATAGGTCTATGGAGGTGACCGCCGCTGAGGCAGGAGGCGGTAACACGCTCGCCGGGGAGGCGGCTCGGGCACTCTCAGACATCATGGACGCGGTCGGGCTTGTGGCAGAAGAGGTCGAAAACATCGTGGCACTCGTTCAGGAGATGACGGACCACAGCTCGCAGGCGACGAAGGCCATAGAGAGCGCGGCCAGCATAACGGAGGAGAACACAGCCGCCACGGAACAGATGGCTGCAGCCAGCGAAGAGGTGAGAAAGGCCGTGGAGACGGTAGCCTCGGTCTCCGCCCAGACGGCCGCCTCCGCGGAGCAGGTCTCCGCCTCTACCGAAGAGATGGCGGCAACAGTCGCGGAGATGACTGACTCCGCGAGACGCCTCGCGGACCTTGCAACCGACCTTCGCAGGCTGGTGGAGTCCTTTACGGTTTGAGGATGTAGCGCAGCAATGCCGGGCGGAGCGACACGCTTCGCCCGGCGCCACCTCAGCCTCGTGCCAGTGCGACCGCGTCTCTGAGCCACCAAGTGACCCTACCACATTGCTGCTGCCCGGCGAAAGCCCGGGCGCTCCATTGCGCAGTGCACCGCTTCGTCCTCGCCTGCGGCCCCTTCAAACCTGCAACGACCATCATGCAGAAAGCAGATGCAGGTCCCGCGTGTCGAACGCGATTCCTACGATATCCCCTGTTTTCAGCCGTCCTCGTTGCCTAGGGTTATGTACCGTTGTCAGGAGCCTCATGCCGCAGGCCACCTTCAGTTCGCACTCGAGCACCGCTCCCAGGTAGGTGCATGACATCACCGTACCCTGCAGCAGCCCATCGCCACCAACTTCCAGGCGCAGTTCCTCCGGGCGGACCACGATGACCAGTTTCTGCCCGGCGCTGAAACTCAACCGCGGGACTCGGATAGACCGATCCAGCACGCTCAATACTGACGTGGTCTCGCCGGTTTCCAGCACCTCTGCTGGAATGAAGTTCACCTTCCCCACGAAGTCCGCCACGAACCGGTTAACAGGCCGGGCATAGATGTCCTCGGGGGATCCCACCTGTTCGATCCGTCCCTCGTGCATCACTACAACACGGTCAGAAATGCTCATGGCTTCAGTCTGGTCATGAGTCACGTAGACCGCGGTGATCGAAAGCCCCTTCTGAATCCGGCGGATCTCCTCCCGCATCTGTTCCCTGAGCTTGGCGTCAAGGTTCGACAGGGGTTCGTCGAACAGGAGAACCTGGGGCTCAACGACCAGCGCCCGCGCCAGTGCTACGCGCTGCTGCTGGCCGCCGGACAGATGTCCCGGCGATCTGGTCTCAAACCCCTTGAGACCGACCAGCGACATGATCCTGTCCACCCTGCGGGCAGCCTCTGCCCTGTTCACGTGACGAAACCGGAGACCGTAAGCAACGTTTTCGCGGACCGTCATGTGTGGGAACAGGGCGTAGCTCTGGAACACCATGGCGGTATCACGTGCATTCGGCGGCACACTCGTAACGTCGCGGTCTCCTATCCGGATTTTGCCCCTGGAAGGCATCTCGAACCCGGCGATCATCCGAAGGGTGGTGGTTTTCCCGCACCCGGACGGCCCAAGCAGGGTCACGAGTTCGCCAGGCTCGATGGAGAGAGATACGTCGTTTACGGCCGCGACATCCCTCCCAGCGCTTGAGAATACCTTCGTGAGGTGTTCGAGAGTCACTCTTGCTGCTCGTGATGGCATGGTTCTTCGCTCCTCCTGACTCGGGTTCATGGGTTGGTCGCGGGTTGTCAGCACGTCCACTTGAGGCCCCATGTGTAAGTTCAAGGACGCGTGCCGCTGCTCCAGTTCCCGTCAGTTCCCTGCACGGAGTTGTGGCAGTCCCCTTCCCAAAACACCGCGGATCACTGTGAAGACCCCGAGCACTATCACTATGAGGAACAGCGACAACACGCTCGCCGCGCCAAGTCGCATGATCTCCGTTTGAGCGTATATCAGCGCAGTCAGATGGTTCCACCGGGCTGACACGAGGAATATCACCGCGCTCACCGCAGTCATGCTTCTGACAAACGCATAGGACAGACCCGCCACGAAGGCCGGGCGCACCAACGGTAGGGTGATGTTCCTGAAGGTATAGGCGCTGGTCGCGCCCAAGTTGGCTGACGCTTCCTCAATGGCAGGGTCGATCTGGACCAGTGAAGCGACGCCTGCTTCGATCGCAACCGGCATCTCCCGGAAGACAAAACAAAGAACGATGATCGTGGCTGTACCCGTGAGAAGCAGAGGGGGCTGGTTGAACGCGAGCACATAGCCTATGCCCACCACCGTGCCAGGAACCGCAAAGGCGAGCATCGACGTGAACCCCAGCGCTCCTCTGCCTGGGAACCGTTTCCTCACAAGGAGGAATGCGATCACCATTCCGAGAATGCCGGTGGCAGGGGTCGCCAAGCCGGAGAGGATTACTGTGGACCGCAAGCTATCCGCCCCCACGTCCCACGCGTACCTGAAATGTTCCAAAGTGAGCGTCCAGTCCACACCCCACAGCTTCACGAACGCACCCAGAATCACTGTCACATAGAACAGCAATATGACGGCGGATATCGTCAGGCAAGACGCCAGGAGGCTCACCCGGACAGCCCGCGACGGCTCGAGGGTCCGGAAGGATGACGGTTTTCCCGTCACCGTCACGTAGGACTTGCGGCTTACCCAGTACCTTTGGGCCACGAAGGCGATCATGGCCGGTATGAGCAGGAGGATCGCGATGGCGGCTCCCCTTGGCATATTGTACATGCCGGTAAACTGAAGGTACGCCTGCACCGACAGAACATCGAACTTGCCTGAAAGTACGACGGGATTTGCGAAGTCCGCGAGGGACGTAACAAACACGAGCAGCCACGCGCTGGCGATCCCAGGCATGCACAGCGGCAGCGTGACGGTCCAGAACACCCTGCCCTTCGAGGCGCCGAGGTTGAGGGCGCCATCCTCGAGATCAGGGTTTATGGCTTGCAGAACGCCGTCCAGCACCATGAATGCTATAGGGAACATGCCCATCGTCTGCACCAGCACAAGTCCCTTGAGACCGTATATATCAAACCCGCTCAAGTGGAGCAGTTGCTTTGTGATTATGCCGTTTCTCCCCAGGAGAAGGATCACTGACAGGCAAAACATGAACGGCGGGGAGATGATGGGTAGCACGGCCATCTGGCGGAAGAACCCTGCCAGCGGAAGGCGCGCGTGGTTCAGGGTGTATGCGAACACGAAACCTATAAGCGTGCCGACTGTGGCGACAATGGCCCCCAGCAGCATGCTGTTGAAGAACGTCTGCCGGAGCCACCACTGGGACAAAAGGTACTTGTATGCCGCGAGGCTGAATGTGCCGTCAGGGGTCAGGCTGACCCTGATCACCTGAGCGATCGGATACGCGATGAACACCGCGAGGAGCACAGCAATTAGCAGTATGACGCCGAGAAGCACCGGGTCTTGACGCAGCGGGGAGAGTTGAGCCCGTGTATCGTTCCACCACTTTCGCCGAGTTCTCATATGCTTTCGGCCATCGCCGCCCCATGCTCCGGCAGGTCGAGTGGCCACTCCTTTCTACGTAGATCGCCACAAGTTCGCGCTACTTTTCAGCGCGCAGGTCTTGTCCAGGGTTGCCGGTGTTGGCCTCCGGGGACGGCGCGTGCGGTGAGATGCGTTCGAATTTGGCGCGCGGGCTAGCCAAATTCCAGGCGCCCCGCCCTAGCAAGCGCCGGCAACCCCAACACCGTCAGGGGAAGTGGCGCACACTCATGGCGCCATAACTAGATGCCTGATGGCCATGTGAGTCTGGATGAGTCAGGACCGGGCGGGACGCCACTGACCCACGCCGCCCCGCCCACCGGGTGCTTGCTTCTTCCTGTTCCTGAGCGCTCAGTTCTGGGTCCCTGGTGCTACTTCCGGTAGATTTCGTTCATCCATCGCTCGAGGAGCCGGTCTCTGTTTTGCCCGGCCCACTCGTCATCCTGGTCTATCGTCTTGACCTTCGAGATCGGCACTGCGCCCGGCTTGAGAGGCACGTCCACGAACGGCACCACGAATGTGCTCGCGTATACCGCGGCCGCTCTCTCGCCAAGAGCCCAATCGTAGAGCCTCTTCGCTGTCTCGAGCTGCGGGCCGCCCTTGATGAGCGAGATCGATGCGACCTCATAGCCTGTACCTTCAGACGGGAAGGTGATCTTCAAGGGGTATCCCTCGTTTATCAGCTTGACCTGGTCGTGCGCGTACCCTATTCCGATGGGGATCTCGCCGAGAGCCGCCGCCTTGCCCGGCGCGGAACCGGACTTCGTGTACTGGGAGATGTTCGTATGCAGCGCCTTCAGGTACTCGAACGCTTTCTCCTCGCCCCACAGCTGCACAACGGTGGCAATGACGTTATATGCCGTACCGGAGGTCGTCGGGTTGGCCATCTGAATGTGCCCCTTGTACTCGGGCCTCGTGAGATCGATCCAGGATGTCGGGGCCTCGAGACCGAGGTCCTTCAGGCGATTCACGTTGCACGCAAAGCAGAGCGGCCCCGCGTATATGCCAGTCCAGTAGCCGTCCTTGTCCTTGAAGTTCGCAGGTATGGCGGCGGCTGCCGGTGAGAAATACGGCGTGGTCAGGCCCTTCTTCTTGGCTTCGATATGCCCGAGACCCACGCCGCCATACCATATGCTGGCCTGGGGGTTCTTTCGCTCCGCCTCGAGGCGAGCAACGGTCTCGCCTGTCGAGAGGCGCACCCATTCAACCTTGATCCCTGTGTCTTTCTCAAACGCTTCAAACACCGCGCGCGCGAGTGGCTCATCGAGCGTGGTGTATGCCGCGATCCTCTCTTTCGCGCCGACCGATATGGTCAGAGCGGCAATGAGCACCACAGACATCGTCCAGGCCAAAAACGACAACTTGCGTTTCATCGAGACATCATCCTCCCTCGTGTTGATCACTACCACGTGGCCGTCACCAGACGCCGGTCGACACGACACACCCCCAGGACATATGTCGCTCGCTCGCCGCATCACCCCCCGCGCGAGTCCTGGACACGTTTCCCCGGAAACACGATGACGTTCCCCGGCTTCCTCGACCGAGCCTCGAGCACGGTCCCCACCGCCTCATCGCCGGACATGGAGGCTTCGTCGTCGCCTCCCACCAGACCGACGGCTATCAAGCGATAAAGAAGCGGGTACACGGTAGCTGGGTCAGCGGGACCCTGGCCGAACACACCGGCGATGTCGCGAACACTCCTCCTCCCGTCAACAAGAGCAAGCACTCTCGCTTCCTCCGGCTCCAGCAGGCCGTCCCTCAATATCACGGCATCAGCCGGAGAGGTAATCCCTTCGGCCAGGCGGCGCCTTGACGGCACGAAGTCCTGCGAATGGATGACCTGCTCGAACGCAGCTTTATCGCTCACTCGCCGCGTGCCTTCCAGGATCAGCCTTGCCCAGTCCGCCTCGATCGTGATCCGCCCAGGAACCAGCCGCGGGCTGAACTTGAACGTGCCCTCGGTCCAGGCAAAGAACGCGTACAAGGCGTCCTCCCCATTGCAGTCTCCGAGCGCCGCATCGACGATCTCACCGTTCTTGAAGTAAATGACGCCTGCCGTGCTGCCTCTCTCGAGCACCAGGCCGCCGGTACGCATGCCCGTTCTGACCAGGGCCAGGACAGCAGGTAGACCGAACAGGTCGAGGTCGCCTTCGAAGCCTATCGCTCGCCGGGCCACATGGCTGACAAACTGTCGGAGCCCGAGCCTCATGCCCTCAAGAGTCGTCGCAAGGAAGCCGATCTCGTCGCGGCTCGCCACTTCGATCGGAGTGTCCAGATCGCCCGTGGATATCGCCCTGGCGTGGCTCACCAGCTTCCGCACAGGGGTAACGATCGCCCTCGACAGGATCCCGGCCATGAGCAGGCTGAGCAGAGCCGATATGCCGGCAACGCCCAGGATCTGAAAGCGGGCCGCTGCAACGGCACGCTTGAAGCCACTCAGGGAATAGGACAGCCTCACATATCCCCACGTTCTTCCGTAAGCCACGATCGGCGAGGTGACCTCCGGCCACGTTGCTGTGTCACCAGCCTCTGCCTGCGGATGATCCCCCGTGCCGTAGGTCGCAGGGACAGGTTTCCCCTGCATACCGCTGGACTCATGCACCAGGACGCCGACCTGCTGGTGTCGGCTCCTCGGGCGAGATGCGTTCACGCGTGGGATTCCTTTCTCGTCCAGAACTTCGATGACGATAACGTCCTGATTTGAGTCGAGCACCTCGGTCAGCACTGATCGCAAGGAGGAGTAGTTGCCCATGACCACCGGCTCGAGGCTGTAGTTGGCGATAAGGCGCGCCGCGAGTGCGCTGGCCTCCGTCATGTGTTCCCGATGCTGCCGCATGGTACGCTCGAGGGTAATCCAGGACATCCCGGCAACGACAGCCACCACGAGCCCGAACATTGCCAATGCGATCTTGAGGTAGATGGGAAACGGGAATCTCCGGTCCACCACAGCCTACCTCCTGCGCACGCTTACGATGGTATTCCACCTCTCCAGCAGCGCCCGCTTGTGCGCGGCCGCCCATGTCACATCATAGGCAGCCACCTTGATTTCATCCAGCGGGACGGCCCCTCTCGGAATGGCAGCCAGCCGGTTGGTCGGAAGGCGGAACTCCCCCATCGCAGCGTACAGGTTCTGACCATCCACGCTGAGCATGAAGTCCACAAACTTCCTGGCTTCTGCGGGATGTCGCGCCCCTTTCACTATCGCGATGCCACCTATCTCGTATCCGGTGCCTTCTTTCGGGAAAACGAGATCCACATCGTATCCCTGCTGTCTGAAGGTCAGGATATCGTGGGAGAACAGAAGTCCGACAGCCACTTGACCCAGCCCCACCAGTTTCCCGGGCATCGCGCCACTACTTGTATAAGCGCCCACGTTGGCATCGAGGGCCTCCAGGTACTCGAACCCGCGATCCTCCCCCATGAGCTGCGCGATCGTTGCCAGCACGGTGTAACCCGTCCCCGAGGACACCGGGTTTGCCATGCTGATCTCACCTCGTAGCCTGCTGGACACAAGATCGTGCCAGGAGGTCGGCGTAGCCACGCCGAGGTCCTTGAGACGCTTCTTGTTCACGGCAAATCCGATGCTTCCGAGGTATACGCCGCTCCATGCACCCCCCTCATCTACATAGCCGCTGGGGATGTTGGAGCGCTCTGGAGATATGTACTTCTCAAAGAAGCCCTCCTCCGCTCCAAGCACGTATGCGTCCGCAGGGCCGCCGAAGAGGACATCCGCGATCGGGCGCTGTCTCTCGAGTCGTAGCAGGCTCAACATGACGCCGGTCGATTTCCGCACGATCTCCACGCGAATCCCGGTACGGTTCTCGAAGGCGCGAGCGTACACGATGGCCTCCGGCTCCATCAGGGCCGTGTACACCACCACCGACCTCTCCGCCGGGGGGGTCGCATAGCACGAACAGCCCGATGCGACCTGCGCCGGTAGCAAAATCAAGAGCAACACAACGGCAATGCGCCGCTTCATCCTACTTCTTAGTACAGGCGACCTGCTCATGTCAGCTCGGTCACAGCTCGCGTCGCAGTCTCACGATGACGAGCCACTCGTCCTCCTCGGGGTCTATGTCTACAGTAAGGCCCGAAACCGGCACCCCAACGAGTTTCTCGATCTGGTAACGGAGGACCGTTTTCAAGCCCTCCATTTCCTTCACCCAGAGTTGCTTGATGAGGATGCGCCCTTCCTCTGCGGACGCAAGCTGCCGTTCCGCGGGGCTCAGTATCCCCCTTGCCCTTGCAACCACGATGTCATCCACGAAATGGACCCTGACCGACTTCGAGGACCGGCCCATGTACTCATGTTCGAAGCGCCGTATGGCATGGGCGATATCCTCTTGAACCGCAACAGACGGGGGGAGGTCTTCTCCACTCCGGTTTGGGGCCGCCAAGCTTTCAGCCACCTCTTTACTCCCCTTTCACTCCTTCCAGCCGAACGCACCGCCGACGCCGCCTCCCTCATCGCCCGGGCGCGCGGCGGGTGGCCGGGACCGAAATCTACATGGAAACACAAAAGCCACCGCCTGCAAAGCCACGATCTTGCTTCAGGCGGTGGCCTACCTGCCAGCCTGCCGTCTTCCCTCGCCCCAACTCGAACGGGATCGCTCGTCGAGTCCAGTGACTCGCTGCGTGAGGGGAGACAGCCCTCCGGCGTGTCTACCACCGACACTCACAACTGACGATATTCCCTTGTCCACCTCAAAATCTAGCACGGAAGCCTTGCGCTGTCAAGCCCCGGTCTGCTTTCTCTCGTCCACATCACCAGAGAGGGCCGGCATCCTGACGTGCTCTCGACGCCTTGGCGGCTCTTGTCGCTGCAGAAGCGCCTCGAGGTTTCGGTCCAGCGAGAATACCAGAACCCTCTCCCCGGATGCGGTGCAGACGTCAGAGTGCAGCGCCAGTACCTCCATGTTTGTAATGTCCCTCACAAGGGAGCCAAGAAGCACCTGCGAGTTCTCCACGAGCCGGGCCCGAAACTGTTTGATGAGATCCCTTCCCTCCGCGGTCTTGGCAAGATGCGTCTCAGCGGGAGTCAACACACCGCGCTCCCTGACGACCACCATGTCTTCGACGATGAAGGTCCTGATGTCGTCGGGGCCTCTCCCCATGTGCTCCTTCTCGAACTTGAGGATAGCGCTGCTTATCTCCGCTTCCATCTGGCCCTTCGTTCTCGTCACACGCAAACCTTCTCTTGCCCCGAATGCCTCGAGCCGGACGCACCGATGTCAGGCGGGTGTCACGATCGCCCCTCTGGGAGCATCGGTATCCTGATCCCGTGCTTACGCGCGGTCTCGATGGCCTTCTCGTATCCGGCATCGGCGTGGCGGACGACGCCCGAGCCGGGGTCGGTCGTGAGCACGTGCTCGAGCCGCCAGTCGGCCTCTTCACTGCCGTCGGCGACCACCACCATGCCGGCATGTATGGAGTATCCTATCCCTACCCCGCCGCCGTGGTGGACCGAGATCCACGACGCTCCGGAGACCGCATTCAGCAAGGCGTTCAGGATCGGCCAGTCCGCGATGGCATCGCTCCCGTCGCGCATGCCCTCGGTCTCACGGTTGGGCGAGGCCACGGATCCTGTGTCGAGGTGGTCGCGGCCAATGACGATGGGCGCCGAGATCTCGCCCCGGCGGACGAGTTCGTTTATGGCCCTGCCGAATCTCGCCCTCTCGCCATATCCGAGCCAGCATATCCTGGCGGGTAGCCCCTGGAACTGCACTTTCTCGCGGGCCATGCTGATCCAGCGGGCAAGGTGCTCGTTTTCGGGGAACTCCCGCAGCACTACCTCGTCGGTCTTGTAGATGTCCTCGGGGTCGCCCGAAAGCGCCACCCACCGGAAGGGTCCCTTGCCTTCACAGAAAAGCGGCCGTATGTAGGCGGGCACGAATCCAGGATAGCTGAAGGCGTCTTTCACCCCGGCGTTGAAAGCCTGTTGCCTGAGGTTGTTGCCGTAGTCGAACACCACCGCGCCGCGCCACTTCATCTCGAGCATCGCCTCTACCTGAGCGGCCATGGACTTCATGGCGCGGTCGATGTACTGCCTCGGGTCGCGCTTGCGAAGCTCCGCGGCCTCCTGCACAGACAGGCCCGCCGGGATGTACCCGCCCAGCGGGTCGTGGGCTGACGTCTGGTCGGTCACGATGTCGGGTGTGATCCCGCGCCGAACGAACTCGGGGTGCGTCTCGGCGGCGTTGCCGAGGAGAGCGATGGAGAGAGCCTCCCGCTTCTCCAGGGCCTCGCGCGCCAGCGCCATCGCCTCGTCGATGCTTCGCGCCACTACGTCGCAGTACTTCGTCGCGAGCCGACGCCTGATGCGGTCCTCGTCCACTTCCACGGCAACGAGGACTCCGCCGTTCATGGTGACCGCGAGCGGCTGGGCACCGCCCATGCCGCCGAGCCCGGCCGTGAGGGCGAGCCTCCCGGCGAGGCTGCCGCCGAATTGCTGCCGCGCCGCCTCCCCGAACGTCTCGTAGGTGCCCTGAAGGATACCCTGGGTGCCTATGTAGATCCAGCTTCCGGCCGTCATCTGGCCATACATGGTGAGGCCTTTCGCCTCGAGCTCCCAGAACTTGTCCCAGGTGGCCCAGGCGGGCACGAGCATCGCGTTGGAGATGAGCACCCTCGGAGCGAGCCGATGCGTCCTGAACACCCCGACAGGCTTGCCCGACTGCACCAGGAGAGTCTCATCGTCCTCGAGGCTCCTGAGCGAGTCAACTATGGCGTGGAACGCTTCCCAGTTACGTGCGGCCTTGCCGCGGCCGCCGTATACCACAAGCTCCTCCGGCCGCTCTGCCACTTCCGGGTCAAGGTTGTTCATGAGCATCCGCATGGCAGCCTCCTGCTGCCACCCCTTGCACGACAGCTCCCGCCCTCTCGGCGCACGAACCACCTCTGCCACAGGTTCTCACCCTCCCATGAGATTGAAACGGGCCAGGCCCCCGCTTTCGCGTCTTCGCGGAGAACGCCTGGCCCGTTTGTCACTAAGCCCTGCCCGGGCTTTCAGCCAGCTTCGGTGGCCTCGACGGGACACGCCCCTTGGCACCGCCAGCTTGCTCTGATGCGCCGCCCTGGTCGTCCAGGGTCGTCGCTGCGGCGGCGGACACCGCCGCCTCGCCTGCGCCAGCCCCCTCGGACAGGACTTCCTCCGACAGGATCGCGTCGAGATCCGCCCCTTCGATGGTTTCCCGCTCTTTGAGCGCGTTCGCCAGCCTCACCAGCTTATCCCTGTTGCCAGCGATGATCTCCTTCGCCCTCGCGTAACACTCGTCAACGATCCGCCGTACCTCGCGGTCGATGGCGGCCGCCACCTCCTCGCTGTAGTCGCGGTCGTGGGCGAGGTCGCGGCCAAGGAACACGGTGTCCTCGTGCCTCCTGCCGAACGTAAGCGGGCCGAGCTCCTCGCTCATGCCATATTCCGTCACCATCCTGCGGACGGCCTTGGTGATCCCGTTCAGGTCGTTCTCTGCCCCGGTGGATACCTCCCCCAACATGATCTCCTCAGCCACGCGGCCGGAAAGGCCCACCACCACCTCGTCGAGGATCTCCGACTTCGTCAGGAAGTGCCGGTCCTCCTCGGGAAGCATCAGCGTATACCCGCCCATCCTGCCGCGCGGGATTATCGACACCTTCTGCACAGGGTTCGCGTGAGGCAGGAGTTTCGCCGCAAGCGCGTGCCCACCCTCATGGAACGCCACGAGGTTCTTCTCGCGCTCGCTTATGACCCGCCCCTTCTTCTGCGGACCAGCCACCACGCGATCGATGGCCTCGTCGCACTCGGCCATCGTTACCTTGCGCTTGCCTCGACGCGCCGCCAGTATCGCCGCCTCGTTCAGGAGGTTTTCCAGGTCCGCGCCGGTGAACCCCGGCGTCCGCCGAGCAAGCACCTTCAGGTTGACATCGGGCGCGAGGGGCTTGTTCTTCGCGTGCACTTTCAGAATGGCTTCCCTGCCGAGAAGATCCGGCATGTCGACGACCACCTGCCGGTCGAACCTGCCCGGTCGCAGAAGCGCCGGATCGAGCACGTCAGGCCTGTTGGTCGCGGCAAGCAGGATTATGCCGGAGTTGGGCTCGAACCCGTCCATCTCCACAAGGAGCTGGTTCAGGGTCTGCTCCCTCTCATCGTGCCCGCCACCGAGGCCTGCGCCGCGCTGCCTGCCCACCGCATCTATCTCGTCGATGAACACGATGCACGGAGCGTTCTTCTTCGCCTGATCGAAGAGGTCCCTCACCCTCGCGGCGCCGACGCCCACGAACATCTCCACGAAGTCAGAGCCGCTGATGATGAAGAACGGCACGCCAGCCTCGCCGGCGATGGCACGCCCAAGAAGCGTCTTTCCGGTTCCAGGAGGTCCCACGAGCAATACGCCCTTGGGTATCTGGGCCCCGAGGTCAGCGAACTTCTTGGGGTGCTTGAGGAACTCCACTATCTCCGCAAGCTCCTCCTTTGCCTCATCAACCCCGGCCACATCGGCGAACGTGGTCTTGCCCCGGTCCTCCACATGCAACCTGGCCCTGCTCTTTCCGAAGGAGAGCGCCTTGTTGCCGCCTCCCTGCATCTGGTTGAGGATGAAGAGCCACAGGCCCACGAAGAAGATGATGGATATCACCTGGGGCAGGATCGTATACCACCACGGCGGCGCCGGTTTCGGGTCAGCGGTGACCTCGATCCGGGCAAGCGGCCCCCGGGCGTCTTTCAGCTTGTCGGTGACCAGGCTGATGTCAGGCACGTACGTCTCGAACTCGCTGCCGTCGGTAAACCTCCCCTCGATCTTGTCATCCCCGATGATATGAAGCTGCGACACATTGCCTGCGTCGAGCCTTTCCATAAACGTGCTCAGGCTGACCTTCTTCGGCTCCTGTTTCTGGCCGTAGAAGCTGCTGGCAATGGATACGGTCATGAGGCCGAGCAGGAGCCATAGCCCGAGCGTGCGTAGCGCTTTGTTCAATTGATCTCCTCCCACTGGTCATCACCACGCACCCGGTGCCGCACTCCCGTCGGCGCCGGGGCCATATTGTCTCCTGGTGAAGACCCAGGATTCAGAAATGCCCGTGATATGCAAGCACATTATAGCACAGGGCCCCCCCAATCACAACCGACGTGCCTCACCGCCACGCCGCCTCACCGACGCGCCTCGTCGACACGCCTTACCACAAGGCGCAACACACGGCGGGTGGACGGGGTCACCCTGGCGAGGCTGCTCCGCCTGACCCCGACGACCCACACGATTTCACTCCCAGCCACTATAACGGGCACTCGATCCCGCATGTTCCTGGGGACCTTCTCGTCGATGAAAAGCTCCTTGAGCTTCTTGTGGCCGTCCATCCCGAACGGGGAAAGCCTGTCCCCCGCCCGCCTGTTCCGCACGACAAGGTCCGTTCCCAGCGCGTCCAGGTCGAAGTAGGCCTCATCTGCGCCCGCGCGAGCTATGGCGGCGCTGGTGGCGTCGCCCTCCTCGCCGCCGGCCTCGAGCACCTCCGTTTCCACGATGACCCCAAGGTCCGCGACACGCGTAACGCCGGGCACGGCCAGCCTGCATTCGACCGGCGCGGGCGGGCTCTCGCCCTGCGCGGCCCGGCAGGCATCCGGCTCGCCATCGGGCCCGCGTCCGAACTGGAGCCCAGGCCCGATTTCAAGAACAGACTCCGGGGCGGGCTCCCGGCCATACCCAGGCGTCGAGCCGCCAGGTTCGTGCGCAGTGCTCGCGAACGCTGGACCAGCAGGCCTGGCCGACCGTCGGACCTTTCTCGCCCGGATCCCCCGGGGCAGGCTTGCGCTTGCCTCCAGCCGTCCGTTCCGCGCAAGCTCGAGCACCATCTCCACGTGCTCGAACTCGATGTCCTCGGCGCCTCGCCCGACAATCCTGACGGCCTCGCGCACCACCCGACGCTGAATGGCTGAAGGTTCAGCCAGAAGGCGTTCCACGCTGAGGACGACGCGCCCCGGGGACATTCCGCACACGATCCCGTGCATCCTCCGCCGAACTTCATCAGAGATGAACCTGTCGTCATCCCTGACGAGCTCCGCGGTCCTCGCGATGCTCTCAACTACACGCGGATTATAGTGGCGCTCGAGCATGGGGATGAGCTCGCGCCTCACCCTGTTTCTCGCATACACGGAAGTGAGATTGGACGCGTCCACCCTGGGACGCAGGTCGTTTTCCCTGCAATAGTCCTCGATCTCCTGGCGGGTCACCTCGATGAGCGGGCGGATCACGACCGGGCAGCCGCGGCCATCGCAGTCATCCGCGGCGCCGGCCCCGCCTGGACCGCCCGCAAACCCCGCACGGTCCGTACCATCTGAACCATGGACGCCGCCCGTGCGATCCACGCTGCGATCCGGGTCATCTTCGCTCCCTGAGCGAGGGTTCGCCACTTCCTCCACGTTTCCTGGCGGCTGCCGGGTCGCCGGTGTTGCACTCGGGGACGGCGCCTCAAGCCGGGGGCCTTGACAGAATGGAGTCGGGGACATTTCTGAATCCTCACCTAGCGGACGCACGGGAGGGATCCCTGCAAGCCCGGTGGTGCCCGTGCCCCGCACCAGCCTCAGCAATACGGTCTCCGCCTGGTCACCAGCATGGTGGCCGAGCGCCACCTTGACGGCGCCCGCAGCTCCCGCCGCTCGACGGTAGAACGCGTAGCGGATCTCCCTGGCTGCAAGCTCCACCGATATCCGCTTCTCGCGGGCGAGCGCCGCGACGTCGCCGCTCTCGATACTCACAGGCAGGCCGAGGCGCCGCGCGAGATCCTGCACGTACGCGGCGTCCTCATCGGCCGCCGCGCCGCGCAGCATGTGGTTTAGGTGTCCGACATGAAGAGAGATCTGAAGTTCCTGCGAGAGGGACCAAAGGACATGGAGAAGCGCGACCGAGTCCGGTCCGCCTGACACGCCGACCAGCACCCGGTCGCCCGGCTTCGTCATCTCGTGCCGCTTCATGGTGGACTTCACCTTCGCGATGAAGCCTGTTCCGCCGCCCACTGCGATACCAGCGGCCCCCGGTGCGTCTTGCCCCTCGCCGCCCCGGCGCACGAGCCACGGCGGCCTGACCTCCGTCTCCCGGACGAGCCCACTCCTTCCAGTGTCATTATACCATGCGTTTCACGTCCCATCGCGAGTCCTGCGGGAAACGGGGCGCCACTTACGCCCTGGCCCTTACCGGCGGCACCACTGCGCGGCTGCCTCCCGGCGCCTCCCCCGCGACCCATCGGACGGCGCGATCAGGGGAACCCGAGTTGGCCACAGCCCTTTTCTCCGCGATCCGGCGATATACCCGGCCCACAAGGACCGTCATGTCGTCCGGCGTCCCCCCTCTGCCGTACTGGCGGGCCCTTTCGAGGACAAGGCGGGCTATCTCATCCGGTTGCTCGGCTGACAGGCGCGAAAGCGCCGACGCAACCCACTCTTCCTTTCCCTCAGGGCGGTCCATGGCGTTCAGCACGCCGTCGCTCACCATCACGAGAACGTCACCGTCACCCAGCTTCATGTGGGTCTTCTCCACCTCTATTGCGTCGAATATCCCGGCGGGCAGTGTCGACGACTCGACCACCTTCACGCCCCTAGCGGTCCTTATGAAACTCGGAGGCGAGCCGACTTTTATGAACTGAGCGTCGCCCGTGCCCATGTCCACGGTGACCACATCCAGGGTGGCAAACGTCTCCCCCGGCGACCTCAACAGGAGGATGAGGTTCACCGTCTTCACCGCGAACTCGTCGTCGAAGCCTGCCTCCAGGAGCCTTTCCAGCATGCTGACGGCTGTGGAACTCTCGACGGCGGCAGCCTCGCCCACGCCCATGCCATCGCTCAACACGAACACCATCCTGCCATCGGCCAGCTCGAGCACGGAATGGGTGTCCCCCGACACAGCCCCGCCATTCCTTGCAAGCATGCTGACGGCGGTAGCCACCCCGTATACGCGGGCCTGCGAGAGAAGCACCTCGCAAGTGGGGAATCCGCCCCTTGCCCCGCACCGGATCCTCGACGCCTCCATGTCCCGTCCGAGTAGCCGGGACACCAGGGGGGCCACGGCCTTCCGGCACTCTTCATCGCCGCAGCACGCACCCTTCTTTATGGTTACGTTCAACCGGCCCCTGTTCCCCGCGACCACACTCACTTCGGAGACCCCGAGCCCGAAACGTGCAAGCTCTCTCGTGATCCGCTCCTCGGACCATGTTTCGAACTCCACCCGCCTCCAGACGTCCCCCCCCAGCCCGCGCAGGATGGTGGACACTCCCTGCAACTGGCCGGAAAGCATCTGACGTCCCTCAGCAAGCCGCCTTGCGGATGTCAGGTTCTGCCTGAACGCCCCGGTGGTGCCGTTCACCGCGGCCACCAGGCCCGGGATATCGATGCATCTCCGCCTGAGCTGACCCTTGACTTCCGACGGATCCACGCTGCCTTTGAGCTCGGCCAGAGCGACCAGGTTGAGCACGTCCCGAAACGTCCTGTGAAAAGCATCCTGCCAGCAAAACAGGTACGAACGGCATCGGCTGCACGACGACGACGCCACCCTATGGAGGACGTACGCCACGTCGGCGCGCTCCGCCAGATCAGGATCGTGGGGGGTCTGCCTGAGCATGGAAGACAGGTCATCGAAGACCCTCGAGAAATCCCGGAGCTTTCGCGAGAGGAGATCCTGGACACGGCGCGCATGTGCGTCTGCATCCGCCGATCCTGCAGGACTTGACGGAACAAGCGTCCTCACCCTGTACAGGTACTTTCGTGGAATGCACATGAACGCGATGCCCGACGCCGCGAGCTGCCCCATGAACGCGGGCACGTCCGTGCTCGTCGCCACCTGGAATACGAGAAGGCTTGCGCCCGCGAAGAATCCGCCGGCGGCAGCGACCTTGCCATGGTTGCGGAACGCCCCCGCAGCGAACCCGCCGATCGCGTACGCCCCGACCACGGGTGTGCCTCCCTGCCCGGACATGGCGCACGCAAGGCCCATCAAGGCCCCCGCCACCGCCCCAAGGGCCCCACCCCCTGCATACGCCAGGGAGATCGTCGCAACCCCGGCCGCCACCGCGCCGGCGGGCACCCCGCGAAACTCGATCCCCGCGAGGCCCATGGTTATGCCCGCGCACAGCAGGCCGAAAGAGGCAAGATCCTCGAGGCCGATGGCTTCCTGCCTCGACAGCGCCGGGTTCCTGCGTCCAGCCCCAGCACCCCACGCAAGCGTTGCCGCGACAAGGGTGCCGATGAGGGCCTCGAGCATGGCCACAGGGAACGGGGATGCCGGCATGCGCATGAGAGCCCTGGTTGCCCAGGGAACCGCAAACCCAAGCGAGAAGACGATACCTGGAAGAAGGAGAGGCCGTTCCTTCATCCTGTCCGACAGCGAACGGCACGCCGCCACGACAAGGACGACCGGAAGCACCGGCCAGATGGTGCGCGCGTTCAGGACCGGCCCCGTCATGCCAAGAAAGACCCCGACGGCGGTCAGCAGCACGGCGTCGCTTCGCGACAAAGCAACCTGCGCAAGGTATGCGATGCCAAGAGGTGAGGCTGCGCCCAGGAGGGTCGCCCTTCCGAGAAGAAAACCAACCAGGCTGGAGACCACCGATTCAGGCGAAAACGCGCCCGTCCAGAAAGCGACGGCCCGTCCACCACCGCCGGCCCCGCCAGCCCCGCCGCGAGCGCTGTCAGGGACGCCCTCCCGCGCAAGTTGCAGCCGGCGCCTTCGCGCTTGCGCTCGCGAAACGTACACTCTGCGTGCCGGGGGCTCGCCTGCCTCAGGGCGGCGTGCCGTCCGCCTCGCTTCCTCCGACAGGTTCACAGGGCCGCCGGGTATCCGGTGCATGGTGCGTCTTGCCATTGCCGTTCCCCCTTTTCGAGTCTCACCGCTCTCGGCCGTTCCGCGAGGATGATATCACACGAGGCTGGGGGGAACCTGACGGAAATTGTACCCGCGTCGAAGGAATCGACCGACATGCCCGGCAACGAATCGCCAGAACCTGCGACCGGCCGCGAGAATCTCCTCTGGTATCTATTCGTACCGAAGCGCTTCGATGGGGTCGAGGTTCGCTGCTTTGTACGCAGGGTACACGCCGAAAACCACGCCCACGGCGGTCGCGGAGAGGAATGCGACGGACACCGCAAGCGGCGACACGTACGTCGGCCACTTGGCGATCTTCGCCACGAGGGCGGCCCCGCCGCTTCCAAGGAGTGTCCCGATCGCGCCTCCAACGAGGCAAAGGGCAACGGCCTCCACTATGAACTGTCTCAAGATGTCGCCTCTCTTGCCTCCCACCGCCTTTCTTATACCGATCTCACGCGTTCTCTCGGTAACCGACACCAGCATGATGTTCATCACGCCTATGCCGCCGACCAGCAGCGATATGCTGCCTATGCCGGCAAGTATTACAGTGAATATGCTCATGACGGTCTCTGCAGATTTCAGAATCGTTGAGCTGCTGATGACCATGAAGGGCGGGTTTTCGCCGTACTTTCGCGCAAGGACGGCATTGATCTGGTCGGTCGCCTGCCTGACATGGGCCACGTCCACGGCCTCGGCTGTGAGCGCGGCCACGTCATCGTTCCCGGTCATTCGACGGGCGTGGCTTATCGGAAGGTATACCGACATGTCCGCGGTATTGTCCCCGAAGATCGTCCTCCCCTGCTCCTTCATCACACCGACCACGACGAAGGAGATCCCGTTTATCTTGACCTTCTCGCCGACGCCGCTTCCTCCACCGAACAGCTTTCGGGCAAGTCCTCCGCCGAGCACGGCGACAGGGCGGCGTGCCCTGACATCAACTTCACTCAGGGTTCTTCCCTCGGCAATCGTCCCGGCCTGTGTCGAAGAAAGGCCGTCGTCGGTGAATGTGGCGTTGACGTTCTGACGGGTCGTGCCGTATTTCACCGTGGCCGGCCCCACCTTGGTGACGCTGACATCGGTCACGGCAGAGCACGCTTTCCGTATGGCGTCGGCATCCTCGATTGTGAGCGGCTTCATGTGGCCCCAGATGACGTCCTGGCGGGTGTAGTCCTGCTGTACGAATATGAGGTTCGCGCCCATGCCCACGAACTCGCCTGTCACGAGCTTCCTCGCGCCCTCGCCCATGGACATCATCGTGATCACGGAGGCGATTCCGATGACGATGCCGAGCAGGGTCAGGGCCGACCGCATCTTGTTGGCGCGCAAGCTGCCCAGAGCCAGCCTGATACACTCGAAGAGGCTCACTCTCCCCCAGCCTCCTTTTCCCCATCGGCGTCCCCATCCACGACCCTGCCGTCACGTATCCGGATCACTCGGTCGGTGTGAGCTGCGACATCGGGGTCGTGCGTGACGACCACGATCGTCATCCCCTGCCCGTTCAGACCCTCGAGCATGCGAATGACCTCCTCCCCGGCCTTACTATCGAGGTTGCCCGTGGGCTCATCCGCCAGGATGATGGCAGGCCTGGTGACGAGCGCCCTGGCGATGGCAACACGCTGGGCCTGGCCTCCGGAAAGTTCGCTGGGCCTGTGTCGCGTGCGCTCGCCGAGGCCGACGGCCTCGAGAGCTTCAAGCGCCCTCCGCCTGCGCTCTCCGACAGGAACGCCCGCGTATATCAGGGGCAGTTCCACGTTTTCCAGGGCCGTTGCTCGCGGGAGCAGATTGAAAGTCTGGAATACGAAGCCTATCTTCTTATTCCTGACCTCGGCAAGCTCATCGTCGGAGAGGTCGCTCACGAGATTCCGGTCCAGGCTATAGGTGCCGCGCGTCGGCTTGTCCAGGCACCCCAGGATGTTCATGAGGGTTGACTTTCCCGAGCCGGATGGGCCCATGATCGACACGAACTCGCCGTCCCGGACCTCGAGGGACACCCCGCGGAGCGCGACCACCTCCACGGCGCCGGTCCTGTAGACTTTCTCGACGTCCTGTATGACGATCACTTCTTTTCACCTTTTTTCTGTTCGCTGCGCTTCACCCGGTCGCCGTCCTTGAGTTTCTTGAGGACCGTCGCGTCTCCGACCACCACCTCATCGCCTGCGCTGATCCCCTCCACGACTTCCGCATCCATGAGGCTTTCGCGTCGGATGACGACGTGCACCTCCTTTACAGTAGAGCTCTCTGGATCCACCGCGAACAGCGCCTTCTTCCCGTCCTTCTCGACAACAGCCTGTAGAGGCACGACAAGAGCGTCCTTCTTCGAATACGTGGCGATATCGACGTCGGCGCTCATTCCCGGAAGAAGTTGCGACGGCTCTCCGTCCACGTCGATTAGCACCTGGAACCTGGGGATCGTGCCGTCCGCCGCCGCAGTCGGGGAGATCTCGGCCACTTTGCCGCTGAACTCGGTGCCGGCCAGCGCGTCTGTCGTGAACGTGGCTCGCTGGCCCACCACGACCGCCGCAATATCAGTTTCATCGACCCGCGCCCTGACCCTCATGCCGCCGGGCTGCGCCAGCGTCGCCACGGGCACGCCGTCGGTCACCACCGCACCCCTCTTGACGGGCACGCTTATCACGGTTCCGGCGCTGGGGACGGTGATGGAGGTCCTCTCAAGCTCCGCCTGGACGAGATCAAGATTCGCTCTGGCCTGCCTGAGGCGGGCCAGAGCGGCCTGCCTGCCCATCTGCCTGGATGCCTCGTGCTCGCGCGCCATCGCCAGGGCGATCTCAGCCTCTTTCAGCTGGGCCTGGGCCATCTCCAGCTGCTCGGGGGTGGGAGATGCGAGCAGAGCCTCGTATTGCCTCTTCGCCGAATCCAGGGCAGCCCTGGCGTTGACGAGCCTTGCCCTCGCCTCGTCAACCGCGGCTTTCGCGACGGCCCCCTCCTTGTAGAGAGCCTCCATCGCTTCGAGGTTCCTCTGTGCGTCTTCGAAGGCCGTATCAGCTTGCGTAAGCCCGGCCTGAGCCTGAGCTACCTGCGCCTCGGAGGAGCCACGCTTCGTCTCGGCAAGCCGGGCACGGGCTGCGGCAAGTTGCGCCTCGGCCTGCTGCACCTCGAGAGGCTTGCCCACACCCTGGGACCCCGCCTCACCCAGCTGGGCGAGGTCTGCTTCGGCGGAAGCCACCGCCGCTCTTGCCTGCTGCAGCTGGGCCAGGAGAGCGGACTGGTCGAGTCGAACGATCTCCTGCCCCGCCTGGACCACGTCGCCCTCCTTCACCAGGACCTCAGCCACGCGCCCAGCCACCTGCGCCCTCACCTCGAGCGTGGAGATGGGCTCGACCGTGCCCTGCGCAGATACGGTGACCCGGAATTCCCTCGGCTCGACCTTGACCGTGTCCACCGTGTATGTGGGCTTCTTCTCACCCATCAGCTTGCCGCTCACTATGGTCGCGACCACAATGGCCACGAGGCCCACCGCGACCAGAATCGTTCTCCGCCTTTGTGACAACCCAGGACACTCCCTTCGCACAGCGCCGTGCACCCAACCTGTTTTGACGCCGCCCCTTTGGAACTTATTCACCTGGACGTCATTCGCCGCACGGATGCCCTTTGCCTTCACCGCGCCGTTGCCCTCCCCGGCCCCGCGCGGCGAAAGCGAGAGCAGAGGGGGCCTCCCTCGCATCGAATGAATGATTTACGGATTGCGTCGAACACGGAGGAAAAGGTTTGCCGCGCAAGAAATACACTTCATAATGTGAGGCCGCGTCCCCGTCCCGGCCAAGTAGAAGCAAAGGGGAGATGCCTGAAATGACGGATGGTAACACGAAACCTCGGAAAGGACTCATCGCCCGCATGGTGGGTGTGCTCATCGACCCGGGTGCCACGTTCGAGGACATAGTCAGAAAGCCTGATGTCGGCGGGCCGATACTCTTCATCCTCATCAGTGGGGCCCTTTCGGCCGTGGCGATCGCTTCAACCCTGGATATGCTTCCGGAGATGACGCCCACGGGAGTCCCCATGCCTCCGCCCGCGCTCACGGTGGCGAGCGGCATAATCGGGCTCATCATCGGCCTTCTCATCTGGTGGCCCATCCGTGCCCTGGTCTTCATGGGCGTGGGGTCGCTCATCGGCGGCAGAGCCACGTTCTCGCAGAGCCTGGCGATATCGGGCTATCTCAACGTGACCGAGGTGCTCGCCACTCTTGTCGCGGCCATCGCCGTTGCCACTACCGGTCGCACCGTCACGCTTGGCCTCGGAATGGCGCTTTCCCCGGAACAGGTCGCCACGCCGTGGGGAGTCGCACTCAACGCCATTAACGTGTTCGGCCTGATCTATGTCGTCCTGAGCACCGTGGCCCTGGCCAGGCTATGGAAGGTCAGCACCTCGAAGTCTCTTGCAGCGACCATGGTCCTTTGGCTTGTGGTGGTGGCCATATCGGCAGGCGGAGCGCATCTCGGCCGCCAGTTCTCGGGGATGTTCCAGGTGCCGCAGTAGCAGCGCGCAACGCGCGGCGCCCGGGAGGGTGCACGGTACCGCAGACTGGTGACGCGAATCACGGAGCCGGATGGCCAGCGGCCACCCGGCTGCATTGCTATGCGGACCAGAGCCGAGCACGAAGCGGATGTCACGACAGCGTGCGCGCGGTCCACGTACACAAGGTGGTCGGCTTCGCCCCATCTGCCGCAGAAGACCCGATGAGAACCCGTCTACTTCAAGTCACCTGTAAAGAGGTCCACGAACCTGAACTCGAGCGTATCAACGATGCCCCTGTTCGTGATGCGAAGCTCCGGGATCACTGGGAGGGCAAGGAGCGCCATGGTCATGAAAGGCGATGCCATGGTGCAGCCCAGCGCCCTCCAGGCTCGCGCAAGTTCCTCCACTCTGGCCTGGACCTTCTCCACCGGCTCGTCCGACACAAGGCCCGCGATGGGAAGCGGCAGCAGGGCGAGCACCTCGCCTCCCCGGACGACGATCATGCCGCCGCCCACGTCGGCGAGGGCGTTGGCGGCTACGGCCATGTCCTGGTCGTCCATGCCCACCACGAGAAGGTTGTGGCTGTCGTGAGCGACCGTGGACGCCACCGCCCCGCCCGCAAGTCCGAAGCCGCGCACGAAGCCCACGGCCATGCTCCCCGACGCCATGTGACGCTCTATCACCGCCACCTTTGCCACGTCGTGCTCGCTCGACGCCCGGACCTCGCCGTCGCCGGAGTCAACCGGGAGGTGGACGTCCACGTGCCTCGTCACGGCGCTTCCCTCGATGACTTCGATCACCCGCGCGCGCACCGCTCCGCTCCGCGCCGCCCCCGAGGCCGTCAAGCGGAAGTCGCCGGGTTCCACGCGCCTTGCAAGGTGCACGGAGCGCGTGACGGATTCCGGATATCTGAAAGGCGGGATATCGACGATGAGTCGCCCTCCCTCGGCTACGATCTCGCCGTCGGCAATCACTGTCTCAGGACGCGGATCCGCAAGATCCCGGATGAACAGGATGTCAGCCGTCCTCCCCGGGGCGATGCTCCCGAGGTCATGGCTCATGCGGAAACATTCGGCCGCGTTTATGGTGGCCATCTGGATCGCCCGCACCGGCGGGACGCCCTCCTCGATGGCCCGCCTCACCACGTGGTTCACGTGTCCGAGGGTGATAAGCGTATCAGGGTGCACGTCGTCCGTCACGAGCACGATGTGCCTCGGGTCGATGCCCCTCTCGGTGTAGCTCTTCATGGTGGCCTTGATATCGCGCCACGCCGATCCCTCGCGCAGTTTCGCATACATGCCCAGGCGCAGCTTCGCAAGGGCGTCCTCCGGCCGGGTGGACTCGTGGTCGGAGGAGATCCCTGCAGCCACGTATGCCGAGAGGTCTGGCCCGGTGTCGGGGATTGAGTAATGCCCGGTGACGATCTTGCCCGCCTTCAGCGTCTCTTCGATCTCTCTATGGACCAGCTCGTCACCGGCCAGGACGCCCGGGAAGTCCATCATCTCGCCGAGGCCTGCCACCCCGTCCCATGCCATGGCCTCTCGGATGTCGTCAGCGCCGATGGCCGCACCAGCATCCTCGAACCCCGGCGCTGCGGGCACGCATGACGGCATCGTGGCGAATACCTTGAGGGGCAGGCCGCGCCCCTCCTCGAGCATGAGTCGCACGCCCTCCACGCCCAGCACGTTCGCGATCTCGTGCGGGTCCATGAATATGGCCGTCGTGCCGCAAGGCAGCACGGCCCTGGCAAACTGCCCCACCGTCACCATACTACTCTCCACATGGACGTGTCCGTCCAGGAACCCAGGAACCAGATAAAGGCCCTCGGCCTCGATGATGCGCGTGCTGTCCCCAGCACACCGCGAGGCGTCGCCCACCAGGGCCACGCGACCGGACCGCACCGCCACATCAATGCCGTCCTGGATCTCGGCGGTGTGTACGTTGACCAGCCTCGCGCCGCGGATGACCACGTCCGCTGGCTCCCGGCCCATGGCGGTCGCCACGAGTTCGCGTCCCACCTCGTGGAGAGGCCTGCGCCTGGCAGATCTCGACACCAGCCCTCGCCCCTTTCGCACTGAGTAGATCGCCACAGGTTCGCGCTGCTTCTCGCGCGCAGGTCCAGTCCAGGGTCGCCGGTGATTGCACGAGCTATGTCAGAATCCGGCCACTCACCCGACGGGCCGGATTATGGCGAAGCGCGCCCCGCCTGGGGCGCCGTCCCCGAGTGCGACACCGGCGACCCCTCCCGAAAGTTGCGAGCACTTCTGCGCCCTCACTTGGCTAGCACCGGCAACCCCGACACCGTCAGAAGAAGTGGCGCAGATTTATGAAGCCATACTCAGACGGGACGCCCCACACCCTTCTCCGCGCGCCTCCGGAAGAAGTCCATCGCGACCTCCGGGAACATGATGTAGGTCAGGACGTCCTCGTCCTTTTCGATATAGTCTCTCACCGTCTCGCGCGCTTTCTCGAGTTCCGGCTCGAGAAGATCCGCAGGCCTGGTCGTGATGACCTCCTCATCGCCGATGACCATCCTCCGGACCTCGTCCGAGATGGGAGCGGGGGGCCTGCCGTAAAGCCCCCGCACGTAGTCCTTGATCTCGCGGGACTTCACGCTGTACCGCCTGCCCGTTGCCACGTTCAGCACTGCCTGCGTGCCCACGATCTGGCTCATCGGGGTGACGAGCGGGGGGTAACCCATCTCCTCGCGCACCCTCGGCACTTCGGCGAGGACCTCGTCGAGCCTGCCGAGCATGCCCTGGCTCGAAAGCTGGGCGCGCAGGTTCGAGAGCATGCCCCCGGGAATCTGCCACCTGAGCGCTTCAGCGTTGACAGCGATCGGAGCAGCCGTCTTCTGATAATCGGGCTTGATGCGAACGAAATGGGCGTTTATCTCCGCAAGCGCCCGAAGGTCGAGCATCGTGTCGTACGGCGTCCCATGGAGGGCTGCCACAATCGATTCGGTCGGGGGCTGGCTCGAGCCGAGGGCCAGCGCGGATATGGCAGTGTCCACGCAGTCCACGTCGGCCTCGACGGCCTTGAGGTATGCCATGGACGCCATCCCGCTGGTATAGTGGCTATGGAGCTGGACCGGCACGGAAAGAGTCTCCTTCAGCCGCCCGACAAGCTCGTATGCGGCGTATGGCGCGATGAGCCCGGCCATGTCCTTGATACAGATGGAGTCTGCGCCCATGTCCTCCAGCGCTCTCGCGGTGGTGACATAGTGCTCGATGTCGTGAACAGGGCTCAGTGTGTAGACGACGCACGCCTGAACGTGCGCACCCTCCCTTTTCGCGACCTCCATGGGCTTGGCCATGTTCCGCAGGTCGTTGAGGGCGTCGAAGATACGCATGATGTCGATTCCGCATCTGATGGCGTGCGTGACGAAAGCATCGACCACGTCGTCCGGGTAGTGGTGGTATCCCACCAGATTCTGGCCTCGCAGGAGCATCTGGAGTGGTGTCTTCCTTATTCTCGTCTTCAGGGCGCGAAGCCGGTCCCAGGGATCCTCATCGAGGTAGCGCAGGCATGTGTCGAATGTCGCTCCGCCCCATACCTCCAGCGAGAAGTAGCCTATCTCGTCGATCTTCTCAGCTATGGCCAGCATGTCGTCAGTCTTCATCCTGGTCGCAAGGAGGGACTGATGAGCGTCGCGGAGCACCGTTTCCGTGATTCCGACACGCCTTCTTGCAGCCGGGTGGCTGCCTGCGTCCCCGCCGGGAACCTGGTGCATGTCAACCATCCTCCTCAATCCGTTTTGCCTCATCCAGGTGGATCGCCACAGATTCGCGCTGCCTTTCGGTCAGCCCGCGGGCACAGACAGGCCTGAACCAGCCGCCCGCGCCGTCTACCGGCGTGCAACGATGGACAGTGACCGCCGCTGTCCCTGCGCCGGCGCTGTCGCATTCGTCGCGTCGTACCGGATCAGGCATCCAAGCCCGTCTTGCGCAAGCGCCGGCAGCCGTGAACTTCCGGCAGACACGCGCGGCCCGCGCCCTCCCGCCTGACACCACCCAATCACGAAAGCACGCGAACCTGCATCCTGCTCAGCCGAGCACGGCCAGTAACACGCCCGCCGCCAGGGCTGAGCCTATGACCCCTGCCACGTTCGGACCCATCGCGTGCATGAGGAGGAAGTTCCCGGGATTCGCCTCCTGGCCCACCTTTTGCGAGACGCGGGCCGCCATCGGTACCGCCGACACGCCGGCAGACCCTATCAGCGGGTTCACCTTCCCCCCCGTCACGGCGCACATGAGCTTGCCGAAGAGCACCCCGCCCGCCGTGCTGACCGCGAACGCCGCAAGGCCGAGCACCAGGATCTCCAGGGTCTCGCTCCTGAGGAACGCATCCGCGCTTGCCGTCGCCCCCACGGTGACGCCGAGGAATATGGTCACGATGTTGACGAGTTCGTTCTGTGCCGTCTTCGAAAGCCGGTCCGTAGCTCCGCACTCGCGGAACAGGTTGCCCAGCATAAGGGAGCCGATAAGTGCCGCGGCCGACGGAACGAGGAGGATCGACAGCACTGATACGACAATCGGGAATACGATCTTCTCCCGCTTCGATACCGGCCTGAGTTGCCTCATGGCCACGCGCCTCTCCGCCGGAGTCGTCAGAGCTTTCATGATGGGAGGCTGGATGATGGGCACGAGAGCCATGTACGAGTACGCCGCGACGGCCACCGGCCCGAGGAGATGCGGGGCCAGTCTCGACGTAAGAAAGATGGCGGTAGGGCCGTCCGCCCCGCCGATGATGCCTATCGACGCCGCCTCGGGTAAAGAGAATCCCAGCTTGATGCCGCCAAGGAACGTCGTGAATATGCCTATCTGCGCAGCCGCGCCCAACAGCATGCTGAAGGGGTTCGCAATGAGAGGTCCGAAATCCGTGAGCGCCCCGATCCCGAGGAAAATGAGGGGTGGATATATCCCGAGCCTGACACCCTGGTACAGATGATAGAGCAACCCCCCTCGCTCCATGAGGCCGGCTCCGGGAAGGTTGGCCAGGAGCATCCCGAAGCCTATCGGGATGAGCAGCAGGGGCTCGTACTTCTTCTTTATGGCAAGGTAGAATAGCGTACCCGCCACGACCACCATCACAATCTCCGGAAGCGACAGATGCGCGAACCCGGTGGACGCGACGAACTGGCCGACCTTCGAAAGCATCAGCAGCACCCCTTGTTATGACGCGGACTCCTCCACCGTCACGAGAAGCGCACCTGCCTGCACCGACTCGCCGGCGCTCACGTTCACCGACCGCACCACGCCGGAGTACGGCGAAGCGATCTCGTTCTCCAACTTGAGGGCCTCCAGCGTCACGAGCACGTCGCCCACCTTCACGCGGTCCCCTTCATTGACCCGAACAGATAGTATCGTCCCGGCAAGCGGGGCCTCCACCTTCCTGGCCGCCTCGCCACAAGGCTCCCCCGGCTTCGCTGCCGCCGTCGACACAGGAGCGGTGCCTGCGGCCCCACCGGTCCCCTGGGGGACAGGTCCGGGTGCGCCCGCTCCAGCCGGAGGCTCCGCCGTCACAGGTGCAGGCGTCGCCACTTCCGACACCTCTACCACTTCGACGTCATACTCCCTTCCGTTCACGACAACCTTGAACTTCCTCATCCGAGAGCTCCTTTCTGGACCCTGATGCTCATACGCCCTGACAAGGGGGTTCCCCCGCGTGCCTTTTCGCGGGCGACGATCGCCGCCGTGATCGCAGCCACCAGCGCGGGCGGGATGCGCACGCCATCACCGACCCCGCTCGCCCCCCGCTCATCCATGACGCAGGCAAGGCTCGCTGCAAGCGCCGCCACAAGCTCGCCGTCAGGCGCGTCCGTCGCCGTGGCCGGCCAAGATGCGACCTTTGGCACCGGCGACGGCAAGGGCCTCACGACGACTCCTGCAGCCCGTCGCCCCCTGCTTTTGCGGGGGTTCAGGACCAGGTCGGTTATCTTCACGGCCACCGCAAGAAGTACAAGGCCGACGAAAACCACACCCATCCCGAGCGCGGTTATGTGCAGGCCCGTAATGAAATCATGCATCGTGTCTCACCCTGGAAGGAAATTCGCCGATCTGGGGGAAACTCCTTCTCACCAGGAAGAACTCGAGCGCCGCGCCCGGCGCGGCACAGCGGAGCAGAGGAGGACATGGATGCTTTTCATCGTCTCGGCGCCGTCCGCCGCAGGCAAGACCACCATAGTGAACGAGCTCGTCCACCGCGTCCCGGGCCTCGCCCGTCTCACTACCGCGACCACGAGGGCGCCCCGCGAAGGAGAGGTTGACGGCAGGGACTACCATTTCGTGTCCCGGGAGGAGTTCTTCAGGATGATCGGCTCCGGCGAGATCGTTGAGTGGAAGGAGACTTACGGGAACTACTATGGCGTGCCCGGGGCCGCTGTGGAGAGGGCGATCCGGTCCAACTCCGACCTCGATTTCGTGATAATCCTCGATGTGTACGGCAAAGAAGAGTTTGTCAGAAGGTGGCCTTCATGCGTATCCATCTTCATAATGCCTGCTGAGGCTCATGAGCTATATGAACGGCTTGCGTCGCGCGCCGACTCGCCGCAAGAAGAGATCAGGGCGCGGGTCGCGCGGATCGATGAAGAGCTGGCGTTCGCCCCGTCTTACGACTACATCGTGGTGAACAGGTCCGTGGATCAGGCGGTGGCCGAGATCGCGGGCATCATCACCCGCTGTCGAGAAGTGCGGGGGGCGGCGCGGTAGCGGTAGCGGTAGCACGCCCCGCCGTGCGCGGTCTGCCCTTAACCCTGACGATCCTGGGAATCCTGCGAGTCCTGGGCGCCCTGGGCGCCTCTTCCGCTCCCGCCACAGTCTCTGTCGATACTACCGTATTCTGCGGACGGCCCTCGATGAACCTCTCGATGTTCTCGACCGTGGTGTCAAGGATGCGCAGGGCCGCTTCCTTGCTGTTGAACGCGTTGTGCGGGGTCACCACCACGTCCTCACGCCGCAGGAGCATCTGATTGCGGACGAATGTCCGGAGGACGTCCGCGGAGTATTCCTTCCCGAGTTCGTGCCCCTCCTCCATCATGAGTTCCTCGCCTTCCAGCACGTCCAGGCCCGCCCCGCGCAAGATCCCCTCGTCGAGCGCCCACAGGAGGGCCGCGGTGTCCACCAGCGCACCTCGGGCGGTGTTCACGAGCAGCGCTCCTCTCTTGACCTTTGAGAGCGTCTCCCTGTTTATGATGTGGTGGGTCGAGTCGTTGTACGGGGCGTGCAGCGAGATCACGTCCGACGAGGCGAGAAGCCGGTCCAGGGGGACGTACCGGAATCCCAGTATCTCCGCGATGAACCGGTCCCGCCTTACGTCGTGGGCAAGCACCTCCATGCCGAAACCCCTCGCAATGCGGATGACGTGGAGCCCTATTCTGCCCGCGCCGATGACCCCGATGGTCTTGCCCTTGAGGTCGAATCCTTGCAGGTCGTCGAGGGAGAAATCCTGCCGAATCGTGCGCATGTACGCCTTGTGGATGTTGCGGGCAAGAGAGAGGATGAGGCCGAAGGTATGCTCCGCCACCGTGTTCTCCCCGTAGTACGGGACGTTCGTGACGGCGATCCTCCGCTTCTTGCATGCCTCGAGATCTATGTGGTCGAAGCCCGTGGATCTCGTTGCGATGAGCTTGAGCTCGGGGAGGGACTCGATGACATCCGCCGTTACACGCGAGTATATGAAGACGCAAAGCCCCTGCGCGTCCCTGAAGCCACTCCGTTCCGTCTCCTGTACGGTATCGGCGAAGAAGATCGGCTCCACGTCGCGGAGGCGGCTGCGAAACCTATCCCTTTCCCACTTCTCTACCTCAAAGAATGCGACTTTCATGCCCCTATTTTCCCACGCCCACTTGCGCTCATTCATGTGGGCGTGGCATAATGGAGGTGCAAAGTTCATACGGAAGTCCGCTAGGGGTGCTGTGAAAGCGGCTGAGAAGGCGCCTGTCGGTGCCTACCCTTTGAACCTGATTGAGAGACTTCGTCTGGGTAATGCCAGCGTAGGGAAGCGGCTCTTCGGAACCGGTTTCGGCGGCCGCGAACCTCAGGCGGGGTTCACGGCCGTTTCGCGTTTGTCGGCGCGTCTTGCGCGAAACAGCCCAGAGTATGGCGCCACGAGTTTGCGCCACTTCTCCTAACGGTGTTGGGGTTGCCGGTGATTGCACGAGGGGTGTCAAAATCCGGCCACTCGCCCGGCAGGCCGGATTTTGGCGAAGCGCGCCCCGCCTGGGGCGCCGTCCCCGGAGTGCGACACCGGCAACGCCGGACAGGACTTTCGCGCGGAAAAGCAGCGCGGATTTGCGGCGATCCACTTGGACAGGTTCGACACATGCGCGAAAAAGGGCGGTCTTTCACGAGAAGACGTCCACGGGAGGGTTGTTCAGGATGAACGGCATCGATTGGCGGATCGTGGTGGAAGTGGCGGCAGCCCTTGTGCTGCTCGTCGTCCTCATCAGGCTCACAAGGCCCCTGCAGGCAGGGCAGGGCCGCGGACCGGCGCACGTCGTGACAGAGGTCGGAGTGGCCGTTGCGCTCGCGGCGGTGCTCAGCATCATCAGGGTGTTCAGAATGCCCCAGGGCGGGTCCATCTCCCTGGAGATGGTGCCGATCTTCTACGTGGCCCTGCGAAGAGGGGCGGGGACAGGCATCCTGGCCGGGCTCGTGCTCGGCATGGTCAAACTCGTGCTCGAACCGTACGTGGTGCACCCGCTCCAGTTCCTGATGGACTACCCGCTCGCCTTCGCAGCGCTGGGGCTTGCGGGTTTCTTCTCCAGGGTGCCGCTGGCGGGCGTGCTCGTGGGCGGGGCCGGAAGGTTCCTTCTGCACGTTCTGTCAGGGGTGGTCTTCTTCTCGAGTTACGCCCCGGAAGGCTCCAGCGTGTGGGTGTACTCCCTGACGTATAACGCGACGTACATGGTGCCCGAGGTCGTGATCGCCATGGTCGTCATGGTGTTCCTGGGTGTCGGGTTCGCGCGTGGGGGGAGGCGCCGGGCCCACGGTCACAGGGCGTAGGTGCTGGCGGAGCTGGTCGATGCGCCGGATATGCCTGCGACATCCCTCCGGCGTGCCCGCGGTGTGCGCGCGGGCAGCAGGGGATCACGAGAGCCGCCGCTTCCGCCACGATCCTGGCGTCGTCGCGCGCCCGGATCGCGCCTTCCCCTGTGTATTCCTCTGTGGGGACGAAGTGGACGTCCCCGCGGAACGCAGACTCGCGCTCTTTTCTCAGCCACCTGGGTTAGCCGGCGAGGCGCTCGGCCCGCCTCGCCACTTCCGGCGGCAGCTTGTCGCCGTATTCGAGCAGGAGACCACCGACATCGTGGAGCTTGGCCGGGTCTACGCCGATTTGGCGCAGGACTCCTGTGAGAGCGAGCTCGGCCGCCTCCTCGACGCGCCGGAACTCCGCGGTCCTCTTCATTCACCCGTGCGGGAGGCCCCGGGCCACGACGGTCACATCCGTGTCAGACCCCGAACCCGGGGTACCGCGCCCGACGGAGCCGAAACCACTACTGTGGTCAGACGATCGCCGTACACCCTGCGGCAAGCCTCCACAGGCCCTTTCTCAAGCCTGGCGAAGCGCCCGCGGATCACCCATCCCACCGCCTCCGCGCAGATCTGACACCATCAATCTACCGTCACTCTCCAGCCGGCGCAGGCATATTGCAGGCCAGTCGCCTGTCGAGGCCTCGAAGATGCGTGCCTGCTGCCGGGTGTCCCCGATGAACGCCTGAATGCATACTGTGCAAACACGGGGCATAAGGACCAGTATGAAAAGGCATACTGATATCGACCCATGGCGGAAACCCGCCACCGCCCGGGCCATTTACGCGCAAGATTCGGTATGTACCGTACCGGCGTGTGCACAGTCCTCGGTTCATGAGTCGGTGTCGGACCGCTCGTGGACTGAGGCATGCCGGTGCTTGCGTGTCGATGTCGATCTGTCCGTGGACTGGGGCACGTGAGTGCCCGCACGACGGGCGCTCGATACCCGAACGGAGGAGTGTATTACAACTGAATGGGAGGTACGACGTCATGGAAAGCGTGAGAGAGGCTACGACGGCAGAGAGTGAGAGGGTGGAGGCCCGCGCGGTCCTCGGTGATATCCAGGCGATGTTGGAAACCCCTGCAAGCCGTGTGGCCACCGGGGTCGAGGGAGACGAATACCATGAGGACATCGCCCAGGAGGACGCCGGGGGAGACGCCGTCGCCGGTCAAGGCCCGCTCGGAGAGGCGGAAGCGGAGGTTGTTCGTACCGGGAGGCAGAGGAGGAAGCGACACATCTTCACCGAGTATGAAGACAAGCTCCTGATGAAGGTGCTCGACAGGAGGCCCGGCGAGCGAAAGCAGGAGCTGGAGCGCCTCGCAAGCCTTTTCGGGGTGCCGTATCTTACATTGCGACACAGGTTTTACACAGTCATCAAACGGAGGGCCTCGGAGGGGTCCGAAATCACGGTCACTGAAGTGATGGAGCGCACCGAGGAGCAGGAGATGGTGGCCGCTGTGCCGCCCCAGGAGCACCACGTCGAAGAAGGCCGCGCCCGCGCATCGCAGGACCCGATGGAGCAGCTCCTGACCCTTCCCGCGAGGGTCGAGCGAATCGAGAGACGGCTTTCCGGGATGCTGGATCTCAAGGGTTTCATAGACCGGCTCATCGACATCAACAAGCAACTCGACCGTGAGCAGCAACTCCTCGAGGAACTCACACAGAAGGAACGCGAGATCCAGCGGATGCGGGATGAGATGCAGAAGAAGATCCAACGCATGAATGCACGCGAGGAGGAGCTCGACGACCTTTATAGCCAGCTCGAGACGACCCTCCACCAGTTCATGAATCTATCGTCCATCGACAAGCTGAAGGTGCTGGGGGACTTCACGATCAAAGTGGAAACCGTCATCGACAGGTTCGGTAACGTCATTCGAAGGCGCCCTGTCGTGGTCCCATAAGTCCTCGATAGTGGATTTGCAGGCTCGCGGGAGCTCGCATGAGATTGGCGCCACGATGGACGGAACGCGGAACCCAGAGCCCTGCGCCGACGCTCCCGTATGGAGCACAGGGCTCCGAAGTGGTACGATCTCAGGACGGCTGCTTGCCAAGGAGCCTCCGTGCAGCGTCGCGGCAGTCTACCGGGACGGGCATGCCGGCTCCAAGGAAGTACAGGTACGCCTCCTTCACTGGGCGCCGGTAGATGGACTCGATGGCGGCGGTGTACACGGTGATCTGCCCCGCATACTCCCGCACCGCCGCCTCGGGGTCGCGTCGAGCCTGCAGGCCGGTCTTGAAATCGATGAGGACGAACCCGTCTCCCTCGTCGATTAGGCAGTCGATGATGCCCTGCACCACCACGCGCTCGCCGCTGACGACGGTCGCGGGGATGTCAGGGTACACCGCCCTCGCGTCGATGCCGAGATAGAACGCGACCTCCCGCCGGACGAGGTCTCTCTCCTCTACCACGCGCCTTCCGATGGGGGTTTCGAAGAACCTGGCGATGGCCACCACATCGACGCTCCTCGCGAGGTCGCGGGTGAGAAGGTCGCGCTCCACCATATCGTCCACACGTTTTCGGATCCCCGGGACGTCGAGCCTGCCCCCGAGGTCGAGGTGCTGGAGCACCAGGTGAGCGGCCTGCCCGCGCTCGGCCGGCGTGGTCTCGAACGCCTGCATGAACCGGGGTTGCTCCGAAAAGGTCGCAGGCACCGGACGCGCCTCGCTCGCGTCGCCGCGGCTGGGCTCGGCGTCATCGCGGCCGGGCTCGAACCTTCTCTTCATCTCGGACCAGGTCGCCTTGGCCGCGCGACCGGCGAGCGCGGCATATGGGTAGGCCCATCCAAGGTGTTCCTCCACCGATCGCCTTACCTCGGGCGCAACCCCCCGCCCGAGCGGCTTCACGACGGCCATCTCTTCCAGGGGGACGAGACCTGCCAGGGCGCGCCGCATGCTCCATGGCCGGACCGCATCCGGCACGTCGGACGCGTTCCATATCCTGACCTCGAATCGGGCCTGGTCGTACTGGACCTCCTGGCTGGACGGCTCGGCCTGCGGCACAGTGGCAAGCTCGCGGATCCTGAAACCGCTCCGATGTCGTGCGAGGGCGCTCGCCACCCAGTCGAGGATGCCCCGGGCCGAGACCAGAACGTCGTCGGATAGCGCCCAACCCGATCGCCCGATGTCCTCGCACCAGCGGCCGGCCTGCTTCTCGAGGTTCGGCGCGGAGCCCACCAGGATGAGGCGCTCCTTGGCGCGGGTCATCGCTACATACAGGATGCGCATCTCCTCGGCAAGCGCATCCGCCCTCGCCTTCTCCCTCGCGGCGTGGTAGGCGAGCGTCGGGTACTTCACTCTGCGGCGTGTGTCGCACAACACAGGCCCCAGGCCTGCCTCGGAGTGGAGGAGCACGTCGCCGGCGAGGTCCTGGAAGTTGAAGTTCTTTCCGAGGTCGGCCAGGAAAACCACGGGGAATTCCAACCCCTTGCTCTTGTGGACGCTCATGATCCTGACGACGTCCTCTGCCTCGCCGAGCGCCCGCGCGGTGCCGAGGTCGCCCTCGGCCTCGCGCAGCCTGTCTATGAACCGCAGGAACCTGAACAGGCCCTGCCGGGCGAACCTGTCGAACTGCCGGGCGCGCTCGTACAGCGCCCGGAGGTTCGCCTGGCGCTGGGCGCCGCCTGGCATTCCTCCGACGTAATCGAGGTAGCCCGTTTCGCGATAGAGATGCCAGATCAGGGTCGAAAGCGGTGTTCTCCTGGCCAGCGTCCGCCACCGTTCAAGGTCCTCGAGAAAGCCGCGCGCCCTCCCGGCGAAGTCGCCGTCGCCGGACCCTGACCCGGACCCGGACCCGGACCGGGAGCTGAAACCTGGGTCCAGACCGGAACCGGAGTCCGCGTCCGTGGCGTGGTCGCAGCCGCAGCCGCAGCCGCAGGTGTGGGCGCAGGCAGCATCCGGGGCATCCGAGGCGGAGTCGAGACCCGGGTCGGGACGATCATACGAGGAGGCCGCTTCGAGGGCGGTGTAGAAGTCCCCGCCAGGGTGGCACCCGCGGATACGTGCGAGGTCGTCCGCGGAGAATCCGTATATCGGCGACCTCAACACCGCGGCCAACGGGATGTCCTGCATGGGATTGTCGATCACCTGAAGCAGCGACACCATGACCTCGACCTCGGTCGCCTCGAAGTAGCCCGTTCCAAGCTCGGCATACGCGGGCACGTCGGCCCGCCTGAAGACCTCGAGGAGCACGTTCGCACGGTGCCGCGTCGATCTCATGAGCACGACGATGTCCCGATAGGACACCGGTCGGTATGTCTTGCGATCCCGGTCGTACACTCGGAACTCGGGCCCGGGCCTCTGGGGAGTGCCCCTCACCATTTCCTTAATACGATTTGCTATGAGGCGGCCCTCGAGATCAAGGGCTTCCACCTCCTCGGGAGTCGGGCCGGCGTCCCCTTCCCCGTCTCCGTCCCCGTTTCCGTCTCCGTCTCCGCCCCCCTGGTACCCTTCATTTCCTGCCCCGGTCGCGTCCGGTTCGCCTTCTCCCTCTCGCGTTTCGGCCTCGGCCGCCACTTCCCCGGCCACGCCCTCGACTTCGCCCTCGCCTCCGGCATCGCCCCGGCCCCTGTCCTCAGCATCCCCGCCGGAGCTTCCGTGCGTTACGCCGGCCTTTCTCTCGATGATGTGAACCTCGACAGGGGCATCGGCCGCGGCCGGCTCTTCGGGGTCGTCCGGATAGTCCGCGCCGTACACGAGCTCAGCGGGCCTGTCGTACGCGATCCCGGCGATGCCTTCCGAGAACATCTGGCGGCAAACGAAGTTGACCGCGTCTATGATGCTCTTCCGGCTGCGGAAGTTTCTCGATAGGTCGATCTTGCGTGAAGTGCCCGACTCCGCGGTCGAAAAGGCGTGGTATTTCTCTGCAAACAGGCCGGGCTCGGCCAGGCGGAACCCGTAGATGCTCTGCTTCACGTCGCCGACCACGAAGGTGTCATCGTCACGCGCCACAAGAGTGAGGATGGCGTCCTGCACCGGGTTTATATCCTGATACTCATCGACCAGCACTTCTTTGTACCGCCCTGCAAGCTCCCGCGCGACGTCGGTCGGCTCGAACCGCCGGGTGTTTTCGTCCCAGGTTCCGAGCACTTGCAGGGACAGGTGCTCGAGGTCCGCAAAGTCAAGGAGGCCTCGCGCCCGTTTCGCCTCGGCATAGCAATGAGCGAACCTCCTTACGGTCTCTACAAGCTCCCGCACGACCGGGGCTACCTCACGCAGGTCCTCGACAAGGTCCTCCGGCGGGCCGGAGAAGTACGCATCCCTTACACCGTTCACCAGCTTCTTTCCATCGTCGCGAAGGGCTTTCACTCTCCCCTTGAGCGCTTCGCTGCAGCTCCCGGCCTTCACCCCTTGCAGTTTCCCGAAGGCGAATGCGCCCACGATCTCACTGAGCGTGGCAAAGTCGCCCTGTCCCGCTGCCTCCAGCATGCTCGAACACGCTGAGACGTCCTTTTCCAGCGTGGCCATGTATGCGGCCGGCCCGCCCGGCGTGCCCGCAAGCTCCAGGGCCTGGCGGAAGAGACGGTGAGCCCTCGACAGGTCCCGCGCGACAGCATCGAGGATCACACGCGTCCACGGCAGGTCGTTTATGGACGTGCCGGGGTCGATGTCGAACGCTCCCGCTATCTGGTCGAGCCATGCATCGGGCCTGGGCTGGCCGCGCGAATACTCGTAGATGCGGATCACGAGGTCCCGAAGCGCCTCGTCCCCCCGCTCTCCCCCATATGCGTCCACGAGGTCGATGAATCTCCCGTCGCTCCCCGGGTCGGCATAGCGTGCCTCGAACAGATCGTCCGCCACCTCGAGTCGAAGAAGGGCGGCCTCCACCTCGTCCATGACGCGGAACGCAGGGTCGATGCCGAGCCGGTAGAAGTGCTGGCGCACGACCTTGTGGCAGAACGAATGGATCGTTGATATGTCCGCCTTCCTTACGAGGGCGAGCTGCCGGGCGAGCCTGGCGAGCCTGGCGTCGCCGGCGCCCCCGGCGCCCCCGCCGCCCATCGCCAGGAGGCCGTCCAGGGCCGAGGCTATCCGCTCCCGCATCTCGGCGGCGGCGGCGTCGGTGAACGTGACCACGAGGAGCTCATCGATGTCCGCAGGCTCCGCGGGATCGGTGACACGGCCGATCACGCGCTCCACCAGCACCGAGGTCTTGCCGGCGCCCGCGCCCGCGGACACGAGGAGATTGCATCTCCTTGCAGTTATGGCGTCCCGCTGCTCAGGCGTCCATCCGGTCCCCGTCGGAGTGGGGTTCCCCCCGGCCCCGCCGGCACCCGTGGCCCCCGTGGGCTTCATCGTGGTCATAGCGCGCTCCCCCCGGAAAGGTCCTTCTCGACCGCCTCCCAGAAGGCGTCGTTCTTCAAGTTGGAGATGGTCCGGTACTCGTTGCCAGGTAGCAGGACATCAAAGCCGCAAACAGGCTTGAAGCTGCACCATTGGCATGCCCTGAGCCTGCCCCGCCTGTACGGCTTCGGCGCGACCTCGCCCGAGACGATCCGCGATGCAAGCTCCCTGATCTTGGCGAGGACGAAGCCGCGAAGGACGCGATACCTGTCTCGGTCGATTACGCTGGAGTTTTTCGCGACATCTCCGTCCTTCGTGATTCGGGCGGGCACGATGTCGGACGCGCCCCTGGCCTTCGAATCCATGAGCGTCACGACGCCTGCATCGCCCACGATGATTCCGGCCATCCTGAGAAGGCGCCGCCTCTCCTTCTCCAGCGAATCGTCATCCACCGGGCTTGCCGCGCTGACTACGGGGTCGGCCGCCGGGAAATAGAGTGCCCCGGCCGGCTCGGCGCCGCCCCCTACCACCTTCTCCGAGTGCTCCTCGACAACCGCAAGGTACACAAGGAGTTGCAGGGCGAGGCCGTAATAGACGTCGGACAGTCTCAAGGCGCGGCGGCTGCTCTTGTAGTCGACGACGCGCAGGTATGAAACGCCGCCGGCCTCGGCCACGTCCACCCTGTCGATCCGTCCAACGATCTCCAGGCGCCGGTCGTCATCAATCTGGAGTTCGAGGCCGGGAATGACCGCATCGCTGCCGTGGCCGTGGCGTCCGCCGAAGAAAGCCTCGCGGAGGACGGACCTGAACTCACTGCGGCTCGCATGGTCCTTCAACACCATGGCGGAGCGCGTCAGAATCCGGGTAAGCACCCGCGCGAGGTACTGGTTTCTCGCGGACGACCGCAGTATGTCGTTCTGGAGACCAGGAGCGAGTTCGCCCACGACCTTCGCGACGCCCCTCGCGATGTCGTCGTCGCCCATGTCCACCAGCGCCTGCTCGCCCCCGAGGTCATCGATGAGCCGGCGCAGCGCCTCGTGGATGAAGGTCCCCATGCCCGGCGGCTCGAGCCGGAAGAGCTCGCGCTCGGAAAGGCGCAGAACGCTCCCGGCAAAGTGGGAGAACGGGCAGCTTGCGAACCTTTCCAGCCGCGATACACTTGTCGTGACGTGATTCGGGTACAGAGCGCGCACCGTGGCCTCCTGAAGCCGCTCGACCCGGTTCGTGAACCCGAGGCTTCCGAGGACGCGCGCCGCCCGCTCCCGGCGCCGAGGGTCCTCCACGAGCCACTCGTACAGGTTCAGCCAGAACCCTTCTTGCTCTCCGACGTCCCCCTGGCTGCCACCTGGATCTGGACCGGGACCGGGATTGGAGCCGGGACCGGGACCTGAACCTTGACCGGGGATGGGGCCGGAGCTGCAGACCGGGCCAGGACCGGCCCGGAGGTAACGAACCAGCATGGCCGCGGCCTTCGCCTCCGACGTCATGGCGTCAAGGGCTTCCTCACGCGAGATAGGGACATCGCCGCCCGCGAATCCCTCGACAAGCTGCGGGAACATCGCCTTGAGCTGCGCTCTGACCGTGGAGGGACGGAGGGCGCGACCCTCTGCGTCCGCCAGGGGGTAGCTTACCCACAGGTACTCGCGTGCCCTCGTGAGAGCGACATAGACGTTGTATTGCTCGTGGAACTGCGCGACGCGACTGGTCGGCGCGAGCACGAGCCCCCGTCTTTCGAGCATATCCCGCTCATGATCGGAGAAGACGGTATCCTCGGGCACACGCCTCGGGAAACTGTCGTACGTTGCACCAAGGACGAATGCCGCCCGCAGGCCCGGGTGTCGCGACCTCTCCACGGACCCGACGATGACCTGGTCCAGCGCAGGTGGGATGAGCCCGAGCGTCATCCCTTCAAGGCCCGCATCGACGATCTCCCGAAAGCCGTCCGCCTCGGTGGTCTCGCCTCCGAGGGTGTCCACCACCTCATCGAGAAGGCGCATGACGGCGTTCCATACCTGCTCGTGCTCGCGAGCCGCCTCGATGGCCCCCGCGTCCAGCGCCTCCCGCGCCCACTCCTCCAGTCGTTGCCGCACGCCGAGGTCGGTGAGAAGGTCGAAGAGGGCCCGCGCCATATCCCGCACTGGTTTCCGGCCCCCGGCGACCTTGCCGTGGAACTCACCCAGCGCGCGGGCAGCCTTCTCGCGCGCCTCGTTGATGGCCCGTGTCACGTCAGCTTCATCCTTGCTGGGCGGGGCAGCGTCTTCCGCCGCATCCTGTAGGCCGAAGGGGCGACGGTACTCCCATGGCCTGCCGTCAGTCCAGCGCCGAGCCCCGTGGATGCCGTGCGCCAGCACGAAGTTCTCGAGGAGGTCCACCTCGCGCCGGGATATCGGGACGAGGTCCGTTTTCAGGTACCGGAACACCGGACCGTAAACCCAGTCATCGCACACGACGTCCAGGGCGGATCGCACCAGTTCGACGAGGGGATGGTGGCCCACGGGACGGCGGCGGTCGATGAAGAACGGGATGCCGTGGTCCGTGAAGATGGGGTGAACGAGGTCATGGTAGGCCTCCAGATCGGCCACTATGACGCCGATCTCACGGAACCTCATGCCCTCCTCCCGCGCAAGCCTGAGGATCTCGCGTGCCGCCGCCTCGACCTCAGCGCGTGGGTTCGATGCGGCCACGAGGCGTACCCCGGATGGATCTCCGTCGAAGGGAGCGGGCCGTCTGGACCCGAACTCACGCTCGAGATGGCGAAGGGGCGCCGAGCACGACGCGGCGCCGAGGGTGACCGGCTTTTCGACCTGCACGCCCAGTTTGCCGGCGAGGGCGATGAGGTCGTTGCATGTCTCCATCGTCGGACGGAAGAGGTCTGTGTCTCTCGGGGTGCGACGGAAGTCGGTCGGATCGAGAGAGAGCGCAACGCTCACGCGTCGCGCTGAAGAGAGCAGCGATTCGAGCACGGAATACTCCTGCGGTGTGAAGCCGCGAAACCCGTCCACCCAGACGAGCGCATCCTTCGTCAGCGCGGAATCGGCGATCTTCGTGGCGGCAAGTGACAGGTGGTCGTCGGGGTCCTGGAACTTGTCGCCGAGGTAGACCCTATAGGCCTGCGCGATCACCGCGAGGTCGCGGAGCTTGAGGGTGAGGGGCGTCTCGCCCAGGCCGTCTTCCTCGAGCGCAATGGCCCTGGCCTCCAGGTCTTCGGGGGTGATCCGGTACATCGCGAGTTCACTTAGAGTCGCGGCGAGACACCCCGCGAACCCATACTTCTCGGACCCTTTCGCAAAGATGGACAGCTCGCCCGACTTCTGCAACACAAGCGAGCGCAGGACCATGAGCTTGCCCAATTCGCCGATGTCGCGGCGCGCCCCGCCGCCGAGTTCCTGAAGCACGCGTCCCGCGAGCCGCTTGAAGCTGAGCACATGCGCCCGCATGAAACCGGGCGGGTCTAGAATGCTGACGAGTGCGTGTTCCGTCTGGAAGGTAGCCTGTTCGGGGACGAGGATGATGATCGGAGGGCCGCATGGGTCCTCGCGAAGGGCGCGACAGACCTCATCGAGGCACAGCGCGGTCTTTCCCGATCCCGCTCGCCCTATAATGAACCTGAGGCTCACGAGCCATCCCTCCGCTTCCTGATCCTATAGTGTTTTCCTCGCGGCGCCTTGGAATCCTCCATCTTCCTGGGATTGCCCTCCGCTCCCGGAACCGCGGCCTCCTCCCTCGACCCACCCTTGACGAACGGTCCCCGTTGCGTCATTCTGTAAGCGTGGTATCTGCCACCCCGGTCAGCCCCCTGCAGCTTATCCACGGGAGACCGGGCGGCATCAGCACGCACGTCTCATCGAGGCTCCCTGCCTGGGCCCCCGGGGAAATGGCGGAGCAGCTTGAGCTTGAACTCTGTCCGGGGGGATTTCGAAAGGAGGATCGCGGATGATGGCCGGACCTCGACGGTTGTTGAGGGAATCGGGATTCTCGAGGGAATCCGGGATGTTCCATGTGACCATAGACCCCGAGGGGCCTGGGGTGCTGCGCCTTCACCTGAGGCGGGCAGGCGGGTCGATGCTGGCCGCTCTCACCAGGCGCCCGAGGAACCTCCTCTGGATCAACGGCAGCCAGCTTCTGCTTCTCGACGAAAGCAACGCAGACATCGTCCAGACGCTCATCGAGGTAGCCCACGAGCGCACGCGGCCTGGCAGCGAGGTTTCAGAGGAGACCTGGCTCGGCGTCAGGCGGGAGACGGCAGAGCGGGTGCACCGGCTTTACAGGCGCGTGCCCACAGCGCAGATAGAAGGGGACATCGACTACCTGTACGGGCTCATCGTGGAGCTTTCTCGGGGCGCATGCCCCAGCGAGCGCGGCGTGCCGGCGCGCGCGATGGCTGAGGCCGAGTGGCGCGCTCCCGCACGCATGGACCTCATGATCTCGTCCATGGGCGGATCCGGCTGCCAGAACGCGTGCGCATGGTGCTACGCCTCGGATATGCCCGAAATGCGAGAGCTGGACACCGCCTCCTGGAGGCTGGTACTCGACCGCCTCTGGGAGGCCGGAGTACCGATGGTAAACTTCACTGGAGGCGAGCCGACGATGCGCCGGGACCTCGTGGATCTCGTGCGCCATGCAGAGAAATTCGTGACCGGGCTCGTCACCAACGGCAGAGCGCTGGCCGGGCTTGTGGGCAAGCTCAAGGAGGCCAGCCTGGACTACATCCAGGTGAGCGTCGAGTCGGCGGACCCGGGGGTGCATGACGCGGTCGTGGGGTCGGCCGGGGCGTGGGAGGAGACGACCCAGGGTATCAGGGCTGCACTCGATGCGGGCATGTACGTCTCCACCAATACGACGCTCACCCGTGCGAACGTCGGGGGGTTCCCGGCCTTGCTCCGCTTCCTCGCAGGCATCGGTGTGAGGTATGTGGGCTGCAATGCGCTCATCCCGGCCGGACGAGGCGCCCATCATCCCGACGCACTGGAGCCGCAGGAGCTCAAGGCCGTCCTTGAGGGGGCTTCGGCGGTCGCAGCCGAACTCGGTCTCGAGTTCAACTGGTTCACGCCGACCTGTTATAACGACCTCGACCCCGTGGCCATGGGCCTCGGGGCGAAATCGTGCTCGGCATGCCACACGAACATGGCGGTAAGGCCCGACGGTGTGGTCGTGCCGTGCCAGTCGTGGCTTCACGACGAGGGGCTCGGCAGCATCCTCACGACGTCCTGGAAGCGCATATTCAACCACCCGTTCGCCCGAAAGATCAGGGCGCACGGCTTCGCGCCGCCCGAATGCAGGAAATGCGGACACTTCGCCGTCTGCGGCGGGGCCTGCCCCCTCGAGAGGGTGAACCGCGCGGCGCAGGGAAAGCCTGCTGTGACGGTGAAGGCTCGCCTTGAAACCGGCGTCGGGAGGGGAACGAGATGAGGCGCGAATCTCTCATCGTAGCGATAGCGCTGGTATGCGTACTGGGCCTGGCAGCCGCCGGCGGCGTCGGTCCCGCTGCCGGTCCGGCGGCAGAACGGGCGCACGCGGCCGAGGATACCGGCACATACAGGATCCTGAGCTACATCGTGACCATCGTTCCGCAGCCGGACGGAAGCTGGATAGCTGACTACGCCCAGGAGTGGGAGGTTACCGGCGGACGCATCCCGTGGGTCACGGTGGGCCTCCCTGACTACAACTACACCATCCTCACACACGAAGGAGCGGCCGTACAGGTGTCCCGCGCCGACTACGGCTCCTGGAGCGGAGTGCGCGTGGACCTCGACCGCGATTACGCCAGCGGCGAGACCTTCAGGTTCAGCTTTCGGATACGGCAGGACGGCATGGGGCACCGCAAGGGCGACGCAGTCGAGTTCGCGTTCTCCCCCGGGTGGTACGACCGGGCCGAGACGGAGAACCTGGAGGTACGGCTGAAGAACCCGGGGAAATCGGAGGACCTGCTCTATGCCTCGCCGGAGCCTGCGGAGCGCACAGACGACCAGGTGGTCTGGGCGGTCCGCCTGGGGCGCGGCGAGCGCCTCAAGGTCGCCTTCGCGCTCTCGGCGGAGCTTTTCCCACACCTCGGGACCGGGGACGGGCACCCACCCGGGGCTCGGGGTGAGTTCGCACCGGACGAGGGCCCGCCGGTGGCGGCAGCCATATCCGTCCTGCTCGTGGTGGCCTGCGTCATCGCGATAATCATCATCCTCGCCGTCGCGTCGTCCCGTGGCGGCTATAGAGGTAGGCGGGGGATCTACTACGGCACCTACTTCCCGGTTCCACCGGCGCGCAGGCCCACGCGGGGGCCGGGGACCTCCTCACCACGGGGAGGATCCGGTTCATCGGGTGGCTCGCGCAGGTCCGGCGGCGGAGGCGGGTTCGGAGGCAGGTCCATTGGATGTGCTTGCGTGTCGTGCGCGTGCGCCTGCGTCTCGTGTGCATGCGCATGTGCGTGCGCGGGGGGCGGGGGCGCGGGTTGCGCCCGCAAATTCGACGGCGCCCGCGCGGCACGGGCCGCGGTAAGCTCCGCAGACACGGCCGCGGAGGCCTGCCTACCGGCGCCAGGTGGGGACGCAGAAACGCTCCCGACCTCGGGGGAGACTCGCGGCGATTGCACGAGGGTGTCAGAAGCCGGGCGCTTGCGGCACGGGCTGGATTCTGGCGATGCGCGCCCCGCTTGCGGCGGCGCCGTCCCCGAGTGCAGCACCGCGAATTCGACAGCCGCCGGAAGACGGGGGTGACTGGCGATCCCTCGCATGGTAAGGCCCAATGCCGAGACGGAGGGGGAGGCGGAGACGAAGACGGAGATGGAGACCGAAGAGGAGACAGGAACCCATGGTCCTTAACTATTGCGCCATCGGCCTGGAGCGCGCGCATCCAGAGAAAGAGACGCGATCCCGCCGGTCCTCTCGTGCGTCATACGTCCTCGTGGCGATGGCCATCTGCGTTTCGCTGATGTCGACCACTGCGGGATGCCGCCCCGGCATCGGGGGCAGGGATTCCGACGGCGCCGGCCTCGCAGGCCTCCGTGCTCCGGTCGCGCCGCCTCCAGGCAAAACGTCGGGCGGGCCGCGTGGCGAGAGGCCGTACGACGAGAACGTGGAGGTGCCGCCGGGCGATCCGGCCTTCCCTGCCCTCGGCCGCTTCTGGGTGGTTGACCCGGACGGCCTCGTGGGGCCGCGCGCCCTGGAGGCGGCAGACGAGACGCTGGAGGCCTTGCGAGCTGACGGCCTGGCCGAAACGGTGATAGTGGTGCAGCGTGGCGTGAAACGCCCGGCGGACTGGTCCACCCATTACGGGCGTTGGCTCATGCTGGGGGAACGAGAGGGTCCCCGCATGAACAACGGGCTGGTCTTCCTCATCATTCCTGATGCCCGCCCGGAGGCAGGGAGGGTCTGGTACAGTGTCGGGCGGGGCCTGCCGCGCCTCACATCGTCGGATCTCGGACCGCTCATCGAGGAGGCGGCCTCTTACGCGAACGCGGGCGACCTCGACGGAGCAGTGGTGTCCATCGCAAGGAACATCGACGACATCCTTCGGAAGGTATACGGGAGGGGAGAGCAATGAGAAAAGGATGCCTCTTTGGAATCGCGGGCCTGGTCGTCGTGGGCCTGGTGGTCCTCGCGGGGTTCTCGTGGATCATGGGAATCCAGAGAGATATGGTGAGACTCCAGCAGGGCGTGCTGGCGCAGGAAGGACGGTACGGCGCGGCGCTCGAGACCCTGAGCGAGAAGATCAAGGGGATCTGGGCGATAGAGAAGGACTTCCTGGAGCATGAAAAGGGCACTCTCACTGACGTCATAAGGGCTCGCGCCGAGGCCCTGGACCGGGCAGGGCGGGAGTTCGCAACGGCCACGGCCGAGGGTGACCCGCAGAAGACCATCGACGCTGCCACGAAGTTCAGGGAGGCTGCACAGGGGCTCGCGCTCTCGGTCAACGTCAACGCTTTACGCGAGGCATACCCGCAGCTGTTCTCCCCGCCCATAGTGCAGCAGACCATGCGAGGCCTGGAGGAGGCGGTGAACGAGATCCGCACCGCTCTCGACGACTGGCAGGTGTCCATCAGAGACTACAACACTTTCAGGTCGCAGTGGCCACAGAGCTTCGTCGGCGGGGCGCTCAACTTCCCGGCCTCATACGACTACTACAAGGCTGAGAAGGCGAGGCTCAACATGGATGAGCTGATGCCCAGGGGCTGATCCAGGCTGATCCACCATCCATTCGGCATAGATCCGTGACATGCGGAACACCCCGGGAAGGAGCTTTGACTCGGGGAATGCCTGGGGCGGTATCGTTGACGAACGTCACGCGTTCAGTATGGATGCGTGGTGCCCGGGACGGGAAGAGCGTGACGAGTGAGGTGCGTCGTCTTCAACCTGGCGCATGTGACGGTAATGAACAGGTAAGTCCAGGAGCGGTGACGCGCGTCACTCGTCCGCCTCTGGGGATGAGCCGGGGAACGCCTCAGGAGGAACGCGTGATGTGCGTCACCGGTCCTGGTTGGACAGGTGACACATGGAACACTTCACGGAGGACTCGTGAGGTCGGGAACAGGTGAAGCAGCAACGATGATACACATCACTCACAGGCCGCGAATGCGTGACGTATGGAACGATTCGCAGGGAACCCGTGACGCGAGGAACGAATAGCACGGGAACGATGCCCCACGTCACCGACTGGCCGACGATGCGTGACGGGCGGAATGAGAAGGGCCTCACGGGTGACGCATGTCACCCGTCCCCCGAGACGCGTGACGTTGAGAACAGATGCGGCCCTGACCAGCGATGTGCGTCACCTGACAGCCCTCAATGATGACGTGGGGAACGCTGAGCGAAAAACCCGTGACCTAAGTCAACTGTCAGCTCAACCGACGGTAATGCCATGAGATCCTTACGTCACAGGGTAGCACCGGAAAAACGGCTAAGTAAGGGTTCGTTAGGAGACTGTTGATGTTTCCCACATTATGGCAACGCAGCCCTGTTGAATCGCATAAAACCGCTGCTGCGCTCCGCCAGACTACCAGCTGCTGGGGAAGTTCAACAGTCTCGTTCGTTAGTTCCTCCCAGTTTGCCAACATCTGGTGGGCTGCCGGTGTTGCACTCGGGGACGGCGCCCCAAGCGGGGCGCGCTTCGCCAAAATCCGGCCCGTCTGGCCAGTGGCCGGATTTTGACACCCCTCGTGCAATCACCGGCAACCCCTTCCAAAAGTCGGGAGCATTTCTGCACTCTCACCTATAGATGACCAAGCTCGAAGCTAGACCGTGCACGGCAAAGGAGGTTGCGGTTTCCGAGCGCATAGAGAGACAGCATGATGCTCGTTCAACTTTGAGGTTGGCTATCTACAGAAGAACAGGCCGGAGGCCGCCCCGGCCGCGGTCGCAAGGAGCGCCACCAGGAGAACGATGCCCAGGACGACCGCGAGAGGAACCAACGCAGCGAAGATGTACGTCCCGATGGCTGCCCCCGTGGACATGGTGTGAGCCTCCCTGAGGGCGATCACGCTGAGGGCCACAACCCATAGCGACAGCCCCACTGATGCCGCAACGGTGAGGCCCGTCACCACCGGCCCCCCGGCGCGCCCGAGCGCCATGAGAGGCAGCGACAGTAACGCCGGGAACTGCGCGAACCCGACCGCCGAAAACAGGCCGGCAAAAGACCCCTTGCCGCCGAAGAGAAGCGCGGCAAGATGCAGGATTCCCACGCCGATGACGTAACCGACGGCGCAGAGGACGATCCCTCCGGAGAGCAGCGAGCGCAAGACCACTTCGAGCTGGAGTCCCCCAGGGGCATCGAATCTCACGTGTGACACCGCGGCCATGGACGAAAGCGCCCCTGTTCCGATAATGAACGCGAGCGCCCACCCCACCGGTTTCCTCTCGGCCACATCGCGAAGCGCCTCAACCGGGCCGGCTATGACCCCGTACAGCCAGTCGAAGACTCCCTCCGACATATCCATATCCTCCCCTCCGAATCGGGTGCGCCGACCAAGTAGATCGCCACGGACTCGCGCTACTTCCCCAGCGCGCAGAGCCTATCGAGAGCTCGAGGTGCTGCACTCGGGGACGGCGCCCCAGGCGGGGCGCGCTTCGCCAGAATCCGGCCCGTCGGGCGAGTGGCCGGATTTTCACACCCCTCGTGCAGTCACCGGCAACCCGTCAACTACTGGAAAACGGACAAGAATTAACGCACCCTCACCTGGCAAGCACCGGAAGCTCCACACCGTCAGGAGAATCGGCGCAGACTCGTGGCGCCGCACTCAGTAACGCAATTCCGGGGCCTGCTCCTCGCGCAGCCGCCAGAGGACGCGTTCCTCCGGGCTGAGCGCAAGCCCTTTCACGAAGGCTCCCACTTCACCGAGAAGATCCCACAGGTTGACGAAAAGGATGGGCGAGGGCACCTCGTACACGACGGGCGACTCCACCCCTGCAAGCTCCGCTGCGGCGGCCACCGCGTCGTCAAGATCGCCCAGGTCATCGACGAGGCCAAGTTCCGCTGCCTGGCTTCCGAGGTATAGTTCCCCGGTGGCAAGCTCCTTGACCCTCTCGACCGGCAGCCCCCTGTGAGTGGCGACGTCTGTCACGAACTGCTCATATGCCGCGTCCGACACTTTCTGGATGAGGGCGCGCTCCTCCGGAGTGAGAGTGCGCTGATACATGTCCTTGTGCCGCCCGGACTTTATCACCTGGTCCTTTATGCCGAGCTTGTCGTACAATCCGTGCAGGTCCATGATGCTCATGATGACGCCGATAGACCCTGTCATGGTGCCGGGCATTGCGATGATACGATCGGCGGCGGCGGAAATGTAGTAACCGCCCGAAGCCGCGATGTCTCCCATGGACACCACGACAGGCTTGGAGAACTCCTCGATCATCCCCGCTATGGCCTGAGACGCCGCCACCGAACCGCCGGGGCTATCGACCCTGAGCACGGCCGCCTTGACCGAAGGATCGGCCTCCAGCTTCTCAAGGTACTTGGCCACGAGCCTCGGGGTGATGGCCGCCGTCGTCGACATGGATAGACGTCCCTCGGTAATCGGGCCCTGCAGGTAAACCACGGCGACTCGTTCGCCCGGCGGGCCCAGGCGGCCACGGGCGAGCCCATCGTCCGAAGGCGGTCCCATGTGAAGAAGCGCCACCACTGACATAACGGCCAACCCGACGATGCCGAGGACGACAACCTTCTTTCGCACGCCACATACGCCTCCTGCCGCCGGCTTTTCACGGCACGCCCCGCGCAGGCACCCGAACACGCGGAGAGAGGGCAACGCCTCCCGTTCCACCATATTCCCCCGGCCTCACCAGTATGTTTCGCCGCTATCGCAGAAGCTCCTTCAACGGCTCTGATGGTCCCGGGCGGGCTATGAAAGTCGCGGCCCGGCGGTCTTGACGGCGTCGGATACGCCGTCAAAGCGACTGAAGTTCTCGATGAACTCCCGGGCGAGCGCCGCAGCCTGATCGTCGTAGGCGCGCGGGTCGGCCCACGCATCGCGGGGTTTCATGATCTCGGGTGGCACCCCCGGGCATGTCTCCGGCACGGCAAAGCCGAAGATCGGGTCGGGCGCAGCAGGAATCCTGTCCAGCTCGCCGCTGAGGACCGCCGATACGATCGCCCTCGTGTCGCGGATGCTGATCCGACTGCCCACGCCGCAGGGCCCTCCGGTCCAGCCGGTATTGACGAGATACACCGGCACGTTGTGGGCCTTGATCTTCTGTCCGAGGAACCGTGAGTACACTACCGGCGGACGCGGCAAGAAGGGAGCCGCAAAGCACGTGGAAAACGTTGCCTGGGGTGCGGTGATACCACGCTCAGTCCCTGCTAGCTTGCTCGTGTAGCCCGACAGGAAGTGATACATCGCTTGCTCTCTCGTAAGCTTCGCGACCGGAGGCAACACCCCGAACGCATCGGCCGTGAGGAAGATGATCGCCGCGGGATGACCGCCGAGCCCCGTCGTAACGGCACGCGGGATGAAGCCGACCGGAAACCCTGCCCGGGTGTTCTCTGTCAGCGCATCGCTGTCGAAGTCGGGTGTGCGGGTGACGGGATCGACGACCACGTTCTCAAGCACCGCCCCGAAACGGATGGCTTCGTAAATGAGCGGCTCGCTCTCTGACGAAAGCCTGATGCACTTCGCGTAGCACCCGCCCTCGATGTTGAAGACGCCTCTTTCGGACCAGCCGTGTTCGTCGTCGCCTATCAGGCGGCGGGCCGGATCCGCAGAGAGCGTAGTCTTGCCGGTGCCGGACAGGCCGAAGAAGAGAGCGACGTCTCCGGTGGGACCGACGTTCGCGGAGCAGTGCATGGGAAGGACGCCGCGTCGCGGCAGGAGGAAGTTCATCGCGCTGAACACCGACTTCTTTATCTCGCCGGCGTAGTACGTCCCGCCAATGACGATCAGCCTGCGCGCAAAGCTTATGAGTATGAACGCCTCAGACCTCGTACCGTCGCGCTGTGGCGAGGCTTTGAATCCCGGCGCCGCCATCACCGTGAACTCGGGCTCGTGCGTGAGAAGCTCGTCCGGGGTCGGGTGCAGGAACACCTGCTGTGCGAAGACGTTCTGCCAGGCAAGCTCGGTGACGACGCGAATGGGCAGCCGGTATTCAGGGTCTGTGCCTGCGAATCCGTCGAACACGAAGACTTCCCTGTCCTTCAAGAACCTGGCGACGCGACTGGAGAGCCTGTCGAAAGCGTCCTGGGGGAATGGCCTATTTACGGGGCCCCACCATATCTCGTCCCGTATGCCGGGCTCGTCCACGATGAACCTGTCATCGGGGGACCGGCCGGTGTACCTGCCCCCTACCACGTTGAATGCGCCCGTGTCTGTAAGTACGCCCTCTCCACGCGCGATCGCAGTCTCGACCAGCCTCGGGATGCTGAGGTTGTAATGGGCTGCGTGCACTCTGCCGAGCGCTGCCACGTTTCCACCGGGACCGTCGGCGCGCGCATTCGGGTCTTCTTCATGCGCTTCTGCGTCTTCCGGTTGCCAGAGACTATCTGCCGCTGCCTCATGTACCACTGTGTCACGCCCCCTTCCTGATCAGGCCGGTTTTGAGAAAAAAGAAGCACCTTCCCCCACGTGAGATAGCGCTCCACCGGGCGCTCAAGGGCAAGGCGCCCGGTGACAGTCCTGCACCTGTTAGGTGCAGGACCAGCCCCGTGCCCCTGGCCGGGCGCGGGACTTCGGCGGCGGCCCCTTTCGGCATCCCTCCGGGATGCCCTTCTCCGGATGCCTATTCATGGCGCGCCGCGCCTCTACCTCACCTCCTGCGGGGAGATGAGGTGCCTCCTTCATCTTCTGGTCTGCCGACCCCGGGTTTTTCCTCAGTATATTGGATGCTTCCTCGCCTGTCAATCGTGGATTGCAGCAGATTGCGGCCGTGGATCGCGGCCCTCCTTGCGCCGAAAGGTCTTGTCGTCGTGGACCCGTGCACGGCGGTTTGGACGTGGTCGGCACCGGCGCTCGGCCGCGGTCGGGGACGGAACGCAAACTGTATGTTCATGCACACGAGCACAGTACGGCGCCATGAGTTTTCGCCACTTTTCTTGAGCGTGTCAGGGCTGCCGGTGCTTGCCAGGGCGGGGCGCCTGGAATTTGGCTGGCCCGTGCGCCAAATTCGAACGAGGCGCGCCGCGAGCGCGCCGTCCCCGGAGTGCAACACCGGCAACCCCGGAGAGCCACTGCACGCTGAAAAGCAGCGCGGATTTCCGGCGATCTGCTACGGAGCCGATCTCGCGCGGGAACGTGAACATGGACGTGCGCACAGTCGCGGCCACCGCTCATGGCACGGCCGTGCCTGTAGTCGTGGGCGTGGATATGAGTACGGCCGCAGGTGTGGACGCGAGTGTGAACGTGGGCGTGAGCGCGGACGTGGAGGTCCGACGCTTCCCACGTTGCCCGAAACACGTGCTCCCAGCAGACGACGCTCAGCCAGCATGCCCTCAGCCCACAAGCCGTCCAACCAGCTCTTTGAGAAACCATTCCACGTCGCTCACGATGCCCACGGCCTGCAGGCTCCCCCTGTCTGCGAGCTTGGTCACGGTGGCCGGGTTGATGTCCACGCACACGGTCTTGACCCGGCTCGGGAGCAAATTCCCGGTGGCAATGGAATGGAGCATCGTGGCCAGCATGAGCGCAAGCTCGACATCCTTGATCTTCAGGCGCATCTCGTCCTGGGCCTTCACCGTGTCGGTGATGACGTCGGGGAGGGGGCCGTCGTCGCGGATGGAGCCCGCAAGCACGTAGTCCACACCGTGCGTGATACACGCGTGCATGACACCCTTCTTGAGCACCCCCGCCTCCACGGCGGCGCGAAGCCCGCCCAGCCTGCGGATGGTGTTGATGGCACGCAGGTGATGCGCGTGGCCTTCCGACGCCGCTGCGCCGTTCTCGAGGTAAACACCGAGGGACGTGCCGTAGAGCGCCGACTCGACATCGTGGACCGCCACGGCGTTTCCGGCAAACAGCACATTCACGTAACCCGCCTGGATGAGGGCTGAGAGGTGCTTGCCCGCACCGGTATGGATGACGGCGGGGCCGGCGACCGCGAGGATCCTCTTGCCGCGCGCTCTGACATCCTTCATGGTCCTGGCGATCTCCTCGACAACGAGGGCCTTGGGCCTCTCGCTCGAGACCGCGCTTCCCATGAAGCTGAATATCTCGCGGTGCCTCGCCCTCTCCAGGGGGACCACCTTGACGCCCCTTGACCCGACGACCAGGAGGTCGCCCTTTTCCACGCGATGCAGCGGCACGCAGCGTGCGGTCGGAGGCTTGCACGAGGGGTCAACCACGATCCCGCAGTCCATCTCGATGTCGCGCACGGGGACCCACGACCCCGCCACCCGCACGAAGGTATCCAGGTTCGTGGTGGAATAGAAGCCCTCGGGGAAGACGCCGTCCCGCTCGGCCACTTCCAGAGTCACTTCGTCCTGGTCGACGACAGTCGCACCGAGGCCCTGCACCTCTTCGACGACGGCGTCCAGCACCTGCGGCGTCGGCGCCTTGATCTCGATCCTTGCGTAGCTCGTGTCCAGCTTTGTTCTGCCGACCCTGATCTCCTCGATGTGGAAGTCCCCGCCCAGGTCCATGATGGCGTCCATCACCCTGGGGAGGATCCGGGAGTCAATGATATGACCTGAAAGTTCGATCGTTGCGCTGACCAATGCTGCCGCCCCCCAAAATGGTTTGCAAACAGCTTACCGTGCGCCGCGGGGGATGTCAATAGTGATGTGGGCGACTATGTCGTCGTTGAACCGCGCCCGGTAGCCGACGCGCTGTGAGAAGGGTCGCTGTCGCAGGCACCGCGGACCACGAGACCGGCGGCACCTCAGGAAGGCGGGCCCGTCCATCGAAAACCGGGCACCCTGAATCCTGAATAATGAGCTGCCGCCATGCGTGCCTCATGGTATAATTGGCTTGGGGTGATGCGGATGTCTACCAAGGACCTGGTCCTGGAGCTGATAGAGTCCATGCCTGAGACAGTCACGCTTGAAGATATAATGGCCGAGCTGTACTTCAGGCTAAAGGTCGATTCCGGACTGAAGGACCTCGATGCCGACCGTTTCCTCGAACACGCCGAGGTAAAACGGAGACTGAGCAGATGGCTCTCATAAGGTGGTCACCCCGCGCGGCTGTCGATCTTGAGAACATCTGCGAGTACGTCGCCAAGGACTCCGAACACTATGCAAGAGTACTGGCGCAAGGAATCATGGAGACAGTTGAGACGCTCGGAGATTTCCCGTTGTCCGGACGGGTTGTACCAGAGTACAACGTGAGAGAGCTTAGAGAGCGGATATTCCAGAACTTCCGCATAGTCTATCGACTACGCTCCAAGGACAACACAGAGACCGTGGAAATCGTGGCAATATGCCATGGCGCGATGCTTCTGCCCAAGTTGTAACCAGCACCGCATTCCGCGAGTCTGACAGGGTATCGGACTGGGCGCCTTGCCCCGGATGATGCCCGACACCCCAGGGTAAGAGAGCAGGTCTCACGGAATCCCTGGTGAGGCATGGGGCACCTTCTCCGAGAGACTGTTCAGTTATTAGCCAGTTTCGTTCGCGAGTGTCGAGCAACGGCTGCACAACGACCGTGACGAGGGCAACGGCGGCAAGGCCTGATTACCTGCAAGAATCCTGGAGGTCGCCCGTGGCCACCACAGAAACGCCAGTCCCCAGGATGTCGCGCACCACCACGTCGCCGGTTCTCACGGGCGGGCTGATACGCTTCGCAGCCAAAAGCTTCACGGTTTCAAGAAGGAAGCGCTTCGGGATCGGCCGATTCGTCTTCACAGGGAGGAGCGGATGATCAGGGCACGTTGTGCGCACAGTGGACGTCAAGACGCGTCTTGGGTCGTGGAGCTCGAGGAGCGCGTATTCGCGGCCCCGGTCGCACTTGCTGCCCCTCACCTCGTCAGCTCCTGAAACCGTGACCTCACACCCCACGGGGCAGGCAATGCAGGTCACCGTGAACTCACCGGAGCCCTTGCTCACGCGAAATCACACCTTCCGTTCTGTTACGGATACCGTAACCACGACATTGCTCCCGGACGGAAGCGCAAGTCTATCCACGTTCACCTGCAGCATCTCGCCGGGTCGGACCTTCTCCTTCCGCTGGCGCCGCAGCACCTTCCCGGCAGCCGCCACCTCCAGCACCACGTCTTCCGCAGGCCTGCTGGGCCTCAGGGATATGGTGAGTGTCCTTCCGCCCCCGCTGCGCCCGCCGCCCTGCACGAAGCGCTGAGGGACCACGTATCGCACGTTCGGCCCAGGGCGAATCTCCCCCAGCGTACGTCGGACCTCCGCCTCCACGCCTGCGCCTGCGCCTGCGCCTGCACCCGCGACCGCAACCGCAGCCGCACCCGTGCTTGCACTTGCACCCGCGCCCGCACTCACGCGGCCTGCTGCCGCCCTGGCCGCGGCCGCAGCGCCTGCCACCATGCCGTCCTCGGTAACGTGGTCCACAAGGTCATGCACGTGCACCACGTTCCCGCAGGCGAAGATGCCAGGCACGCTCGTCTCCATCTCGTCGGTGACGATGGGGCCGCCGGTGGCGGGGTCCAGCTCGATGCCACACGCCGCCGAAAGCTCGTTCTCGGGAATGAGACCGACCGAAAGGAGCAGCGTATCGCACGGGATGAGCCACTCCTTCTCAGCGATAGGCACCCGTGCATCATCAACAGGGGCCACGCTCACTCCCTCTAGCCTGTCGCGTCCGTGGATCCTGGAGACGGTGTGCCCGAGGTACAGTGGAATGTCGAAGTCGCGAAGGCACTGCTGTATGTTCCGGGCAAGGCCACCCGGGTAGCTCATGACCTCCACAACCGCCTCGACCTTCACCCCTTCGAGGGTGAGTCTCCGCGCCATGATGAGGCCAACGTCGCCGGACCCCAGGATGACCGCCCGCCGCCCCGGCACAACGCCCTCGATGTTCACGAGCCGCTGGGCCGTGCCGGCCGTGAGGATCCCCGCCGGCCTCGCGCCGGGGACAGCAAGCGGCCCGCGGGGACGCTCCCGGCACCCCATGGCGAGCACGATGGCGCCGCACTCCACCGCAACCAGGCCATCGTGGGGTGATACTGCCAGAATCCGAAGGCCGGGCGCAACCTCGAGAACCATGGTTTCGAGCATGAACTCGACACCGGCGGCTCTCGCCTGCTCGACGAACCGCCCAGCGTATTCGGGGCCCGTGAGTTCCTCGCCAAACCGCTTCACTCCGAATCCCGTGTGTATGCATTGCGGGAGTATGCCGCCAAGGCGCACATCCCGCTCGATGATGAGCGCCCGTCCAGCCCCTGCCTGCTTTGCGGCCACGGCCGCGGCAAGGCCTGCCGGGCCTCCGCCGACCACCACCACGTCAGCACGCATATCCTTTCCCGCCGACTCCAACACCTCTACCCCCTCGCTGCGGGCACCGACGCGAATCCGGCCCTGATCCCGGCCACGTTACCGCTCCCGCTCCTGCTCGCGCTCCCGCTCTTGACCCCGCTCCCGCTCCCGACGCTCGTCCCGGCCAGAACTTCCGCCTCGCCTCGGTTGCTGCCGGCTCTGCTCTCCTCTAGCAACGCCTTGGCCGGATGCGGCGCGATCACGGAGCCCGGGCCCCGCTTTGTGATCCGCTCAAGCGGGACTCCGAGTTCTCTGCTAAGGATCTTCATGACCCTCGGCAGGCAGAACCCCCCTTGGCACCTTCCCATCCCCGCGCGTGTCCGGAGCTTGACCCCGTCCACGGTCCTCGCGCCCCTGCGGATCGCGCTCACCACCTCGGCCTCCGTAACCGTCTCGCACCTGCATACGATGCGCCCGAACGCCGGGTCGGATGCCACAAGACGCGCCTGTTCCGACCGGGAGAGGTGCGCGAACCGCACCGGAACAGGGCGAACAGGGTTGAACGCGCGCCGCGCTCGCATCTTGAGCCCTTCGTCCCGCAAGATCTCCACGACCATCCTGGCTATGGCTGGCGCCGCGGTCAGGCCGGGCGACTCTATCCCTGCCACGTGAACGAGGCCCCTCGCCACTGGGGACGGCCTCATGATGAAGTCGTCCTCGGAGGACGCAGCGCGCAGGCCTGCGAAGGACGCTATGATGTCACGGGACGACACAGACGGCACCATGCGCCGCGCCGCCGCAAACACCGCCTCAAACCCCGCCCGCGTTGTGGCAAGGTCCAGGCGGTCCCTGGTGTCCTCGGCGGTGGGACCGACCATGAGGTTCCCGTCCACCGTCGGGATCACAAGGATACCCTTGGACACGGCGGTCGGCACGGGGAATATCGTGGACCGCACCAGGCCGCCGACGCGCCTGTCCAGCAGGTACTCCTCGCCCTTCCTCGGCCGGATCTGGAATGACTCGTCGCCCGCCATGGCCGCGACCCGGTCGGCGAAGAGCCCCGCGGCGTTCACCACCCAGGCGGTTTCTATGATGGCCTGGGGCGTCTCGACCGCCGCGACCCTGCCATCGCGGAGATGCAGCGCGGTAACTGACGAGCCGGCCATGAAGGTGACGCCGTTGGCGACGGCGTTCTCGACCAGGGCGAACGTGAGCTCGTACGGGCACACGACCCCGCCCGTCGGGGCATACAGTGCAGCTACAACCTCCGGCGCAAGCCCCGGCTCCAACTCGCGGGCCTCATCCCCGTCGAGAAGGCGAAGACCGGGCACGCCGTTACGCCGTCCCTGCTCGAAGTGCTCGCAGAGCACACTGACCTCGTCGGGGGACATCGCCACCATGAGGGACCCGTTGCGCCTGAGGGGCACTGAAAGCTCCCTTGCGAGGTCGTCGAACAAGGCATTCCCCTGAACGCATAGCGAAGCCTTCAGGGTCCCGGGAGTAGAGTGGAATCCTGCGTGCACGACACCGCTATTGGCCTTGCTGGTGCCGAACGCCGCCTCCACCTCGCGCTCGATGAGGACCACTGCGAGGTCATATCGCGCAAGCTCCCTTGCGATGGCAGCGCCCACCACCCCCGCTCCGATGACTGCCACATCAGCATGTGTCGTTGTGGTCGGCAATCCATATCCCTCCGCGACGTGCATCTTCCGTTCCGTAAAGAAAGTCCAGCCTGCAACAAGCCCCGTCGCGCGTGCAGCAAGCGAAGTGTTGTGCGCTGACGATCAACGAGCAACGGGCCTGGCAGATAGGACTCTCTCATAATCTCCCGTCCGTTCCGCCGGATCTGCCTCTTGTACTTACACTGCCGGTTTTCCGCCGGCCGCTCCCGCCAGGCCGCCCCTGGCATGGGCAGTCTGGCGGGAGCTTGACCGCCTCTTTTGAACTCCAGAGTACCTCGGCATCATCCGGTTCAACGCCCATAGCGTCTGCCCGTCCGCCCTCACGCCGCTCGGCGTCGGCTGTCGTCTTCCGCCGGTCTACTTGCCCGTCGTCTGGTTGTACCGTGTGATCGCGCCGTCTATCGTGGTCGCCGCCCTCTTCAGCGCGTCGAGCGGCTTCGCCCTCCCGGCGAGCACCTGCTCGATGGCGTCCTCGACGGTCTGGCGCGCCTGGGTGAACACGCCGAGAAGTGCGCCCTGGGTCGCCCTGTTGATGGGCGTGCTCCGAAGCTGCCGAATGGCCACGGCAAACTGCGGGTACTTCTCCTGGTGCGCCTTGAGCTCGGGCAGGTCGTACGCGAGCCTGGTCACCGGGAAGTAACCCGTGTTCATGTGCCAGAACGCCTGCTGCTTCGGGGCGCTCATGAACTTGATGAACTCCCAGGCTGCAGCCTCTTCCTGCGTATCGTGGCCGGCCAGGAGCCAGAGGCACCCACCCCCGGGAACGACTCCGCCCCTGGACCCCGCAGGCCTCGGCAGGAAGCCGGTGCCGACCTCGAAACGCCCCTCGACGCCGGTGAGAATCGTGGAAAGCACAGCCGTGGAGTCGATGGTCATCGCTGTCTGTCCCGAGATGAATGCCTTCTGGGTATCGGCGGTCTTGCGGCCCAGGTTCGCGCATATGCCCTCGTTTACCATGCCATGCCACCATTCGATGATGGCGGCCGCCTCAGGAGTGGCGAATGCCACGGCCGTGGCGGCGGCATCGCGCCCGTTGCCGTTGTTGGCGTAGGGAAGGTTCGCCGCGGCCAGGAACTGCTCAAAGAACCAGCCGTACACCGCCAGCGCCATGCCCGGGCGCGTCACGCGGCCGGAGGCGTCCTTCACGGTGAGCTTCCTCGCGTATTCAACGACCTCGTCGAATGTGTAGGGAGGCTTCTCAGGATCGAGGCCCGCCTCCTTGAACATGTTCCTGTTGTAGTAGAGCAGAGGAGTGGAGATGTTGAACGGCATCGAGTAAAGCTGATCGTTCACCGTGTAGTACGCGAGGATGTTCGGTTCAAACGTGCTGATGTCCACCTTGTCCTTGTCAATCCACTTCTGCATGGGGACGACGGCCTTGCTGTCGATCATGAACTTCGTCCCGATGTCATAGACCTGCATGACGTGGGGGGTCGACTTCGTCTGAATGGCCGTTTTCAGTTTGTTGATGGCATCGTCGTACCCGCCCTGGTATACCGCCTGCACCTGAATGTTGGGATGCGTGGCGTTGAACTCGTCCACCAGCTTGCGGGTGGTCTCGGCTATCTTGCCGCCCAGCGAATACCAGAACGTTATCTTCGTAGGCTCGGCCGCGCCGATGCCCACCTGGCACACGAGGACGGCTAGCATTGCGACGAGGAGACCTGTCACAATCGTCTTTCTTGCCATTGTCCTGTCCTCCCGGTAGTTTTGTGATGGGCTGCCGTCACACTGTCCTGTGACGGCTCTTGGCTCGACTCGGACACCGCGACCCATACGCTGTGAACACGCACCAGGCACACACGTCAACGGGTTCGTCGATTCGACGCGCCGGCCGGCGAACACCCCCCTTCGCGTTCGGTCTCGCTCGTTTGGCGGTCTCGCTCGTTTGCTGGTTTGCCGGCTTGCTCTCGGCGCCCGGCAACCCCGTGGACCGCAAGACGGCTCCAATGGCCCCAGTGGCTTCTTCGGCGGCTCCAGCGACCCCAACGACTTCAGCGCGCCTTCGGCCGCTCACCCCTTCAGCGCCCCCGCCGTGAGACCTCGCACGAGCTGGCGATACCCGAGCAAAAGGAGAAGCGCCGTCGGGACGAGCACCAGGACTATCCCGGCCATGGTGCTGTTCCAGGCGACTGATTCGTCCCACTGCAGCATCGCCAGGCCAATCTGGACGGTCCGCATGATGTCGGTATTGGTGACGAGGAGCGGCCAGAGATACTGGTTATACGTCGTGAGGAACGTGTAGACCGCGAGCGTGCCCAGGGCCGGCCGCGCCAGCGGCAGCACCACCGTGGCGAAGAACCGGAAGTTCCCACACCCGTCAATGAGTGCCGCATCCCGAAGCTCGCGCGGGATGGTCAGGAACGACTGACGGAGAAGGAATATGCCGAAGGCGCCCGCCACGAACGGAAGCGCCAGGCCCTGATATGTGTCGGTCCAGCCGATGCCCCTGATGGTGATGTAGTTCGACACGATAGTGACTTCCCAGGGGATCATCATCGTGGACAGCACCACGTAGAACAGGATCGCCCGCCCCTTGAACTCGAGAAAACTGAATGCGTATGCGGCGAGGCTCCCCGTGACGAGCTGCCCGACCATCACCGACGTGGAGACAACGAAGCTGTTCAGGATGAAACGGAAGATGGGGGCCCTTGCAAGGGCCTCGGCGTAGCTCTGCCAGTGAATGTGGGACGGCACGAACTTCGGCGGGTAGCTCACGCTCTCGGCCGCCGAGAACAGGCTGGTCGCAACGGCGTAGTATACGGGAAAGAACACGATGGCCGCCCCGGCCGCGAGCGCCGCGTAGCACGCCGCGATCCCCAGGCGTCGCCGCCACATGTACTGTGGGCCAGGCTGCTGCCTCACTGGTAGAACACCCGCCTTTCGAAGAGCGCGAACTGTGTCACGGTGAGCGCCAAGATTATCGCGAACAGCACCATCGCCTCGGCCACTGCAAATCCGAAGTTGAAGTTGAAGAACGCCTCACGGTAGATCGAGTAGACGACCACATTGGTGGCGCCCGCCGGGCCGCCAGCGGTCAGGATGTTGATCTCGCCGAACGACTGAAGCGCGTTTATCGTGGACGTTATCACGAGGAACATGAGCACCGGCGAGAGGAGCGGAAGCGTTATCCTCCGGAACATCGTCCAGGGGCCCGCACCGTCTATCCTGGCGCTTTCGTAGATATCCTCGGATATGCTCTGTATCCCACTCAGCAGCAGGATCGTGTTGAACCCGAGGCTGCGCCACACCGCCACGATGGACACGGCAGGAAGCGCCCAGCGCGGATCGGCAAGCCAGTTGACAGGAGGGATGCGCAGCAGGCTCAGGAGGTAGTTGAGCACGCCCTGGGCGGGGCTGTAGAGCATCATCCATATCATCGATGCGCTGGCCACCGCCACGACGATAGGCGATGAAAACACCATGCGAAAGAACGATACCCCGCGTAGCTTCCAGTTTGCCATGAGGGCCAGCACGAGCGATACGGCTATACTCGGTATGACAGTGTAGAGGGTAAAAAGGGCGGTGATGGCGAGACTGTCCCCGAAGGCGCCCGAGGCGAAGATGTCCCTGTATTGCTGAATCCCCACGTAAACCTGGGCTTGCCCGAGGATGTCAGTGATGTAGAGGCTCAGCCGCATGCTCTTGAAGAGCGGATAAAAAACGAACGCCGCGAAGACCACGAACGCCGGCAGGAGATAGAGCATGCCCTCGCCGAACCTGAGGGCCTCGCGCCAGGCACCCCGCCGCCTGGGGGCTGGAGTCGTGCGCACCGCCGTTGCCGCGGAGATCATGAGCCTGACCACCCCATTCCTGGCAGTCGCCTGCCACCAATGATGGTAATCCACGCATATTACACGCTCGTGAAACAGTCTTAAAACATATGTTAAGCCGCGCCTCGGATGTCCCCGCTTTCCCACATGCGCACCTCGCCGGAGCCATCGGCGTTGCCGCCGCCACCCGGGCTGGGCCCCAAACGCCCCGTCTCGCAGCCGTCGGCCAGCCTACCGAGACCGCCCAGCGCCTCCGAAGAGCCGCACCCGAGCCCAGGAGCAATGCACGCATCCCACGTCAATCTGCAAGCGTGAGTCTAGGGCTGATGGCCTTCCGGTTTGCGTGACCCTGGAATTATGCCACGCGACAGACCCAGGCACAGCGGAACCTTCACCCGTTACTCGCACACGGGTGCCAAACATAAAAGGAGAAGCGCCAAAACGAAAAACAACGCTTTCCGTTCCGGCCTTCTCCTTATCTCCGCGCCGTAACATCAGCAGCAAACGCCGCGACTGTCATGGATTCTCTTTTATTATGTTTATTCACCAGAAACCCGCAGACTCCTGCCGTCTCATATGACTTTTTTGGTATAGCCCCACAACTCCTTCTTGCTGGTCGAGACGCCCAGCGCGCCCGTGGCGAGCACGGCTTCAAGCTCAGGCACGGTTTCGACGAGCCCGCCAGCTATGAAAGGGGATATCTCATCGAGCGGCAGCCGGTGGATGGTGCTGGGGAGCACGAGCGCAGGGAGAATCTCCACGGCGTCAGGCCGCGACGAGGCGACCACAGAAAGGCCCGTCTTCAGGGACTCCGAGTCCAGCACGAAGAGGCGCTGCACGGCCACGAGGCCTTCATCCTTCGCAGCTTTTATGAGGGAACTCCTCGTTGTCAGGATCCCCTTGACGCCTATCTCTCTGGCGAGCCACTTCATGCCCACGGGATCTTTACCGATTCCATGCAACAGGTCCACGTGGCAAAACACCTGCTGCCCAGTGGCTCTGGCCTTGACAACCACGTCCCGCAGCTCGTAAATGGTGCCCGTGAGAAAGAAAACGAGTGCTGCGCCGCACTGTGCGGCCTCGTCCACCTCGGCCGCGCGCCTGAGCGCCGGGATGGCGGGATGCCTCGCGAGATGCGAGATGGGGAGCGCCCGCTCACCAGCCGACTCTGTACGCAGAGCCGTCATTGCCACCGCCTCCTACAGTTGAGCAACTCGCGCGCCGTGGGCACCCGCTACCGGCCCCGGCGCCGGTCCCGCGTTACTGGGCGCGCGCATGCTCCACCACGGACGCGCATCCATTTGGATACGCGATTACCCATATAATTGAGACTCAAAACCGGTTGAGCCGCACCACACATTCGACGTGCGACGTCTGGGGGAACATGTCCACCGGCTGCACCTGCCTCGGCCGGTAACCGATCCCGGCGAGAAGCGCGAGGTCGCGGGCAAGGGTTTCAGGGTCGCAGGAAACATACACGATTCGGCTCGGCTCCAGGTGGGCCAAGGCATGGAGCGCGCGCCTGTCGCAGCCTGCCCGCGGAGGATCGAGCACCACCACGTCCACGTGGCGTGGCAGAGCGCTGGTCTCCCGCCCCGCCTGCCTTCCCCGGCTCGGAGCATGCCCGCGGCTCTCCGCCCGTTCACAGCGCGGACTCGCAGCGGCGCCACCGCCAACGCCGAGCTCGGCGTGCGCCGCCTGACGGTCCCCTTCGCCTCCAGCGTGCGCCGTTCGTCCTGGACGTCCCGGCGCCCCCCTGGATCGCGCGGAAAGCACGTCCTCCACTCTGCCCGCGATGAACGTGCAGTTCGTAAGGCGATTGAGCCCGGCGTTCCTTCTTGCGTCCGCGACGGCAGCGCCCACCTCCTCGATACCGTACACATGCCGGCACTCGCGGGCCAGGGCGAGCGAGATGGAGCCGACGCCGCAGTATGCGTCGATGGCAACCTCGCCCCCCGAGAGGTCCGCGGCGCGCGCCGCCTCGCGGTAGAGCACCTCCATGCCTTCGGGGTTGACCTGGAGGAACGAGTCTACGGACACCATCAACTCAAGGCCGAGGATGCGCTCGCGTAGGAAACCGGCACCCCTCACGACCCTGGAGGCTGCGCGCCGCGGCTGCCGCCGCTCAGCACCTCGACTGGGCCCCCCGCCGCCTCCAGCTTCCTCGCCAGACTTGCTCCCGGGCTCAACCTCTTCGACCACCCCTATCAGCTCCGGAACCGCAAGCATGAGTTCATACGCGACGCGCCCGACGTCGCGAAGAGGCCCGCCGAACCCGACAAGCATGGCAAGGGCCTGCTTGCCGTCGCCGGCGCATCGGGCCACGAGATGCTTGAGGGCCCCTTCATAGGGGGCAGCAGAACCTGCTCCGCAGCCACCGGCAGTGTGCGGTCCGCCGGCGACGGGGTCCAGGATGTTGCTGCCGTATACTGGGATGGCGCGCTCAGCCACAAGAACGTTCAGCGCCTGGAACACCCTGTTGTTGGTATGGTTCTGGATCAGACATTCGTTGAAGTCCACCACGTCGTGGGTGCGGCGGCCATAGAACCCGGACACGAATCCGCTCCAGCCGCTGCAAGCATCGCCGTCATTCCGGCCATCCCGGCCATCGCTATCATCCCAGTCAACCCTGGCGTCCTCTACAGCGCGGACGTTCTTGGCGGTGCCGCCGTCCTGCGCACCCCGACGGGCGGAATACGAGAACCTCGCCTTGTTCCGGTAATGATACGCCCGGGGGGCCGGGAGGCAATCTCCAACAGGCACGCCCTCGAGCCTGCCGATGCGCCGCAGCGCCTGCTCCACCCGGTGCTTCTTGTAGGCAAGCTGCGCGTCGTACGAGATGTGCTGGAGCTGGCATCCGCCGCACTGAAGGTACACCGGGCACGGCGGGAGCACCCTGTCGGGCGACTCCTTCTCGAGCGACAAGAGTTCCGCCCTGGCGAACCCCCGTCGCTCCTCAACGACCCTGACCACAGCGAGGTCACCGGGTGCCGCGTACGGCACAAACACCACGCGGCCGTCCTTCCGGCCGACTCCCTCGCCTGAATGGTTCAGGTCAACGATCTGGATACTGAAGACCTGGTTCTGCCCCATGCTCTGTTACACCTTTCGGATTGGTCCGTATGTCGTAGCCCATAGGCAGCGAGCAGCGCGCGACGGCGGACGGTTCTTCCGATGCTTACCACGATCGGACGGATGTGCGGCACACCCGGTGCCAGACCGCCCGCGGGCGGCTACGACACGTCGGGCCTCCCCTGTCCGCCCTCCCCATCCGCCCGTCCGCTCCTCACTAGGTAGAGCGTCACGAAGCGCTGCCGCCTCTAGGTACATCGCCACAGATTCGCGCTGCTTTTCAGCGCGCAAGTCCTCTCCAGCGTTGCCGGTGTTGCCCTCCGGGGACGGCGAGCTTGCGGCGCGCCTCGTTCGAATTTGGCGCTTGAGGCTAGCCAAATTCTAGACGCCCCGCCCTGGCAAGCACCGGCAACCCCAACACAGTCGGGGAAGATGGCGTAAACTTATGGCGCCACACTTAGGACCAACAGTCTCCTGAATCCACACTTGGACCGGATGCCCCTTACGCCGCTCGCTGATCTCTCTCAACCCGTCCGTCCCGAAGGAGCACGAGCCTCTTCGCATGGGCCGCGACGCTCTCGTCGTGCGTCACCATCACGATCGTGACGCCCCGTGAGTTGAGGTCGTCGAAGATGCCAAGGATCTCCTTACCCTGCTGCGTCGCGAGGTTGCCTGTGGGCTCATCAGCCAGGATGACATCGGGGTCGTTGGCAAGCGCCCTCGCGATGGCCACCCGCTGCTGCTCGCCGCCGGAAAGCTGGCTCGGATAGTGCCGCATCCTCGGACCCATGCCAAGCGACTCGAGCAATTCCGCCGCTCGCCTCCTCCGCTCAGCCGCACCGACGCCCGCGTACATCATGGGCACCATCACGTTCTCGAGAGCGTTGAATTCGGGGAAGAGGTTGTAGCTCTGGAATACGAACCCGAAGTGGTGACAACGGATCCTCGCAAGTTCCTTATCGGGCAGCTTCGATATGTCGACCGACTCGAGCAAGTACTTGCCTGAGGTCGGGACGTCAAGCCCTCCCAGTACGTTGAGGAGCGTGGATTTGCCCGAGCCGGATGGTCCCATCACCGCCACGTACTCTCCGCGATTCACATCAAGCGTCACCCCGGATAGGGCCGCCACGTTCACCTTGCCCAGGGCATATACCTTGGCAATATCGCGAAGCTGGATGAAAGCCCCGTTCTCGCCGTTCCCGCCCTGCCCACTCACTGCGCTCTCCCTCCCTCAGGCAGCACCCTGATCTCGCGCCTGTCCTTGAATTCCTCGTACGAGGACGTGATCACCCTCTCGCCCGCGGAAAGCCCATCCAGGATCTCGACAGCGTTGCCGTAGGCCTTGCCGAACCGCACGTCTCGTTGATACGCTCGGTCGCCTTCGATGACATAAACGAACATCTCCTGCCCGCTTGCCAGAAACGCGCCGCGCGGAAGGTACGGCACTCCAGAGCGCTCTCTCACCTGGATCTCGGCGTACGCCGCGCTATTGGGCGGCACGTCCCTCGGCGGGGAGTCGAGTTCGATGACGACCTCCACGGTGGTGCCCTGCCCGCTCTCCTCGGCCCTGGGCGCCACGGACTGCACTCGCCCGCCGACGCCTGCCCCGCCGAGGCTGACCGTGGCTCGCTGGCCGACGGTGACGTGCTGCACGTCGGACGAGCTGACCTTCGCCTTTACCACGAGACGCCCCAGGTCTGCCACCTGAGCCACTACAGTCCCCTGGCTCACCGTCGCACCCAGCACAACAGGCACGTCGAGGACCGTCCCCTGGATGGGCGATCGCAGCACGAGGCTGGCGATGGCGTCCTCTATAGCTTTCAGGCTCGACCGCGCCGCCTCGAGCTGCCGCGTGCAAGTCTCGATCTGGAGCGCGGCCACCGACTTCGCCGCGGAGAGCTCCGACTCCCTGGCCTCAACCTGCGACCGCGCGCGGTCCGCCTCGGCCTGGGCATCGTCGACCTGTTTCCTCGGGATCGCGCCCGCCTCGTAGAGCTTCTGCGCATCCGCGAGCTTCGCCTGCGCCGCGGCGAGGGCCCTTCTCGCCTCGGCGAGGTCGCGCTCGAGACGCTCCTCTGACTGGGACGCGTCCAGGCGCGCTTTCGCAAGGCCGTCCTCGGCCGAAAGCACCTGGCGACGAACGTCCTCGCGCCTCGTCACAAGCTCCGGGGAGTGAAGCTGACAGATGGGAGCGCCCAGGCTTACCCGCTCGCCGGGCGCCACCATGATCTCCTGAACCACGCCGCCGGAACCTGCCCTGACGTCCACGGTGTGAGCTGGCACGACCGTGCCGGGTGCGCCCACCACGTCTTCGAATTCCCCGAGCCTGACCTCAGCATACGTGTAGTTCGCGAGCACGTAAGGCCTCTCCCGGGGGATGAGGAAGTATGCGGGCACAGCCACCACGACGCCGAGCATGACCACGACGAACACCACAAGCCCCGCGTCTCTCCGAAGCCGTCCCCCACGCGCCGCGGGCGGCCGCCTCACTATGGGCTCGAACCGCTTCGCACCGGCGTCGGTCCGCTGCTGTTCATGTCCCATGGCTCGCCCTCCCACCTTGGTAGCTCGCTCCTCACAGCTCTCTCAGGATCTCCGCCGGCTCGACCCTTGCGGCCTGGAGCGCCGGCACGAACCCGAACACAGCTCCGAACACAGCAGCAAGGCCGAGGCCTGCGAGCACCGCTGCGGGAGACAGGCCTCCCCCTACCCGGGCGTCTGTGAAGAGGCTCATCCTCGTGAATACCGTGGTGTCCAGGAACGGATAGAGCCACAGGGATATGAGGACGCCCAGGATCCCTCCAGCTAGAGACAGCACAACGGAGTCGAACGTGAACTGCAGGACGATGGACCCGCGCGACGCCCCGAGCGCTCGCCGGAGGCCCACCTCCCTGGACCGCTCGACCACGCCGACCATCATGATGCTGAGTATGCCGATGGCGCTCACTACGAGGGCGATGAAGACCGCGCCGCCGAGAAGCAATGTAAGGTCGGACATGGACCGAGCGTACATCCGCGCCCGATCCGCAGACGTCTCGAAGATGACCGAGGCCGCGGAGGCATCGTCGCCGTACTTCCCTGCCGCCGGGGCGCCATTGCCGGAATCGCCGGGATGGGAGAGGTAGCTGGCATCACCCACCGCCCACGGCTTCCCTGGCCTAGGGCGGCCGGATACCATGGCCTTCACGTACTCTCTGACGGCTGCCCCCCGGCCGGCCTTCGCCTTGATCACCAGAGTCGCGTACGGGTACGGGTATGTGTCTCCCCAGGATGACCTCGCGCTGGAAAGGAAAGCACTCATCACGTTGAGCGGGTCCACCGTCGCCGGCCACAGGAGCGGCACAACCTTGCGGAACGGTGAAAAGAATGGGGTCTCCGCCCGAATCGGGTCCTCCCGGAACACGCCTATCACCCGGTAAGCCATCGCAGGTGCGGGGCTCTCGCCCCCCGTCTCACGTGCCGCCGCGGGTTGCCTCGGCACAACCTCGATGGTTTTTCCCGCATATGGTGGCTTGCCGAACAGGATCTTCGCGAGACTCTCCGATATGACGACCACACTTGACCGGTTCTCCACATCCGATCTGGTGATGAACACGCCCTCCACCATCTCGAGCCCGCAGGCCCGGGCATAGTCGGGCCCGACCGATGCCCCGCCGTGCACAAGGTAGCGAGTCCCAGCGGCCTCGACCGTCATCATCGGCACCTGTGTGAACGGCGACACGCCCTCAACGTCGGGCGAAGAGGCAACCTGCGCAACGTCCCCATCCGAGAACAGCGCATAGACCTCGCGGGTCCAGCCTCCGTACTCGTTTCGCGTCTCGCTGCCTCCGGAGACGACGACGATATCTTCCTCCTCGCGCATTATGCGGTCAATCCACGCCGAGATGTTCATCCTGTAGCTCAGAACCGACACCACGCATGCGATCCCGATGCCGATCTGCAGGATCGTGAGGGCTGCCCGGAGCGGGCGACGCTTGACGTTGTGATATGCGGATGTGAGGATAATCGAGAGCATCGCTCTAGTCCCCCCTCAGCGCGTCCGCCGCAACGGTCCTGGCGGCCAGGTGAGCCGGATACAGCCCGAACACCACGCTCGCGACGAGCGACGCTCCGGTCCCCGCAAGGATGCCCCATGCGCCGACAGTGACCGCGAGCCCCTGAGTTACCTTGGAAATGAGGCCCGTTGCAGCGTACGCAAGGCCGATCCCTATGACGCCCCCTACGATCCCGAGGACCAGCGACTCGGTAATGAGTTGCGCGAACACGTCTCCGCGGCTCGCGCCGAGCGCAATGGATATCCCGATGGCCTTCGTGCGCCGAAGGACACGAGCCATCATGAGGTTGAGGATGTTGATGGAGGCGATCACGATCCCGGCTGACGCAATGACCAGGACACCCACCGCCAGGCTGCGCATCTCGCGCAGGGCGCGTCTCATGTTGTCGATCTCGGACCGGATCGTGAGGCTACCCTGGTACTCCCGTTCCACAAACCGCCTCAGCTCATCAAGGGTGGTCGCCACTGCGTCCGCCGATGCCGGCATGACTCGGATCTCGCTCAGCTCCTCATCTTCGCCGCTGTAGCCCGGCGCGGAGGTTACCGGGATGAACCCAAGCCTGTCGAGGTGGCTGAGCGGTCCCGGGGAGCCCGTGCGCCCGCCCCGCCCCCCGTCGGACGGAGGCGAAAGGGGCTCGAGCACGCCTATCACCGTGTACCGCGGTGCACCCTGCACGCTGCCGCCGCCCGGTGATCCCATTGTCAACTCTTGCCCCAGCGGAGACGTGTCACCGAACAGGCGCTTCGCCAGCTCATCCCCGACGACCATGACTCTGGTCCCGGACGCGACGTCGGAGTCAACGAAGAACGATCCTTCGCGCAGCTTCAGGCCGTATGCCCGGAAGTACTCGGTAACCGTGGCCACGAGTTCTACGAATCCCTGTTCCTCCAACCGGTTGATGCGGACGGCCTGGGAGTCTTCCTCGTCGGTCTCCGGGCCCTCAGACCGCTCCCGCTGCGCGCCCGGCCCGTCGCCTGAAGAGGGGTGCGCAGGCCGCAGCGGCAGGCCGATGTTTTCGCACGCGTAGACGCATTTCGCGGACGTCACAGCGTTCCTGAACCGCTCGAGGTCGCGCATGGTGAGGCGGGCAGGCTGTGCGCCGGCCGGGCCTACCGGCACGGCAGATACCTGTCCGCCGCTCCCATCCCAGAGCGCCGAATAATCCTCCTCCCGCGGAATCACCGTTATCTCCCACGCCACGGGGCTTTCGGCAAACATGCGAGCCTGCCCGCCCACGCTTCCGACGAGCCCGCCGAATGCCGCTACGACGGCGACGCCCAGGGCTATACCGAGCACGATGAGGAACGACTCGACAAGCCTCACACGCGAGTTGCGAACCGCTACTGACAGCAGGTCCCGGATTCTCATGGCATCACTCCCCTGGTGGAC
>JBLNDE010000022.1:0-51596 GCA_050261335.1 Bacillota bacterium
CCACCCGCGCGGCCATGACGGCGCAGAGCAGTCGCCCCTCGCGCGGGGGCGTGGATTGAAACGCTACTACCAGCGCGGCCATGACGGCGCAGAGCAGTCGCCCCTCGCGCGGGGGCGTGGATTGAAACAGCTTGATTGCACGCTCGCGTTCCTCCGGCGTCGTCGCCCCTCGCGCGGGGGCGTGGATTGAAACGGGATACGCCCGATCAGATCAGACACGAGTGCGCCACGTCGCCCCTCGCGCGGGGGCGTGGATTGAAACAGGGACAATAAGCCAGCTAGCAGCGCGGATAACATAGTCGCCCCTCGCGCGGGGGCGTGGATTGAAACGGCGAAAACCGCCAACTGCTGGCACAGACCAGCGTCGCCCCTCGCGCGGGGGCGTGGATTGAAACACGATTAACGGCGAGCTATTCCTGGCAGATGAATTGTCGCCCCTCGCGCGGGGGCGTGGATTGAAACTGCAGATCGCGTGCGCGCGTTTACGTCGCGCGTAAGTCGCCCCTCGCGCGGGGGCGTGGATTGAAACCTCGTAGCGACGCCCTCGCGGTCCTGAAGCGGCTTGTCGCCCCTCGCGCGGGGGCGTGGATTGAAACGCGATCTCGGATCGGCGATGGAAGCAGAGCCTTACGTCGCCCCTCGCGCGGGGGCGTGGATTGAATCTGCAGATCGGGTGCGCGCGTGTACGTCGCGCGTAAGTCGCCCCTCGCGCGGGGGCGTGGATTGAAACACCTACTCCTCCGAGAACCGCCGCCACAATGAAGTCGCCCCTCGCGCGGGGGCGTGGATTGAAACATTCTGGACGAGTGGGCGTTCCAGCCGTGGGCCGAGTCGCCCCTCGCGCGGGGGCGTGGATTGAAACAACGGTGGTGCCTATCGCGGCGCGGACGGCCGCCGTCGCCCCTCGCGCGGGGGCGTGGATTGAAACGTTGACGCTCCTGCGCAGCACGTGCAGGAGTACGGTCGCCCCTCGCGCGGGGGCGTGGATTGAAACACGTAGTGTAGCAAGCGTGATCGTCGCCATAGTGTCGCCCCTCGCGCGGGGGCGTGGATTGAAACGAAGCCGGCGGCCGCAAGTGCTGCGTTCCATGAGGTCGCCCCTCGCGCGGGGGCGTGGATTGAAACGAGTTCAGCGCGCGTATATCCCCAGCCCGGCCAGCGTCGCCCCTCGCGCGGGGGCGTGGATTGAAACCTCCGGTTGGCCGTCCGGCCTGACCGACATGCGCTTGTCGCCCCTCGCGCGGGGGCGTGGATTGAAACCTCGATCTGCACGTAGTCACGAACGAACGTTTCGCAGTCGCCCCTCGCGCGGGGGCGTGGATTGAAACATCGCATGACCCGCGCCTTCGCCTTCCTCGCCCTGTCGCCCCTCGCGCGGGGGCGTGGATTGAAACGCCGAGGCCCTGGCCGAGCACAGGCACGAGCAGAGTCGCCCCTCGCGCGGGGGCGTGGATTGAAACGCTGCGGCGCTGCTGAGCATCACGGCGGAGGATCTGGTCGCCCCTCGCGCGGGGGCGTGCGCGGGGTCATCCCCGGGAAGATGGGGTATCCGTGAGTCGTCCACGGGCGTGCCTGAACCGGTGTACCAGGACAAGAGCCGATTCATCCTCGGGAAAAGGACGAGGAATGCAACAACTGACGAGGCGCCGATAGGCCAATAGGAGGAGGCAACGCCTGCGGGCCGCGAGGCGCTGTCCGGGACGCGTCGCCATGCTACTTACTGACGCCAGATAGGGCCACGGAGATGAAGTCGGCGAGGGTATGGCCGAGGATGGCAGCTTCAAGGCCGCCGCCGAGATAGGCGAGACCCAGGAGGATCCCTGCCGCTGCGCTGGTGACGAACTGGTATACGGGGTACTGCCAGAACGTCCGATAGAGCACGTCAAGAGGGCTCAGATGATAGGCTCCGAATATGATACCCGCCACGAGGAGGGCGCGAGCGCGTGACCGCAGTAACGCCAGAAGACCTGTCATGGTGAAGAGCCTCCAGAGCACCTCCTCCGCAATGCCGGCCACAACCAACAATATGAGAAAGATGTCAGGATATGACCTGCCCCTCAGGAACGACATGGGATCAAGGCCCGATGCTGCCGGTCCCCTCACACCCGCATGCTCGAGTAGCCATGCGAAGGGCTGGAGGATGAATGGTGTGGCTGCGGCCATGAGGGTCCAGGCGAGGGCCTTCGGCCATGCACGGGGTCCTCTCCGCACGGCGAGCGGTTCGAACTCGGGCGCCAGGTGGGCGAAGCCCAGCCCGAAGAGGGACGCAAGGAACATCACGGGACCAGTCACGAGCACGAAACCTGGAAGCGTGGAGGCGGTCATCCCAGGCGGGCGGGCCGCGACCGCCACTCCAAGGTACACCAGAGTAACGAGAACGGCTGGCCGCCACTCAGACCACATGGTGCGCCAGAAACCGGCGATGCGAGGACGCCTTCGCAGCAGAGCTAGGACGCCCACGGCCGCGACCATCGAAACCGACACGAATAGCGCTGCCAGACCGTCCACGCTCAGTGCCCCCTCACACTCTGGACCTGTGTGTAAGTACGCGGACGCAATTCATGGCCGTCCGGGCTGCTCCTCGTCATGAATGCGATGGCGAACGAATGGGCGCAACTCTGCGCGTCGCACCGCGCGGTTTGATGGTATACTCTACCGCTGCCCAAGTCAAGCGGCCGAAGTCGGTCCCCATTTGCAGATACATTCTTCCGTGAGGCGACCGGGCCTGCGCCCCGGCGCTGTGGCCTGTGCTGTTGGGGCCTGCGGCGTGCTTGAAATGACCCATCCAGTTTACGTGCGCGAACGGCCACATGCGACGGACCATGGGTTGCAGGATTCTCGTCCCGTCATGGCGAATAGAAAACGTGCTGGGCGTTGTGTTCCCTCGTCGAACTAATCTGAGGACCGCGCAAGCGGGTGATGGAGTCCGCCGCAACCGCCCCGACAGGGCTGATGACTCCTGCTACGAGCGAACCAAGGGGAGGAGCATCAGCATGATGGGCGTGGAGAGAATACTGCTGGTCGGGCTCGGCGGTTTTGTCGGGGCTGTCTTGCGTTACGGCCTCGGGGGGTTCGTGCACAGGTACCTCGACGCAGCGCGGTTTCCGTATGGCACTCTCACGGTGAACCTCGCAGGTTGCCTGGCCATAGGGTTCCTGGCTGGCGTGGCTGACGCGCGCGGGGCGTTTACGCCCGAGTCGCGCGTGTTCGTCTTTATCGGCATAATCGGGGCCTTCACCACGTTTTCGACCTTCAGCTATGAGACGATGAGCTTCCTGCGCGACGGGCAGGTTCCGGCTGCTCTTGTCAATGTCACGTTGCACGTCCTGCTGGGCCTGGCTGCCGTATGGGCCGGCGACGCACTATCCCGATGGATGTGAGGCGATTGCGATGGTGCTTCCAGAAGACGGACTGCTTCTTCGGGTCTTCATCGGCGAGAGCGACAAGCACGATGGCGTTCCGCTATACGAGTGGATCGTGCGCAAAGCCCGCGAGCATGGGCTGGCCGGCGCGACGGTCCTGAGGGGCATCATGGGTTACGGCGGCCACAGCCGGATCCATTCCACCAAGATCCTGCGGCTTTCCGAGGACCTGCCCGTGATTGTCGAGATCGTTGATGCGCGCGAGCGGCTCGAGGCGTTCCTCCCCATCATCGACGGCGCCGTACGGGAGGGTCTCGCCACGACGGAGAGCGTCCAGGTTAGGTTCTACCGGGCGGGATGAAGTACATGGCGAGGTTGGGGACGAGCGGGTCACTGGGCGGGGATCGGGCGGGGGATCGGGCAGGGGACGGCACTGGCGATGGGGCGCCGGATGGGGTGCGCGGGGCCATACGGAACGGAGGGAGAGATGAGGCAGGAAATCGGGTGAGTGGTCCGGCAGCGGACGAAGCAGGGAGGGGAGGGGAACATGTTATGATGCGACGTTCATCCCCGCATAAGCATATGACTTACTACAACCTGAGGGACGCCATGGCAAAGCCGGGCTGCCCCATATGCAGGCTTGCGAGCGAGGCGGTCGCCCACTACCTCGAGACGTTCCTCTACGAGAACGTCAACGATCCCGGCATACGGGCGGATCTCCGGCGGTCCAACGGTTTCTGTCCCCGCCACGCCGGGCTGCTTCGAGACCACGGCGACCCGCTCGGCCATGCCATCATCTACGGAGACCTCGTGGACCACCTGCTCGGGTCCCTCGAGAGCCTTCTCCGCGCCTGCGGCAGCGGCAGTGCGCGGTCGCCCGCAACGAGAACGGTCGGCTCGAGGGCGGACGACCTGCTCCCTGGGCGCGAGTGCCCGGCGTGTCTTGTGGCGCGTGAGGCAGAGCAAAGGTACATCGGGGTGCTGGTCGCTGAGCTGGGATCAATGAGCGACGCCGGACCAGGTTCCGACCCCGGATCGAGCCCCGGCGCCGGATCGATCCCCGGCTTCGGGTTGAGCGCCCGGCTCGGATCGGCCGCCTGCGAATCGGGCACCGACCTCGAGAGGGTGCTTGCGTCATCTGAGGGTCTCTGTCTTTCCCACCTCGCCCAGGCGTTGAAAGCAGCGCGAGGCGCGGCGGCCGCCAGGCGGCTGCTGCGGGCGTCCATGGCGAAGCTGGAGGAGCTGAAGGCCCAGCTTGCTGAGATTAGGCGGAAGCACGACTACCGCTTCTCCGGCGAGCCGTGGGGGGTCGAGAAGGACGCCTGGGCGAGGGCCGCAGGGCTTTGGAGCGGGTACCCCGCTGAAGAGACATGACGAGATGAGATGGCTTTGTTGGCCTCGCAGCACGCCAACTAGTCTTCTCGCGCCAACTCTCGAGCCTCGGAAGAGCGGACGGCCATAGGGGACCAGCCTCGCTCGTGCATGCCTGGTTGGCCGTCCGAGGTTTCACGTGACCACCACAGGGGCAAGACATTCAACGCACGACACACCCATCAACACATCCCTTGACATATGCTTGGCTATATGGCAATATAGCCATAGAAGTGAGGTGAGGGCTATGGCATGGAAGCACGGCTTTGCGGCGCACGATGCCGTCGCCACCGAACGGCGGGTGGCCGTCTTCAAGGCGCTCGGCCACGAGACCCGCGTGAGGATGGTTGAGATCCTGGCGCGCGAGGGCGAGAAGTGCGTGTGCGAGCTCGTCGAGCGGCTCGGCTTCGACCAGTCCACCATCTCGAAGCACCTTGCGGTGCTCAAGGCGGCTGGAGTGGTTGCATCAAGAAAAGAAGGATTGAACGTTATCTACAGGCTCAGGACGCCGTGCGTCTACCAGTTCATCCGCTGCATAGACCAGATGGCTGAAGACGCAGAGTGCGCGCTTGCCTGCAGCGGAATCGCGGCGGGGCCGCCCGCCGAACGCACGACTGGCGCCGAGCTTTAGCTCCGGGCATCGGCGGGCTTTCCGACCGCCACGTCCAGCGGGACAGGCAAGGGTCCGACGGCGTCCGGCCGGACGGCGTGACGCGCGATGTAGAGCAACAGATTGAGGTGAACAAGCGGTGAACACGAAGGAACTCAGAACTTTCTTGCTGATAGCGGGGGTTTTCCTCCTCGCGTACTTCGCGCCCCTGGGCAGCCTGCGGGTGCAGGGGGCGATACTGGAAGCGTTCCACATGCTGCAGGAGTATGCCAGGCAGCACGTGCTGTTCTGCCTGGTCCCGGCGTTCTTCATCGCAGGGGCGATGCAGAACTTCATATCGCAGCAGTCCGTCATGAGATATCTCGGACGGGACGCGAGGCAGTGGATCGCATACGCGGTCGCGTCAGTGTCAGGGGCGATACTTGCAGTGTGCTCCTGCACGGTGCTGCCGCTCTTCATGGGAATATACAGGCGGGGCGCGGGCCTCGGCCCGGCTACGGCGTTCCTTTACTCGGGGCCGGCCATCAACGTGCTCGCCATCATATTGACCGCGCGGGTCCTGGGGTGGCAGATCGGGCTTGCCCGGGCCATCGGTGCGGTGCTCTTCTCCGTGGTGATAGGACTCGCCATGGCGGCCCTGTTCAGGGGCGAGGAGACGAACAGGCAGAAGGGCTTCGCAGTCGCGACAGCGCAGGCGGCCGAGGAGGGCGAGCGCAGCCTGGGACAGACGGCCGCGTACTTCGCGACGCTTGTGCTCATCCTGGTGTTCGCCGCGTGGGGCAAGCCGGCGGAGCCGGTGGGGTTCTGGAGCGACGTCTTCAAGATAAAGTGGTACCTGGTCGCGGCGCTGCTCGTCTTCCTCGGATACATGCTCAAGGCGTGGTTCAGGCGGGAGGATCTCGTAGCGTGGAAGGGCTCGACGTGGGACTTCGCAAAGAAGATTCTGCCGCTCCTCTTCGGAGGCGTCATGGTTGCGGGCCTCCTGATGGGGCGACCGGGCGTCGATAGCGGACTTATACCGTCGCGCTATGTGGCGACGCTCGTCGGCGGGAACTCGCTCCTTGCGAACTTCATCGCGTCCGTTGCCGGGGCGTTCATGTACTTCGCGACGCTGACCGAGATCCCGATACTTCAGGGGCTTCTGGGCTCCGGGATGGGCCAGGGACCGGCGCTGGCGCTGCTCCTTGCCGGGCCGGCGCTGAGCCTTCCGAGCATGATCGTGATCAACAGCGTGCTCGGCCTGAAGAAGACGGCTGCGTATGTGGCGCTTGTGGTCGTCATGGCGACCATAAGCGGTATGATCTTCGGGGCCATCGTCGCGTAACGGCCCTGCCACACTGCAGCCCCCGGAGCCTGCGCCCGCACCAGCGGCATCCAGCCCGGGGCCGGCGGCCAGCGCACGGCATGACGGGCGACGCGGAAATACTACGTGTTACGAAGGGAGGGGGACGGGCGTGAAGGTGGAGATACTCGGGACGGGTTGTCCGAAGTGCCGAAAGACCGAGGACATGATCGCGGAGACCGTCCGCAAGCTCGGTGTTGACGCTGAGATCGTCCATGTGACGGACATCGACGAGATCATCGACCGCGGGGTCATGATGACTCCGGCTGTGTTCGTGGACGGCGAGAAGAAGGTCGAGGGGCGGATGCCGACGGAGCCGGAGATCCGCAAGTGGTTTGGCAAGTAGTTCCCGCAAGGAGGAGGCCGACCCGGCGGCGCGGCCTCCTCGTGGGTCCTTATGACCTCATGATCTCACGACCTGATGAATGCCTCGAGGGCCCGGATCCCCCCATGTGTGCCGCCCTGTGTAACATGGCAGGAGGGGCTGATGAGGCATGGACAGGTTCTGCCCAGGGTGTGACGCGACCCGCGGATTTCCCGGCCGGAGGCGGGAACCCTAAGTATGGGTTTGCAGATCCGCGCCAGTTTGGCGGAAGATTCCGGGTTGCCGGCACTTACTGGGGCCGGGCGCTCTTGATTTGGCAAGCCTGAATGCCAAAAACGCCAAATCTAGCGAGGCGCGCTGCAAGCACGCCGTCCCCGGAGTGAAACACCGGCAACCTCTGCAGAAGTGGTAGCGATCTCTGAACCCACACTTGGCAGTAGACCAGGTTGAGCAGGAGTTGATGCTTGTGAGTACCAGGGATGAGCAGATAGAGGAGATCGTGGGGTTCGTTTCGAGGCACAAGGAGTCCCAGGCCACGCGGGCGGTGTTCGGGCGCATACTCGGCCGCTACGACATGGAGGTCGGCAGCGAGTCATTGCGCGAACTGCGCGCGGGCCTCGACGAAGCCAGCGATGAGGAAGTCGAGTCGCTCTACTACATAGTGCGCTGACAGGAGCGCTGACCCGTCAACTTCCCGCCACACCATGCGGACCATGGCTCATGGCCCGCGCTTCGCATCCTGCGCGCCGGGTTCTGCGTCTCTCAAGGCGGCAACATCGCCCTCCTCGCCTCACGAGGCGCACAAACTGTGTGCACCTGCACATCGAACGAGCGCACAGAAAATGTGCAATCGCTTCCTTGCACGGGGTCCGAGGTGTCCGCTGCCCGGCAAGCATACCTCTCGCCAGGCACCGGGCCGCCCGGGGCAGTCGCGGGCAAGGCCCGGAACGCTGGGATCTGTCGTGGTTTAGGGGCACGCCCGTCTCCGGGCGCGGCGCGCTGGCACGCAACTTGCGACAGTATGCGACCGAAAGGGCTGTTGCGCAACGGCTACGTGACGAGATGACGGCTGCGAGAGAAGATCTGCAGCAATCAGGCGTGACGTCGGGAGAGCCGCGTCGGGCGCGCCGACCGGGACGGACGTCGCGGGACGGATGCCTCGAGACGGACGGATCTGGCATCGGCACAGCGGTGGATCGGTGCCGCGGTGGAGCGGTACATCCGTGCATCGGGACGGCGGGACACCCGCGCGTGGGGACGCACGCGCGTCGGGACGCGGACGGACGGGAGGCCGGGCGGCCCGGCAGCCAACAACCAAAAGGAGGTATACCACAGATGAAACGCTGGCTTTCGCTGGTCGTGGTGGCGGTCATGGTTCTCGGGCTCATGGGTGTGCAGGAAGCGTTCGCGGCCACCAGATTGGTCGGGGTCACGCTCCTCACGAGAGAGCACCAGTTCTACAGGGACCTCGAGGCCGGGCTTCGCAGCGAGGCCGCGAAGCACGGGTTCGAGCTACAGGTTGTGGCCGGTGAGTTCGACTTTGGAAAGCAGGCTGCTCAGATCGACGATTTCATCTCCAAGAAAGTTGACGCGCTCATCATCGCCCCGTGCGACTCCCTCGCCGTCGGCAGCTCGATCGCCGAGGCGAACAAGGCCGGCATACCGGTGTTCACCGTCGACATCATGAACCTGTCCCCTCAGGGCAAGGTCGTGTGCGCGGTGCAGTCCGACAACGTCGAGGGCGGCCGCCAGGCCGGCCGGCTCATGGCCCAGGCGCTCAAGGAAAAGGGCGGCAAGGTGGTCATCATCAACCACCCGGGCGTGACGTCGGTGCTCGACAGGGTGGAGGGCTTCCGCGAGATCACAGCTCAGCATCCTGACATCAAGATAATCGCCGACATCCCCGCCTGGGGTCAGCGCGACAGGGCCATGGCGGCGATGGAGGACATCCTCCTCAGGGTACCTGATGTCGCGGGCGTGTTCGGCATCAACGACGACTCGGCGCTCGGCGCGGTGGCAGCCATCGAGGCCGCGGGCAAGCTGGGCAAGATCGTGGTAGTCGGATACGATGCGACCCCGGAGGCGAAGGATGCCATCAAGGCCGGCAAGATCTACGGGGACGCGATCCAGTACCCGACCCTCATAGGCGTGAAGGCGATCCAGGCGATAGCGGACTACTTCGCGGGCAAGACGGTTCCCCCGAAGATCAACGTGGAAGTCGGCGTGTGGACGAAAGACAGCAAGTAGCCGGCAGGTGACAGGCACCGGGCGGCGGGCGACGGGCGCCATCACGGGCGGACGGTGCCCAGCAGCCGGCCGCCCGCCGCGCCTGGGAGGCTCGAGCGCGAAAGTGGGGAAGGGGGGCCTCGCATGCCGACAACACATCTCCTCGAGATGCGGAACATCACCAAGGACTTTCCCGGAGTCAGGGCGCTCGACGACGTGAGCTTCACGCTGTATCCCGGCGAGGTCCACGCCCTCGCGGGCGAGAACGGGGCGGGGAAATCGACGCTCATCAAGATACTCGCCGGCGCCGAGCGGATGACCTCCGGGGAGATACTCCTCGGCGGCAACAGGGTGGACATAACAGGTCCTCTTCACGCGAAGAAGCTCGGCATAAGCGTGATCTACCAGGAATTCGACCTCATACCGTTCCTGTCGGTCGCGGAGAACATCCTCCTCGGGCGCGAGCCGCGAAAGGGCGCGTTCATCGACTGGCCCGCACTCTACGCGCAGGCGGGCGAGGCGCTCAGGCGGCTTGCCATAGATCTGGACCTCCGGGCCGTCGTGAATGACCTGAGCGTCGCCCAGAAGCAGATGACGGAGATCGCGAAGGCAGTGTCCACCGACGCCCGTATCATCGTCATGGACGAACCCTCGGCCACGCTTACGCTGCGGGAGCTGGAACACCTCTTCGACCTGGTGCGGACGCTCAAGAAGCAGGGAGTCGCCATCATCTACATCTCTCACCGGCTCGAGGAACTCTTCGAGATAGCCGACCGGGTGACCGTGCTTCGCGACGGCAGGTGGGTCACGACCGCGCCTGTCACGGAGGTTACGAGGGAGCAACTGGTGAAGCACATGGTCGGGCGCGAGCTGACCGGTGACTACCCCAGGCGGACCCGTCCGCCCGGAGATGAGATCCTGAGTGTGCAGGGTCTTTCGAGGCGCGGGGTCATCCGCGACGTGAGTTTCTCGCTGCGTGAGGGCGAGGTGCTCGGCATCACGGGTCTCGTGGGCTCCGGCCGGACAGAGATCGCCCGTGCCATCTTCGGGGCCGACCCGGCGGATTCGGGGGAAATACGCCTCGCCGGCGAGCGCCTTCACGTCAGGGACCCGCGCGCGGCCATCCGCGCCGGGATCAGCCTGGCCACCGAGGACCGCAAGGAGCAGGGCCTGGTCCTCATGATGAGCGTCCGAGAGAACGTTACCCTCGCAAACCTGCGTGTACTCGCAAGGCGTGGGTTCGTGGACAGAAGGCGCGAGAATGCCGAGGCGTCCCGGCTGGTCCACTCGCTCGCCGTCAAGACCTCGGGGCTCGAACAAAAGGCACAGAACCTGAGCGGGGGCAACCAGCAGAAGGTGGTCCTGGCCAAGTGGCTGTTCACCAACTCGAAGGTAGTGATATTCGACGAGCCGACGCGCGGTATAGACGTCGGCGCGAAGCAGGAGATATACCGGCTCATGAACGACCTTGCCGAGCAGGGCGTCGGGATAATCATGATCTCGTCCGAGCTTCCTGAGGTCCTCGGGATGAGCGATCGCATCCTGGTGATCCATGAAGGCAGAGTCCAGGCCGAGCTATCGCGGGACGAGGCAACGCAAGAAAAGGTCATGAGTTATGCGACGGGCGGGGTCGCCGGGCCGCTTCAGACGGGATAGCGCCAGGCGGCGGTGTTGAGAGCGGGTGGAAAACCAGGGGCCGGTCGATCCGGACGGGCCGGAAGAGGATGTCGCGTGGCGCACGGAGTAAGGAGGGGACTACGCATGTCAGACGCGCGTAAGAACCTGGCTGGGCTGGCGTCTGCGGCCGCGGGCGCGGTCACCGCCGCCGGCGGAGGCGCAGGTAGCGCCGGCCCAGGGTCAGCGCCAGGCCCAAGTTCTGGTGCAGGTGCGGCTGAAGGTGCGGGTGTGAGTGCGGGTGCAGTCACACATGCAGCTACAGGCGCGGATACCGGCCGCGCCGGTGCCGGCGCCAGGGCCAGGGCAGGAGCCGTTGCGGCACGGCCGAGACGCGGCCTGGGCGTGAGGCTCGCACACGTCTTCGAGGAGTACGGGATGGCGTTCGTGTTCGCAGGGATCTGCGTTCTGTTCACCATCTGGACGAAGGGGCTTTTCATCAGGCCGGACAATATCGTGAACGTGCTCCGGCAGATCTCGATCAACGCGTGCATCGCCACGGGCATGACATTCGTGATAATCAGCAACGGAGTGGACCTCTCCGTGGGGTCGGTCCTTGCGGTGGTCGGGATCGTCACCGCGAAGATTCTCACCAGGCTGCCAGCGTTCATGCCTGTCCTGCCGGCGATCATCCTGTCGTGCCTCGTCGGGCTGATGATGGGTGGGATCATGGGGTCTATCAACGGCTTCACCATAACGCGGTTCAGGGTCCCACCGTTCGTGTCCACCCTGGCCATGATGACGGCCGCAAGGGGGGTGGCGTTTCTCCTCTCCGACGGGCGTCCGGTCTGGAACCTGCCGCTGCAGTTCAACTTCATCGGTCGCGGGTACGTCCTCGACAGGGTATTCGGGCCGTGGATCCCGATGCCAGTGGTCATCATGGTCGTGGTCATGGGCATAGCGCACGTCATCCTCACTCGCACCCAGATCGGCCGTTACGTGTACGCGGTGGGAGGCAACGAGGAGGCGGCGAGGCTATCAGGAATCAGCGTGGGCCGCGTGAGGATGTTCGCCTACGGCCTGAGCGGCGTGACGGCGGCCCTCGGCGGCATCATCCTCATATCGCGCCTGGCCTCGGGGCAGCCGGGAGCCGGCGAGTCGTACGAGCTATATGCCATCGCCGCCACGGTCCTCGGCGGCACGTCCATGTCGGGGGGCAAGGGTACCATGGTCGGCACGGCCATCGGCGCGCTGATAATGGGGGTGCTCAACAACGGCCTCAACCTGGCGGGAGTGGAATCGTATAGCCAGAACGTGATCCTGGGTGCGGTGATCCTGGGGGCTGTGCTCATCGACAGGTTGAGGAAAGACGCATAGCACTGGTTCCGGGACACGAACCCACACCTGGACGAGTTTACATAATACTGCAGGAATGTCCCCGGCGGCGTCGAAGAACCGCACCGGGGCCACTTTGTGTTGTCAGGGTACCTGGTCCGAAAGCCGCATGAACGCGCAAGTGTCGATGGAGAGCAGGGGGCTCTGCTTGACGTGATCAAGGCGCTCCGCGTAAGGGCGCTGTCTGGCGCCACCAGCCTGCAGGCGAGGATCATCCTGTACCTCGTCCCGCTCCTTGCCGTGCTCATTTCCGCCGTGACAATGCTTGGCATGGGCATGATCAGGCGGGGCATCATCGGACAGATGCAGCGTGACGGGGTTGCACTCGCGCGTTCATACGCCCTGAGCGCCGAGAACGCCATTATCCTGGGCTCAGGGCTTGGCCGCGTGACCGGTGAGGCTTCACGGTCGAGCGGGGTCCGGTACCTCAAGATCGTGGACGACAGGGGCGTGGTCATCGCCCATACCGACGTGTCGGCCATCGGAAGGCGCGATGTGGACCCGTGGGTCCAGGAGGCCCTCGCGGGCCCCATCACCGCCGTGCAGGTGGGGAGCAAGCCGATATCCGGAATGAGCCGTGCTGAGGGCGACGTCGGCGCCGACCAGGTTTTCAGGGTGGTGGTGCCCCTGGTCGTGCTGGACTCGGTCGTGGGTGTGCTCGACCTCGGGCTCGATACGGCTGGCGTGCTCGCGGCTCTCGAGCGATCGGCCCGACAGTCGCTGGCCGTGGCGGCGGTGGGCCTTGTGTTCGGTGCCCTTTACGCGTGGTTCTTCGCGCGCGTTTTCACGCGCCCGATAGGTCGGCTCGCCCACGCGGCGGACATGATCGCCGGAGCCGACCTCGATCAGGAAGTGGCGATCGAGTCTGGCGATGAGATCGGGAAGCTTGCGCTTTCATTCAACCGCATGGCGCGGAGCCTCAAGGAGTACATGGGGAACCTGCGGCGGGCAAACGCAGAGCTCGAGGCGCGGGCCGAGACCATCGAGAAGCTCATGAGCTACACTGAGGACATCCTCGCGAACATCCCTGCGGGCGTGATCACTGTCGACCTCGACGGCAGGGTGACCGTGGCGAACGCAGCAGCGCGCAGGCTTCTCGTGGGGGCAGCCAGCGCCGGCGCCGTCGCGGCTGCCGGCGGCGCGCGCGCCATCGGCGCCGGTGGCAGCGGTGTCAACGGCGGGAGCGGCTCGACCATCGCGACGGTCGCGACCGCCGAAGGTGTGGGGGCCGCCCAGGCAGACAGGACCGTCGGGATCACCGTTGCCTCCTGTGGCGCTGGAGCGGAGGATGTTTCGAGAGCCACGGAGGCGGCGCCCGGCCCCTATGTGGTCCCGGCCAGCTACCGGCCTGGCATCATCGGCGCGCACTATCGCGAAGCGTTCGCAGCAACGCCCGCTATCGTTGCTCTCATTGACGATGCGCTCTTACAGGGGCACCTCCGACGCGGTCGCGAGACCGCTGTCGCGGTCAACGGCGCTCCCATTACCCTCGTCGCCAGCAGCAGCGTGCTCCTTGACAGAAACCAGAGGCCTCTCGGCGTCGCGCTTACATTCGAGGACGTAACTGAACTGAGAGAGCTGCAGCGGCAGGTCAACGAGGCCTCCAAGCTCGCCGCGGTCGGCGAGCTCTCGGCCGGCCTCGCCCATGAGGTGCGCAACCCCCTCGGGGCCATAAAGGCGTGTTCTCAATTCATCGAGGACCGCGTCCCAGAGGACGAGTCCCTCACACGGTTCACCAGGATACTCGTGCGAGAGGTCGACAGGCTGGATCAGCTCGTGGAGAGGCTCCTCGGGTTCGCGCGGCCCAGGGAGAGCGACATGCAGTACGTGGACATCCACGAGGTGCTCGACAGGATGGTATCGCTCGTCGGCCTGAAGGCGAAACAGGCCGGGGTGGAAGTCGTGCGGCGGTATCAGACGGACCTGCCCAGGGTGTTCGCAGACCCGGAAAAGCTCCAGCAGGCGTTCCTCAACATCATGCTGAACGCCATCGACGCCATGCCCAAGGGCGGGGTCCTTGGGGTGACTACGGCTCTTTGCGGGGCGGAGTCGGCCTCGGGCGGCAGGGTCAGGGTCGATTTCCGCGACACGGGGGTCGGCATACCCCCTGAGCAGCTCGAGAAGGTCTTCACGCCGTTCTTCACGACCAGAGAGCGGGGGACGGGCCTCGGCCTCGCCATCGCGCGGCGGGTCGTGTCGGAGCACGGCGGGGAGATAACCGTTGAAAGCAGGCCCGGGGTGGGCACGGCGTTTGCCATTTTTCTGCCAGTCGTCCGTGGGGCGCCACTGGACGTGGGATCCGCTGTGACGGGCGGCGTTTGCGAGCCCATGACGTGACTGGCTACGAGACGCGGCCGGGCCGGACTCCCTGTGCAAGGTCGGGCGTTCTCAGCGTGCCGGTGTGTATGAGATGTATCGGTGCGGGGGAGGGGATACCATGGTGCGAAGACGGCACGGATGGGGTCGTGTTCTGGTTCTCCTGACCGATCTGGCGATCATGGCTGCGATCGTGGCTACAATCATGGCCGTCCTCGTCGCAGGGACTGGAGCGCTTGCGGCAGGGTCTACGCCTGCAAAGCGCCGGATAGCGGCATCTCTCCTCACGAGCCAGCACGGGTTCTACCAGGAGCTCCAGGACGGCCTCGTCTCCGAGGGGCGCAAGTGCAGCTTCGAGCTGGACATCATCTACGCCGAGTTCGACGCGGCGAAGCAGGCCCGCCAGATCGAGGATCTCATTGCCAGGAGACCTGACGCACTCATCATCTCCCCATGCGATTCGACCGCCATCGGCGAGAGCATCGTGAAGGCCAACAAAGCCTCGATCCCGGTGTTTACGGTTGATATCGCCAACCGCTCCGGGTACGGAAGCGTGGTCTCGCACATCGCGTCGGACAACTTCGAGGGAGGCCGGCTCGCCGGGCAGCTCATGGCGAAGGCCCTCGGCGGGACGGGCAAGGTCATAATCATAAACCATCCCAGCATCACGTCGGTGATGGACCGGGTGAGCGGGTTCCGCGAGTACCTCGAGCAGTACCCGGGGATCCAGATCGTCGCAGACATTCCCGCATGGGGCCAGAGGACCCGGGCCACCGCCGTCATGGAGGACGTTCTCATGATGATGCCATACATCGACGGCGTCTTCGGCATAAATGACGACTCGACCCTTGGGGCGCTCCGGGCCATCGAGGCGTCGAGGGTGAAGCGGCCCATCGTGGTGGTGGGCTATGACGGTACGCCAGAGGCGGTGAAGGCGATCCGGTCATCGAAGGTATACGGGGATGTGGTCCAGTACCCGAGACAGATAGGGGTGCTCACCATCCAGGCGATCCGCGACTATTTCAACGGCCTGCCGGTAAAACCGTACATCGCCGTGGGGGTCGGGACCATGACCGCGGACAGCCTGGCTGGATCCTGAGGCTCTGTCAGGTGAAGCGGCGCCACACTACGCCAGACCACGCCAGGCCGCGCGAGGCGGCACGGGACTGCGTAATGCTGCGCGGGGCCGCCCGGAGATGCGCGGAGATGCGCGGGGCTGCACGGGGCTGTCCGAGCCTGCGGCGGCCGCGCGGCGGCGCACGGACCTGTGCGGGGCCGGGCGGCAGCGGAGCATGCGGGTGTGGCGGAAGTGGCGCGAGCAGCCGGTGTCGGAGGCGAAGGGCTTGGAATACGACAGAGGTGCGAGAGGGGCGACGTCGGTCCTGGTGGTGGACGACGACGAAGGCATTCGCGAGACGCTCGAAGCCGTGCTATCGGAAGAGGGCTACCAGGTGGCGACGGCGGGGACGGGTCGCGGCGCACTGGAGCTTGCGCGGCAGCGCCAGTTCCATCTGGTCCTCCTGGACCTCAGAATGCCCGACGTGAGCGGGCTCGAGATCCTGCCGCGCCTGAGGAGCGAGCTGCCTCGGGCGCCGATCATCATCATGACCGCGTACGGTACGATCCGGACGGCTGTCGAGGCGGTGAAGCAGGGAGCGTATGACTTCGTCTCGAAGCCCTTCGATCTCGATGAGATGCGCATCACCATAGAGAAGGCCCTGTCTCACGAGCGCCTCAAAATGGAGAACGAGCGCCTGCGCACCATGCTCGAGGACGAGTTCGTGTTCAAGGAGATGGTCGGCCGGAGCAGCAAGATGCGGGCGGTGTTCGAGCTCATCAGGAAGGTCATGAACCACGATGTGACGGTCCTCATCGTCGGAGAGAGCGGAACAGGGAAGGAGCTCGTGGCGAGGGCCGTCCACTATAACAGCCCGAGACGCGCTGGACCGTTCCTCAAGCTGAACTGCGCGGCGCTGCCTGACGCGCTGCTTGAAAGCGAGCTGTTCGGCTACGAGAAAGGGGCGTTCACCGGGGCGCAGGTCCGAAAGCCGGGCCGTTTCGAGCTTGCCGACGGCGGAACGCTCTTCCTGGACGAGATCGGCAACATGAGCCCGTCCATGCAGGTCAAGCTCCTGCGCGTCCTGCAGGAGAAGGAGTTCGAGAGGGTTGGTGGCAAGGGCACGGTCAAGGTGGACGTCCGGATACTTGCCGCCACGAACTCGAATCTCAGGTCCGAAGTCGCGAAGGGCGCCTTTCGGGAGGACCTCTATTACCGCCTGAACGTCGTCCAGATCCACGTACCGTCGCTGCGGGAGCGCAGGGAGGATATCCCTCTCCTGGTGCAGCACTTCATCAAGGGACTCAACGTGTCTCTCGGCAGGGAGTTCGCCGGTATCTCGCCGCAGGCCATGGCCTGCCTCATGCGCTACGATTGGCCGGGCAACGTGCGGGAGCTCAAGAACGCCATCGAGGCGGCGATGCTCCTTGGGGCGGGGCCGTTCATCATGCCCGAGCACCTGCCCGAAGAGGTGACAGGCGGCGCGGCTGCGGCCACGGCCACGGCTACGGCCACGGCTCCGGCTCCCGGTTCAGATCGTGCCCCTGCTTCTGCTCCTTCCACTTCCTCTCATCACCTCGCCTCGGCTCCCATCGCCGGTGTTCCAGCCGCAACGGCGCCCCTCGAGGCGGTGGAGCGCGAGCACATCCTCCGCGTGTTGAAGCAGTGCTCATGGAACCAGTCGAAGGCCGCGTGGGTACTCGGGGTGCACCGGAACACTCTTCGCAAGAAGATAAAGGAGTACGGCCTCAACAGGGCGAACACCTAATACTTGATAGACATGGTCGACGCGAGTCTCGGGCGACACGCAGCAAGGCTGTGGCAGCGTACGGCGGCACATAGACACGACACTGTTCGGAGCGTGAGATCTCACATGAGGGATGAACCTGGCATCCCCGCGCGGCCTGCCCACGGAGAGTGGCGGTCGACGATTGCCATCCTCTGGCGGCTCTTGGTGTATATGCGTCCGTACAGGGCACACGTCACCGCGGCGTGCGCCTGTTTCCTTGTGTCCGCCGTGCTTGCTCTCGTGCCTGGATGGCTCACGCGCGTGGCGGTCGACCGAGTCGTGCTCGCAGGCGAGACTCGCATGCTCTGGCTCATCGCTGCGACCATGATCTGCGCATCCGCACTTGAGGGCGCGACAGCGTTCCTGGTGAGGTGCCTGGCGGAGTGGGTGGGGCAGAGCGCGGCCTCCAGGATGAGGCTTCAGGTGTACCACCACCTCACGCGTCTTTCGTTCGGATACTTCGATCGCGCCCGTGTGGGCGATCTCACGTCCACTGTGGTTGCCGACGTCGACTCGGTCGCCCAGTTCCTTGGGTTCGCCTGCGTCCACATCATCAGTAACGGCCTTCTGATCCTAGGCGTGTTCATGGTCATGCTCGTGTGGAACGTCGAGTTGGCGCTGGTGTATGGTATCCTTCTCCCATTCATGGTGCACGCCATGACCCGGTACGCGTTCGGCCTCAGGCCGGTCTTCCGCAGGGCGCGAGAGGCGCTGGGCAACATGAGTTCGGCGCTTCACGCGGAGATCTCCGGGGTCCACTTGGTGAAGCTCTATGGCAGAGAAGACCTGTCGCAAGCCAGGTTCGACCGGGTGTCACGGGGGCTTTTGGGCCAGAACCTTGCCGCCGCGCGCATCTCTGCGCTCTGGATGCCGTACGTCCAGGTGTTGACCGGGCTCGGCACGGGCCTCGCGCTGTGGTACGGAGGCCGGGGCGTGATCCTTCGCGGGCTTTCGCCCGGCACTCTTGTCGGGTTCATGAGCTACATTGCCATGCTGGTCCGGCCCATACGCCAGACAGGCATGCTCGTCGGCGAGTCCATGGACGCAATGGCAGCCGCGGAAAGGATCTTCGGCGTGCTGGACCGGGAGTCCGAGGTCAGGGACCGCCCCGGGGCCCGCTCGCTCCCGCCCGCAAAGGGGAACGTCGTATACAGCCACGTCTCCTTCTCGTACGACAAAACCGCGCAGGTCATCCGCGACGTGAGCTTTGCTGTATCGGAGGGCCAGACGTGTGCGCTGGTCGGGCCGACAGGCGCGGGCAAGAGCACTCTCCTTCACCTGCTTCCCCGGTTCTACGATGTGGATTCCGGAAGCATAACCATCGATGGCCGCGACGTGAGGGACGTGACCCTGGAGAGCCTCCGCCGCCAGGTGGGCGTGGTGCTCCAACACCCTCTGCTGTTCGACGCGTCCATCCGCGACAACATAGCCTTCGGCCGCCCCTCTGCAAGTCTCGACGAGGTGCGGCGCGCGGCCCGGGCAGCCGAGATCGATGACTTCATCATGGCTCTTCCACGGGGCTACGACACCGTGGTCGGCCAACGGGGCATGAAGCTCTCCGGCGGTGAGAGGCAGAGGCTTGCAATCGCCAGGACGATCCTGCTGGACCCGCGAATCCTCATCCTGGACGAACCCACGTCGAGCGTGGATGCGGCGACCGAGGCAAGGATGAGACGCGCTCTCGCCGCTCTTTTCAAGGGTCGGACGGTGTTCGTCATCGCGCACCGGCTCTGGACGGTGCTGGACGCCGACATCATCCTCGTAATCCGGGACGGACGGATCGTCCAGGCCGGCACGCATCGCGACCTCATCGACGTGGACGGGGCGTACCGGGACATTTACCGGGCCGAGTTCAGCGGAGAGGACGTGACCCGGGGCGCTGGTGCCCGGCACTCGTTCGAGGGGGAATCGTAGCCATGTCCATGCATGGCGCCTTCTGCAACCGACTCGGCGAGACGCAGAGCGTGGAGTACAGGCTATCGCGCGCGAACCCGGAGGCCCTGCGGATGGTTGCCCGTTATCTGCGCCCGCATCTGGGTAGGCTCCTGGCCGCGCTTGCCTGCATGGCGGCGGTTTCCGGGAGCACGCTTGCGGGTCCGTATCTCGCGAAGGTTGCTGTGGACGTCTGCATTCGCGACCGCGATCTCGCGATGCTCGGCCGGGTGGTGGGCGCGTTTGTCCTTGCGTGCGGCGTGCAGTGGGTCGCATCCTACTGGGGCACGTATCTCGCGCGGTCGGCGGGCGAGGCCATGGTGGCGGCCCTCCGGCACGACCTCTACGCTCACATCATGTCCCTGTCCGTGGACTTCTTCGAAACCCGAAGGACCGGGCAGATCATCTCGAGGTTCACGGGAGACGCGAACGCCCTCGCCGCCCTGGTGTCCGCGGGCATGGCGACCATGCTGAGTGATGTCATGACCATCGCGGGGGCGCTCGTCATCCTTACGGTGCTCGACGCGACCCTCGCCTGCGCTTCCCTGGTCGTGGTTCCGCTTGTCCTGGCGGTCATATCCCTCATAGGTCGGTCCGTTGTGAGGTTCGCGCGCGAAGCCCGGCGGACCCTGGGAGACCTTGGAGCCGAGGCGGAGGAGAGCCTCACGGGGATACGCGTCATACAGGCTATGGCTCGCGAACATGACAGCGCCGCCAGGTTTCAGGCGCTGACAGGCGCCAACCTCAGAGCCAACATGAAGGCTGCCGTGGTGTCTGCACTGCTTTTCCCGATGGTTTCCGTGTCCGGCACCATCGGCACCGCTCTCGTGCTGTGGGTGGGCGGGGTCATGGCCGGCCGCGGGAGCGTGTCGCTGGGCGTGCTCGTCGCGGCGCTTGGATACGTCACGAGGACATTCATGCCCCTGCGCGAGCTGAGCCAGATGTACGGCGTATACCAGGCGGGAGCGGCGGCCGCCGAGAGAATCTACGCCTATTTCGCGATTCGCCCGACCGTGCTTCCACCGGGGCGGCCGGTGCGGTTGCCTGAGGCGGCACGGGGTCTCGTCGAGCTACGAGGCGTCACCTTCGGCTACGAGCCTGGCCTGCCGATCATCCACGACCTGGACCTTGTCTTCGAGCCGGGGCAGGTCACAGCCGTTGTCGGGCCGACGGGGGCCGGCAAGACGACCCTCATAAAGCTCCTGGCCCGCCTTTACGACCCATGGGAAGGTCTGGTGGCTATAGACGGTGTGGATGTAAGGGACCTCGCGCCTTCGGAACTCAGGCGGACGGTCGGCGTCGTCCCGCAGGACACGGTGATATTCCCGGGGACCCTGCGCGACAACGTCCGCTACGGAAGGCCCGATGCCAGCGACGATGAGGTGGAGGCCGCCGCCGGGCTTGCCTGTGCCGACCGGATTGCGGCGCGTCTGCCCGACGGCTACGACACGGCGATTGGCGAAGGAGGCGTGAGCCTGTCGGCCGGCGAGAGGCAGCTTGTCTCTCTTGCCCGTGCCATCCTGGCAGACCCGCTGGTCCTCGTGCTCGACGAAGCGGCATCCAACGTCGACCCGGTCACCGAGAGCCTCATCGGGCAGGCCCTTGAGCGCCTTCTGGCCGGTCGGACCGCGGTGATGATCTCGCACAGGTTCGCGGCGCTTGCGCGCGCCACGCGGATCGTGGTCCTCGACCGAGGTCGGGTGACAGCCTCCGGCACGCATGGTGAGTTGCTCAAGACGTGCCCGCTGTATAGGGAGCTACGTGAAAGGCAATCGGCGGGACAGGCCGACAGATAGAATATCTTTCGAGTCCTGGCAGGATTATGCTGGATCACGTCGAAGCCCATAGAACAGCAGGTTGTCGGACGACTCAACGTCCAGCCACTCGACATCACCCAGGGCCATCATGGGAGCTGGGGTGGGTATCTTGGCTATCACGCCGCGTCCAGTGTCCTTACAGGTGGAAGAGGAGATCCGCGCCCTTATCGACGGGCGGCTCGGGCCGGGGGATCGCCTCCCGTCTGAGCAGGAGCTCGCGGCCACGCTCGGCGTGAGCCGCTCCACGCTGCGCGAGGCCCTTCGGATCCTGGAGAACGAGGGAATCATACGGCGCAAACACGGCGTCGGGTCGTTCGTCCAGAGGCGGGTCAGCCCCATCCAGGGCGGTATCGAGGAGTTGGCGAGCATAAGCCAGCTCATTCGGTCGCTCGGAATGGAGCCGGGCACCTCCTCGCTCGAGATTCGCGAGGAAGCACTGGATCAGCAACTCGCGGCCAGGTTGCAGGCGCCGAGCGGTGCACGCGCCCTGACGTTTGACCGTGTTCGGACCGCGAATGGGGAGCCCGTCGTATACGGTCTGGACAGGGTGCTCGCGGAATTCCTACCGGACCCGCCCTCATCTGAGGACTTCATCAGCCATTATTGCGGATCGGTGTTTGCGCTCCTTGAGGCCAACTCGATACGCATTGAGTATGTGAAGGCCGACATACGCCCGGTTGTTGCGGGGAGGCTCACCGCAAGGAGACTCGGCCTGAGTCGCTCGCGCCCGCTGCTTCTTCTCGAACAGGTCCACTACGATGCCGGACACACCCCCATCGTATACGGCGAGGACTATTTCCACCCGGACTACTTCCACTTCTGGGTCATAAGGCGAGCCGCGAAAACGAGGTAGGGCACGAGGGGGGTGGGAGGACTGCGAGAACGGTCCGGTGGGATGAAAGAGGCCGAGACATCGGCCGCGAGCGCCGAGTTCGGGAAGCACACAGAAGCCGGGCGATCGTTGGATGGCGCGAGGTCGGCATTTCACATTGCAGCAGGACGCTGCGTCACGCTTGAAGGAGGATGATAGCATGCGTCGGAGACTTGCTGTCGTTGTTGTCTTGTGCATGATTGCTGTTGCCATGTCAGTGCCCGCTTCGGCTGCGGCGTCGTCTGCGGTGCCTGCGAAGTATCGTGAGGCTGCGGTCGAGATGGGCGACTGGCTTGTGAGGAACGTCGATGCGAGTCTTGGCAGCTGGGTCACGCCGTGGGATCCAACGAAGACCGATGCCGGTATATCGCTCTATGGTGTGCAGCAGTTGAAACGGCTGTACGGCATTACAGGAGACAGGAAGTATCTCGATGCGGCTGTGGGAGTAATGGATCTGTGGGTCAAGGTTGCGTTCATTCGGGACAACGAAACGGCAAGAGACTGGACCTGGGCCCAGGGTGACCGTGTCGGCCAACTCGCCTGGGACAAGGGCGAGACCGATAAGCTGGTCGGGGCCTTCGTGTCTGGTTTCCGCAAATCCAAGGACGGCGGCGCCTGGGTCCGCAACGCCGAGGTCCCGTTCTGCGCGGCCGTGATAAAACCCCTTGAGGCGATGATCGAGTTCGGGGACAAGTACGCTCCCGAGGTGGCCCTGATGAAGGCGTGGCTTCAGTCGGACCTTGCCAACAAGATGCCCGCCTCAGGCGGCGGCCCTTACAGGGCGTATATGACGGCGCAGACGGCGGCGGACCCCGACGGCGACGGACTGCTCGAGGTGGAGTACCAGCTGTGGGGCTCGCGTCGCCAGTCCGCGTGCATGAACGCGAAGGCGATTCTTCCGCTCTTTCAGGTCGGGATGAAGGGCCAGGCTCTGTCCATTGCCGACTGGCTGATGAACGTGATGTGGGACGGCTCTTCGGGCCGCTTCGATGCAGTGTACGATATCGACAAGGGAAAGAGCATGTGCATCAAGGAGGCGCAGGACGAGGGGTGTGTGAACGCACAGGTCGCCTGCGGACTCATGGCGGCCTATAAAGAGAGCGGAGACCGCAGGTACCTCGATCGTGCGCTTCAGGCGCTCGACTGGGTGATCGAGAACGAAACGAGTTCGGTCGTCACAGATCACGGAGTCCAGGTTTACTTTACGAAGCCGACGGTATACGGCACTCACCAGGTAGTGAGAGCCTTGTGTTCGGCCTACAATGAAACCGGTCGGTCGAAGTACCTCGTGTACGCGGTCGCCGGTGCCGATTGGCTGCTGGATCAGAGGGAGAAGCCGTTTGCAGGATTCGGAAACAACGCGTGGTCGGTCATCGAGACTCTGGATGCCATCCAGTCTGTCATCGAGTTGAACCTCAAAGGCGACAATCCGAAGTGACGCCGGATGGGAGTGAAGCCCCTCTTGGCTGGCCCCGGAGGCATTCAGGCGCACGCAGAGATGAACGGAGGTATAGCGATGTCGGCGCACGATCACTGGACGCAGCACTTGTCCGCAGATGTCGACCTGCACCCATGCTTCTCGGAGCGAGCGCACCGCATCGCATACCGGATGCACCTGCCGGTTGCCCCGGTGTGTAACGCCGAGTGCGCGTTCTGCATGAGAACTGTATGCTCCTGCCAGAATGCCCCCGGGTGCGCCAGCCAGTTGCTCAAGCCCCAGGAGGCGGTCTCCGTATTCCGCAGGATTGAGCCCAGGCTCACGTCGAACGTGGTCGTGGGCGTGGCAGGCCCGGGCGACGCACTTGCGTCCGACCACGCCCTCGAGACGTTTCGGCTGCTCCCCGCGAGGACCGGTGCGGGCGGTCACCTCGTCATCAAGTGTCTGAGCACGAACGGCATCGAGCTTGCGCCGAAGGCGGCGGAAGTCGCGCAGGCAGGTGTGTCATTCGTCACGGTGAGCATGCACTCGGTGGATCCCGTGACAGCCTCGGTGCTCGTGCCGCGTGTGCTGTTGGGCGGCAAGTGGCGGTCGGGCCGGGACGCGGCGGGCGAACTCATCAGCCGACAACTCGACGGCATAAGGGCCGCAGCCGACCTGGGCCTCGTCGTGAAGGTCAACGTGGTCGTCGTCAAGGACGTCAACCTGCAGGAAGTCGAGGAGATCGCCCTGGCGGCGCGGACGGCGGGGGCTTCGGTAATCAACCCGATCCCGGTCATTCCGTCCATGGGCGGCGCCCTGCGGCCTCCGACCGGCAGGGAGATGCAAGACGCATACGCGCGCGCCCGGGCCGTGATGAGCACGTTCACCATGTGCAAGCACTGCAGGGCAGACGCCTGCGGCGTCCCGGGAGGCGAGGACGGCCTGATATGGTCGGCGGCTGATGATCTCACCGGTTCGAATCCTGCGTTTGCCACAAGGAAGCTGAGTGGTTGTGGCGAATAGAATATGGGCGTCGCCGCTTCACGGGGTCGCCGATTTTGAAGCCAGGACAATATCTCAGGGAGGGTGAACGTGGTATGGACGCTATAAGGAAGCTGGGTAGGGTATGTTGCGTTGTTATTACGCTCGTCATGCTCATGGCGCTCGCGGTATCCGTCGGCTCGGCCGCTCCGAGGGCAAGGGTAGCCGTGGTGTTCGCCACAGGAGGCCTGGGCGACAAGTCCTTCAATGACTCGGGCTTTGCCGGCCTGAAGCGCGCGGAGAAGGAGCTTGGCATCGAGTTCCAGCACGCCGAACCGCAGCAGATAGCGGAATACGAGACGCTTCTCACGCAGTTCGCCCAGACGAAGAAGTACGACCTCATCGTGTCCATCGGTTTTGACCAGGCCGACGCCCTGAAGGTGGTCTCGTCGAAGTTCCCGAACCAGAAGTTCGCCATCATCGACATGGTGGTCGACGCCCCGAATGTCGCCTCCTATGTGTACAAGGAACAGGAACGCGGCTTCGTGCTCGGCGTCATCGCCGGGCTCATGACCACGAGGACCGGCGACCCGCACATCAACCCGGAGAAGGTCGTGGGAGTCGTGGGCGGAATGGACATCCCGCTCATCAACGCCAACATCGCCGGGTACATGGCGGGCGCCAGGTACGTGAACCCGGACGTCAAGGTGCTGCATTCGTATGTGGGCGCGTGGGCAGACCCCGCAAAGGGCAAGGAGCTCACACTGGTGCAGTTCAACCAGGGCGCTGACATAGTCTGGCAGGCCGCGGGCCGCTCGGGCCTCGGCGTCATCAAGGCCTCCGAGGAGATGAACCGCTACTCCATCGGAGCCGACTCCGACCAGTGCTACCTTGCGCCGAAAAACGTGCTGACCAACGGGATGAAGTTCGTCGACAACACGATCTACACCGCGATAAAGCAGGTCATCTCCGGCGAGTTCAAGGGCGGCATCCACGTGCTGGGCCTCGCGGAGAAAGGGCTCGGGTACACCACGAGCCTGGTGCCGGCAGACATCGTTGCGAAGGTGGACGCCCTCGCCCAGAAGGTCATCTCGGGCGAGCTGGCCATCCCCGACAAGATACAGGACGTCGACGGCTGGTTGAAGACGCATAAGAAGTAGCGCACGAACCAGCGTCGAAGCAGGGGAGACGGTGAACGAGAGACCGGTGATCGAGAAAGGCGGTGCCGGCTCAAAGAACGGCGCTGCAAGCGACCAATGTGGAGAGTGAGGCAGGGCGCAAGATGCGGAGCCCGAGGGCGCGCCGTGCTCCAAGGGTGTGTCGTCCTGAGAACGTGCGCCGTGCCACTCTGCAGGGGGCCTGCGAGCACGCGCAAGGACGTGCGAGGACGTGCGAGGACGTGCGAGGACGTTCGAAGACGTGCAGGACCCCAGGCGGCCTCCAGGGACTATCCTGATCATCAGCGAGTGTAGCGGGGCAGGAAGGTTTTCCTGCCCCGTTGCCGGAGTGAGGTTTGTCGCACCATGTGGGCTGTCGAGATGCTCAAGGTCACCAAGCGCTTCGGTGCGGTGGTTGCCAACGACGCCGTGGACTTCGAGGTCGCGCCGGGGGAGATCCATTGCCTGCTGGGGGAGAACGGAGCAGGCAAGACGACGCTCATGAGGATCCTGTTCGGCCTGTACCGCAGGGACGCCGGGGAGATCTACCTGAACGGCGAGCCTGTGTCGTTCTCGGGTCCCAGGGACGCCACCGCGCACGGGATCGGCATGGTGCACCAGCATTTCATGCTGGCGGGCAGGCTCACGGTGACCGAGAACATCGTGGCGGGCGAGGAGCCGCGCAGGGGCCTGCTGCTGGATTATGCGAAGGCCGGGGAGAGGGTGCGTGAGGTCTCCGAGCGCTACGGGCTCAAGGTGGACCCGGACGCTCGCGTCGAGAACATCTCCGTCGGCCAGCAGCAGAGGGTGGAGATCCTGAAGGCACTGCTCCGCGGGGCGAAAGTGCTGATCCTCGACGAGCCGACGGCCGTGCTCGCTCCCCAGGAGGTCGGGGACCTCTTCGATGTCATGCTCAGGCTCAAGGAAAGCGGCACGACCATAATCTTCATAACGCACAAGCTCAAAGAGACGGCGGCCATATCCGATCGGGTGACGGTGCTGCGCGACGGCAAGCGAGTGGCGACCATGAACACCGCAGATGCGAGCGCGGCGGACCTCGCGGAACTCATGGTCGGAAGGCAAATCGTGCCGCCGGCCCGAAAGGAGCATGGCTGCGTCGGGAGGGTCGTGCTGGAACTCGAGCGTGTGTCGGTGCGAGGTGGCACGGGCGGCCGCGCCGGCGGTGCCAGCGGTGCCGGCCGCACGGGAGGCAAGGCCCGGCTGAGCAACGTCAGCCTGCAGGTGCGGGCCGGCGAGATCCTGGGGATCGCCGGGGTGGAAGGCAACGGTCAGCTCGAGCTGGAGGAGGTGATCGTGGGGTTGCGCACCCCGACATCGGGGCGGGTCTTCCTGAACGGACGCGACGTCACTCGCATGAAGCCGGGAGCTATTCGCAGGATGGGGGTGGCGTGTATCCCATCGGACCGCCTCAGGCGCGGCATGGTGGATTCGTTCAGCGTCGCCCAGAACCTCATCCTTGGCGAGCAGACGGCGAGGCCGTTCGCGTCGCGCGGCATCCTGCGGCCCCAGAGGATAGCCGAGCACGCCGCCGCCGTCGTGAGGAGGTTCGACGTCAGGGCGGCCTCGCTCGACCAGCCCGCGGGGTCCCTTTCCGGAGGAAACCAGCAGAAGCTCGTGGTAGGCCGCGAACTTGCGCGTCCCCACGACCTCATCGTGGCATCCCAGCCGACGCGGGGTCTCGACGTCGGGGCGACCGACTACATACACCGGCAACTTCTCGCCATGAGGGAACAGGGCAAGGCGATCCTGCTCATCAGCGCCGAGCTCGACGAAGTGAGGGCCCTTTCGGACCGTATCGCCGTCATGTATGAAGGCCAGATCGTCATGGTGAGGCCGACGGAGGAGTTCACCGAGAGAGAACTGGGCCTTCTGATGGCAGGGCAGGGGGTTGGGTTGTGACGCTATGAAGGATGACGCCATGAAGGACAGGAATGCACAAGCTGCGCAATCTACGCGCGGCCACAGCCGCGCATGCGAACGTGACGACCGCGCCTCCCGGGATGACCTGTGGCGCACGCGCAGGCCGGCGGGGGCGCGCGGGTTTGAGCGGGAAGCAGCGGGGTGGCTTGCGAGGCCGGGCGTATCCGACATCGCATATTCGATGGTTGCGGTCGTGCTGGCCCTTGCTATCGGCGCCATCCTCATCGAGGCTTCCGGCTTCAGCGTGGTAGAGGCGTACTCCAACCTCTTCAGCGGCGCCTTCGGCAGCGTGTACAACATCGCCAACACCCTGATGATGGCCACCCCCTTGCTCTTCACGGGGCTTTCGGTGGCGGTGGGGTTCCAGGGCGGGCTTTTCAACGTGGGAGCCGAGGGACAGCTATACGTCGGCGGGCTTGCGTCAGCCGTTGTGGCACTGGCGCTGGGGCAGACGGTTCCGGGCGCGGTGCGGGTATTCCTGGCCCTGGCGGCCGGGGCGCTCGCAGGGGCCGTACTCGCGGCCGGGCCGGGTTACATGAAGGCGAAGCTGGGGGCGCACGAGGTCATCACCACGATAATGCTGAACTACGTCGGCGCGCTCCTCACCACATTCCTTGTGAAGACGTATCTCAAGGAGCCGGGCCCGGTGGACCAGACGCCTCTCCTGCCGGCGGATGCGCGGCTCCCCGACCTCATAGCTGGCACGCGGGTGTCGTGGGGCATAATCCTGGGCGTGGCGGCGGTGATCGCCGTCGATTACATCCTCAAGCGTACCTCGGTGGGGTATGAGATCCAGGCGGTCGGGCGGAACGCTGCTGCCGCGGAGTACGCCGGGGTGAACGTGCCCGGCAGGATCGTGCTGGCAATGGTCATGAGCGGTGCGGTTGCGGGCCTTGCGGGGTCGTCCGTGGTCATGGGGACGCTCTACCGGTTCATCACGAATTTCTCACCGGGCTACGGGTTCACGGGGATCGCCGTGGCGGTGCTCGCCAGGAACAAGCCCTGGGGCGTGGTGCCCGCAGCGCTCCTCTTCGGGATGCTGCAGTCAGGCGGCATGTCTATGCAGCTTTTCGCGCGCATTCCGGCGGACCTGATGACCCTCGTGCAGGGGATCGTTATCCTGTTCGTTGCCGCGCCTGCGCTGGCAAGCATTCTCCTGGCCCGCCGCAGGGCCGGGCGCGGAGCGGCGAGCGGCGGGAAGCAGGCAGCGGGGGAAAGCGGGCAGGGTCCAGGGGGCAGGGGGTAGGACGCGAGCATGAGGGAAATCCTTGATGTCATCTTCGATCTGAACAACGTTACCGCTACCATCAGGATGGCCACGCCTATCGCGCTTGCCGCCATGGGAGGTGCTTTCTCGGAGCGGTCCGGCGTCATCAACATCGGGCTCGAGGGCATGATCCTGACAGGGGCTTTCTGCGGGGTCCTGGGGTCGTACGTCTCGGGGAACCCGTGGGTCGGGGTGCTCTTTGCGGTGGCGGGCGGCGGGCTCATGGGCGCCATCCTGGCCGTGTTCGCCATCAGGCTCAAGGCGGACCATGTGGTGAGCGGCGTCGGCCTCAACATCTTGGCGCTGGGCCTCACCTCGTGGCTGATGCAGGTCCTCTGGAAGAGCAGGGGCACTTCGGCGTCGGTGACGGGCCTGCCCATGTTCTCCATCCCGGTAGTGCGCGACGTCCCCGTGCTTGGGACGATCCTGGGAATGCACTCTCCCCTCGTCTACATGATGCTCGTCCTCATCTTCCTGGGGTGGGTGATCATGTTCAAGACGCCGCTCGGCCTGCGCATCAGAATGGCCGGGGAGCACCCTGAGGCCGCCGACACGGTGGGGATCAACGTGCATGCAGTGCAGTACTTCTCGGTCATCCTCAGCGGCTGCCTTGCCGGGCTAGGCGGCGCCTATCTCTCGCTGGCGCAGCTCAACTGGTTCAGCATGAACATGTCGGCGGGGAGGGGCTACATGGCCCTCGCAGCCAACATCTTCGGGCAGTGGAACCCGATCGGCGGTCTCGGCGCAAGCTTCCTGTTCGCGTTCACCGACGCGCTTCAGATGAGGATCCAGACCTCGCCGGTCAAGCTGCCTACGGACATCATCCAGATGCTCCCTTACATCCTCACGATTCTCGTGCTGGCAGGGGCCGTCATCAGGTCGCGGCCGCCCGCGGCGTTAGGCAAACACTACGAGTCCGGCCGCGCGAGCTGACGCCGCGGTGATCTGACGCCGTGGCGAGTCGACGCCGGGGGCCGACGTGCGCCATCTACCAGTCGATCGCCGGCAGCTCTCACTGGGCAGATCGCCACGAGTTCGCGTTGCCTTTCAGCGCGTGAGTCCTGTTCCTCGTCTTGTGACCCCGACGCCTCTGGACGGGCGGATCATCCGTGAGCATGTCGCCCACCGCCCTGCGCAGCGCCCTGGAGCCATCTGTGGCAGAAGGCTGACGTACATCACTCTTGTCGTCTTGCCCGTTCGCCACATCACGGGTTCTCCCAGAATCGTTCCCCACGTCACGCGTCACAGGCTGAAGGGTGACGCAGATCACGGGTTCCCCCGCAACCGTTCCGCAGGTCACGATTGGCGCATATCAGCTGATGTACATCACGGGTCGCAGCCACATGCGTTCCCCACGTCACGCGTGCAAGGGGAAAGATGATGTACGTCACTGCTCGTGCTGAACTCGTTCCCCGCGTCACGTTTTGAGGCTCAACCGCTGATGCGTGTCACTCGTCCCGCCTGTCCCGTTCCGTGTGTCATGGGTGCAGTCGGACGCGTTCCGTGTGTCACGGGTGCCGTCGGGCCCGTTCTCCACGCAAATCGTGGTGGCCGAGGAGTGCTGTACATCACGCTTCGCGGGCGACGCGGCTGCGAGGGCCGCGCGGGCTACACGCGCTTCACCTTCACCTGGGTCGGTCGGGCGGCGTCGGGCCAGCGGCGCGCGAGCCTGCCGACGGCCAGCACTATTGGTGTGAGGACGACCGCGGCGAAGACGGCCTCGGGCACGCCCTGGAGGAGCGCGATGGCGAGAGCTCCCTCTTTGCCTGCGAGCGGGATGTACCCGAATGCGACTGCGAGCCCAAGTGTGCCCACGGTGTTCGTGATGCTTCCAGCGGCTGCTGCGAGGGGGATGCCCCAGGCCCGCCTCCCGGATACCCGGTATACGAGATAGGACACCACGCCTATGAGCAGCCGCGCCGGGATGACGACGCGCGGGTCTCCCAGAAAGCGCAGCGTGAAGAGGCCAAATATGAGCCCCACGAGCGATCCAACGATGGGCCCTTCGAGAATTCCTGCAAGCTCGACTGGCAGGTGCATCAACGTTGCGGCTCCGGCGAGAGTGGGCACAGGGATGAAGCCTATTCCCGTCATGCCCATGACGAGAGTGAGCGCTACGAGGAGCCCCGAGACAACGATTTGCCTGGTACTGAGTTTCATCCTAAGACACCTCCGTTCCAGCCCCTTCCCGGGTGCCGGACGATCTTGGCCCCCATTTCACAGGGTGGCCACAAAAGGCGAGCTACCGCGTGTGCGGCTGTATGTCCCGGCGAGAGGAAGCCCAGCTAAAGGCCTGTGGAGTGTGGAACGCGATGTGGGCTTGGCGGGCTTTTCGCCTGACCGAAAGGTTTCATGCGTCGGGCGCAAGTTCCAGGTCCGGCGGGATCCTGGTCTCGAGCCCGTTTGCGGAAGCGACCGACCTGACCTAACGTGACGTGACCTTGCGCTAAGTGAGGGTGCATTAGTCCCCGTCCCTTTCCAGTAGTTGCCGGGTTGCCGGTGTTGCACTCGGGGACGGCGCCCCAAGCGGGGCGCGCTTCGCCAAAATCCGGCCCATCGGGCTAGGCAGCCGGATTTTGACACCCCTCGTGCAATCACCGGCAACCCCCTCCCAAGAGTAGGGAGCATTTCTGCACCCTCACTTAGACCGGAGTCAGGCCTGTGCTACCGATCGCTTGCATACCACCTGCCTTTCCCTATCGAGCAATCCCCTGCCATTTCCGTTGGTTCGCTTCGGGAAGCGAAAATCCTGCACGCTGTGCCATGCTCCAGAGTAGACTTCCGAACTCGCACTCAGTTGGATGCGGCTACGCCGGTACATCAGTATGCTTCGTGCGGCCGCCTTACTCCACCCGGGCAAGGCGCCGTCAGGCCCCGATGTCTCGTGCGGCAGGGACCCCACCGGCGGCGGTGGCGGCTTTCACCGCGCGCACTACTGCCACGGCCACCGCGTCAGCAGCTGCGGCGCCGAGGGCGGTGATGTCGGCGGCCCTGTTGCCTGTGAAAGGCCTGCCCCCGGTGGACAGCGCAAAGACGACGTCCCCGTCGTACATCGTGTGGACGGGGCGGATGACGCGCGCGAGGCCGTCGTGGGCCATCTGGGCCACCTTGTTCGCGCCTTCTTTGTCAAGGCCGGCGTTGGTGGCGACGACAGCCAGGGTCGTATTGGCGCCGAAGCCCCTGAAGGCCCGTGAGCAGGGTCCTGCATGTAGACGGCTGGCCTCGGCACAGGCGCTGATGTCTGCGGTGGCACCGGCCTGGGCACAGCCATTGGCCTGGGCATCGCGGTCGGAGTCGCCATCGGGGCCGCCATCCGAACCTGCGCGGACGTCAGCGTGAGTGCCGGTAACGGTGTCGGCACCCGCATGGCCGTGGCCATCGCCACGGCCACGGCCGCGGCCACGACTGCGGGCGTCACAGTCGACGTCAGCGTCAACATGAGCGTCGCGAGCCGTGCCAGAGGCCACGTCCAGAGGCGAGGCCCAGCCTGGGTGCGCGGGGGCGGCCGGCGCTTGCTTCAGAAACCTGCGGGCGGCCCTGTCATATGCGCCAGCGATCACCTGACCCGCGACAGGGTCCACCACATCCCCGAGAGCGTTCACCACCACGATTGCGCCGACCACGACGGGGCCGGATTCGCGCTCCGCATGGAGCGGCAGGTTCATCGCCCATGTGCCGACGCCGCCCTTCATGGCATGAGCGAAACCCCACAGCTTGCCGATGGTCGCACCGAGGCCCGCCCCAGCATTTCCCTCCAACGGCGGATCTGCTGAGGCCGCAGCGCACGCCGCATGCCCCATCCGCCGATCCGGCCGCACTCTGGGGTCGCCAACATTCAGGTCGAAGATGACCGCCGCACCAACGATAGGTACGACACCAAAGCCCGTTGCGAATCCAACTCCGCGCTCCTCGAGGAACTCCATCGCCCCGCACGCTGCGTCGAGGCCATATGCGCTCCCGCCGGCCAGCACCACGGCGTGGACACGCTCGACCAGGTTGCACGGGCGCATGAGGTCGGTCTCGCGGGTCCCCGGCGCTGACCCCCGCACATCCACCCCGGCCACAGCACCGTCCATTGTGAGCACAACTGTGCATCCTGTGAGCCCGCGATCATTCTGGGCGTGTCCCACAAGTACTCCTGGCACGTCGGTGATACTCGCCAAGGGGCATCCCTCCTGAGTCCAAGTAGATCGCCACAAGGTCGCGCTCCTTTTCAGCGGGTGAGTCCTGTCCAGGTTGCCGGTGTCTCCCTCCGGGGACGGCGCGCTTGCGGCGCGCCCCGTTCGAATTTCGCGCTTAAGGCCAGCCAAATTCCCGACGCACCGCCCTGGCAGGCACCAGCAACCCCAACACGGTCAGGGAAGATGGCGCAGACTTATGGCGCCACACTTAGCAGCGTCCGTCGCCAGTGACCTCGCCCACGCGCGAGTCGTGCGCGTTGGTCGTCCCCGGGCTGGCGTGTCCATCGTGGCGGGTCCCGAGTGTGTTGCCACGTTCCGTGGCATCTATCGTCAAACCGAACCCCTGGTCATTGCCGCGCCATCCAGCACCGTATGCCAGGATCGTGTGTTGGGTCCCGTCCGACTCATCCTGCGCAGGGGCCTCGCAGGGACCTCCTTACTGCTATACGCCGACGGTGCTCGGTTTCCTGCAGCTCGGGCCGAGTCTATCAGGGACGAGGCCTGGAGGTGTGCGATGTCGGTTTCCGCTGCACTTGTCGCACTCAAGGCCTCCCTTCAGCTTTCAAACTTTTTGTGCGGGCGAAGGAAGGAATCGCGAAAGAGGCGTCGTAGTATGTCATTAGTTAGGGAGCCTAACTAACCATATCGAGACACGCGGAGGAATCGTGCAACTTGAAGAAGACGGCTTGTCGGCGGGGGAGCCGGAAGCACGAGCGGCGTGGCCTGGCAGATCCTGCGGAGTTGTCGGGTTCATGCGAACGAGGGGCTGAGGAAGCATGATCGCTCCTGACGGGTGGGCAGGGAGGAAGGCAAGACAAAGCGCGCCTACCCAGCAGGAAACGGCGGCCCGGCCGGCCTGGGACAGCGAGGGGCGCACGGGATCGTCGAAAGCGGCGGAGAATGAAGGAGGTAGCCTGCCGATGGAACGTGGCCGCAATCCGCAGGGAGCAAGGGACCACAATAGGGCGCTCATACTCCGGCTCATCCGTGACGCCGGGCCCACTTCCAGGGCGGAACTTGCCCGCCTGAGCAGGCTGAGCAAGCCGGTAGTAGCCGACATCGTCGACGGCCTCATCCGCTTCGACCTAGTGAAAGAAACCACCAAAGGCGAAGCCGTGCTCGGCCGCAAGCCCATCCTCCTCGATATCAACCGCGAAGCTCTCTGGGTCATGGGCATCGACCTATCCCGTAACCACGTCGACCTGCTTATCACGGACATTCTGGGTGAGCCGCAGCGCAAGATGTCAAGGCGCGTCTCGTTCGAGGACGAGGACACGGGTTATCCAGAGCGCGTCGTCAAGTTTGTCACCGACATCATCCGCGACTCCGGGGTGGACCCTGCCCGCATCGCCGGCATTGGGATCGGGTATCCCCTGCCGCTCAGCCATGCGCAGCGCATGATCGTCTCCGAAGGCCAGGTGGTTGGATGGAAAACGGTCAAGCTTAAAGAGCTGATCCAGAAAGAGTTCAACGTCCCGGTGTACCTCGAAAACGACGCGAACGTGGCCGCACTCTACGAGAAGTGGTACGGCCAGGCTTCGGACTTCAGGGACTTTCTATTCGTCCTGGTCGGAAACGGTGTCGGTTGTGGCATCGTGATAGGCGGCAGCATCTACCGTGGCACACATGGAATCGCGGGCGAGATCGGACACATGAGCATCGACCCGAATGGTCCAAGGTGTCTTTGCGGAAGCCGGGGATGCCTCGAGACCCTGGTGTCGGTGCCGCGCTTGCTTTCACAAGTGCTGGAAGAGGACGTCAAGGCCGGACGGGCGGGCGACGGACTTCCAGCTCTCGACGAGGTATGCAGACGGGCCGTGCGTGGCGATGCGATCGTCGCCGACAAGATCAGGGAGATGTCGGAGTACCTCGCCATCGCCATTACGAATCTGGTGAACACATTCAACCCCGAGGCCGTGATAGTCGGCGGCCCCATGGCACGGCTGGGCGACTCGCTGAAGGATCCCCTGCTGAATGCGGTGGCGGCCCGCGCTCACCCTCTTTTCGCAGACAAGACGAAAGTGGTCCTCTCGCAGCACTCAGAAGACGCAGTCGCCAGGGGCGCCGCTGTGTTCGTCATCGAGAGCTTCTTCCAGAGCCCGCATAGGTACTTGCCGGAGCTGGCAAACGGGCCCCGGTCGCGCGTATCCTCGGAAGATTGAGAGCCCAGAGACGCGGTCGGTGTGCTGCGCTACCACGTCACGAGGGCAGCGCACCGACGCCGGGGAGCAGATCCTCTGGCGAATGGAAGGGGGTGCGAGACGACAAGGCTTACTGGAGTGTTCCGCAGACAGTGAGAGACCGTGTGAAGCTACATCGGGTGGAAGGGTGAAAGAGGCGCATCGGGGCCCAGGGTGCTCGGTGGTCGGCCTCGGTCCTTGCTCCGGCTCTGGGTGCCCACGCAGAACCGTTGCGCTGGGGTGTGTGAACGCACCTTGGGGATTCGACTGACTCGGTTTCCCGTGCAGGACACAATCCGGTCGACCTTTCAATTCGGAGGGAGGAAATCCAATGAAAACCTCGTGGATTCGGAGAGTCTCATTGGTCGTCGTCGCGGTGCTCCTCTTCGGCCTCTCGGTCGCCGAGGCCGCACCGGTCACCCTGCGAGTTATGGCGAACGCTGTCAAGGGCGGAAAGAACACCCAGGACGCCGAGTGGATCGAGAAGACAATCCCCGAGTTTGAGAATGAGATGAAAGCCCAGGGCCAGGACGTGCGTGTGGAGTTTGTGGCCTCGGGAATCGCCGATGAAGACTACAAAGCCAGACTGGCTTTGGACATCAAGGGTGGGGGAGGCCCGGACGTAATCGCATTCGACCACTTCTGGGTGCCTGAGTTTGCGGAGGCCAACTTCCTCCTGCCCCTGGACTCCTATCTGAAAGCATGGCCGGACTGGAACCAGTACTACGACACGATGAAAGCGATGGGCAAGTATAGGGGCAAGACATATCTCGTCATGTCCGGCACAGACGTGCGCATGATCTACTACAACAAGGAGCTCTTCAAGAAGGCGGGCATTTCCGTGCCCTGGCAGCCGAAGAATTGGGAGGAGCTTCTCCAGACCTGCCGAACCATAAAGCAGAAACTCCCAGGCGTGACTCCCATTCAGCTCAACGCCGGGGTCGAGATGGGCGAGGCCACCAGCATGCAGGGATTCTACATGGCTCTTTCGGCCGCTGGCGGGTGGATCTACAACTGGGACACCGGTAAGTGGATCGCCAAGAGCCCCGCTCTCCTCGACGCTCTGAAGCTCTACAAGACCATCTACGCGGACGAGAAGTTGGGCGACGCTATGCTGCAGGTCTCCCCGAAGGCACGTGAGAAATCGTTCGCACTCTTCTCCGCTGAGAAAATCGCCATGTATGTCGAGGGCACGTGGATGTGGTCCTCGGTCATCTCTCCGAACGGGGCGTGGGCCATTCCCGACCGCGATACGCGGATCGGCTGGGCAGCGTTCCCCGGCAGCGGGAAACCCGGTGCTCCGCCTTACGCGTCAGTTTCGGGTGGCACGGGCTGGGTGGTGAATCCGAACACGAAGTACCCAGACCTCGCGTTCAGACTGCTGGCGAAGCTGAACTCTGCACAGGCGCGGGTGCAGTACTGGAAGATGAAACCGGGTATACCGGCGAGGAAGGATCTTGCCGAGATGCCGGAGGTCAAGGCGGACACCTTCATCTCCGAGACCACGAAGAAGCTCGTTCCATACACGACGTACCGCCCTGGCCAGCCGGCTTACCCTGAGGTTTCGTACCAGGTGCAGCTCATGACCGAGCGGGTCGTGACAGGGCAAATGACTCCCGAGCAGGCCCTCGATGCCTACGCGAAGGCAGTGATAGGTCTCGTAGGCGAGGGGAATGTCGAGATTCAGAAGTAGCGTACTCACGTGCGAGTCCGGGCGGCGGCGGGAAATGCGTCACCGCCCGGCGGGCGCACCTAAGTATGGCGCCATAAGTTTACGTCATCTCCCCTGACGGTGGTGGAGTTGCCGGCGCTTGCCAGGGCGGGACGCCTGGAATTTGGCTAGCCCGCGGGCCAAATCCGAACGCATCTCACCGCACGCGCCGTCCCGGGAGGGCAACACCGACAACCCTGGAAAGGACTCACCCGCTGAAAAGGAGCGCGAACTTGTGGCGATCTACCTGGAGGCGCGCACGCGGTGAAAGGCCTGCGAGCCGGTCCACGCAGCTAACTGTGTCGCTGCCGCACACGCGTGTTGCGATGTGAAAGGGGAGCCCTAGAGTGCAGTATGATAACCCTATCATCTCTCGCCGGACGGCAGCGGTTTTCATGCTACCGGCTCTCGTGTTTGTCGGAGTGTTTCTTGCCTTCCCGGCGATTTGGGCCATATGCATCGGTCTCACGAACCTGACTCTCACAGGGCGGGCGGCGATAGAGCCAAGGATGGTGGGGTTCGGGAATTTCGCGGCCATCCTGCGCGATCCTTTCTTTCGAAGCTCGCTCTGGATCACGACCCAGTTCGTGTTCGGGTCTGCCATCGTGGGTCAAATGGGGCTGGGCCTCATCCTCGCCCTTCTCCTCCACAACAGAAAGGGGATCCTCAAGGATATCGCCTCAAGCGTCGCGATACTCGCATGGATCATCCCGGAAGTGGTGGTGGCGTATCTCTGGGTGGCCTTCCTCGATGCTGATTTCGGTCTTCTCAATGCAGTAGCGAAGCTCCTGGGCTTCGAGTCGGTGAATTGGTTCTTCGAGCACCCCGTGCTCTCGATCATTCTCTTCAATGCGTGGAGAGGCACCGCGTTCTCGATGCTCCTGTTCGGGGCGGCTCTTCAGACCATTCCGCCGTCGTACATCGAAACCGCCGAGGTCATCGGGGCTTCCGGATGGAGGAAGTTCCGCGACATCATCTTGCCACTCATTCGCCCTCACATTGTGACCGGGGCTGTCCTCGTGACCATCTGGACTTTCAACGTCTTCACCCCGTTCCTGCTTACCGGAGGCGGGCCTGCTTTCAAGACGGAGTTGCTGTCCATCTATACTTATCGCAACGCGTTCAAGTACTTTAAGCTTGGTTACGGAAGCGCGATCTCTACCCTGATACTACTCATCAACTTGATCCTGGCCACGGCGTACACGAGGCTGGCGCGGGCAAGGAGGGCATAGCTGTGAGGAAGGTTCTTTCCGCGGTGGCTCTTATGGCGCTGGCTGCGGCGTTCGCCCTACCAATCCTGTGGCTTGTCACGGCGCCATTCAATGCCAAGCCTACTCTAGGGCTTTCGCTGTCCAGACCGACGTTGGGGAATTTCTATGGAGTCTTTCAAAACCCGTCGGCTGTCACGGGCCTCAAAAACAGCCTGCTGCTGTCGACTGCTACGATGGTCATCGCCACCGTCGCAGCAACCATGGCTGCGTACGCCTTCTCGCGGGCCGCGTTTCGCGGACGTGAGACAATACTTTATGTGCTCATCCTCCTTTCGAGTGTCGTGTCGGGCGTATCGGCTATGGTGCCGCTGTACGTGCTCATGCAGTCGCTCGGTCTCCTTGATTCGCACGTCGGGCTCATCCTTGTCTACGTCGGGGGTCTCTTGCCGACGAACATGTTCATCATGAAGGACTTCGTGGATTCGATCCCGCGTGCCTACGAAGAAGCAGCACTTGTGGACGGAAGCAGCCCGGTTCAGGTGCTCAGGAACATAGCTTTCCCGTTGTGCAGGCCGGGTATGGCCGTTATTGCGGTGCTGATCTTCGTGAGCACGTGGAGTAATTTCCTGGTGCCGTTCATCCTGTTGCGATCGCCGTCGAAGGCGCCCGCATCGGTGGCGATATACTCGTTCTTCAACGAGGTCGGCATCCCCATCCTGGGGCTTATCGCGGCGTACTCATTCATTTACACGATCCCCGTTGTGGTGCTCTATATCATCGTGAATCGGAAGTTTGGGTTCAGATTCTACGGAGGCATAAAGAGCTAGGAGGAGTCAGCATGGCCGAGGTTCGGCTTGTCAACGTGTCTAAGGCTTTCGACAAAGTCAATGCGGTCAGCGATGTCACCATCACTATCAAGGACGGTGAGTTTTTCACCCTCCTCGGTCCTTCTGGGTGTGGGAAGACGACTACGCTCAGAATGATAGCCGGCCTGGAACGGCCCACGTCGGGAAGGATATTCGTAGACGACCGGGACGTGACTGACCTCCCTCCCAAGGCTCGGAACGTGGCGATGGTCTTTCAGAACTATGCGCTGTATCCGCACATGACGGTGGCAGAGAACATCGGCTATCCCTTGCGAATCCGCAATAGACCTCGCAAGGAGATCGAGGAGCGGACACTCGAGGTTGCACGCAGCCTCGCCATCGTAGATCTCGTTAATCGTCGACCTGCGGAGATAAGCGGAGGGCAGCAGCAAAGGGCTGCGCTCGCTAGGGCCATAGTGCACGAGCCCTCGGTGTTCCTTTTTGATGAACCACTCTCGAACCTTGATGCGAAGCTCAGGACGGATGCGAGGACCTTTCTCAAGCACCTGCAGAAAACGCTCGGAATCACGACGGTCTACGTCACCCACGATCAGTCCGAAGCCATGGCAATGTCAGACCGTATCGCCGTGATGGACAAAGGGAAAGCCGTCCAAGTCGGGCCGCCTCTTGAGGTATACAGACATCCCGCAAATACGTTCGTGGCCGAGTTTCTCGGGAACCCGCCGATGAACCTCGTTCGGGGCACATACGAGGTCGCAGCCGGCAGGCCGAGCGTGTCAATGGACGGTTCGAGGGTTCTGCTGCCCGAAGGTCAGCATGGCCTTGACAGCCTCATTGCGGGTGCGCAGGTCGTCGTCGGAATCCGGCCTGAAGATATTACGCTGAAGATTGACGAAGAGTCAGGCGCTGCAGGCGTGGCACAGGAGGGCGGCATTGCCGGGGAAGTTTACGTGGTCGAACCGCTCGGCTACGAAACCCTCATCAGCGTGAGGACCAGTGCGGGCACTGTGAAAGTCAAGACATTCGAGGATCTCGACATCTTGCCGGGGCGCCGGGTACGGCTCGTGCCGGCCGTGCGGAGGCTGCAGCTGTTTGACGCCCGCGGAGAGAGAATCTTTTGTTAGCGTCTTCCGCAAGTCAGGGACCGCCACTTATGTGTGATGCTTGTCTCGACACCTACCCACCGGCACCGTCCCGGGCGTGGCAGGCGACGTGTGGGTGTGGCGCTCAGGGATTCTTTGGGCGATCCTGTATGACACGGGCACAACGTGTATGATTCCGCACTCCACGTGCAGTCAAGACCTTCGCGTGCAGGCATGATCGCTGATTTGGTCCTCACAGTGTCAGAACTCCCACGACGGCGGGTGATCTGGAGTGATGGATAGCGGTAGCGGTGTGGGATACGCGCAGAGGTTCTCCGGAACGCTGACTCGACAGGATTCGCGCAGTGTCAGACGGTTCAGGTGCTTTGTCCCGCCCGGCGCGACTCAAGTCATGGTGAGGCTCGTTTACCGGCCGCGCAAAGAGGATAGCGACGCACCTCTGAGTCCTGCAGAGTTTCGCACGCGCTGGGCGGGAGAGATAGCCCGATACCGGGGGAAGGTGGCACAAGCGGGTGATCCTGGGCTTGTTGCTCACTTCGAACGGTTCGTGGATGACGCATGCGGGCGCGTTCATCCGCTTCCGAATCTCCTGAACCTGGCGGTCTTCGATTCGATCGGCGCGTTTCGCGGACGCTGGGATTCGCCCCAGCATTTCGGAGAGTGGGTGAGTGTGGGCGAGTCGCACGCGACGCGAGGCTTCGTGGCAGGGACTCTTCCTCCAGGCGAGTGGACGATCGTTCTGGAGTGCCATGCTGTTGTGACTCAAGACTGCTCGTTTGACCTCGACGTCAAGTGTGCGGTGTCGGGAGGATCGTGGTTTCGCGGTGAGCTTCACTCACACACAAACCACAGCGATGGGGCGCTTTCACCCTGCGATCTCGTGGAGGCTGCGCGTGAAGCCGGGCTCGATTTCATTGCACTCACGGACCACAATACCATGAGTGCGCTGGCCGAGATCGGTGTGCCGGGCGTGGCAGGCGCGCTGGTTGCGGAGCGCGGGACGGGCACCTCGGCGGGGGTCGACCCTTCTGAGCGACCCGTAGTGATCCCGGGCATGGAACTCACCACCTTTTACGGACACGCCGTCGCGCTCGGGGTTGCGGAGTTCATACCGTGGCACGGCGCATCCAAGGCCGAGGGCTTGAACCTTCAGGCCACGCATGTTCATCGGTTGGGAGGGCTGTTTTCCATCGCACATCCGTTCAGCATGGGTTACCCGGTTTGTGCTGGGTGTGAATGGGAATATGAAAACACCGACCTGGGCCTGGTGGACCTCATGGAAGTGTGGTCCGGGCCGTGGGCCGCTCACATCATGTGGAATGTCCTCGCCATGCGCTGGTGGGACTTCCTCCTGTGCAAGGGTTATCGAATAACCGGTGTGGCCGCGCGCGATGCCCATAAGCGTGACCACCTGTTCGAGAGGGACACGGCAGACACGTATGTGTGGGCGCGTTCGTTGTCCGATCGCGACATACTGCAGGGGCTCAGAACAGGGCGCGTCTATGTGAGCTCCGGACCCCAGCTGGAGTTCTCCCTCGAAGCCGGCGGTTGCGAAGGGCTTTACATGCCAGGGGACCGCGTGCTGGTGTCGGAAGGGGCGAGGCTGGGGTTTACTGTGCGGGTCTTCCTATCCAGGGGCGGCCGACAAACGAATCGACACCCGGAGGACCTGATCGCGCGGGTAGTCAAGGGAACGAGACACGGGGAGGTTGGCACGATCTCCGCCACGCGGATCACACGCAGCGACGATGAGTGCGTGGAGTTCGAGGACGCCGCTACCCGCGATGCTTGGTACCGGTGCGAGATCCTCGCCGGCGACCGGCCGAGGCTTCCCGGTCCGTATCTTGTCGCTTTCACCAACCCCATACACGTCGAGGTGATTTCGCGTGAGACCTGTTGAGGCCGTGATCGTATCCCACACACACTGGGACCGGGAATGGTACCTTCCATTCCAGCAGTTCAGGGCGAGGCTCGTGGCCCTCGTCGACTACGTGATGGACCTCCTTGAGCACGACGAAGCATTCAAGTGTTTCATGCTGGACGGCCAGGCGGTGGTGCTCGAGGACTACCTTGAGGTCCGCCCCGAGAATGAGGAGAGGCTGCGGCGCCTCATCAGTGAACGGCGGCTTCTCGTGGGCCCGTGGTATGTGCTGCCTGATGAGTTCCTGTCGAGCGAGGAGGCCCTGGTCCGAAACCTCCTGATAGGCAGGAAGGTGGCAGGGCGCTTCGGTCCCGTCATGGGGGTCGGGTACGTCCCGGACCCCTTCGGTCACATCGGCCAGCTTCCTCAGATACTGCAGGGCTTCGGGATCACGTCTGCGGTCTTCTCCCGGGGAATGGGCGATGAGGGCGAGAGCCTGGGTACGGAGTTCCGCTGGCGGTCACCTGACGGCAGCGAGGTGCTGGGCATCTGGCTTCCGGCCCATTACGGCAGCTTCACGCCTGTCGGGAGCTTCGATCCGTGGGAATCCGATGCGAGATTCGTGGCAAGAGGCCACGCGGGTTTGCCCGCGGACGAGGCCGTGCGCTTCACCCGAAGCCTCATCGAGTTCCTGCGGGCGCGGTCCAGGACCGGCGTTCTTCTCCTCGACACGGGATCAGACCACCTTGCTCCGCGACCGGATCTCCCGGAGATCATCTCGGGGCTGCAAACTGCTCTCGACGAGGTTGACGGCCGATGCGGAGAATCCTGCGAAACCGGCTGCAATCCGAACGCGGGCATGGCACCGCGCGTCCGCTTGGTGCAGGGAAGCCTGCAGGATTACGTGGAAAGGGTACGCGAACGCGTCGAACACAGTGACTTCACGGGCGGCAGAGGGTTTCAGTTACTTACGCATGAGGGGGAGTTCAGGGGCAGCCGGTACCAGAACATGCTCTACAGCGTGCTGTCCTCGAGGATCGGGATCAAGCAGCTCAATCATGAGGTGGATACCTGGCTCACTTGCTACGCGGAGCCGCTTGCGTGCGCGGCCTGGCTCTTGGCAGGAAAGGGGTATCCCGCGCGGATGCTTGACATCGCGTGGCGGCTTTACCTGCAGAACCAGGCCCACGACAGCATCTGCGGGTGCTCCACAGACGAGGTCGCGGCCGAGATGGTGGCTCGCTACACCCAGGCGCGAGAGATCGCGGTGGCGGTAGCTGCGGAGAGCTTGGCAGCGCTTGGGCGACGGGCGAACACCGCCATTGGCCGGGACACTGCTCTACCAGTGCTGGTGTACAATCCCACTCCGTGGCCTATGAGCGGAGTCGCACGAATTCGTGTGCCCTGGGACGAGGTGGTCCGCGGGAGAGTTGATCGCGGTGTGTCGGCTGCGTGTGGGGCATCGGCCTCGGACGCCACTTGCCTCAGCGGCAGCGCAAGCCACGAGAGCGGACAAGATGCCGCACGGGACGCTTCTTGTCTCGCCGCTAGAGAGAGTATGTGCTTCAGGGTCGCCGACGGGACGGGAGGGGCCGTTGACGCGCAGCAGCTCACCAGCGCCGGGTGGGGGCTGGGTCACGACCCATCGGCCGTGTTCCATGACAAGGTGCGGCGGGGCGAGCCGGCCGTGCATCTCGCGTTCCCGGTGCATGAAGTGCCCCCATTGGGCTATCGGGTTTACTACCTGGCGTCGGACCGCGTCGGACAGCGCCAGGACGAGAACGGACCGACTCGCGCGCCCGGTTCTGTCGTGGCGGGGCAAGGAATGCTCGAAAACGAGTTCCTGAGAGTCCAGGTGTCTTCATGCGGTACGCTGGATATCTTCGACAAGCGCACCGGGTTTGCGTATCGCGGGCTCAACACGTTCGAGGACTCTGGGGACGCCGGTGACGAATATGACTACTCTCCGGCCTGCGACGAGCCGATTGTGGCGAGAAATGTGGCTGCAGGAGTCGTCATTGAAGAGCCGGGGCCCTATGTGGGGAGGCTGCGGATCGAGATACCGTGGGAGATCCCGGCATCGCTTGAGCCGGGGCGAAAACGGCGCTGCGCCGAGTCTAGGCCCTTCACCATCGTCACTCATGTCACACTTGCTGCCGGCGCACCATACGTGGACATACGCACGGAAGTCGATAACACTGCCCGAGACCACCGATTGCGTGCGCTTTTCCCGACAGGTGTGAGAGCCGATCGGGTGTGCGCGCGGGGGCAGTTCGACGTCGTGAGGCGCGCTGCCAGGGCGCGCCGGACAGAGGCGGAGTGGTTCCAGCCAGAGGCCGCGACCCGTCCGCACCAGGGGTTCGTCGACGCGAGTGACGGCGTCCGGGGCCTTGCTGTGGCCACGCGCGGGCTGCCAGAGTATGAATGCCTGGAGGAACCGGACGGGACGGCCACCATCGCCATAACTTTGTTGCGCTGCGTGGAATGGCTTTCCCGAGACGACCTCACGACCCGAAAAGGCCATGCCGGCCCGCCCGTTTTCACTCCGGGAGCACAGTGCCCCGGCAAGCACGTGTTTGAGTACGCCGTCGTGCTTCACTCGGGCGACTGGGCCAGCGCCGATGTTCACTCAATCGTGCGGCAGTTCATGTGTCCCTGCGCGGCCTACCCTGGCTCACGGCACGATGGCGATTTCCCGGACGAGATGGGCCTGCTCAGACTGGGCGGCCGCGGGGCCGTGGTCTCTGCCGTCAAGAAGGCCGAGGATGGCGACGCCCTGGTGGTGAGGGTGCACAACCCGAAGGACCAGAGCCTGAGCACGCGCCTCGAAGTGGGGGTTCCTCTGGAACGAGCATACTTGGCGAGATTCGACGAGACTCCGATAGCGCCGGCGGCGTTCGAACCCGGCGACTCTCGTCGGCTGCTCCTCGATCTCGGGCCGAAGCAGGTGGTCACCCTCGTTCTCTTGACAGAGGGTGGTCGATAGCGGGCGGTCGACGGCGCGCGGCTGGCTGCGTTCAGCCGAGACGTCTGAGAACGTCCAGGGCCAGACGGAACACGACATCGCCGCACGTGCGGGTCTTGAAGCGCAGGCTGCGCGCGAGCATGCGAGTAAGGCGCGAGCGGCCCCTCAGGATGGGTACGCCTCGAAGAAGTCGGGCGATGCGCGAGCCTGCCGCCGTGGCCGCGACGTAGACCTCCGCCATCTGAATGAGCTTCGCCGCCTCAATGCCTATCTCGGCCCACGAGGAGTACTCGTCGAGCCAGGGCTTCACTTCGTTGGCGAACTTGCGATCAGGAATGCTGCGCAGCATTGCGGCTGAGGCCTTCATCTCCAGCATATACGAGGACAGTATCCCGGCCGCCTCCCCCAGCTTGCCGGCCTCCGCCCGCTTGCGTGCCCTATCAAGCGCCGACGCGATGCCCGGCGGGTCGTCCGGGTGGAGCGGGCTCACGGCGCAGGCGTCGGCAAAGAGGGCGCAGGCCCCGAGCGCGTCCCTCCCGAGGACGCGCGCGACCGCATCCTCCCAGGCCGCCCGGGCGTCGTACTGAGCGGGATTCTCGAGGTAGCGTGCAGCCGCAGCGAGCGGGATCTTCGAGGCTTCGGCCTGGTTCATCGGGTTGAGGAAGATTCCCCTCGCGGCTTCGGGGAGATAGGGGCTGCGACCGGTGTACGGCCCGATGTGCAGTTCAGCCTTCATGGGACCGTCGTTCACTGGGTAGTTGTCCCAGTACGTGACCGGCCTCCTCAGGGATTCGGCCACGGCCCTGGTGTGCTCGAGCGTCAGTTCCTTCGAACATACCACCGGGCCTGTCCACATGATGTCGATGGCCGGGTCCAGGCCTGCCCCGATCTTGCGAACGTATTCCGTGGACGGGTCCCCGCAATATTGCGTGGGGCATATCATGAGCGAGGTCTGCGCGGACAGCCCCTTCAGGCGGGCGTACACGGCATTCGTGAACGAGACCTGCGCGCTCGCCAGATCATCGAAAGCCTTCCGGTCCTCCTCGTGGCGCAATTCGGCCGGGATATCGTCGTAGAGCAGGGCGAAGGCTCGCGCTCCCGCGTCGTACAGCGCCTTGAGCTTGGCGACGAGGGTATCCTGGTCCCGCCTGTCCGAGTAGCGCAACGACAGGCCGGGGCTAACGGCAAAAACGAACGCGATGCCGTGCTTCCTCGCGTGCGACGCAAGCTCCGAGAGGCGGCCGAGCAGGTCCTCCGGGTACGGCGCCCGCCACCTCTGCCTGTGGTACGGGTCGTCCTTCGGCGCGTAAATGTACGCGTTCATCCCGATGTCCGACATGAAGGACAGCATGTCCATTCGCTCGTCGTGGGCCCAGGGTCTACCGTAGAATCCTTCCACCACACCTTTCCAGGCAAATCCCTCGGGCATTCCAAACACCTCCGGGGCAGCCCCCGCTCAGCTTCGCTGTATAGAAGATTCAGCACGGCACGGCGGATTCCTGCCCGCCGCGCGCCTCATCAAGCTCGCGCCGAGGTGCGAAGGTCCACGGGCCAGTACAGGTACTCGGCCCTCGCGCCGGACGCGTCGCTCACGTCAACGAAGATGTCGTAGCGGCCCGGGCGGAACGCGGGGCCGAGCTTGAGCCGTATGAGGAGCGGCGAGGCGGTGCTGTCAGACTCGAAGCCCACGGCCAGCTGGGCAAACTCGGGGTGCTCCGAGACCGGGTAGCCGTTGATGTTCACCCGCACGGAGTTGATATCCAGCGATTTCAGGTCTGCAAGCTCACGCCGGCCATGCGGGATGGCAGGCCACGCCTTGAACACGATCTCCCGCTTCCTGAGGGCCATATCGAATAGTTCTGATCGCGTCGGCATTTCGCGCCCTCCCGGCAGGTCGCTGCCATCGCGCCTCACCACAGTGATGATGGGCTTCATCGAGGCCGCGAATTCGCTGCGCGCCACCTCGACCGACCGCCGCTTCAGCAGGACGGCGTTGGCGAACGCGAGGATGGCGTCCTGCGTGGGTACCCGACCGTCCTTGGCGGGCGTGCCGAGACTGTCGAAGCTCGTCGTGATGAAGGCGTCCACCGACGGCTTCGTCACCTTGTTCCAGAGCACGTCAGCCGCCCATTCCCAGCGCACGAGCGGTCCGATGAGAGGAGCCCGATCGAGCGCTCGAAGCGGGTTTTCGACGATGTCCATGGTGCGCGCGACGGTCCTGGTGCTGATGGTGCCGTCGGGCGCGGACAGGGACGACGCCAGGGAGTAGGCCACCTTGAAGATCACGGTCCCCGGGTACTTGACGGCCCCGGTGTCGAGCGGCCCGATGGGCCGGTCGGCCGGGCGTGGGTGCCTCCCGACGCGCGCGAGGTGCGCGATCTCGTCGAAGCCTTTCCTGAAAAGGCCGTCGAGGACGCGCTCGACGGACAGGTCAACGTAGCGGGAGTGGACGACCTTCGCCGCCTCGTGCCGGATGAGCTGTTTGCGAGCGCGCACAAGCTGTTGTATGACGGACATGCCAAGGAGAATGAGGTTCATGTTCTTCCAGAGGACGGGGATGTGGTCCTCCGGGAGCCGCACGGCGCCGTCGAAATCCTCGGAGGCGAGGGTGATGATGTTCGTGTTGCCGTCCTTGAGGGTAGAGAGGCGCGGCAGGGACAGGTTCTCGAACCTGTGCCCGCCTGGGGCGAAGATGAGGAGGCTATCTACGAGGAACTCGGTGAGGCCGTGGTCGGCCAGGTTGTAGCGCCTGAGGAAGAGCACGGGGTAGTCGTGGCCGAGGACGCGATGTGAGTCGGCGTACCCTGAGAAGGTGCTGACCTCGTCGGCGATGGCGTCCGGCGGGTCGCACACGTTGCCGTCGCTGTCTATGCACGCGTAGTGGGCGTACCAGTCAGCAAGCTGGTGCGACAGCCACCCACACGCGATGGCGAGGTCGCGGAGGCGATCCTCGTTACTGTGCCACGCCGTCTCGGGAAGGCGGCGCCAGGTATCAATGAGCGTGTACCCGAAGTTCGGGACGCCATGGGCGTGGTCAGGGATGGAATTGTGGGTGTAGTCGTACGCGGTGAAGTTGTTGAGCGTGTGATAGCTGGATATGGCGTCGGCGCTGTTGGCGGCGAGTATGTACGCCTTTTCCACCTCGGGCGAAGACGTGAGGAGCGCGAGGAGATCGTTGTTGATGGTGCCGACGCCGCCCATGTGGCTTGCGCCAGCCGCGCCTGCGGCACCTCTCACGCCACCGGTCCCGGCCGTGCCGGCCAGACCCTCCGCGCCGCGCGCCCTGTCACCGGACCCGCCGCCTGCAGCGAGTTCCTTCGCCCTTCGCAGGGCGGTTCGATTGATGTGAACGTGCGTGAACGGCCCCCACATGAAGGCGGGGAATACCGGGCCGAGGAGAACCCCCAGGATGAGACGCCGAAACCGAGACACGACCATCCCCTCCCAATGGGTCATGGTTCTGCACGAGTATAGTATGCAGCGCGGTCCCCAGGTGACCTGAGCGCAGCCCCGGCCATCACTGCGGGCTCGCGGGAGCCAGGGCTCCCCGGAACTTGCCGGCGCTCGCTCGCAGCGCGTGCCGCCAGACTGACGTTTGACAGACAGAAGATCCCGTACCGCGTCGCTGTGTGGCTGGAAGCCCCCGCGTCTCCGCAACCACTCTTAGTCCCCCGGCCCTCCCAGTCCACCGAGGTTGAACTCGGGCGTGAACGATGAGTCCTGGGATGACAGATGCTGCATGAACCCGTTTTCGAGCCCGATCTCGTCGAAGTGATCGAGGACCTCCTCGTACTCGCCGTCGGTCAGGCGGCGGTTTATCTCGGGGAAATGCTCCGCGAGGTGCACCGGCACGTACTGCGACATCACGCTCACATAGATGTCGCCGGGAAGGCTCTCCCGGATCCAGTCGAGCACCTGCTTGCTATCGTCGGTATGGCCGGGAAGGACGAGGTGCCTTATGAGGACGCCGCGCGTCATGAGGCCGTCCGGCGAGAACCTCGCCGGCCCCACCTGCCTGTACATCTCGAGGATCGCACGCGTGGCGCGCGCGAAGTAGTCCGGGGCCGAGGAATAGCGGCCCGCGGCGCGCTCGCTTCGGTACTTGAGGTCCGGCAGGTACACGTCCACAAGGCCCTCGAGGCGGACGAGGGACTCCGGCAGTTCATAGGCATTCGTGTTATACACGATCGGGATCGCCAGGCCCTGCGCTCTCGCGAGGTGGATCGCCCAGGCCACCTGGGGCAGGAAATGCGCTGGGGTGACGAGGTTGATGTTGTGCGGGCCTTTCTGGGCAAGCCGCAGGAAGACCTGGGCAAGCCCTGGCACGGCGAGGTCCTTGCCGAAGCCGCCGCGGCTTATGTCGTGATTCTGGCAGAAGACGCAACGAAGGTTGCAGTGGGAGAAGAACACGGTGCCAGAGCCTCGGGTTCCACTTATGCACGGCTCCTCCCAGTGGTGGAGCGATGCCAGCGCGACCCTGGGGAGGGCGCCCGCCCCGCAGAACCCCGTCTCGCCTTCAAGGCGGTTCCTGCCGCACGCTCGCGGACAGAGGCGGCAGTTCCGGAGCATCGCCAGGAGGGGCTCCGGCATGCTATCGGGGGCTGTCCCGGCACACGCTGCCGCGCCCTGCCCGCGTGTCTGCACGCGCATGCGCATGCGCCCGCGCGTGCGCGTGCGCGCGGGACGGGAAGCGGAAGCGGAGGCGGAAGCGCGATGAGCGTCGAGCCGGCTATTCACACTGCCACACCTGGACGTACACCTTTCTCGCACGCGGGCCGTCGAACTCGCAGAAGAACACGCCCTGCCAGGTCCCGAGCGCCAGGTCGCCGTCCTCGACCGGGATGGTGACAGAAGATCCCGCCAGCGTGGCCCTTATGTGGGACGCGGCGTTCCCCTCTACGTGGCGATAGGCCCCGTGCCTCGGGACCATCCTCGTCAGGGCCTCGAGGATGTCGCGGGCCACGTCGGGGTCGGCGCTTTCGTTGATGGTCACGCCTGCGGTGGTGTGGGGCACGTACACCAGGCACGCGCCGCGCTGGACCCCTGACGCGCGAACGACCCTGCGGACGTCCGCAGTTATGTCAACCAGCTCGTCCTGTGCTCTCGTCCTGATACCTATTGTATTCAACGCTAGACCCCCCTCCTGCGCGTGGTGTCGGTCCTGATCTCGACCGATCCCGCTCTGGGCCATGTCTAGCCGAGCGGCCACCCGAACGCCACAGCCGCGCCAAGCCCGACTCCGGCAACCACCTCGAGCGGGGTGTGGCCGAGAAGCTCGCGCAGGCGCTCCTCCGGGACGCGGTGCTTCCGGTAGAGGTCATCAACTATCCTGTTGATTATCCGCGCCTGTTTGCCGGCGGCCTGCCTGATGCCGGCCGCGTCGTACAGCACGATCAGCGAGAGCACCGACGCCACGGCGAAGAGCGGAGACCCCCACCCGGAGATCCTGCCGACCATCACGGACATGCCTGAGACCAGGCTGGAGTGGGAACTCGGCATGCCACCCGGGTTCACCAGGCGCGTGAAATCAGGCCTTCGATGAATGACGTAGTCGACGATGAACTTGAGCATCTGGGCTACTGCCCATGCCACGAGGGGCGCCATGAGGGCGGCGTTGCGCAGAATCAACATCTTCACCTCGGGTCGGGGCGACACGACGTGCTTTCCGCTGTACGGTTCGCGCCCGACGCGATGACCATGACCGGCCGACCGTCCGCCATGAACACGAGGCTCTTCGCTATCTGGCCGACGCTCGTGCCGACGGCCTCGGCCGCTTGCGCCGACGTGGCTGTGCTCTCCGCAAGCTCTCGTACGACCGACGGGCACCCGAACGCGCGCAGGGCTTCCTGAACTTTCAACGACGATGGGTGGAGCTCGTTCGCCACGCGGTCACGTCCTCGGCTCGAGATTGGCTGCTGCCGCCCATTTGGGCGGCCAATCGCCCCATTCCATCTTAGTGTCGGCCGGCCCAGGTGTCAACGCCTTTCCTGCAGGCCTCCACCCCTCTCGAACCACACACGAGCGCGTGCTCCCCGTCACCCCGCTGGCGTTGCGACCCATCCGTGGTATAATTGACCCGGAATCTTCCGAGCGGTCGCCTTCCAGGACGCAGCCGCGGCGTAACGCCCGGAATCTAACCGCGTTTCACACGACTGAGCTGACGCGAAAGGTGGGGGTACCGGTGAGTGGTTACGAGTCTCGGGAGATGCTTCGGAGAGTGGTCAGGCACATGGTGGACCTCATGAAATCGGACGCAAGGGTCCTGAAAGCGAGCGAGGGTTCGAGCTTCACGGTGGGATTCGCCATCATGGACCTGGACGAGACATTCCTCCTCACCTTCAAGGACGGCGAGATAGGCGGCGAGGTGGGGGCGGACGTCACCCCCGCCCAGATCAAGCTTACGATGGACAGCGAGACCTTCGACGGCGTTTTCAGCGGCGCGGTGGACCCGATGGGGGCGGCGATGTCCGGCCAGATCTTGTTCTCGGGGGATCTGGGCCTCGCGATGAACCTGCTCGGGGTGGTGGACGACCTGCGCAGGATTTACAAGGCTGCCAGGGCGCAGGCGGAGACCGCCTGAACGCATTCTCACTCGAGCGCTTAGTCGGAACGACCCGGGGGACCTTGCATTCCGACCTCGTGTGTCCACCAGGGGAGTGATGCCATGAGAATCCGGGACCTGCTGTCAGTAGCGGTTCGCAACTCGCGTGTGAGGCTTGTCGAGTCGTTCCTCATCGTGCTCGGTATAGCCCTGGGCGTCGCCG
>JBLNDE010000023.1:0-24640 GCA_050261335.1 Bacillota bacterium
CAGGTTGCCGGTGTTGCACTCCGGGGACGGCGCGCTTGCGGCGCGCCTCGTTCGAATTTGGCGCTCAAGGCTAGCCAAATTCTCGACGCCCCGTCGTGCAAGCACCGGCAACCCCAACACCCCCAGGAGAAGTGGCGCAAACTTATGGCGCCGTACTTAGGCCTCAGAGCCGGCAGCTTTCGACCAGGTTCTGACGGCGTGCGAGGACCATGTCAATGGCGTCCGGGAGCCGGAAGCTTGCCGCTACAGGACCAGTATGTCCGGCCTGCGCAGGACGAGGCCGCCCCTTGTGACCTCGATGACCGGCCAGGAGCCGTCTCCTGCCGTGAGGCACTCCACGTGTGGAGCCCCGCCGCCCGCGCAAGCCTGGCGTGCGTCGCTGCCGAGCACGAGATAGGTGTCCTCCGACTTGGTGCCCGTAACCGTCGGGTTCCAGGCAAACGCCTGTGGGGCATGGATGGTGGCGCTCGACCCGGGAGCGGCGAGGTACTCGCGGTTCTCGTATCCAATGGCCCCGCCCTGGTGGTGCAGGCGCTCCTCGCCGGGGTACCCCGAGGCGGCGTACGCCGACGCGATCACGTCGTAGAGTTCGCCCATGGTGGCACCCGGCCGCGACGAGGCAATGGCGGCAGCCTCCACCTCCACTGTCGCCTGGTGGCGGCGTCGAAGGTCCCCGGGCAGGGGCCCGAAGTGGACGATGCGCGTGGCGGCGGCGATGAGGCCGTATTTGCGTGCACACGTGATCAGCATGCAGCATCGCTCGATCCGATTGTCCGTGGGAATGGGGTGCCTGAACCGTCTTATGCGGTCGTCCGCGGCGATCAGTGTGACGGTGGGCTCCACGCCCCTCTCGAGCAGGGCTTTGTCGAGCATGGCGGCGACCTGCCACTCCGTCATCTCGGGGACTATCGCCCTGGCCGCATCCTCGATGGACGCACCGGTAAGCCTGCCAACCTCCCTGTAGCGGTCGACCTCCCAGGGCGTCAGAACGTGGCGAAGGCCGGCGATCTCCGGTCCCAGGAACACGGCACCCAGCACCTCGGCGGCAAGCTCCCTGTCGTCGGTGCCGAGGCGCGCCGCTCCTGCGAGCTGTTCCACGCGATCGGCCACGGGCTCGTGCCACGGCCTCTCTATGACCTCGACGGGACTTCCCGCGAGCTCCTCTTCTTTCAGCCGCGCGGTCTCGGAGGCGCCGGTCACCACGCACAGCCGGTCGCCCGTTACGAGCAGCGCCCCGACGGCCTCGGACGTGTTCCATGCCACGTGCAGATCCGCCCCGCCTGTGAACCAGGCGATGCCGGCAAGCGAGGTGAGCACCGCGCCGTCGAGGCCATGACGCGCCATCAAGCCGAGAAGCCGCTCGCGCTTTAGAGAGATCTCCTCATTCGAACCTGCCGTCATCTCCACCCGCTTTCTCGCTCACGCGATGTCGTTGCAGCCCTCCACCTCGCCGGCGCTCTCGTCGAGCCAGCCAGGCTCGTCTGCAAGCCGCATCACCGTGTAGCGCCGGCGAGGATCCTTGGCGCCCCGAGGCGCCCGTCCCACCTCTTCCCGCGGAGGCCCGACGTGAGCGGGCGCCACCGGGCGGCCCGCCGGGTCGTCGTTCACTACGGAGTCGCAACGGAGTCGCACGCCACATCTTCACCCGCCGCGATTCCTCCCGGCACGCAGAAGGTAGTTGAGGTTTCGGCATGATCATGCGTTGAAGCGGAAATTGATGATATCCCCGTCCTTCACGACATAGTCTCTGCCCTCGAGACGGTACAGGCCCTTCGCCCGGGCAGCGGCGACAGAGCCGTCGCTCGCCTTGAAATCGTCGAACGAGATCACCTCAGCTCTGATGAACCCTCTCTCGATATCGGAGTGTATCTCGCCGGCGGCCTTTCTCGCGGTCGTTCCCCTCTTGATCGGCCAGGCCCTGACCTCGTCCTCGCCGACGGTAAAGAAGGACACGAGCCCCAGGACCTCGTACAGCTCCCTGGAAAGCTGGGCGACCGCCGGTTCCTGTATTCCGTACCCATCGAGGAACTCCTTGCGCTCGCGCTCGGGCAGGCCGCAAATCTCAAGCTCGATTTTCGCAGACAGCTCCACAATGGGCACCCCGCTCTCCCGGCTGAACTCCTCGAGGTCACGCCTGCCCGGATAGGCACGGGTTGCGAAATCGTCCTCGCTGATGTTTGGCACCACGACAACGGGTTTCAGGGTGAGCAGCGCGTAGCCTTTGAGCTTCGCCTGTTGCTCGGTCGAGAGATCAAGCCTGTCCAGCCTGACTCCGTCAGCGAGCGACGGGCGGATCGCCCTCAGGAGCTCGAGCTCCTCGTCTTCGTCAGCGCTCCTCCGCCTGGAACTCTCGAGGCGCTCCAGCCTCCCCTCCACCACCTTGAGGTCGGCGAGGATGAGGTCGAGGTTGAGCAGTTCGACCTCGCCAAGGGGATCGATCTTGTACTCGACGGGGAGCGCCCCCGGCGCGTCCTCGAACGTGCGGACCACGTACACGAACGCGTCCACGGTACGAAGGTACGTGAGGAACCGGGTCGTCTCGGAGGCGTCACCCGACGGTGTGATGCCAGGGACATCAGCCACTTCGACCTGGGCGTACGTGGTCTTCCTGGGCTTGAATACGCCCGCAAGGTATGAAACCCGCCCGTCAGGCACCCGCGCCATCCTCACGGACACATCTGCCTTCCTCCCTCCCCCCGCGTCGGCGACGCCGTTCCCCGGGCCCGGTCCTGCGTCGGTGAGGAGGTTGAAAAGAGTGGTCTTTCCCGACGATGGAAGTCCGACTATTGCCACCTGCATATTGCCTGTCTCCCTTGCTCCCTTGCATTGTTGCAGCTTCGGCAGGCGCTCGGCCCATGGCCTGCCCGAGTCGACAATGCCACTGCTGCGTCCGCACGAACATGATCTTCGCACAGATACCTGGGTTTCTCAAGACCAATAGACGCCTCGACCTCGACGCCCCGCCCTGGCAAGCATCGGCGACCTCGACACCGTCGGGAGAAGCGGCGCAGACTCACGGCGCCATCCTTCGTTCCGAGCGTGCGTCGCTACCTCTGGGTAATCGGCAGGACGACGGTGAACGTCGCACCGGCGCCCGGGGCGCTCTGCGCCCGGATCGTGCCTCCGTGCTGCTTTGCGATGTGCATGGATATGGTCAGCCCGAGGCCTGTCCCGTGCTTCTTCGTCGTGTAGAACGGGCTGAAGAGGCGCGACATGACTTCGCTCGTCATTCCGGGCCCGGTGTCGCGGAACTCGATCTCAACGGCGCGACCGTCCGCCGAGGTTCTGGTGGAGACGCGCAGCTCGCCGCCGCCCACAGGCGCCATGGCCTCGAGGCTGTTCCTGCAGAGGTTCAGGAAAACCTGCTGCAGCTTCCCGCCATCAGCCATCACCTCCGGCGTGTCCTCAGCGTAGGACCTCACGATCTTGACGCCGATATTGGACGCCTGGGCCTCGACGATTTCGACGACCTCCTCGAGCATTCCGGTGAGCGAAAGTGGCGCAAGCTCGGGAGTCACCGGCCTCACGAGCTGCGAGAAATCCTCCACCACATCGTTGATCTGGTCGAGCTGGCGAAAGAGGCGCCCGATTCGCTTTTTTGTCACATCAGACGTGCCCGGGTCCGCCTGGATCACCTGGAGGTAACCCTTAATCACGGAAAGCGGGTTCTTGATCTCGTGGGCCGCGCCTGCAGCGAGCTGCTCGAGGGTCGCAATCCGCTCCGCCATGGCTTGTTCTGCTGCCCGCCACGAAGGGCGAGTCCGGCGAACAAGGCCGTCCCAGAGGTCCGCAAGCCCTTCGCGCACGCTCTCCAGGAACTCGAGCTTGCCGCGTGAGAACCCCGCGCCCTCCACCCTGCCCAGCACGAGGAAGGCCACGACGGATCCGGCGACCGCAAGCGGGACGATGAGGCCGACGTGCCAGCGAGCGTCAGGCAGGTAAAGCCGCTTCGTGGACAGCCCATCTGAAAACGGCCTTGCCATCTGCATCACCTGGTTCACCCAGGCTCTCGCGTCCTCATCACCGACCGTGCACCGCAGGTGGGTCCCGGGCGCCCCAGGGGTCGAAAGGCCCTCGACTACGGCCTCGAGCTCAGCCTCAGCCCCGGCCCGAGCACCAGCCTCGGCGTCCGCCTCCATTTCCGCGCCGCGACCGGGCTGGCTGTCGGGGCGTGTCCAATGAAACGAGCACAACTGAACTATGGCAACGTCGTTGTGTTTGTCGTGACAGTCTACCACCGCCCCGACATCGAAGGCGACGGCCGCATGGAGCGCCCTGAGGAGGGTCGCTGCGACATATGCGGGATCGCTCGACGTCTTGCTCACGATGGCGAACGTGTCGATGATGGCGGACCTGAAATCGCTCTCGCCCCGCGACGGGTGAATGCTGGCCTCGGCGAATGCTTTGCCTGCCATCTCGGCAACGGCCTCCACAAGACGCATCGCCGTTGCGTCCAGCCGTTCTCCCTGGGGCAGCCAGACCTCCAGCGCGGCCGCCACTTCGCGGCCCACCCGGACCGGCACGCACACGGCCTGACCCCTCCGGGTTCTCCCGGGTCCTCGCAACAGAGGGCAGGTCGCTTCCCCTCCCTCTCCAGCCTGCACGACAACCCCTTCCGCGGCAGCTCCGACGGCCCTGCATCGGGATGCCGGCACCGGGTTCTCCATCCTTTCGCAACACGTCCGACCTGACGAGGCAATCACCTCAAGTTCGCCGGTCTCCACGTTCAGCGCCCTGAACGTCACGGCATCGGCAAAGCCTGCCCTCTCAATGAGATACGTCGCGGCGTCGAGGACGCAGCACAATCTCCCCGCGGAACGGAGGGCCCCACGTGCCTTCAGGAGTCTGAGAAGGCGGGGTGCCCCGGCCGGCGAAGATGCGCGGCGGGCCACGTGGTTGGCCGCATCCGGGAACAGGCTTGCCAGCGTGTGAAGAAGCTGCTCGACATCAGCGCCCAGCGGAGGAGAGGACGCTCCGGAAAACACGGCGATGACAGCAAAGACTCCCTTGTCGCCGAATGCAGGCACCACAAGCATCGACGCAAGGTCGAGCGCGTCCCTGAGGTCCTGCGGAAGCCGCACGTCTACACCCTCGCGAAGAGCGGATCGCACATAACCTGCGACGTACGCCCAGAGTCGCTCCTGTTGCGCGGAAGTCGGCTGCGGGTAAACGTGCGCTAAAGTCCGCTGCGATGTCCCGAGCGCAGGATCGATCTCCAGGGCCAGCGCACGGTCGGCCCGGCAGGCCAGAAGGACAAGGCGAAGCAGATCGCGGTAGAAGGCCGCCTTGCCGCCGAGACCGTCGAGGGTGCGAAGATCCTTCGAGAGGGAGACCCAGTATGATCCCAACGATGAGTGCGCCGGTCCCCGAAGCGCGGCATGCGGCAAGCACGAGCGTCCCCTGCGGTGACGTCGATCATGAGTCACTATGCATTACCTCGCTGCCTTCTCGAACCCCCTTGTGCCGCGCTTCGGCTGGCGGGGGCTCAGGTCTTGTTACCCGAACCTCAACCGAGCGACATGCGGTTGCAGACGTCCGAGCGCGGTGCCCGTGGCCCCGAACAGCGCCTTGACAGACACACGACGACCATCAGCATCCAGGGCCCCTGCTCCTGCGCAGGACCAGGACCACCGATGGTCGTGGATTTCGCTGCAACCGCATCATGCACACACCGCCGTCCGGAAGCCTTCACCTTCCCCCGGCGTTCGAGCCGGGTCGTTTGGCCCCCCAGGCTGTCCCGCCCCCATCCTGGAGCGATTGTCCGGCCCGGCGGCAACTCTGGTGCTTGTTGAAATGGCAGATATGACGATACTGCGTCCCCACGAACACTAAAGTGGCAGCAGACAGGCGCAAACCCTGCGACGATGCAACATGTTGCTCCACGTAGGAAGTATTCGACAGGTGATTAGTATTTCCTGCCATTCTGCGAGACTGAAACTTCATTTGACGTGTCCCGGCCGGACGCGCGGGCCGCCGTCATCGGCGCGTCAACCCAGAAGCAGTTTGGCCCCGGCTGCGAGCAACAACAGCCCGATCCCCTTCGGCCATGTAAACGCCACCGCACGCAGGCCAAAGAGGCCGAAGTGGTCTATGAGGAGGGCCGTGAGCACCTGGCCCACGATTATCGAGGTGGTCGCCACCGCCACCCCCAGCTTCGGGATGCTCGCCACGACGCCCCAGACGATGAGCACGCCGATGAGGCCGCCGAGCGGGGTGTACCACGGGCCTTTCGTGATCCGGCCGAGGTCGCCCTGGCCCATCTTCAGCGCGAGCAACAGGAAGGACACTCCCACGAGGCCCACGACGTGCACGACGAAAATGGCCTCCCACTGGCCTACCACCTTGCCGAGCCTGGTGTTGATGGACCCCTGGATCGCCATGGAGACCCCGGCGACGAGGGCAATGAGGAGGGCGGTGACTTTCGCGGACATACTTCGAATGAACACCCCGCATGAGACGAAGAGTTTCTGCCGCTTCCTCGGGGGCGCGCGGTGCGCGGGAACAGCCCTGCCCCGAGGGTCTGGGTCTCGGCAACCTCGGGCACCACTCGGCCAACCAGGAGTGACGGGCGCCACCAGCGGCTCGCTCAGCCTGAGTAGCCGCCGCCGGCGGAGCGCACGCTCACGTCGCCAGACACCATCCGAACATCCCCGGACGACGTCCTTATCACGAGGGCGCCATCCGCATCGATGTCCACGGCCGTTCCGAGCACGGGCCCGCCCGGACAGGCGGCCTCGACCTCTCTCCCCAGCGTGTCGGAGTAGAGCCTGGCCTTCTCAAGTATGCCCAAAAACCTGCCTGACAAGAACCGGCGGTAGAGCACTCCCAGCTCCTCCAGGACCAGCGCGAGAAGCCTCTCCCGGAGCGCCAGGGCGCCCTGGCCGCAGGGAGGGACGAGTGTGCCCGCGGTGGCCTGGATGTCCTGGGGCAGGCCGGCAATGTCCACCGCGACGTTGATACCTATACCCTCGACGATGTAGTCCACGGCCTCGCCGCGCCACCTGCCCTCCACGAGGATGCCGCTGACTTTTCTCCCACGCACCACCACGTCGTTGGGCCACTTCATCTTCGCCGGAAGACTCGTCGCCTTGCGGATGGCCTCTGTCACAGCCACGCCCGTCACGAGCGCAAGCTTGCCGACGTCTCTGGGCGCCACCGTGGGACGAAGCACCACTGAGAGCCACAGGCCGCCGGGAGGCGAGTGCCACGTGCGTCCCATCCGCCCCCGCCCTGCGGTCTGGGTCTCGGCCACGACGCACGTGCCCTCGGGTGCCCCGGCCTCCGCCATGCGTCTCGCCACGGCGTTCGTCGAGTCCACCTCGGCAAACCGCTGCACTTCGCGGCCCAGGAACACCGGCCCCTGGGCGCGGACGTGGCGAGCGCCGCCGCTTCCCCTGTCGGTGCCTCCTTCGTCAGCGCGCTTCCACCATGAGCCGGTCGCGTGGAGAAAAACACCTCTTTGCATGACAGGGTCGCGGGCGAGGTCTTTCACACTGCGTCCGTCCGGGGCAGCGACATGGGGGGCGATCTCTGCCAGGGGGATGATGACGAATCCCCTCTGCCACATTCGGGGATGAGGGATCTCGAGGCGTCCGGGGGAAGGTTCGATGGTCAGGCCTGCGGGCGTCTTCTCGCGGTCGCCACGAACCTGTACGCCGATGGCGCCCGGCTCCGCGGGGCTTTCTCCTCCGGCTGGACGTCCTCCAAAATATAGCAGGATATCGATGTCGATGGTCCGCGGACCCCACCGCACTGTCCGCTTGCGCCCCAGCCTGACTTCGATGTCCTGGCACAACGACAGAAGCCTGGAGGGATCGAGGTCGCACACGATCTCGGCGACAGCGTTGAGGAAAGGCCCCTGTTCGGCATATCCCACGGGTTCCGTCTCGTAAAGGGATGACACCCTCTCAACCCTCGCGTGCCCGGACTCCGAAAGCATCCTGACGGCGTCGGCCATGTTGCGCCTGCGGTCGCCAAGGTTGGAGCCCAGTCCGAGGTATGCGAGGGCTGAGTATGGCGCTACAAGTCTTCGACGCTCTTCCTGACGGTGTTGGGGTTGCCGGTGCTTGCACGACGGGGCGCCTGGAACGTGGCTAAGTGTGGGTTCAGAAATCCATGCCGGTTCGGGGGAAGACTCCGGGTTGCCGGTGCTTGCACGACGGAGCGCCTGGAATTCGGCTAGCCTGTGCGCCAAATTCGGAGGACCTGCGCGCTGAAAGGCAGCGCGGGTTTGTGGGGGTCTACTTGGCGTCACCGCCCATGCCTCCTCACGACCTCCACCTCCACGTGGTCCAGCACCCCGCCGATGGCCGCGTCGGGCTTCCTCACCCTCACTGTAACCTCGTCCACGTTGTGAACTGACAGGACCTCCTGCGCGATGGTTTCGGCCAGAGCCTCGATGAGATTGAACTCGCGCTCCTCCACGATGTCCTTGACCTGCGTATAGACGTCCACGTAGTTGACGCCCCCGGACTCGAGGTCATCAGCCTGCGCCGGGGCCGAAAGGTCGCACGCCATCTCGACGTCCACCTCGAACCTCTGGCCAAGTTCCTTCTCGGCTGGGAAAACCCCGTGATACCCGTAGAACACCATGTTCCTGAGGATGATCCTGTCAGTCGGCACACGCAGCCCCTCCTCTCACGATGGCATCTGCCATCCGCGCCACCCTCGCCATGTATCGCACGTCGTGAACGCGGACGATGTCCGCGCCGGACGCTACAGCAAGCGCCACTGTGGCGGCTGTGCCCTCGAGCCGCTGGCTCGCGGGAAGGCCCAGCACCTTTCCGATGAGCGACTTTCTGGACGTCCCCACCAGTATGGGGAGCCCGAGGCTGCGAAACTCGTCAAGCCGCCGGAGGATCTCAAGGTTGTGGGCGACGGTCTTCCCGAAGCCGATCCCGGGGTCGATGACGATGCCCTCGCGTCGAATGCCGCATGACTCAGCCCTCGCCACGGCGTCGCGCAGGAAGGCGAGAATCTCGCCGATAACCGAGTCATAGTGCGGGCTCTCCTGCATGTTGCGCGGAAGGCCCTTCATGTGCATCAGGACCACAGGCACGCCTGCCTGCGCCACGACTTCGCCGAGACGCATGTCCAGGCGGAGCGCGGAGATGTCGTTTACCATGTGCGCCCCGGCCGCGAGCGCGGCCTCGGCGACTTCGGCCTTGTAGGTGTCCACCGAGATGGGGACAGGAATGTCGGAGACCAGGATCTCCACCACAGGGATGACGCGCGCCAGCTCCTCGTCGACCGGGACGGCCTCGGCGCCGGGCCGCGTGGACTCACCGCCGATATCGATGATGTCGGCACCCTCATCGATGAGGCGCCGTGCGTGGTCCACGGCCGCCTGCGTCGTCGCGTGCAGCCCTCCGTCGGAGAACGAATCGGGCGTCACGTTGACGATGCCCATGACGTAGGTTTTCTTCCCGAGTTCGAGCGTATGCTCGCGCAGCTTGAGCGTCCGCGGCTGGGACGGGGTTTCGGCTGCGTCGAGCACCTCCCGGATCTCCCGGGCGATGTCGCGAAGGCCGAACGGCTGCCGCGAGAGCCCGTCGGCTGCGCGGCGGACTGCGCGGACCGTGCCCATGATGAGGACATTCGTCGTGTCCGTGGAGAGGGAGGCGACCGCGTCGCTCACCGCCGCCTCCCCGCCCTTCGAGAGCATCTCCTCCTTGATGAGGATGGCGGCCCTGAGGGGCACGCGCTCCAGGCGAATGACCCGGAACACGCCCTTGGGCACCATTATGGCCAGACCTTCGGGCGCGACGCCGATGTCGCGCATCTCACGCGCCAGGTCCTCCGTGGTGTTGATGAGGATCAGGCGGGCGTTGTGGGCACCCGCCCTTTCGTCCGTAATCAGAGGTATCCCCCCCGGTTCCCCCTGCGGCAGGCCTGCAAGTATGGCGCCACAAGTTTGTTGAGCGCCGAATTCGAACGCGTCTCACCGCACGCGCCGTCCCCGAAGTGCAACGCCGGCAACCCTGGCGAGGACCTGCGCGCTGAAAAGTAGTGCGGATTCGTGGCGATCTACTTGGAGGTCCGCGATGCTCGGGGCTCTTGTGTCCTGACCAGATGAACGCCCTCGAACCCGACGGTCACCATGGCGGTGCCAGCCAGGAATTCCTGAGTCGTGCCCCTGGAACGGCGCCATGCCATAAGATGCCGTCAGATCACCCTGACGCCGAGGGTGCGCTCCATCTCTTTGAGTGCGAACTCGTGCGCGGCCTCATCGTACGACGCCACGCAGTCCCTCGGAACCGTGACCCTGTAGTTCAGCATCCTGGCGTCGGCCGCAGTGTAGAGATCGCAGATGTTCGTGCACACGCCCACCAGCACTATCTCGTCCACGCCAAGCTCGCGCAGGGTGAGGTCGAGGTCGGTCTGGAAGAACCCGCTGAACCTGCGCTTGGGGATGACCTTGTCCCTGGGGCCGGGGCGAAGCTCGTCCACCACGTCGGCACCTGGGGTGCCGGCCACGCAGTGAGGCGGGAACATGTCGAACTCGGGGTCATCCTCGGTGTGCCTGTCGCAAACGTAGATGACCGGCCATCCCGCGGCGCGGGCCTCGTCGATCTTCCGCGCGGCGGCCTCCACGACCTTCGATGCTGCCGGGCCGATAGAGAGCTTTCCATCGGCGTCGATGAAGTCCTTCAGCATGTCGATCACCACAAGTGCCTTTGCGGGCATGCCGCTCCCTCCTTCAACCCAGCGCCTCGCGGACCCGGGCCATGATCCTGTCGCGGATGTTCTTCCCGGATTCCAGCGCCTTTGACATTTCGTCACGCATCGCCGCGGCGACGACCCGATCTCTGACGAGCGCGAGGTTGATCATAACGTTGAGGTACGCTCCGTGCAGGGCTGCATCTGCTGCAAGGCACGCCACTGCCGCATCTGAGAGCGCGCTCTCGGCACCTTCGGCCGCCGCCAGATCCGCAAGGCGGAGCACCTCCACTGCGCCCTTCGCGACTTCCGACGGCACGCGGCACGCCTCCTTGAGGGCGTCCTGGATCGCGGCGCTGCGGGCTTTCTTCTCATCGTCGGTGGACCTCGGCAGCCTGTAGGCGGCCATCACGGCGTTGAACGCGTCGGCGTCCTCGTCCACGAGCCTTTCGAAGTGGCGTCTGAGGTCGCCAGCGATGTCCACGGCCATGGTCATGTCCGCCTCCACATCGGGCTGCCGCGCGCCCGCGTCGCCGCGTTGCGCGCCCCGCTCCGCGCCGACCTGCGCAGCCGTCCTTCCCTCGCTGCACCCTGGCACCGCTCCTGGTGCCGGCGCTGACGACGGTGACGGTGTCGGTGACGGTGACGGTGTCGGCGCCGGCGACGGCGCCGGTGCGGGTGCGGGTGTCGGTGCCTGTCCCGCTGTCCTGCCAGCCAGCTTACGGAGGGTGAGCGATCCCACCATGCTCACGAGGGCCGCGGCGAGCGCCGCCGCAAGCGCCGAGACGCTCCCTCCGCCAGGCGCGGGCGAGCTTGATGCGACCTCGTCGATGAAGCCTTTCACAGTCAGATCCGTAAGGTTCACTGGACGACGCGCCTCCCTCCGGTGACAACGACCTGTCCGCGCTTGATGACCTTGTCCACGAAGTTGGTCCCGAGCTGATAGGGCAGCTTGAGGTGGGTGTCGATGTCGGCGATGACGATGTCGGCAAGCTTGCCCACCTCGAGGCTGCCGACCTCGTCAGCGCGCCTGAGGGCGTGCGCGGCGTTGATGGTGCACGCGCAAATCACCTCGGCAGGACGAAGCCTCATGCCGAAAGCAGCCAGGTTCATCACGAACTGCATCGAAAGCGCGGGCGACGTGCCAGGATTGAAGTCCGTGGCGAGGGCCACGGGGCAGCCAGCGTCGATGAAAGCCCGCGCATCGGCGTACCGGCCGAGCATGAGGGTGAACGACGTGGCGGGGAGCAGCGTGGCCACGACCCCTGCCTGAGCCATTCGGCGCATGCCGTCAGGCGACGCGCAGAGGAGGTGGTCCGCGCTCGCCGCGCCGATCTCCGCGGCAAGCTCCGCGCCGCCCATGGGCGCGATCTCGTCCGCATGGAGCCTGGGGGCAAGTCCCATGGCCTTGCCAACCTCGAGGATGCGCCGCGACTGGTCGATGGAGAACACCCCGTCCTCGCAGAACACGTCGCAGAACTCCGCAAGCCCCTCCGAAGCCACACGCGGGAGCATCTCCTCGGTGATGCAGAGCACATACCCGTCAGGATCGCCGCGGTACTCGGGCGGCACGGCGTGCGCCCCGAGGAATGTGGCGGCGATGTCCATGGGGTGACGCTCGGAGAGTTCCCTTATGACTCGGAGGCACTTCAGCTCCTCGTCTGCCGACAGGCCGTAGCCGCTCTTCACCTCGACGGTGGTCGTGCCGTGGCAGAGCATCACATCCAGGCGCTTCAAAGCGAGATCGACAAGCTCCGATGGCGGAGCGGCACGTGTGGCCCTCACGGTGGACAGTATGCCCCCGCCCGAGGCCAGTATGTCCATGTACGAGCGTCCCTCGGCACGCTGGATGAACTCGTGTTCCCGGGATCCGGCGAAGACGAGGTGGGTGTGGGGGTCAACGAACCCCGGCAGGACCACCTTTCCCGCCGCGCCGATCACCCGGGCATCGGAGGCTAGGCTCACCTTCGCCCTTACCTCGGCGGACGGTCCCACGGCAACGATCCGGTCGCCGAACGCGGCCACGCTGCCGTTCTCGATGATGCCGAGTTCGCGCATGGCCCGCCCGGTGCGGGGGAAGCCTGGCGGGCTCACCGCCGCCCTGCCCGTGCCCCTCGATCCGGGGGCGACGCGCGTCGCGCTATCATCGCGTTCGCACCCGGCCGCCGCGACGGTCACAAGCTCGCTTGCATTCTCAACGACGAGGTCTGCGCGGATCTTCATGCCCGCGGCGCCGCTGCGGCATTCGCCGGCCCGGCCATCTCACGAGGTGAGGCCCAGGCTCGACAGCGGCGCTTCCCTCCTTCCCCGGTAAAGCCCAATGAAATCGCCGTCTCCCCGGCTCAAAGCGCGGGCCCTCACTCCATCACGCGGGTCTCCAGGACCTGCTTGTGGGAGAAGTTCTCTATGCGGAGGTAGTGCTCGGCGGCGGCGAGGAGGGCGTCAAGCGGCACGAGGCCCACGATCTCGCTGCCGACTATCGGGACGCCGTATCGCTCGGCCTCGGACTTCACGAGGTTGAACACAACGTGCATGGGCGTCTTCCGGAAATTGGTGAGGTTCATGGAGACCTGGGCCAGGTTGCGGTCTTCGAGCTTGATCCCGAGCGCCTTCACGTACATGAGCCCGCCGCTCGAGGCGCGGACGACGCGGGCTATCTTCTTCGCTATGGATACGTCGGGCGTGCCCAGATTAATGTTGTATGCGACGAGGAACTCGCGCGCCCCGATCACCGTCGCTCCGGCGGTCGGGTGCATCACAGGGTCGCCGAAGTCCGGGTGCCTCTCAGGCAGATGGATCTCTTTCTTCAGACCCTCGTACTCGCCCCTCCTGATGTCCGCAAGGTTTCGCCGGTCGGGGCGGGTCGCGGCCTCCTCGTAAAGGTAGACGGGAATCCGGAGCTTTTCGGCGACCTCAGCGCCCAGTTCGCGAGCAAGGGCGACGCAATCCGCCATGGTAACCCCCAGGACGGGCACGAACGGCACCACGTCAGTGGCGCCGATGCGGGGATGCTCTCCCCGGTGCTCCTCCATATTGATTAGCTCCGCGGCTTTCGCGATAGCCCGGAACGCCGCCTCCTTCACCGGGGCGGGCTCGCCGATGAACGTCAGCACCGACCTGTTGTGGTTGGGATCTGACGAGCAATCAAGAAGCTGCACGCCCGAGACGCTCTCGACGGCTGCAACGATCTCGCGCACGACCTCGGGCCTGCGTCCTTCGCTGAAGTTCGGAACGCACTCGACGATCTTTCCTGCCATGATTTTCATCCCCGTTGCGCGTTGTATTCCTCAGTACTTCGCGTTGACATCCAGGAGTTGCCATCCACCGTGGCTGTAAGGCCGCGAGTTCCTGAGCGCTTTTGACCCGCACGTTGTGCAGTGTGACAGACTCAGCCCGTGCGGGACTTGCGGAGATCGCTGTCAAAGGCAAGTAATACTACCCTGCTACGTCTGGATCTCCCGGATCCACCGAGCATTTCGCCGGGTTACGCCTTCGTTCAATGGCGTATTCGCCAGCAACAGGCGTTTTCCTTCCCGCAAGGCTACAGGTGCGCCAGGTCCCGCCCTGCAGAGGATAGAATCATACTTTTGGAGGATTGCCAGGACCGTGCCGGGCTTGTCATAATGTACCTAGCTTGACGCCGAAAGCCGAGCAGAGCGATAATTGTCGCTTGATGAGCGAACATATGTAGCATATAATAGTGGCGAAGCTCACTAAATGCGTCGGCGCCTACCATTGTCTACGGAAAGCCTCCGCGCGTATCCTCACCGAGGGGAGGGCAGCTGCGACAAGACGTTTCTATTCTCAGGCTATTCGTCTTCGGTCGTGGCGTAGCGATGTCCGCTACCATAACCCCGCTTCCTCAGCAACTGTCCTTTGATGACGCGCTGGACCAGCACGGCGTCGCGGACCCAGGCCGTGTTTTCCGGGATCCAACTGCTGCAAAGAACAAGTTCCTCCCTATCCACCGTTGGGTAAACTGGATCGCAGGTTTTTCCGGAACCTTCACCGCGAGCTGCATCGATCTGTACCTTCCGGACCGGCGCCCTGGTGCTACAGTCCTCGATCCTTTCGCAGGTGTCGGGACGACCCTTGTGGAGGCGTATCGCCGCGGCTTCGATACCGTCGGGTTCGAAATCAACCAGTTTGCGGCCCTGGTCGCAAAGACCAAGCTGCAGTGCACCCAGATAAGTGAACCGGCGTTGGCCCATGCGATCGCAGGTTACGCGCAGTTCATGGAACCAATAGAACGAGAACTCGATCATGCTCAGAGTAGCAGCGGGAAAGGCACGGTTGACCTCTCCAGGTTGCCAGCACCAAGGACCAGACCGCCGAAGGGGTTCCGATCCAAGGTTCCGTTCTTTGCGCCACTTGTCGAAAGAAAGGTGCTATTTTCGCTGGATTACATAGCGTCGCTTCCGGAAGAGCTGAGGTCGCTCTTCCAGGTTGCGGTGGGCGCCGTAATGGTGTCTGTCTCTAACTATTCGTACGAGCCGTCTCTGAGTTCGCGAGCCAGTGCCGGCAGAAGCCCCATAGTAAACGCCCCGGTGTCCCACATCCTGGTGAAAAAGCTGCGGGAAATGACCGCAGACCAGGCCGCCCTGAGAAAGGAGCTTGCTTCCTGCCAACTAAACCCCGCAGCGGCGGTGTACAGGCGGAGCTTCTTCAGCGGGTCACAGGAAGTTCTCGCGGATGACTCAGTCGATCTGGTCATAACCTCTCCGCCGTATATGAACAACTATCACTATGTCAGGAACACCCGCCCACAGCTTTTCTGGCTGGACTTTATCTCGAACGGCAGTGATCTCAAAGCTCTTGAGGACGCCAATTACGGCCGGTACTGGCAGTCGGTCAGGGATGGAGAGCCCGTCCAGCTGAACTTCGATCTCCCTGAAGCCTCGCTACTCGTGGACCAGATTCGTTCCATTAAGCCAGAGAAGGGCGCCTATGGCGGACCTGGATGGGCAAACTATGTCGCATGCTATTTGAACGACACGGACCGGTTTTGCTCGATACTTGCAAGGGTTCTGCGACCCTCGGGCAAAGCTGTGATCGTTGTGGGTAACAGCGTGATACAAGGAATCGAAGTCCAGGTCGACCGGTTTTTCAGTGTCCTCGGGGAAAAGAACGGTCTCAGGACCGTCGGGATATACGTCATCCGGGGACAGCGCGTGGGGAGCAGTATAGTCAACACCGGCCTACGGGAAAATGCGAGAAAGAAGATCCCTCTATATGACTCTGCCGTGGTCCTCCAGAAGCCATAGAGGGAACGTTGCGCCCGCGAGTTCGTTCTAGTCGCGCAGCTTCCCTTTCGCGGGCGGCAATCGATAGCAGCAACAGCAGGCAGGCATACCGCTTCTCGTAGCAAGGTGTGGCGCAGTGCTTGCTGGTTCCAGCTGGATGAGAAATCCCAACTTGGCCCACTGCCGCGCAACGGACCGCTACCGCTAAGGCGAGTTGGTGTCTACCCGAAGAGCGCGAGCGATCCCTTCCACAAGCTCTTCACGAGTTGAATCTGAGGGCTGCAGCCTCGCGGCCCAGGGTCTACCAGGATGCAGCACATCCCACGCAGACTTCTTCTGGTTGTACCTGCCTACACCGGGGTCGTGGTTCCCAAAACCATCAACTACGACGTTCCATACGGGAGAAAAGACCTCGATGAGAAACTGCTCCGCAAGCGGAATCCAGATCTCATCGACAATGAGATAGCGGCATGAGAAATCCGCAAGCTCCAGATTCTCGGCCTGCTCGATAGATTGTGCGTGTTCTTTCAGTCGCCTGAAAAGCACGTCCCCTGAGGATGCGTCAAGCCCGAAACGACCCTTCCTTGCACCTTGCGGCACAGCCTTGCCTACGTAGATGGGATGCTCACATCTTCCGCCGAGGTTTTTCCAAGCTATCGGCTCGTATGGAGGGAAAGGCCCGGAGTAGTAGAGAGCATAGATCCCCGCGCCGATAAAGGCATCTGAGGGTGGCAACGGGTGACAGGGGCGCTTCAGCAAGGCTTGCACCACGCTCTCGGCCAAACTCCGCTTCTCAAGCGGGTTAAACGGCTCCATTCCCACACGCGAGTCCCCCTTTCAGCCTGGCAACGTGTGAGATTCGACACGGACGTCCGATCTCCTACCAGCAATTACCTCAGGCGAACGGGTGACGTGGACGGGCGCATACCGGTCCTGTGTCAGCTTCGTGCCCCTTTGCTGACAATTGCGCAGGCAGTGCCAGTAGGCGCGATACGAGCTCGCCCGCTTCGCACGACCTTGGGAGGTTCTTTTTCCAGGTCCGTGGGGACAGCTTCCACAACCGCCTCGTCAAGCCTCCTGATCGCTCGGAGGTCGCTTTGGATCTCCGCCTTGAGGACTCGGAGTTGTCTCGCATCAACAACCATGCGACAGGTCCTCTCCCTCCAGAAAGATTCGGCGGCGAAGCTCAGGCGAGGCGTCTTCAAGCACAACGAGGTCGACGCCAAACGAGGTCAGCTTGGAAACCTCAGAGAAGACACGCCAGTAATCGGACCAAGCGATACCCTCGACGGCCAGGTCGATGTCGCTCAGGGGCGTGAAACCGTCGCCGCGCGCGAGGGACCCGAAAAGCACCACCCGGGTAGCACCGGCTTCCGTCAGGCGCAAGGCGATCCTTCTGGCATCCGCCCTCGCTGCCCGCTGCGCTTTCTCGCATTCTTTGGCCCACAGCCGTGCTCTTCGCCTTATGCCTGCTACATAGGGCCCAACGTCTACAGTGGACCGCGTTTCTCTCGGCGAATCGGAGCCTCTCATAGCACCCACCGCCTTGTCCTCCCCACGCCGTCGTGCGCGTCCTTGTAACCTGATTCTACCAGATGAGCGCGGGACGGTCAACGCTACCTGGCGGCCTGCCATAACAGCCGCATGCCGCAACAGCTTGAAGCCGTCGCGTAGCTTGTGATAGAATCTGCTCAAACCTGCGCGCGGAGCGGCGCCGGCCGGGCGGCAGACCATCCACCCACGCGCCCACCCGGCCAGCCAGCCAGTCAACCAACCAGTGGGCCAATCAGTCGGTCAGCCACCCAGCCAGCGGGCGGCCCGAACACGCGCAGTGCCGGGCGTAGCGGGAGGAGGGGCGACGGTGGAACGAGCGATCACCGTAAGGGATCTGACGAAAACCTTTACCGTCAGGCAAAGGGAGGCCGGGCTGCGGGCGAGCGTCCGCTCCATCTTCAAGCCACAGGTATCGCACGTCCGCGCCGTGCGGGAGATCTCCTTCGAGGTGAACCAGGGTGAAACGGTGGCCTTCATCGGCCCCAACGGGGCGGGCAAGTCCACCACCATCAAGATGCTTACGGGGATACTCTTCCCGACATCGGGGGAGGCGAGCGTCCTCGGGTTCACGCCATGGCGAGAGCGGGAGCGCCTGGCCTTTCACATCGGCTCCGTCTTCGGCCAGAAGTCTCAGCTCTGGTATCACCTGCCCCCGCTGGACACCTTCGACCTGCTGGCGAGGATATACGAGATCGACCGCAAGGAATACCTGGCCCGGCGGGACCACCTCATCGAGACATTCGAGATAGGAGAGTTTCAGCGCACCCCCGTCCGCAAGCTCTCGCTCGGCCAGAGGATGCGGTGCGAGATCGCTGCATCCCTCCTGCACAGGCCGCAGCTCATTTTCCTGGATGAGCCCACCATCGGGCTCGACGTCGTGGCACGCCAGAGCATCCGGGCCTTGATAAGGCAGGTCAACGAGGAGGAAGGGACGACGGTTTTCCTCACATCCCACGATGTCGGAGACATCGAGGGTCTATGCCGGCGCGTCATCGTCATCAATCACGGCGAGCTCATCCTCGATGAGAGCACGTCCTCGCTGAAGAGGAGCTACCTCAAGAGCAAGGTGGTTGACTTGAAGCTCGCCTCTCCCGTCGGCGACGAGGACCTGCCGCTGCCGGGAGTGCGCGTCCTGAAAGCGAAGGGGTACGGCCTGAAGCTAGAGGTGGACACGAGGGAGCAGCGGATCGAGGGCGTGGTCAGCTTCATCCTTCAGCGATTCAACGTTGTGGACATGAACATATCGGACCCGCCGCTCGAGGACATCATCGCCGCGATGTACCGGGAGGTGGCTCCAACTCCCACCCCCGCCCCTGCCCCTGCCGCAGCCGTGACTCGGACTACAACTGCGACTGTGGCCGTAACCGGACGCGAAGGCCAGGGCGAAGGTAACGGCGAGAGCAAGGGCGACAGGGGAACGGAGGGCAAGGCCGCGCTGCGCGTTCCGACAAGCAAGCATAGTGCGCCGGATGGCGCCCCTCCGCCAGGGGACGGGGGTGGTGCCCCATGATCACACGGTCTGGATCCTTAGAAGCGCACGGTTTGCATTGGACAGAGCGTGGCCATGGGCGCGGCCATGGCCGCGGGCACGGGCGCGGGCGTGGGCGTGGGCACGGCTCGATCGTGCTGGGCGCTCTCCGATCTGCCAACAAGTACCTCGCGGTGCTCGCGCTCTCGGTCGAGAACGCCACGGCGTACTTCCTGGACACGCTCGTCCGCACGATCTTCATGGCGGTCGTCATCTTTGTGTTCGTCCACCTCTGGCGCACGACCTACTCGGTGACCGGCCGTCCGACCATCGCGGGGTTTTCCGTGGCGCAGATGATCTGGTATCTCGTCATAACGGAGAGCATCATCACCGGAAGGGTCCGCTACTGGCGCAAGATGGACGAGGAGGTCCGGTCGGGACAGATCGCATACTCCCTGAACAAGCCCGTGAACTATCTCATCTTCCACTATGCGACCTTCCTCGGGGAGTCCGTAGTCAAGGTTGGAGCCAACCTTCTTGTTGGGGGCGCGGTAGCCTTTCTCATGGTAGGACCCATCAGCGTGCCGCTGCAGGCGGCGCCATTTGTGATCGCGTCCATGCTGCTGGGCCTCACCGTGGATTACATCACGGCAGCAGCCATCGGCCTTCTGGCCTTCTGGGTCGAGGACACTGCACCGTTCGGGCTCATTTACAACTGCCTTGCGCTGATCCTGGGCGGGACCCTCCTGCCTCTCGACCTCTTTCCGGCAGCGCTGCGCAGGGTGGCCGTGGCGCTGCCGATGAACCAGGTGGTCTACGCGCCCGCCAGGATGTTTGCTGACTTCGCAAGCTCGCAGCCATTTACCATCCTGATGCGTCAGGTCGCCTGGGTCGCCGTGATGGGCCTTGTGCTGTCCTGCGTATTCCGCCTTGGAAGGAGGCGCCTCGATGTCAACGGGGGATAGGGCGGATAAAGGGGACAACCGAGATCGCAACCGCGATCGCCCCGTTCGCGTGGAACACGCCGCCAAGGACGCATCCGGTATTAGGGCTGAACCTGCTCTTGAGTCCGAACTCCGGCTCAAGCTCGAACCCGAACCCGAGCCTGAGCCTAAGCCTGAGCCTGAGCCTGAGCCCGACCGCGAGCCTAAGCTTAGGGCTGAGCCTGAGCTTGAGGTTGAGCTTGAGGCTGAGGCTTGGGCTGGGGCGGGGCCTCGGCTCAATTCTCGGCCTACGTGGGAGCCTGGGTCCAGACCTCAGCTTGGGCCCCAGAGACGGACACGGGCTGCCGGCCGTCCCACCGATCCCGCCCTGCCTGCGCTTCCGCGCGCGGTCTCCCGGAAGGTGGGCCTCTTCGCGGACGTCCAGCTCGTAGCCGCCTATGCTCGGCTCAACCTCCAGGCTGCCATGGAGTACAGGGCCAGCTTCATCTCGCAGATCTTCGGGATGTTCCTGAACGACGGCATCTGGCTTGCGTTCTGGTCGCTGTACTTCACGAAGTTTCCGGTACTCGGGTCGTGGCAGCGCGAGGACGTCGTGGTGCTGTGGGCCGTGCTGGCAACGTCCTTTGGCGTGGCCACGGGGCTGTTCGGAAACGCGCTGGGCCTTTCGGGCATCATCCTCCGGGGCGACCTCGATTACTACCTGGTGCTCCCCAGGGATGTGCTTCTGCACGCCCTCGTGAGCCGCATGAGCACGTCGGCATGGGGTGACCTCGCCTTCGGCACCCTGGTCTTCGTGGTCTTCGGAGGCGTGACCCCCGGCCGCCTCGCCCTTTATGTGCTGTCGGTGCTGACCGTTGCCGTCTTTTTCGCCAGCTTCTTCGTGCTCGTGAACTCGCTTGCGTTCTTCATCGGAAGCTCCCAGGGGCTCTCGGACCAGCTCTCGGCGGCGCTGATTCACTTTGCCTCCTATCCGACCACGGTCTTCCAGGGCATTTCGAGGGTCATCCTCTTCACGCTGATCCCGGCCGGGTTCATCAGCTCGGTGCCGGTGCACGTCTTGCGCCGTTTCCACTCGGGCTTCTTCGCGGCGCTGGTCGGCGCCACTCTGTTCCTGGCGATCGCCGCGCGCACCGTCTTCAGCCGTGGCCTCCGCCGCTACGAATCTGGAAATCTCATTACGGTGAGGCTGTAAACTGGTGGCCTCAGCCCGCGAAACCTCGTTCACCTCGCCGTCATGAAAAACCACGGCATAACCCGAATAGTCACCGCAGACGCCGCCTTTGACACGGTGGATTGGGTGCGGCGGTCCGACTTGCAGGCGGTGGCGAAGTAGTCGCGCAGTTCGCCGACGTCGCCACCGCTCCAAAGCTGGGGACGCAACCGGGAGCATCGGGGAATTGCGGGCTGACCCTGGGCCGCTGGCTGGTCTGGTATAACACCGAGCGGCCCCACCAGGGCCGGTGCAACCGGGGTCGGCCGGCACTGAAGGTCATCCCCGGCTTCCAGGCCCGGCGGGAATCAGAAGTGGCTTACCGAATAATGCTACAGCAGAAAGGGAAACACGCCCGACTCGAGGCTGAGCACGCCCTTACGACGAACGAGGCCGCCCGGCTGATTCAGAAACAAGAGCCGAGACGGGCGATGATGAGGCAATCCATCACAACACGGCGAAGGTAAGCATCTGCAATCCAAGCAGTTCAACATGAGCGACTGAGGCGGCGAGCGCCTACGCAGGGACAGGCGACGGAGGCATGGGCGCCACCGCCCCGACAGGGGGGACCGCATCTTGAACGAAGGCACTGAGGAACGTCAAGCCCTGAGCTGCCTCAAGCGCTACACCGCCTGCAAGGATTCCGGCGTGGAGTGGCTGGGAGAGATCCCGGCGCATCGGGGATACGGCGGACAAAGCATGCTGCGCCGATGCACATGAGCAAGCTCGACACCAAGCCTGATGACGCGCTGTATCTAGCTCTCGAACACATCGAATCGCGGACTCGAACTTCGAGATCTACAAACGCATCACGGACGATCAGGTGTTCGATGAAGCTGTCAAGAACTCTCTTTTTGAACTGTACCTGCGCTCACGCGAGCCATCAGAGTGACTGGTGGCACTCCCCGAAACACGCGGCCGCCGGTCATTCCGTCGCCAGATCGGCGATCCGAGGCCGTCCTAGCCCGGTGCTGCTGTTCGCCGAAGGCGCGCCCAGCTTCATCGCGGGCAAAGCCAAAGTGACCTGCACTGGCTTCGGCTCATTCTGAGCGCGGCCCTACCCGTCGCCCGGCCCCAGGGGCCAGCAGTATCAAGATCCCGATCGCCATGATGGCAATAGGCAGGAGCCACTTCCCGATTCCGCGGGCGAGCGTCGCTGAAAGTCCGATGATGCCCACGCCCAGCGTGGGCGCGGCAGGTATGAGCAACTCCACGTGTCGCCCGCCGAAAAGGTACGCCTCCAGGAACCCCACCCCGACCGAGAGCGGGAACACCGGCCAGAGGTATTCCAGGATGTCCCACCCGACGACCTGGCATGCAAGGAAGAGCACGCCGACGATCGTGAGAAGCCCGCCCGGGATGAAGAGGGCCTCCGACCCTTTCTCGGTGAACGCGACCCAATGCAGGATCACCCCAAGCCCGAGCGGCACGAGCGGCCACCAGAACCAGGGCAACGAGGACACGACGCCGATGTTATAGAGCAGCAACCACAACCCGACAAGCGCAATCCCAGCGCCGAGGGCAACCCGGGGCCACTTCACGACCGCCATCTCCTTTCGTAATCCTTCGGTCCTCGTTACCGTCTCCCGCGACCCGCCATAGACTGCACTGTAGCACCCATCACGATGCCTACCCCAGCTCCGGCCCGGATGTGCCGCGTCTGCTTCCACGGCGAGTCCCACGCACGCGGCGCAAGCGAAGTGATACCAGAACCCTCTGCATCTATTCTCAATGAAACCCCAAGATACCTTCCGATGGATTCTGCGACTTGCCGGAACACTTCGAGACACCGTTATCCCCCTTGCTACCTTGCTTGCGAGCCGATCTTGCCGTGACGATCTGAGCGGGCTGTGAACAGATTCTGAACTTGATCTGAACGGCCCAGGAGGAAGGAGGAGGCGGTCGAAAGGGTTGCTGCCCTTGCCGGGCCGCAGGTAAACCGGGATAGCAGGCTGGCGCAGCGAGGTTGCTCGCGGCTGCCTGTGCGCAAAGAGTGCCGGCGCCGGGTCGCTATGGCCCGGGGCCGGCACTCTCTCGCCGTCGGCAAGCACGCGTCGCACGGGTCACAGGACTGCGTCTATGCGTCGGGCAAGCTCGTGCTTGGGCATGAACCCCACGAATTTCTGGACCAGCTGGCCGCCCTTGAACAGCCCCAGGGTGGGGATGCTCATTATGCCGTAGGTGGTCGCGGATATGCGGTTCTCGTCCACGTTCAGCTTGGCAACCTTCATCCTGCCCGCATAGTCGGCAGCGATGTCCTCGACCACTGGTGCCATCATCCTGCACGGACCACACCACTCCGCCCAGAAGTCCACGAGCACAGGCTCCTCAGACTTCAGCACCTCTTCACTGAAAGTGGCGTCGCTTACCTGAACGACCCCTTCTGCCATCTCGAACCCTTCCTTTCTGCACTTTGCCTTTGGCGATCTATGCGATCTATGTATAGGGTCACAGCGCGGACCCAAACCTATGCCTCGAGTCCCGTGGCCAAGGGCGCGCTGCCCCCGGCGCTCGGCCATTGATCGCGGATCATGGAACATGGGTCACGGACCACAGGCCACAGGCCTTGAACCATGAGCCACGGTCCACGGACCACGGACCATGAACGATGGGCCATGGTCAGCAAGCCACGGGCACCGACTCCCGGCCCCCACGAGCCTCGATGCGTAGCAGCAGTGCCCGGACTTCCACGGAATCAGCCTTCAGGGTCCTGAAGGCATGTCATGGGGGACGCACCATGCCAGGCAGTTCCGTGCCGCACGGCACGCCCTCGCCGGCACCCTGCGCGGCACGCGTTCAGCCTGCCCTTCGCGTTCGCCTCGCCCCTCGAAGTCCGCAAGACTGTCATGACAGCTTACTGAAGATCTTGACGAACCTGGCGAGCGCCGCCCGGTTGCCTGGGCTTGCGCCCATGTCCCGCGCCACGCAGTCCACGAGGTGAGACCCCGCTATAGCTATGCCCACCTGTGCCACTGCCGCCTTGAGCGCCGCCACCTGGATGACTACCTCCTCGCAGCTTCGCCCATCCTCGATCATCTTGCGGACGCCCCTCGCCTGACCTTCGATGCGCTTCAAGCGCGAGACGATGTCGCTCCGCGCATCCTCGCTCAGGACGAGGGTATCCAGGTCTAGCGCCGCACCGCCACGTTCCTCGTCGCCGGTGCCGGCAACTGCGGCTTCGCCTGCTCCGTGTCGGCTTTCGTCAGATGGATCCAGACCCGCCTGGCCTGCATCCGCACGGCCTGGCTCCTCAAAGACCGGTTCCTCCGGCTCGAATAGCGGTTTCTCCGGCACGCCTTGCACTACCTGATGCACCCCCCGGCCACCCGTCCGTCCGCCCGTTCGTTCGTCCTTCCTTCCGTCCGTCCGTCCGTCGGGACTACCCTGCCAGGTATAGTATAGGCGGTCTGGACTCGCTTTGTCAAGGAGATCTCACGACCTGGTCCGTGTCAAGAGTTAGTAGGTAAGCTCCCCTTGTTCGTGTCGGATTTATCCCTAGGCTACCTCTTGGATTGATGTGATTGCGCGGAGGACATGCTTTATCCACTCACGGCTGGCGAAC
>JBLNDE010000024.1:0-83188 GCA_050261335.1 Bacillota bacterium
TTGCACGACGGGGCGTCGAGAATTTGGCTAGCCTTGAGCGCCAAATTCGAACGAGGCGCGCCGCAAGCGCGCCGTCCCCGGAGTGCAACACCGGCAACCTGAATAGGACTTGCGCGCTGAAAAGTAGCGCGAATTTGTGGCGATCCGCTTAGAGGTGCGTGGCTTGCGACCGTCGCGGCTGTCGGCGGGCACCACGGGGCTATATAGAGGATACTGATGGTACCTGGTCGCGCCGCAGCGACCTGGTGGGTAAATTTTGCTCATGCGGGCGGTCACTTTTGCGAGGGGAACGACATCCGCCTGTGCGGGAGACAGCGGTTGTCAGTCGGCGGTAGCCTCTGTGGCTGCCGCTTTTCTGTTGTCCCCGGGGGCGCGGCCCCTCCGGAGGACACTGGCACGGGAGTTGCTTAACCTTCGAAGCGAATGTTCTCCGCTCAAGGCAGAAGGGCCCTTTGCCGCTCCAATCCGACGTTGGGTCGTGCGGAGCGGGACCCGCGGAGGCAAGGGATTCCGGCCTGTGGCCTGCGCGCGGCCGGCGGCCGGGCGACCCGGTAGCGACGTACGAAGCTCGACAACAAGAGGAGGGAGGTGAAAGGTTGGTTCGGGGACTTTACGCGGCGGCATCGGGTATGGCCGCAGGGATGCTGCGCCAGGACGTCATTGCCCAGAACCTGGCCAACGTGGACACGCCGGGTTACAAGAAGGACGTCGCGCTCATCGGCTCTTTCGGCGACGAGATGGCGGTCCGCGTAGAAGGCATGGAAGACGCGGGAGGCCGCGGCGCATGGCGCCTGGCGAGAACCGTGCCGCTGGGCACGCTCGGGTCCGGAGCGTATGTCGTGGCCACAGGGTTCGACCGCAGCGGGGGGCCGATCGTCGAGACCGGCGCACCACTCGACCTGGCGATCCAGGGGGATGGATACTTCGTCGTCCAGACGCCGGATGGTGTCGAGGCCTACACGCGCAACGGCTCGTTTACGCTCAACTCCAGGGGCGAGCTTGTCACGAGTGACGGCATGCGGATCCTGGGGGAGACCGGGCCGGTCGTCGTCCCCTCCGGCAGCGAAGTGGAGGTGCGCGGCGACGGCCGGATGACTGTGGACGGCCGAGCCGTGGCGAGGCTCAGGGTCGTGACCTTCGACGACCCGTCCGCCCTGAGGAAGACAGGCGGCGGCCTCTTTGAGGCTCCTCCAGGGGTGGCGCGTCCGGTCGGGGCGGCGGGCAACGTCCTCGTGAGGCAGGGATTCCTCGAGATGTCCAACGTGACGGCGGTGACCGAGATGGTCCAGATGATCGCCGGGATGCGCGCGTATGAGACGTGCCAGAGGGTGATATGGTTCCTCGACCAGACGCTTGACAAGTCCATAAACGACGTCGGGAGAGTCGCGTAGACCCGTGGAACCCGTTGACGCCAGAGTGGCTGGACCGCGCAAGCGGAGGCCGAGGGCCGCCGAACGACTGAGGCGGCCCGGGCAGGGCGCGAGGATGACTCGATCCCATGCGTTGCCTGGCTTCATGACGCCAGGCTTCGGGATCCGACTTTTCAGGGTTTTTCGGGACGGCTCCCCTGCTGGTCGTGGGGCGCGCGCCGCGCGGCCAGGGTCTGGGTCGTCCTTCCTGTTTACATGAGACGCCACAAGGCGGCCGAGGATGGCACAAGGCGGTGAGGAGAAATGATGCGAGCGTTATGGAGCGCGGCCACGGGTATGCTGGCGAAGCAGCTTGGAATGGACGTCATCGCCAACAACCTGGCCAACGTCAATACATACGGGTTCAAAAGGAGCAGGGTGGACTTTCAGGACCTCATGTATCAGAACCTTCGCACCTCAGGGTCAACCGTGGCGGAGGGTGCGAGGGTGCCCGCCGGCATAGAGGTCGGCCTGGGCACGAGGCCCGCCGCTATCCAGAGGATCTTCTCCCAGGGCGATTTCATCCAGACCGAAGGCACCCTGGACCTCGTGATAGAGGGTGACGGGTTCTTTCAGGTGCTGATGCCGGACGGCACCGTGGCCTATACGAGAGACGGCGCCTTCAAGAGGGACAGCGAGGGCAGGATCGTCACGTCGGACGGCTTCCCCGTCGAGCCCGAGATCACCATTCCGCCCGAGGCGGTGGACCTCTCCATCGGCACAGACGGGACGGTCTCGGTGATCCTGGCGGGCCAGAGTGAGCCGCAGGATCTCGGCAAGATCGAGCTTGCGAAGTTCGTGAACCCGGCCGGACTCTCGGCCATCGGACGCAACCTGTTCACGGCGACCGCCTCGTCCGGCCAGCCGGTGGTGGGCACCCCGGGCCTCGAGGGCTTCGGCACGATATCCCAGGGGTTCCTGGAGATGTCCAATGTGAAGGTGGTCGAGGAGATGGTCAACATGATCATCGCCCAGCGCGCCTACGAGGTGAACTCCAAGGCCATCCAGACGTCGGATGACATGCTGTCGATAGCCAATAACCTCAAGCGGTAAGCAAGCGAGGGTGATGCTTGCGTGGCCGGCGCAAATGGTCGATACCGACGCGGTCTGAAGAAAACGCTCGTCCTCGCGGCGGCGCTCGTGGCGATGGTGACGCTGGTGGCGCCGATGTTCCTTGAGAATTGCCTGGTAGATGTCACCGCGGCCACCGCGGCCACCGCGACCGGCACGGCCGCCGCTGCCGGCGGGGCCGGGGGTGCGGACAAGGCCTGCGAGACCGGTGGGGCTTGCGGGCCGGCTGCACAGACGACGGAGCGGGTGAGGATCGAGATCTCCAGCCCGGCCGAGGTAAGGCGCGCCGTCATCAGGCTCGGGGACATCGCGAGGATCGGCGGCGAGGCCGCTGGCTGCGCCGGTGACGTGGCCGCCCGCCTGCGCGACATTGAGATCGGGCAGGCACCGCTCCCGGGGCAGGAGCGCACGCTGAGCCTCGCGATCGTGCGTGTCAGGCTGAGGCAGGCCGGGTTCGACCCCGACGACATGGTCATCACGAGCCCGACCACGATCGTTGTACGGACCCGCGCCGCAACGGTGGCCGCGGATGTCATCGCCGCCGCCGTGCGCAACTTCATCGAAGCGAAAATGCCCTGGGGCAAGCGCGAGGCGGAGGTGGCCGTCCTTCTTGGGACGAACGAGGACGTCCTCGTCCCGGAGGGGGATGTGTCGCTCGAGGTGGAGGCCCTGCCTACCACGAGGTTCATCGGCAACACCAGCGTCAAGGTGACGGTGCTGGTCGATGGGGCACCTTACAGAGTGTTCCCGGTGAGGCTGAGGGTGGACGTGGCAAAGGCCGTCGTCGTGGCGGCGAGGACGATCCAGAGGCACGAGACGATCGCCTCGTCGGATGTGCGAATCGAGACGAGAGACCTTGCGCGCATGCCGCAGGACGTGGCTTTCGACCTTGCGGCCGTCGTGGGCATGCGGGCGAGCCACACGATTCCGGCGGGGCGCCCGGTGGCGGGCTCAAGCGTGGAACCGCTGCCCGTGGTGCGCAGGGGCGAACTCGTGACCATCGAGGCCGTCATGGCCGGGGTGGTGGTCGCGAGCCCCGGCGAGGCGCTGGAGGACGGCTGCGAGGGAGCACGCATCCGCGTGAGAAACGTGGCGTCCGGAACGATCATCCGCGCCGTGGTGATTTCGTCGAAGGTGGTTCGCGCTATCTGATTTCGAGGTGCCGGTGTTCATGCCGGCAATCAAGGATGCTTTGCGGGGTGATGCTGCTGTGCCCGCGAGACCTGGATACAGAGTGAAAGGCGAGCATCGTTCGCGCGAGAACACGCCTGTGACTCGCGCCCGGGAGGACCGTCGCGGTACCCGCGCGTTCTGTACGCCACGCCGTATGACGCGGGTACGGCTGCAGTGCGTTGCCGCCCTGGTTTTTGCGATCTGGTGTGTTGCGGGCGTCGCTGGGGTCCCGGGCGAGGGGAGCGCAAGCGCTGCCGATTCTCCGCTTTCGCTGTGGGACGACCATACCCGCTCGCTCTTCGCCGATCACAGGGCGAGGCAGGTGGGCGACCTCATAACCGTGCTCATCACGGAGCGGTCATATGCCAGTAACAAGGCACAGACGTCCACGGGCAAAGGCGCCGGGATCACCCTCGCCGAGGGTGTCGGAGTGTTCTCGTTTCTCCCTGAGACCGGCTTTTCCGCGAACGCCAAGTCCAGCGGCCAGAACACCACGTCGCGGTCGGGAAGTCTGGTCGCCAGGATGACCGCGAAGATCATAGAGGTGCTGCCCGACGGCAACCTCCGCATCGAGGGCACCCAGGCGCTTGTCATAAACCGTGAGAGGCAAAACATCGTCATCACAGGGATCGTGCGGCCTGAGGATATCGGGAGCGACAATACGATCCTCTCGACGTACATCGCGGATGCCGAGATCAAGTACGACGGCGCCCTCAACGTCGAGCAGAGGAAAGGCCTGCTGTCGTATCTTGGGCGGTTCTTCGCAGGGATACTCGATTTCTTGTTCTAAGCATGGCGCCATAAGTTTGCGCCACTTCTCCTGACGGTGTCGGGGTTGCCGGTGCTTGCGCTAGGGCGGGGCGTCGAGAATCTGGCTGGCCCGTGCGCCGAATTCGAACGAGGCGCGCCGCAAGCGCGCCGTCCCCGGAGTGCAACACCGGCAACCCTGGCGAGGACCTGAGCGCTGAAGAGTAGCGCGAATTTGTGGCGGTCTACTTAGTTCTAGATAGACCTGTCAGAGAGCAGGGGGTGGAACCTGCCGTGGAACGAGATCAGTGCCCTGGCGGCCCTCATCGCCGCCGCGACCAGCGCAGCGCCAATGGCTCGAGCGCCAGGCGGACGGCCGCCACGCGCGTGCAAGCCATGCGGATCGCGCAAACCACACAAGCCGGACAGCAGGCCGCGCCCGCTGTCCCCGGAGTGCACCACCGACAGCCCCTGGAAAGGCTGCAGCGGTCACCCCGCTCGCACCTGGCGCTTGCCGTCCTCGTCGCGGCCGTGACGCTTGCGGGCGTGTCTGCGGGGTTTGCGCCGGCGGTCTGCGCTGAGTCCAGGATCAAGGACATCGCCCACGTGGAGGGCATGAGAGACAACGACCTCATCGGCTACGGCCTCGTCGTCGGGCTGAAAGGTACAGGGGACTCCAGTGGGGCGATGTTCACCGTCCAGTCGGTCGCCAACATGTTGATGCGGTTCGGCATCAAGATCACGCCGGACCAGATGCGTGTCAAGAACGTCGCCGCGGTCATGGTCACCGCGAGGCTCCCGGCGTTCGCCCGCGTCGGGGACCGCCTGGACGTGGTGGTGTCGTCGGTGGGCGATGCACGGAGCCTCGAGGGTGGCACGCTTCTACTCACGCCGCTCCTCGGGCCCGACGAGAGGATGTACGCCGCAGCGCAGGGGGTCGTCTCGCTCGGCGGCGGGGCAGCGGGGACCAGGCAAAAGGTGCATCCAACCGTGGCCAGGATACCAGAGGGTGCCACGGTCGAGCAGGAGCTTGCCACGGCCATCGTAGGCGCGACGGCCGGCACGATCACCCTTGCCCTCGCCGAGCCGGACTTCGTTACGGCCGACCGGATGGCGAGGGCCATATGCGCGCGCCTGGGCGAGGGAGTGGCAAGGGCCGCCGACGCCGGTGCCATCGAAGTGCGGGTGCCGCCCGAATACGCCGACAACCTGGTCGCCCTCGTGGCGCTCATCGGCGAGATTCCTGTGACGGCTGATGTGCCGGCCCGGGTCGTCTTCAACGAGCGTACGGGCACCGTCGTCATCGGCGGGACGGTAAGGATACTTCCGGCCGTGGTGTCCCACGGGAGCCTGCGGGTGCAGATCTCTGCAAGAGCCAAGGGTCCGGCTCTCACCACTCCCGGAGTGGGAGGCGCGCAGGCGGCGGCCGAGGCGGAGGCCGGAGCCGCGAACTCGCAGCCTGGCCCGCAGTCGTCTCCGGGCCTGGACGCAAACTCGACCTCCGCTGAGGGCGGGTCAGCGTGGCCGGGCCGGGGCCAGCTCGGCGCGGCTGCCGGGACGGGGGGCACGATGTTCGATGTCTCCTCGATGGACACGGTGGACGCCCTTGTGGCGGCGCTGAACGCCGTCGGAGCGACGCCGCCGGACATCATCGCTATCCTGCAGGCGCTCAAGGCGTGCGGCGCCCTTCTCGCGGAGATCGAGGTCCTCTGACGAGCGTACAGAGATGATCCCGACTCTGGGATGGGTTGCCGGTGACTCAAAGAGAGACAACGGACGTGCATCTCTCCAAGGAGGAACGGACCAGTGGACGATGTGAGAGTGGGCAGTGCGGGGACTCGCCCGCAAGCCATGGCTCTGCACCACACCGGGACGGCTCTCGTGGCTCCCTCCGCCTCTCCTACTGGGAGCGGGGCTGCGCACAGGAGCGCAGGAAAAGCAGGGGCAGCCGCCGGCCGCGGTGCGTGCACCGACGCCGAGCTGAGGAATGCCTGTGAGGAACTGGAGTCGGTATTCCTGCTGGAGCTCCTCAAGGAGATGCGCAAGACCGTCCCGAAGGACGACCTCTTCGGCGGCGGACGCGGTGAAGACGTCTTCCAGAGCATGTTCGACCAGGAGATCGCGAAGAAGATGGCGGAGCGCGGCGGCATCGGCCTTGCGGAAGTCCTCTACAGGCAGCTGTCGCAGCAGGCTGCGCCGCCGTCGCGACTGGGGGGCCACAGCCTGGGCAATTCCGAGGGTGAGAAAAGGTCTGCGGAAGGCTAAACAGCCCGCCCTGACTTGCCGATAAGATCACCGAGAACCAGTCGGTATCGGAGAGAGGTGCGTGCCGTGAAGGTCGAAAACGAGGGGCTGCGCAGGATCCTCAGCAGGTACGCGGAACAGACCGAGGCGAGCAAGTCCAGGGAGGCCCGGGAGGCCCAGAAGAAACCGGAGAAGGCGGAGGCGGACTCAGACGAGGTGGTCGTCTCCGACCGCGCGCGTGAGCTTCAGCGCGCGCACCAGAGACTCGATGAGATTGCCGCCGCGCGCAAGGCGAGAGCCGAGGCCGTTCGCGGGGACCTCGAGGCCGGCACCTACAGGGTGAGCGGCGACATGGTCGCCCGCAAGCTCGTGAAGCCGTCCTGACGGCCGGGCCGGCCCCGCTGGTGTAGCGTCGGCGCCGCGCGGCGATGCGGGGTGAGTGAGTTCGAATGCAGGACATCGCTCGAAGGTGCAGCGAGATCCTCGAACTCCTCGAGCGAGAGGTCGCCCTTCACAGGGATCTGCTCGACCTCTCCCGCCGGGAGCAGGGGCTTCTCGTTTCTTTTGATACCGACGCCCTCATGACGACGTTGCGCGACGTGGAGGCCGTGGTGGCAAAGACGCGCACGGTGATGGAGGCGAGGCTCGCCCTCCTCGGCGAGGTCGCGTGCGACCTTGGCCCGGGCCTCGACCGTGGTCGGGACCCCGGCTCGGGCCGGGGTCTGGTTTCGCAGCGAGGCGGCGCCACGTGCGAGGAGGTCATGTCCTCGGCCGGGGAAGAGTATGCCGAAAGATACAGGACCATCCTCCAGCAGCTTGCTCCGGTCCTCGAAGAGCATGCCGTGATCAACAGCGGAAACATCGTGCTCATAAACAACATCCTGGACTACATCGACTTCGCTGCCCGGATGTGCGCCGGCCTGGAAAACCGGAACACATATTCCGTCGACACCATGGCCGCGAGGAGAAAGGCGGGAAGGCCCAATGCGTTCCACTTTTCTCGGTCTTGAGACAGCACGGCGCGCCCTGGTGGCGCACCAGAGAGCGCTCGAGGTGATAGGGCACAACATCGCCAACGCCGGCACGCCCGGCTTCGTCCGCCGGGAGCCCATCCTCGCGGCGACGCCGGGCTATGTGGTGGAGACGGGTGCGGGGTTCAAACGCCCTGGCACTGTGGGCACGGGCGTCGAGATGGTCAGGATAAAGCGCGTGTTCGACGGATTTCTCGAAAGCCGCATCCGCCAGGCCGGCGTGACCCTGGGCCTCTGGGAGGGCAGGAATGACGCCCTTTCGCAGGTGGAGGCGGTTTTCGGGGAGCCGTCCGATGCGGGCCTGGCCGATGCCCTGAGCAAGTTCTTCGCGGCGTGGGAGGAGCTTTCCAAGCGACCCGAGAGCATTGCCGCGCGCACCGCGCTCGTGGAGGAGGCCAAGACCCTCGCGTCTTACTTCAACCAGGTGCTGCGGGGCCTGCGTGAGCTCGCAGGCGACCTTGATGAGGGAGTAGCCGCCAGGGTGGACGAGGTAAATTCCCTCGCACGCGAGATCGCCGCCCAGAACAAGGAGATCGTCAGGATCACCGCCATCGGCAACGACCCCGCAGACCTCAAGGACAAACGGGACGTCGCCATAGCACGGCTCTCGAGGCTCGTAAACATGAGCGCCTTCGAGACGAGGGACGGGTCAGTGGTCATCCAGGTCGGCTCCGGCGAGCTCGTCCGCGAGGATAGGGTGAACGAGCTGCGGTTTGAGTCAGGGACCCTGCCCGGGGAATTGCTTGGTGCCGGGGTGGAGGAGCAGGAATCCCGCGTTGTTTGGGCGAATGATGGAAACGTGGCAGACATCGGTGGTGGCGAGGTCGGCGGCCTGCTGCAGGTGAGGAACGGCGACCTTGCGGGCTACTACAAGGACATCGAGGCGCTCGTGACCACGCTTGCGGGCGAGGTCAACCAGCTCCACCAGGGCGGGTACGGCATCGACGAGCCCCCGACGACCGGCATCGACTTCTTCACATATGACGCCGGACGTCGCACCCTTGCTGTGAACCCCGTCCTCGACCCAGACGCCGGCGGCGACGTCGCGAAGGTGGCCGCCGCCGCCACCGCCGGGATGGTAGGAGACGGCTCGGTGGCGCTCGCCATCGCGGGTCTCGAGGACGCTCTCACGATGAGCGGCGACAAGGTCAGCTTCGGCGGGTTCTACCAGCAGATGATCGCCGACATCGGGACGAACGCCCGGCAGGCGGCGTACATGGTGCAGGTGCACGAGGCCACGCTGCACCAGTACACCAACAATAAGGACAGCGTCTCAGGAGTGGCCATCGACGAGGAGATGGTAAACCTCATGCGTTTCCAGCGGGCGTACGAGGCCGCCGCAAGGCTCACCACGGCCATAGACGAGATGCTCGACACCCTCATCAACGGGACGGGCCTTGTCGGCAGGTAGGTCTGCATGCGCTCGCGTCCGCGCCTGCGATTGCACCGGTGCTTGAGGTCGTGCTTGCGCTTGGATGAGGCACGTGCCTGCCGTTGCCGATCCTGAGGTTGGCCATTCGGAGGGGGTGATCTGGTTTGCGCATCAGCACGAGTTATCTTCTGAACAACCTGTCCAGGGACATCTCCCAGCAGCTTGCCCGCATGCAGAGGCTGTCGGAGGACATATCCACCGGAAAGCGCGTCCGAAAGCCGTCCGACGACCCGATCGCTGCATCGCGAGGCCTTGCCATCCGGGCGCTACGGGCGGGCGTCGCGCAACACGGGACGAACATCGACGACGCCAGGGACTGGCTCGGCGCCACCGAGCAGGCCCTCATGAAGGCGCAGGAGGTCTTCGAGAACGCCGCCGACGCCGCGCTTCGCGCGGGGAACAGCACTCTTTCGGACGACGAGCGGCAGGCGCTTGCACAGGATGTGGACGGGCTCATCTCCGAGCTCGTGGACCTTGCGAACACTCAGTATGATGAGAGATACATCTTCGCTGGGCTCAAGACCACCACGAGGCCGTTCTCGCTGGTTGAGGACCCGGCAGATCCGGGCTATCCTGTGGCATATGCTGGTGCTGACGGATCCAAGAAGATCGAAGTGGAACCTGGTACCACTGTGCAGGTCAACACGAACGGCGGCGAGACGTTCATGCAGGACGTCCCCGAGGCGAGCAACAGAAACCTGTTCGAGATCCTCGTGGACCTCCGCGACCATCTCCTCGCAGGTGCAAGCTCTCCCACGTTCCAGGACGACATCGCGTCAGACATCGCCGCCACCCAGGCCGCGCAGGACAGGATCATGAACCTTGTCACGGGCGTCGGCGCAAAGGTGAGGCGGCTCGACAGGGTGGCCACGAAGCTTTCCCAGGACGCAGTGGAGCTTGAGGCGCTCCTGTCCAAAACGGAGGATGCTGACGTGTTCAAGGCCATCACGGATTTGCAGTTGCAGGAAACGGTGTACAGGGCAGCGCTCGGGGCGGCTGCCGGGATAATGCAGACATCTCTTCTGGACTACATGCGTTAAGGGTCGGTGAAGAAGTGGCAGAAGGATACAGTTTGAGCCCCGAGGATATCAGGCTCTTTCTCGACGAGACCCTCGACCAGCTGGAAGTGCTCGAGGAGGAGATCGTCAGGCTCGAAGGCGAGGGCCACGACCCGCGCCTCCTCCAGGACATGTTCCGCATCGCTCACACCGTCAAAGGTTCGTCGGCCACGGTCGGGCATTCCAGGATGTCCACGCTTGCGCACGCCATGGAAGACGTGTTCGCGGCCATGAGAGACGGCAGGCTTGAGCCTCGCCGCGAACTGGTCGACGTGCTCCTCGATGCGGTCGATGGTCTGCGAGGGCTTGCGGCGGAGCTGGAGTTCGAATCGTCCGGAGGTCCCGGCGCTGAGGAGAGGGCCGGCGAGGTGGACATCGGGCCTCTCATGGCCAGGCTGATGGAGGCTAGATCGGCCGAGGCCGGGGCATATGAGGTGCACGTGAGGTTTGCGGACGATACGGTGATGCCGCCCGTGCGAGCGCTTCAGGTGATCCAGGTCCTCGAGGGGTTTGGTACCGTCGTGGATTCGCGGCCGTCCATCGAGGATATCAGGGCCGAAAAGGCCGGCCTCGACATGTGCGCTATCGTGGCAGCCGCCTCAAGCATTGATGAGGCCATGGTGGAGGCGAAGGTCTACGAGGTCAGCGACGTCGACCGGGTGGAGGTGCGAAGGTCCCAGGGCTCGGCCCAGGGAAAGGCCGCAGTGGGCGTCGGCCGTGTGCCTGGGCCCGCTGGTGCGGAGGCCGTCCCCACAGGTCCCACAGGTCCCTCTGGTTCCGCCGATCTCGCCGATCGCGCTGATCTTGCTGGTGCCGCCGGCTCCGGCGATCCTACCGGTCCTGACGGTCCCGCTGCCCTTCCCGGTTCCGGCGGTCCCGGCACCCCCATTGGCGCGGGCGGTCCGGGTGTGGTCGGCAGGCGCGAACCGGTCGGCGGCGGTGGCGGCAATGGTGAAGCCGCAACAGAGGATGTCCCGAAGCTCCTGGGGCGGTCCAAGACCGAGACCATCCGGGTCGGCGTGGACGCCTTCGACAGGCTCGTCCGCATCGTGTCTGAGCTTGCAATAGACGAGGCCCGCCTTACCGAGGTCCAGAGGCGGCTTTCGGCGCTGGAGGCGCACTCCGGGCACATCGAGGACCTCGAGCAGATCACGGCTCACATGAATCGGCTCACAACCGAACTCCAGGAAGAGGTCATGAAGGCCAGGATGACGCCGCTTGCCAGCCTCTTCAAGCGGTTCCCCAGGATGGTGCGGGACACCGCTGCAAGCTCGGGCAAGCTGGTGGAGTTCGTGGTTGAAGGTGAGGACACCGAGCTCGACCGCGCGCTGATCGAGGAGGTGGCGGACCCGATCATCCACCTTCTTCGCAATGCCGTCGGGCACGGCATCGAGCCGCCCGATGAGCGCGTGCGACGCGGGAAGCCCGAGAAAGGGCGGGTGCGGCTGGCGGCCCGGCACGTGGAGGACCGCGTGGTCATAACGGTGGAAGACGACGGCGGGGGCATCGACCCCGCGCGCGTCCGCGAGTCGGCCATCCGCAAGGGGATGATCGCTCCGGATGACGTCGGGTCCCTTTCGGATGATGAGGCCATCGACCTCATCTTTCAGCCGGGGTTCTCCACCGCGAACCAGGTAGACGACGTCTCAGGGCGCGGCGTCGGCCTGGACATCGTCCGTACCAACGTCGAGAGGCTCGGCGGGACCATCCGGGTGAAGACGTCCGTCGGCAAGGGGACGAGCTTTGCCCTGTCCGTGCCGCTCACGTTGGCGGTGTTCAGGGCGCTCCTCGTCGAGTCGTGCGGCCAGGAGTTCGCGGTGCCGCTGTCGTCGGTGGTCGAGGTCACGCGCGTGCCATTCTCGGAGGTCAAGCCAGTCGGCCAGGGCCGCGCGGTGGTTCTGAGGGGCAAGGTGTTGCCCGTCTTCGATTTGCGCGACTTCGCGGCGAGGAGCGGCGGAGCGGCGGAGGCGACAGGGGCGACAGGGGCGGCGCGGGCCGGAGAGGATTCGCCCAGGGCTCAGCTTGAGCGGTCTTCCGGTCGGTCGCTCGTGGTGGTCGCGCGCTATGAGGATATGCGGGTCGGCATCATCGTCGGTTCCCTCCTGGGCGAGCAGGAAATAGTCATAAAGAGCCTCGGGAGGCTCGCAAGGTGCGCCAGGGGCGTGCTGGGAGGGGCGATCCTGGGTGACGGACGGGTGGCCCTGATCCTCGACGTCGCAAGAGTGCTGGAAAAGGCGATGGGTCGCAGCCATATTTCCGGGTCAGGTTCTGAGGGAGGGAACGGCGATCGCTCCGATTACCAGTTTCAATGCTAGCGAACTCGAAACGCTCAGAAGCATCCTGGCGAAAGGCATGGAGAGCGCGGCATCGGTGCTTTCAGACATGATTGGCCGCAAGATCGAGATGAGCGTGCCTGACGTGTGTTTCGTCGCGCGCGAGGAGATCACGAAGGTCCCGAAGCACAGCGTGGAAGAGCCCACCATAGGCGTGAGAATCGGGCTCACGGGCGATGTGACAGGCGATGTCATACTCATCTTTCCCCGTCCCAGCGCTTACCGGCTGGTGGACGTTCTCATGGGTAACGAGCCCGGCACGACCTCCAGCCTGACCGAGATGGGCGGGTCGGCCCTGTGCGAGGTGGGGAACCTCGCGGGGTCTTTCTTCCTGAACTCGCTGGCAGAGGCCACGGGCCTTCGCGCCATGCCCGCTCCCCCGGTGCTCGACGGCGAGACGCTGGTCTCCAGGATGCTGGAGGCGTCGGTGGCCACCAGGGAGAGGGGCGCGGCGGGCGGCACGAGCGAACGCGGCAGCTCGGGCGAGGGGGAAGGCATGGATGCCCTCGTGGCCCAGACGGTGCTCACACAGAGCCTCCAGAGCATTGAGGCCCTGTTCTTCATAGTGCCCACTCACAACTCTCTGGCTACCATCCTCAAGGCGCTCGGCCCCGGCAACGCAAAAGGGAGCGGGGTGATGTAAGTGCCCAGGGTGCTTGTCGTGGACGATGCAGCGTTCATGAGGATGCGATCGAGAAAGCTCCTGGAAGAGCATGGCTACCAGGTCGAGGAGGCGCAGGACGGGGAGGAAGCTGTAAAGAAGTACGTGGAGACCTCCCCGGACGCCGTGCTCATGGACATCACCATGCCCGTGATGGACGGGATCGCCGCGCTCAAAGAGATCAAGAAGCGCGACCCACACGCGAAGGTCATCATGTGCACGGCGGTGGGTCAGCAATCGCTGGTCATGGAGGCCATCCTGGCTGGGGCGCGCGATTACCTTCTCAAGCCTTTCGACCCCGACAAGGTGCTCGCGTCCCTCAAGAAGCTGGTCGGGTGACCGCCTGCAAATAGGCCAGGAGGGAGACTGGATTCCGTGGACCTGCCAATCAGGGTGCTTGTCGTTGACGACTCGGCCTTTACACGTAAGGTGGTTTCCGATATGCTGGGGTCAGACCCAGACATCGTCGTGGTCGATGTCGCCCGTGACGGCAGGGCGGCCGTGGAGAAGGCGCGAGCCCTCCGGCCTGACGTGATCACGATGGACGTCGAGATGCCGGTGATGGACGGCCTTTCGGCCGTGCGGGCCATCATGAGCGAGCGCCCCGTCCCCGTGGTGATGCTGAGCGCCCTGACCCAGGAGGGGGCGGCCACCACCATCCAGGCGCTGGAGCTCGGCGCGGTGGATTTCGTCCCGAAGCCGTCGCATTCCATGACGGTTGGGCTCGGCGAGATCCGCGACCAGCTTGTCTCCAAGGTGAAGTTGGCGGCCGGGGCGAGGGTGAGGGCGCCGAGAGCGCTCCGGCCCGGCCGGGCGGGAACGGCCGGCGACCTGCCGCTCGGAGGCAGCGGGCGTGACTCCCGAAGGGCGGTCGGAGAAACCGCACGCCCGGGGCTTGCGACGCACCCGGGGCCGGGACGGGGTGCAGGCGGCGCGGCGGGGTGGAAGGCGTCCCCGGGCAAGGAGTCCAGGGAGTCAGATATCGTTGTGATCATCGGATCTTCCACTGGCGGCCCTTCGGCGCTCAACCAGGTCCTCACGGCTCTACCGGGAGACATCGGCGCCGGCATACTCGTGGTCCAGCACATGCCACCGGGCTTTACAAGGTCGCTCGCGGCAAGGCTCGACGAAGCCTCGGCCATCGCTGTGAAGGAAGCTGAGGCCGGGGACAGGGTAGTCGACGGTGTGGCGCTGGTGGCGCCGGGCGGGCACCATATGTCAATCACCGGCGAGGGGGAGGTGGCGCTCTCCACCGACCCACCGCGCAACGGCGTGAGACCCTCCGTCGATACCACGATGGAATCAGCCGCCCGCGTCTACGGGGACAGACTGGTCGGCGTCGTGCTCACGGGAATGGGCAGGGACGGCGCGGACGGCATGGCCGCCATCAGGGCGGCGGGCGGAAGGACCATCGCCGAGCACGAGTCGACGTGCGTGATATACGGCATGCCGAAGGCCGTGATCGAGCAGGGGCTGGCCGACGTGGTGGTCCCTCTCCACGAGGTGGCCGGCGCTATCCTGGAGTCGGTTCACAAAACCGGGTAGAGCCGGGCGTCGCCGCTCTGCCAGGAGTTGCTAAGCATGGCGCCATAAGTTTGCGCCATCCTCGCTGACGGTGTCGGGGTTGCCGGCGCTTGCCAGGTCGGGGCGCCTGGAATTCGGCTAGCCTTAAGCGCCGAATTCGAACGCATCTCACCGCACACGCCGTCCCCGGAGGGCAACACCGGCGACCCTGGCGAGGACCTGCGCGCTGAAAAGTAGCGCGAACTTGTGGCGATCTACTTGGTGCTTGCGAGACGGCGCCTTCGTCACTTGATGGAGGAGTGCAACACCGGCAACCCGGAAGCACTCGAAAGACGGCGTAAACTAACGAACGTACACCTGGGCGTTACGGGAGCTGCAGCAAACGTGCAAGAGATGGACTACGGTCTATTCCGAAGAAAGGTCATGCAGGCGGCAGGAATCGATCTGGGCTGCTACAAAGAAAACCAGATCAAGCGCAGACTGGCTGCGGCGCTCACAAGGTCGGGGCACGCCAGCCTCTTCGACTACTGGCGGGCCATGGAGCAGGACCCTGGGCTGCTGCGGGATTTCGTGGACTTCGTGACCATAAACGTGTCAAGCTTTTTTCGCAACCGCGAGAAGTTCGATGAGCTGGCAGGGTCCATCCTGCCCGGTCTTCTGAAGGCGCGGCGGTCGCTCAAGGTCTGGTCGGCCGGGTGTTCCACCGGCCAGGAGCCGTACACCATCGCCATGATCCTGAGCGAGCTTACGCCCGGAACGCGACATCAGATCATCGGCACCGATATAAATACGTCCGCGCTCCGGCTTGCCCGCGAGGCGGTGTACGCGCGCGATGATGTCAAGGAGGTAAGGCCGGAGCTCGTGCAGAAATACTTCATGGTAGAAGGGGACAAGCTCAGGCTGAGGGACCCGGTGCGCCAGATGGTCGAGTTCCGGCCTCACAACCTGCTGGCCGACCATTATGAGCAGGACTGCGACATCATCCTCTGCCGCAACGTCATGATCTACTTCACCGAGGAAGCCAAGGCGCGGGTCTTCAGGGGGTTCCACGCGAGCCTGAGGCCTGGCGGGGTCCTGTTCATCGGTGGCACGGAGACCATAATGGCTGCATCCGAGCTCGGGTTCGAGCTTATCTCGCCGTTCTTCTACAGAAGGCGGGACCCGGTCGTCGCGTAGGCGACGCGGCTGCGCGGGCGACAACATGTTCAGTCCTACCGAGGTGGTTTTCTTGGTTGCAAGAGGTACGGGCGTTGTCTCGGTTGTCTCGGGAGATGTGCGAGACCGTGCCCTGGGGCTCCTGCAGGACCTCTTTGCGCAGCTCAGGCAGGCGGGTGCTCCCACAGTCGAACCTCCCTACGACGACCTGGTCGAGGTCGTCGAGGGGGTGAGGTCCGACGTGTCCAAGGCCTTGCCGCACGTCCTCGTCTCGTGGACGGTCTTCGATGAACCGGACGAGTACGAATACGTGCACCCGTTCGACGTGGCCGTGTTCTCGGTAGCCATAGCGCTTGCCATGGGCGAGAGGGCCCGCATCGTGGACGTCGGCCTTGGGGCGCTGTTGCACGATGTCGGCATGGCGCTCGTTCCCGTCGCTGCCGATGTGGGCTACAAAGAGGGCGAAGGCTTCGCGCCCGAGGACGCGAAGAAGATGCACGCCCACCCTGAACTGGGCGTAAGGGTGCTCAGGCAGCACCCGAGGATTTCGGCGTTCACCAAGGCCATCGTGGCCCAGCACCACGAGAGGGTGGACGGCAGCGGCTATCCCAGGAGCTTGCGTGGGTCAGACATCCACCCGTACTCGCGGATAGTCGCGTGCGCCGACGTTTACAGCTCCATGCTCGTCCGGTCGCACCTGGACAGGCACATGATGCCGGGCGAGGTTGTCGACTACATGATGAGCGCGGCCGGCTTCGAATTCGACAAGGACGTTGTGCGGGTGATGCTGGGCTGCGTATCGCCGTTCCCGGAGGGTGCGCTCGTGCGCCTGAGCACCGGAGAGCTTGCGGTGGTGACGAAGCTCTCCCGGGGCATGGTCACGCGCCCGGTCGTGCGCCTCGTCAGGGAGGAGGCTGGCACGCAGGTGGAGACGTCCACCGAGATCGACCTGGCTCGTCCGGAGCACCAGACCACGCTCATAACCGCTATAGAGTGAGCGGCGCGGAGGATAGCATGGTGGCTGGCGCGGCTTGTGCCGGGCGGAGGGCGTCCCGGGCGGAGGAGGTGGTGGGCCGGGTGAGGATCGTGTTTGAAGAGGGCATCTTCGGCTTCGAGGACGTCCGGGAGTACGAGCTTGCCGAGTCAGGGGACCCCGGCCCGTTCAGGTGGCTTCGGGCGACTTCGGGGAACCTCGCGTTCATCGTAGTGGATCCGCTGCTTTTCTGGCCCGACTATGCGCCGGACCTCGGTGAGGCCGGCCTTGAGCTCGGCGTGACGAGCCGAGACGATATGCTCCTCTACGTTATTGTGACGGTGCCTGATGACCCCCTGCTTGCCACGGTGAACCTTTTCGCTCCGCTCGTGGTGAACGCGCGCACGGGTCGGGGCAGGCAGGTGCCGCTGCGCGGGTCCGGTTTCCCGCTAGCCGCGCAGATTTTCCCCGAAGACGTCCGCGAGGGAAAGGTCGGATTGGCCGGTGCTCGTCCTGACACGCAGAAGCGGTGAGAGCCTGATCATCGCCGACGACATCAAGATCACGGTCATCTCGGTGGACACGAAGGCCGGCAGGGCCTACGTGAAGTTGGGCATCACCGCGCCTGCCGACCTCAAGGTATATCGCGAGGAGATCTACGAGGAAATCAAGCGCGAGAACGAGGCGGCTTCAGGCGCCACCCTCACTGATTTCGCTGAGCTTGCCCGGGCGTGGAGGCAAATGAAAGGGCCTGCTCGAGGTCGATCAGAGTGATGAGCCTGTCTTCCGCCCTGGCGATCCCCACGATGTAGGCAAGGCTTGCCCCTTCCTTTGCGAGGGCCTCGGGCCTCTCGATGTCCTGCTGCGCGATATGGGCGACCTTCACCACGGAGTCGACGATCATCCCGATGGTGTCCTGGCCCGCCTGAACCACCACGATGCGCGTGGCTGGCGTGACCGGCTGCACGGGAATGCCGAGGCGCCTGGCGAGGTTCAACACCGGGATGACCTGACCGCGCAGGTTCACCACGCCTTCCACGTAGTCAGGGGCGCTCGGGACGGGCGTGATGGGCTGCATGCGCACGATCTCCCGCACATCGCTGATGCTGACGGCGTAGAGTTCGCGTCCGAGCTGGAACACGACCACGTGTCTCGTGCCGCCCGCTGCGGTCTCTGGGCCTTCCTGGGCGCTCGTGACCTGGCTTGCTGCGTCAACTGAAACAGACATTGCACATACGCTCCTTGTCCTGTTGGTTTTCAGCCTTCTGCTTTCGTCTCGCGGCTCCCGGCGCATCCACGCATCTGTCTCCTCGCTTTCGTCGTGCCCGCGCCAGGTGTGACACGCTGGCGCTCCGCCCGGGGTTGCCGGTGTCGAACCTTTCTACCCACCCACGGCCCGGCATACGACCGGGCGCAGGCTCGAGGGATTCCCGATCAGCTAAACCTTGCCACCAGCTTCTCCAGGTCCGCCGCCATCCTGGCGAGGTCCTGCGCTGATGCGGCGATCTGCTCTATGGCCGAACTCATCTGGCCCGTGGACGCCGACACCTGCTCTGCGGCGCTTGCCGTTTGCTCCGACACGGCGGCCATCGCCTGCACGGCCTTCTGAACTTCGTCAGCAGACGCGGTCATCTCCTGGGTGGCCGCTGTGTTCTCCTCGGTGACGCTGGCCACGTTGTCCATAGCCTTGACCACCTGCGCGCTGGACGACTCGAGTTCCTTGACGGTCGTCGCGATCTTTTCAACCTCAGCGTTCATCGCGTTCATGGTGGCGTCTATGTCGCTCAGGGCTTGCCCCGCCTGGCCTGCGAGTTGGGTGCCCTGGGACACGCGGCTGGCCTGGAGGTCTTGAGCTTTGCTCGCCAGCTCGATGCTTCGCTGCATGGTGCTGATGAGCCCGGCGATCTCCTTGGTCGCCTTGCCGGAGCGCTCGGCGAGCTTGCGCACCTCGTCGGCGACGACGGCGAAGCCCTTTCCGTGCTCGCCGGCGCGGGCCGCCTCGATGGCCGCGTTCAGGGCGAGGAGGTTGGTCTGCTCTGCTATGTCGTCGATCACCTCTATGATCTTCCCAATCTCGGTGGAGTGAGCGCCCAGGTCCCTGATGCCTGCGGCGACGGCCTCGGCCTGCTTTCGGATGTCGTCCATGCCTGCAACGACGTCGTCGACGGCTCGCGACCCGCTGCCTGCGGCGGAGCGGCTGCGCTCCGAGGCGGCGATGAGCGAGTCAACGGCCTTTGAGACCCCTTCCATGAGGCGGGCCATGGATGCGACCACGCCGTTGGCCTCGTTCACCGAGAGCGCCTGCTCCTGCGCGCCTTTGGCTATCTGTTCGATGGCGGTCGAAAGCTGGCCCATGGCAGTGGACGTGGTCTGGGCGCTCGTGCTCTGCTCCGCGGCGCCCTTCGCTACCTGCTCGATAGTGCGCGCCACCTGCTCGGTGGCGGTGGCAGCCTCATCGGCGCTCGCGGCAACCTCCTGCCCCGTGGACGCCACACGTTTGGCATGGCCAACGAGCTGTTCCACCACGTTCCGGAGGCTCGTGACCATCTCCGAGAACGCCTGCGCCATCACGCCCATCTCGTCGCGCCTCTTAGTGCCAGGCACCTCGATGCCGAGGCGTCCGGCTGCGACCTCCTGGGAGGCGCGCGCGAGGGCCCTGGTCGGGCGCGTAATACCGGCCGCGAGCGTGAGGGCAAGGACAAGGCCCAGCACGACGGCGGCCGCGAATATGGCTATCGCCCGCTCCTGCACGGTCCTGGCTGCGATCTTGGCCGCCTCACCGGCCGATGCTGCGGCGTCCTGGTATGCCTTGAGACCGCCCTCGAGCTCTGTCTGGATCTCCTTGACGATGCCATCACCCTCGGCCATCATGTAGCCCAGCGCCTCGCCGCGCTGGCCGTTGTCGATGTAGTTGAAGATCGTATCGCGGCACTGGGTCCACGAGCTGCGCATGTCCGCGACGGTTTTGCCCTGCCCGGTGGACTCCCCTCCCGTCTTGATGGTGGCTCCCGAGAGTGCATCGAGCTGCTCCTGGATGTCCGTATCCGCGGCTTTCAGGGCGTTTTGCAGTCTCGAGTCGCCAAGGAGAAGGAAGCCACGCAGGGCGATGGCGAACCTTTCAAATGCCCCGTTCAGCCTCTCGATCTGGGTGAGGCGCAACATCTGTTCGTCAACCATTTTGCCCAGATCAGTGCTGACCGTGGAGACCCCTTGCAGCCCGAAGTAGCCTATCACCGCCATAAAGAGGAGAAGCAGAAGGAAGCTCCCAAGGATCTTGAACCCCACGCCGAACCGGATCCGAGACCGCATAAAAGGCTCACCCCTCCCGGCATCCTCAGCCTTCCCGTATCCCCAATCTTCCGGTATCGTTGAAACCCTCAGTACAAGTATCGGCACAATTCGCCACGGTTTTAGGTTTTTCCTGCCTCTGGAGGAGATGCCGCCTGAACCCAACACAGACGACTCGTGCCACAGCTCGTCCAGGCTGCTTTTGCACCGTCAGGGCTAAAGAGACGAGGAGAGTTGCCGATATCATTAAGTAGACACGATACGACAGCGTATCTAAGGAGCGCGGTCCACTGATGGGCAGGAGACGGGCAGCGAAGAGTCAGATGAAGAAGCGGGCCCAGGCAAGGCGCGCGAAGACTGAGAAGCAGCATCAGATCAGCCTCTGCATGATCGTCAAGAACGAGGAGGAGTTTCTCCCCGGCTGCCTGGATAGCGTGAAAGGCGTGGTGGACGAGATCATCATCGTCGACACCGGTTCCACCGACCGTACCGTCGAGATCGCGCGCCGGTGCGGCGCGAAGGTCTACCACTACGAGTGGAACGACGACTTCGCCGCCGCCCGTAACGAGAGCCTTGAGCACGCTACGTGCGGGTGGATCCTCGTGCTCGATGCGGACGAGCGGCTTGATCCCGCTGCAGGGGAGGCGTTGAAGGCCGTCGCACGAGGGTCGAGCCCGAATGCGGTCTATGCCGCCAGGATAATCAACCGCAGCGGCTCTGGCAACGAGACAGAGCACTACTTCCCCAGATTCTTCCCGAACAACGCCGGGATCCGCTATGAAGGGTTGATTCACGAGAGGCCTGCGTCGCAGACCGTGGAGTCCTTTTCGGCCTCCCGACTCCCCCACAGGCTGAAAGGATTCACCGTCGTTCATCATGGCTATCAGCAGGATGTGGTGCAGGGTCGGGACAAGATGCGCCGCAACATCGCACTTCTCGAGAGGATCCTGGAAGCACAGGACAATCTGTACTACCGATACAAGCTCGGGTCGATGCTTCTTTCCGCAGGCAGGGTTTCTGAGGCGGTCTCCCAGATCGAGCGAGTGCTGGCCGCTCTGGAATCCATGGACGAAGAGGCTCGTCGGCAGGTCAGTGTGGGGCGAGTCGACGTCCTCCTGCTGCTCGCGGACGCCCATGAAAGGCAGGGCAGTAGAGCCCAGGCGACGCAGCTTGTGGACCGGGCGCTCGAGATCCTGCCCTGTTCGAAGGAGGCCCTTCACCAGAAAGCGGTCCATCTCTTCAGGGATGGGCGGCTCGAAGAGGCAAGGGACGTATTCCTTGCAGTCGCGTCGAGCCACCCGCTGGACCGCGCGGACACCGCCGGCGAGCAACTGGTATTCGACATGTCTCTGGATACCTGGAGGCCGCTTACCATGGCGGCCAGGTGCAGCATCCGCCTGGGGGATACTTCGGCGGCGGTCGAAGCGCTTGCCGCGGCGGCCGGCTTTGCGCCCAGGAGCGAGGAGTACCTCCAGACCGTCCGGGAGGCTCTGGACCGGACCTGTCACAGTGGTCCTGGAGTATGCGGGGAGGATAGCCCCGAACTGAAGCGGCTCAGGGCGGTCCTGGACGAAGAGGCCGCCCGGAAGGTCGCGGAAGGCGACCGGCTGTTTGCGAAGGGAGATATCGCCCGTGCTCTGGAGCTATACGCAGGCTCGGCCAGGCTTAGCGGGGCCGGGAGCGGCGTCCTGCTCGCGAGGATCGCCAGCAACCAGTTGCGGCTGGGCAAGATCGAGGAGGCCTTCGCAACATATCTCCAGGCGCTGCGTTCGTTGCCCGGCGACGTTGAGAGCCTGAACCTCCTGATAGAGCTGACTGAGGCGTTCAAGACCCTGACCGGCGATGGCAGCGCAAGGGTCGGCGGTAGTGCAGAGATAGGCGCCATTCCCGTCGCCGACTGACTGCTCCGGTCGCCGGGTCCAGTGACATGTCTGCTAAAGGATTACAGGGCACTGCCGATATATGGTGATCGAGAGGCAGTAGCTGGAGACCGCACAACGGAAGGGGGGTGCGCAGGTGGTAGCATAGGTGGCTCGAACCGGGAGCGGGCGTCCCGGCACACCGAACAGCCCGGGCGGGTGCGGCCGCGCCCCGCGTAAAAGCGCGCGACAAGAGGACGGATCCTCGAACCCGCGGCAAGGCCGCGGGACGGCAAGACAAGGAGGTAAAGAAAGATGGCACAGGGTGATCTCACTCGAATAGCGTCGAACATAACGGGCTTGAACGCGTTGAACGCGCTGAAAGCGGTAAACGCGCAGCTCGGAATCCACCAGCTCAGGCTGTCAACCGGTAAGCGGATCAACGAGGCGGCCGACGACCCCGCCGGTCTCACCATCGCAACCAAGCTCAACTACAAGAGCAGAGGCCTCGGGGTTGCGCTCGACAACATCGGCGACGCGAAGAACCTCCTCGGCGTGGCCGAGGGCAGCCTCGGCAAGATCAGTGACATCCTGCTCCTGATCAGGGACAAGGCCGAGCAGGCCGCAAACGACACCCTCGGGGACGCGGAACGACTCGCGATAAAGAGCCAGATCCAGGCGCTGGTCAGCGAGATCGACACGATCGTGGGCGAGACGGAGTGGAACGGGCAGGCGCTCATCGACGGAAGCTCGAGCAACATGACGTTCCAGACCGGTTTCCAGACGACCGCCTCGACGGGGGTCACGGTGTTGACCGCTCATGATTCCAGCACGTTGGGCATCCAGACGGTGGAGGTCGAGTCGTACGCCTCAGCGACAGCCTACATGCAGAAGATTGACACCGCACTTGCGAGCGTCAGCGCCACCCTCAAAGACATCGGAGCCGTGGTCTCACGTCTCACGTTCAAGGAAGAGAACCTCGTCGTTGCGAAGACCAACACCGAGGCTGCGTATAACCGTATCATGAATGCCGACATTGCGGCTGAGCAGCTCGAGGCGATGAAGTACCAGATCCTGCAGCAGACGGCCACTGCGATGCTGGCGCAGGCGAACGTGGCGCCGCAGGCGGTGCTGGGTCTGTTCAGGTAGTTCGCGTAGCCCGGACCCGGTTCGGGTCGTGGTCGGTCTACGGCGCGGGTCTCGTCCGTGGGGGGAGGGGGACCTTCCCCCACGGACGTCCGGCAGAGCAGGCGTGACGAGCGGAACGTGCGGCGGTGGAAGGGCTGGGAACCGCGTCGCCCACCGTGCCCCATCGGGCCGGGTTCGTCACGACCCGGGACGTGCCGCCAATCCCAGGGACTCAGGCGAGTTTGCGGGCGGCTCCCACCCGACGCATAGACCGCAGGATGCCGGGCCGGACGAACCACGCAATGGCCCGGATGGACCCGCGGATGATAGGCCGCTCCGGCGAGACCCAGGGCTTACGCAGGACCGGTGGGGCGACCGATAGGACCCGGGGCTGATTGGAGGTCATGCCGATGAACGCTGAACTCGACATGCTGCAGGCAACGAGCGAATACAGGGGCCGGAGCGCGTACGGCGTCTACCGGGCACAGCAGGTGCTGTCCGCGAAGCCGGAGGATCTCGTGCTCATGGTGTACGACCACATCATCGCGAGCTGCAGGGCGAAGGACAAGAAGAAGGCGTCGGCCGGCATCGCGACTCTCATCGATGCCCTCGACCTCGACCAGGGCGAGATCGCGGTGGGCCTGTTCCGACTGTACAGATATGCCATTGACAGGGTCTGGGAGGGGAAGTTCAACGAAGCACTTTCCGTGATGCGCCCGCTCCGGGAGACCTGGGCGACGGCCATGAAAGGCAGGGGAAGCCCGGCGGGGCTTCCTGCCGCAAGCGTGGTCGCAGGCGGACCGGAGAGGATGGGCGCCTCGGCCGCGAGGTGATCCCGCGTGGAAGTCACTGTTGCGGAGGTCAGGCTGAGACATCTCGACATGCTCGCCGATGCGCAGGCGCGTCACGCGGTGTCGCGCCTTGCTGGCATACCTGACGGACAAGCTCAGCGAGCTGCGACGCATGGTGCTCAAGGGCAGGATGGAGCACGTGACCCGAGGAAGATGCAGGCGGAGGCTGCCGCCGAGGCGGAGCGCGCACGGCAGGCGCAGGAGCGATCGGAGCGCATGGCGCAGCTTCTCGCGGAGGGCGTCGTGAACATCAGGGTCACCTTTCACGTGGACGGCGACACGGGCGAGGTCACCATCAAGGTGATCGACAACGCCACTGGCCGGGTCGTCCGGTACATCCCACCCGAGGAACTTGCAACGATGATGGATCACCTTAGAGAGTTCGCGGGTCTCGTGGTGGATAGGAAGCGGTAGGCACACAGACGCAGTACGGGGACGGAGCGCAAGCGGAGGTGATCGTTGTGAGTCTCACCATACCCTCTCTTACGACGACCACGAGCGAGCTCGATGAGCTTGTCAAAAAGTACATGGAGATTGAATCACGGCCGGTTGCCGATCTGAAGGCCGCGAGAGAGGCGCTTACCTCGAGGGCAGCGATGTTCCGGGATCTCAACTCCTCGCTGCTTGCACTGAACAATGCGTCCGACGATCTCATCCCGGAGGACCTGACATCGCTCTATGACGCCCGGACCGCGGTTTCGAGCAGCCCGGACGTCATCGCGGCAAGCGCCACCGCTTCGGCCTCCATGGCGACCTACGGCATCTTCGTCGAAAGGCTTGCAAGCTATGACGTGGTGGTCTCGAACACCTTTACCAGCACAGGCACAGAGATCTCGCAGGTTTCGGGAGAGGGGACGAAGACCTTCACATTGACGGCGGGCGGCACGTCCTGGAACATCGCCGTCCAGGTGGTGGCAGGCCAGGACAACGCCACGGTCCTCGCGAACATCGCAGCCGCCATCAACGCGTCCGCCGCGAACGTGGCGGTAAGTGCAGCGGTGGTGAGCGAGCAGACGGGCACGTCTCGCCTCGTCATCACCGCGAAGTCCACGGGGAGCGCCAGCGCCATCGCCTTGACTGAAGCGGGCGGCACCGACAACATCTTTTCGGCATCCGGGACGAGCTCCTCGGTGCAGTCCTCGGGCACGACCGGGGGGTACCTTGCCGCACGCGACACGCTGGACGCGAAATTCACGCTTAACGGCCTCGCGTTCGTGCGCGCATCCAACGAGGTGTCGGACGCGATCTCCGGAGTCACCCTCACACTCAAGAGAGCGCAGGCCACCGGTGACGCACCCGTGAACGTCGAGGTCAAGCGCGACACCAGCGCGCTGAAGGCGAAGATCGAGTCGTTCATCTCAAGTTATAACTCGACCATCAAGTATCTCAACAACAAGACTCTTGTCGATCCCGACGCCGGGATACGCGGGGATCTCGCGGGTGACGCCGTTTACCTGGAGCTGAAGGTGAAGATGAATCGGGTTGTCCAGGGCAGGGTTGACGGCCTTGCCTATCCCGATCCCACAAGGCTCTACGACATCGGCATCACCCTCGATAGCGCGGGCAACCTTGTCCTGAGCGACGAGGCGAAGCTGGATGCGGCGCTATCGGACCGCCCTGAGGCGGTGCGCGACCTTTTCACGTCCGCGACCGGGGTGGCCGTCAAGATGCGCGACCTCATGGACCCGTTTGTGAAGGAGCTAACGGGCATCATCGCGCGACAGCAACAGTCCATCACGAACCAGATCAACAGGATCGACTCGAGGGTGAAGGACCTTGAAGAGCGCCTTGCCATACGGGAGAAGGCTCTCCGATCGGAGTTTTCGTCGCTCATCACGGCCATGCAGCTCATGAGCGCGCAGAGCGCCCTGCTCAACAGCCTCATGACCCAGGCGAACGCAGCGTTTGTATACTGACAGGCTTGGCGGTTCTCCGGCGAATTCGGGGTCTCCGGAGCGCGCTCGGCGCCACGCCGCGGGGCCTTGCGCCCGGCATCGGCGCTGAAGCCTGCTCCGGAGACCCCGCGCGGGGGAATACGGCGCGCCGCAAGCGCGCCGTCCCCGGAGGTGTGCGCCGGTAACCCCTGGGAAGGTGGCGGCGATTTGCAGGCCCGCGGTTAGTGGCGCGAAACCTCAGGAAACCGGGGAGGGCGGAGGTTGAGCAAGAAGGACCTGCGTGAGGAGAGGACGGCGGAGATCGCCGGGACCTACGAGCGGGAGGCCCTGCTTCTCGAGAAGGTGGTCCGGCACATGAGGCACGAGATGCAGCTTCTCGAGGCCAGGGACTATGCCGCCTTTTGTGACTCAGTGGCGGGGCGTGGCGAGCACATCGATGACATCGCAAGACTGGAAGCGAGGCGCCGCGAGGTGGAGGCCGAGCTGTCGGGCCTTTCGGGCCCCGGGTCTGCGTCCGGCCCCGCCACGGCACTCCACGAGGCGCTTGCCGACCCTCGCGTGGACGAGGCGCGCCGCAAGGCGGCAGCCATGCACCGGCAGGCCCTCGAGCTCGACGCCGAACTCCGGGATCTGGCCCGCGCCCACAGGACTGAAATGGAGACCAAGCTCGCAGGGCTTGCCCACGGCAGGATGGCGAGTCGTGCATACAACGGGCATGGACGAGCCAAGTCCGCCGCAGTGTTTGTCGACAAGGAGCGTTGACCCACCGATCCGCTTCTCCTGCCACCTACCACCCGCGACAAGAAGGATATTCCATCGCGATGTCGAAAAACGTAGACATGCCCCGAACTTGCGTGCTGCGGGCCTTTCGCGCACCAGAGTCACTCGGGGCAGGGGGATTTGAGGGTGGTCTACAGGGTTCTCGTTGTCGATGATGAGCCCAACATGAGGGCCGTGCTCTCCGATGTCCTTGCCGAAGAAGGATATGAGGTGGCCGTAGCGCGAGACGGCTCGGAGTGCATCGCCAGGGTCACCTCGGGCGATTTTCACGTGGTCGTGCTCGACCTCAAGCTTCCCGACGCAAGCGGCATCGACGTGCTACGCGAGATCAAGGCGCATTCCCCGGAAAGCGTGGTCATCATGATAACCGCTTTCTCCTCGGTGGACACTGCCATCGAGGCCATGAAGTGCGGTGCCTACGACTATATAACGAAGCCCTTCAAGATCGACAATTTCAAGATGGTCGTCAAGAGCGCCCTCGAGCTCGGGGCGCCCTTCTCGCGCGCGCCCCGCCGCCAGCCGCTTCGCGCGGAGAGCGAGTTCGGGATGGTGGGATCCACGCCGGAAATGCGCAGGATCTTCAGGATGATCGACGACATCGCGCCGACGAACGCGACGGTGCTCATCTACGGCGAAAGCGGCACCGGAAAGGAGCTTCTCGCCAGGGCCGTTCACAACTGCAGTCACAGGGCGGACAAGCCCTTTGTGAAGGTCAACTGCGCGGCCGTTCCCGAGAGCCTGTTGGAGTCGGAGCTTTTCGGGCACGAGCGCGGCGCGTTCACGTCGGCGGTGGCGAGAAGGCTCGGCCGGTTCGAGGTGGCCGACACCGGCACCATCTTCCTCGACGAGGTCGGCGAGATGAGCCCGGCCATGCAGGCGAAGCTTCTCAGGGTCACGCAGGAGAAGGAGTTCGAGCGCGTCGGGAGTTCCCAGACGATGCGCGTGGACGTGCGCATCATCGCTGCTACGAACCAGGACCTCAAGGACAAGGTGGCGCGGGGCGAGTTCAGGGAGGACCTGTATTACCGCCTCAGCGTGATCCCCATCTACCTGCCGCCGCTACGGGAGCGCAAGGCCGACATCCCTCTCCTCGTTGACAGGTTCATCGCCTACTATAGCGAGGCCGTCGGTCGGAGAGTCGCCGGCGTGTCGGAGAAGGGCATGGAGATGCTCCTGAGCTACGATTGGCCGGGGAACGTGCGCGAGCTGGAGAACTGCATCGAACGTGCGGTCATCTTCGCGAAGAGCCCGATTATCGAGGAGGACAGCCTGTACATCGGAATCCCCGCGATAAACGCGCCTCAGACATCGCTGGCCCTGGGCAGGCACGGTGCGGGCGCCGGCGCCGGTGCCGGCGCCGAAGGGGATGGTCAGGCCAGCGCTGCCGGCAGGCCCATGTCCATCAGGGAGATCGAGAAGGCCCACATCGCCAGGGTGCTGCGGGAGACCAACAGCAATCGCACGGAGGCCGCGAAGATCCTGCAGATCAGCCGTCGGACGCTGCTGAACAAGATCAAGGAATACGGGATAGCCGAGTAGCTTGCGGGGGGTTTTCGGGTGTGTGACGTCCTGGTGGATGCGGCGCTCGCCGCCATGGCTGCGGGGGCGCTGGCATTTGTTTATGTGGAGAGGCGTGCGGCGCGGCGCAGGGTCGCCGAGGCCCGGGAGCAGCTCGCCTCCATGCGCGAGTTCGTGGCGGGCCTCGCCGAGAACGACCTCGCGCTGCAGAAAGAGCTCGTGGATGCAAACGCCGAGCTCAACAGGAGAGTCCTCCAGCTCGCAAGCCTTTTCGAGGTCGGGAAGGAGCTCATGTCCATCCGGCGGCCCGATGAGGTGCTCGATCGTATCGCGGTGCTCGCAGGCCGCCTCGTCCCCTCCCAGGGCTGCGCCATCCGCATCCTGAGTCGCGACAGGTCCCGACTCATCCTGAAGGCCCACCATGGTTTGACCCCGGAGTTCATTGAGAAGAGCGGGTCCGTGCCCGTGGAGTCAAGCTCCCTCGGGCAGGTGGTCCGGCTCGGTAAGCCTCTGGCCGGCGTGGACGGCGCGGGCGAGGCGACCACCTACTTCGAGGACATGGGCCGGGAGGGGATGACTTTCGCGCTCTCGGTGCCCCTTGCGGTGCGCGGCGCGGTGACCGGGGTCCTGACCGTTTACACTCCCAGCATCCACGAGCGGACGCGCGATGAGATCAGGTTTCTCACCATCCTCGCGGCATACGCGTCAGCCGCGCTCGAGAACGCCGAGCTGTATGCCGACCTGGGACAGGCCAACAGAGAGCTTTCCGCGCTGAAGGAATACAACGAGAGCATCATCGAGAGCCTTACCATAGGCCTCGCGGTGGTGGACCGAGATCTCGTCATCACCACGTGGAACAGCGGCATGCAGGCCATCACCGGGATCCCCGCCGACCGGGCGCTCGGAACGAGGTACTTCGAGGTGTTGCCCGAACATGACGAAGCGGGCCTCGGGGATGTCCTCAGGGAGGTGCTGGAGGAAGGGGAAACCCTCGAAACCGACGAGATGAGGCAGCACGCGCCGGATGGCAGGGAGTACGTGATCTCGTGCAGGGTGTGCCCGCTCGTGAGCGGGCCAGACGGGCCGGTGGGAGAGGGCGCCCAGGACACGCAGGACAGCTGGGATGAGCGGGACGGGCGCGACGGCGGGGGCGGGAAATCCGATGCGGGGCGGGAGCGGACCGCGGACGCCGTGGGCGCGATCCCTTCGGCACGCGGCTCCGTGACGGGCGCCATCATCGTGGCGGAGGACGTGACGGTGCGGGTGAGCCTCGGCGAGCGCCTGCGGCGGGCGGAGCGCATGAAAGTGGTGGGCGAGTTCGCGGCCGGGATAGCCCATGAGATAAACAACCCTGTCGGCATCATATCGGCGTGCGCCGAGCACCTTGCAGACAAGATCGCAAAGACCATCGACTCCCCCAACGACTATTTGAAACCTCTCAGGGCCATCGAGGAGGAGGCCGCACGCTGTTCGTCCATAATCAAGAACCTGACGGTATTCTCGCGGCATCAGGAGATGCACCTGCGGCCCACCGATGTGCGGCGCGTTGTTGAGGAGACGCTCTATCTCATGGAGCAGCAGGCGGCGGCGTCGGGCGTGAGGATCGAGCTGGAGCTGGAGCCGGACGGGGAAGGCGGACAGGCGGAGGACAGGACAGAAGGGAAAGCGGCCCGGCAGAGCGCGCCTCAGGGGGAAGAGTGCAGCGACGCGGAAAGGGCGCCTGGAGATGCGCCCAGGGCCGGGCTGCCACCGGTGCTTGCGGATGAGGCCCAGCTCAAGCAGGTATTCCTGAACCTTGCCATGAATGCGATACAGGCCATGCCCGACGGCGGCGTGCTTGGGGTGCGCGTGGGCATTGACTGGCGGCGCCGCCGTCGAACGGGCAGGTGCGGGCACCGTAGCACCCGCGCGGCCGACAGGAGCGGCGGCTATGTGTGGGTGGAGTTCACCGACACCGGGTGCGGCATCCCCCGCGAGAACCTCAGCAGGATCTTCGCGCCGTTCTTCACGACACGAAGCACCGGCATCGGTCTCGGGCTCGCCGTGAGCCACGGCATCGTAGAGGCCCACGGGGGCACGATCTCTGTCGAAAGCAAAGAGGGGGAGGGAAGCACCTTCACGGTGCGCCTCCCCGCTGCGCGACTGTAGTGAGCACGAGCGATGCTGACCTCCGGACTTGCGCGGCCCTGGTCTACTGGGTCCCTGCCAGGGCCGGTGGAACCAGTTTCTCGATGTTGGCGAGGGCCTCGTCGAGGCTCTCGTTGCCTACGGCGTACTTGGCCACCTCGCTGTTTATGATCTTGTAGGCGTCCTTCCACCTCGGGACCTTCGGGTAGGCGTAAGCGTACTCAGCGACCTCCACGAAGACCTTCTTGTTCGCCGGTGGTGTGTCCGGCGGCAGGAACGCCTCGGTGAGCGCGACATCGCGGCGGATCGGGAACTGCCCGAGGTCGCGGCCGCTCATGGTCTGCACATCGACGGATGCCAGGAACTTCACGAACTTCCACGCAGCTTCGACGTTCTTCGAGTTTGCGAGTATCGCCATGCCCTGGCCGTCCATCTGCACGGCACGCCTGCCCTTCGGGCTCAGGGGCATGTGGGCCACGTCGAAGTCCATCACGTATTGCTTCTTGTCGGTATCATACATCCAGATGCTGGGCGCCCAGGCTCCCGCAGGCATCATGCCGATCTTCCCCGCCTTCCAGAGCGCGGGCGGGTGGGGGCTTCCGAGGCGCTTGGCGTTGGTCATATCGCAGCTCACGTTGTGGGCGAATATCTTCCTGTAGAACTCCAGCGCCTGCCTGGCCTCGGGGGTGTTGAGGTTGGGCTTCTTCCCGTCCGGCGTAAGCAGGCTGCCGCCGTTTGCCCACACCAGCGTCGCCCAGTGGAAGTACCAGGTAGTGAACCCGTACTGGTCGGGCTGGCCGTCACCGTTGGTATCCTTCGTGAGGGCGATGGCGGCTTTGAGCATATCGTCCCATGTCCACTTGTCGGTCGGGTACGCTATGCCCGCCGCGTCGAAGAGCTCCTTGTTGTAGAACAACGCGGGAATATCGAGGTCAAACGGGAACGCGTACTGCTCGCCCTTAGCGGTCTTCCAGAGGGCGAAAGCGGTCGGGAACACCGGCTTGAACTCGGCCTTGTCGCGGTTCACGAGCTTGGTCAGATCGAGGAAAGCACCTTTCTCGCCGACCTCATCGCCCCACGCGGACGACACGGCCGTGACGTCAGGCGCAACCCCGCCCGCGACCGACAGGATCAGTTTCTCCTTCAGATCAGCCCAGCCCACGTACTCAGCTTCGACCTTGATACCGGTCTCCTTCTCGAACCTCGCCAGCAGCGGCTCAAAGTACGCCTGCCTCTCGGGCGCGTTCCAGTGCCACCACTTGATGGTGGTCTGCGCGAACGCAAGCGACGGCACGAGGAGCGAGAAGAGCAGAATCACAACCAGAACCAGTCCGCACCTCTTCAATCCCGGTCAACTCCTTTCAAATGGTTCTCCACTCGGCAAGTCCCGCAGTCCCGGTCCACTCGCACCTGAAGGGTCTTGCGGCAGGTCCGTTATCACCCCCTTTGTGCATCCGCGGTACCCCTTTCCTTTTCAGCGGGTGAGTCCTGTCCAGGGTTGCCGGTGTTGCACTCGGGGACGGCACCCCAAGCGGGGCGCGCTTCGCCAAAATCCGGCCCGTCTAGCCAGTGGCCGGATTTTGACACCCCTCGTGCAATCACCGGCAACCCCTCCCAGAAGTCGGGAGCATTCTTGCACCCCCACTTAGCAAGCACCGCGACCCCAACACCGTCAGGGAAGATGGCGCAAACTCATGGCGCCATACTTGGCCAGCACCTCTCCTTACCTGAGGTTACGCTTTGATTCCCGAATGCACCATGGTTTCCAGCACCAGGCGCTGGAGGAGCAGGAATACGACGATGGTCGGCATCGTCAGGACGAAACTCGCCGCCATCACCGCGCCCGTGCGCGCCACGACCCCCGGCCCGCCCGCGATGGTCTGCACGGCGAGTGGCAGGGTCTTCATGGCCTCGCTCCGCGTGAACACCAGGGGGCTGAACGTATCGTTCCACGCCGCCACGAACACCAGCATCGCCACGGTGGCGCAGGCCGGCTTGATGATGGGCATGATCACTTTCGTGAAGATGGTCCATTCCGAGGCCCCGTCCACCCGGGCCGCCTCCAGGAGTACACCGGGTATCTGATCCAGGAACTGCTTGGTGAGGAACAGCCCGAGCGCCCCGGCGAGGTTGGGGATGATGAGCGCCCCGTAGGTGTCGATGAGCTCCAGTCTGTTCACCACGAGGTAGCGCGGTATCTGCGTCACCTCGGGCGCGAACATGAGCGCGGACACTATCCCGAGGAAGATGAGATCCTTTCCCGGGAACCTGTGCTTGGCGAGGGGATACGCGGCCATGCTGGACAGCACCACGCTCCCCAGCACCGTTACCGACGAGACGAAAACGCTGTTGAACGCGAACCTCGAGAACGGCACTGAGCTACCGCTCACGGCCAGGAGAAGCTCCACGAAATTGCGGGTGGTCGGGTGCTGCACGAAGAACCTGGGCGGGAACACGAACAGCTCCTCGATGGGCTTGAAAGCCGACGAGACGAGGTAGATGATGGGCATGGCCATGAAGGCGGCGACAGCCGTCATGAACACGTAGAGCATGACCCGGCCCCATTTCAGCCTGCGGTGTCTGGGGAAGCGCCTCTTTCGTCGCAGTGCAACCATCTGGACACCCCCGTATCTCGAAACGCCGGCTGTCTCGTACCGGCAAGCAGAACGCCCAGTTCTGGTTCGTCAGTCTGCGCCGTCCTGCGAAGTAGAGGGTCGCCGGTGTTGCCCTCCGGGGACGGCGCGTTTTCGGTGCGCCTCGCAGGACTCGGCGTCCAGACCTCTCGAACCCGGAGCCCCTCGTCGCGTAGCCATGGGCAACCCCCGGAAGGGTAGCGCCCATTTCTGAGCTCACACTCAGTAGTCCCCATGGGTCGAGAATACCTTCATGAAGATCCTGCTGAGCCCGAACGTGATCGCGAAGAGCACCACTGAAATGGCCGACGCGTAGCCCATCTCGTACCTGATGAACGCGTAGTCGTGCAGGTGCGTCAGGATGGTGTGCCCCGCGTAGAGGGGGCTGGGAAACCCCGCAAGCTGCATGGCCACGCCGAAAACCTGGAACGACCCGACCACGGCCATGACCGCGCCGAACAGGAGCTGGGGCTTCATGAGCGGCACGGTTATGAGCCACATCTCCTCGAGCTTGTTCCTGATGCCGTCCACCTTGCCTGCCTCGTAGAGCTCGTCCGGGACGTTCTTGAGGCCTGCCACGAACGCCAGGAACCCCGCACCCATGGACATCCACAGGGAGACGATGATTATGACGGGTAGGATGGTGTCCTTGTCATGGAGCCAGAGCACGGGCTCGTTGATGATGCCCAGGTTTATGAGGACGTAGTTTATGAGGCCCAGCCTGTCGCTGCTGAAGAAGTACATCCACACCACGGCCATGGCTATGCCGCTCGTGATGGACGGCACGTAGAACGCCAGGGTATACGCAGCCCGGAACCTCAACTGGTTGATGAGCCAGGCCAGCATGAACGAGGCGACGTACCCGACGGGACCGGCGATCACGGCGAAGACCAGAGTGTTCTTGAGGGCGATCAGGAACACGTCGTCTTCCAGGAACAGAAGCCGGTAGTTGGACCACCCTATCCATCTCGGCGGCTCCAGCACGTTGAAGTACGTGAAGCTGAGGTAGATGGCGGTGATGACCGGGATGACCGTGAAGAGGAAGAAGAGCACGAGGTAGGGCGCCATGAAGTAGTAGGACACCCGATGCCTCTTCATCTCCTGCCACAACTTCGCAAGCTGGCCCGCCGCCCGGCGCCACATGCCTTTCATCGCTCTCTACCGCCCTCTATCAAGTGTCAAAGCCCCCTCGTGCAATCACCGGCAACCCCGAATGATCCACACACCCTACAGTAGCGTGAGTCCATGACACCTCACTCGATTCCAGCCCCATCCCCCGTCACGAAAACGCCGAACTCTTCCTGTTTCTTGCGCAGCTCGCGGTCGATGTCTTCGACGGCCTGCTCCAGGGCCTCGCGAGGGTTCCAGCCTTCGAGCACCACACGGTTCCAGGCGTTCAGGATGTGGCGCGACGTGTAGTAGCCGCCGAGCACAACGGGCTGCTCCCGGAACCAGTCCCACTGCTCCAGCACGGCCTCGATGTCGCTCCTGGGCCACGGCAGCTCCTTCAGCGCCTCCACGTTGGCGCTATTCCACCTGGCCTCGACACCCAGGAGCGCCTCGAGCTCGGTGCCGAAGCGCACCTGGATCTCGGTGGACGTCCACCACTTGATGAGTTCCCACGCCGCCTCTTTGTGTCGGCTCTGACCGAACATCATCACTGCCCTGGACGAGCCGCCTGTGGAGCGGTCGACCTTTCCGTCAGGCATCACGCGGCCGGGCATGGGCCTCATCTCCCACCAGCCCGTTATCTCGGGCGCCGCCGTGGAGAGCAGCACGTACGTGGAGTAGTCCGCGACTCCGATCGGCATCTCGCCGGTGCGCATCCGCATATAGAAGTTGGCTGTGGTAGGCACCTTGTAGCTCGTGTAAAGCTCGGTCCATTCCTTGAAGGCTGCGAGGGCCTCGGGTGCGTCCAGCGCCGAGCGGAGGCCGTCGGGCGTGTAGTAATCGCCGCTGCGCTGGAAGAGGAACGGCGTGAAAAGGCCATACGGGTAATAGAAGTCGAGCCCGTTCTGATGGAGCGTGGACATGAGACCGTACACGTCGTCCCATGTCCTGGGCGGCTCGAGTTCAAGCTCGCCGAGGATGTCCTTTCGGTAGAAGAGCATGGTGAAGTTCTGCTCCTCCGGCAGGGCGTAGTCCGCGCCGCGATAGCGGAACGGGATGAGCGCCCCTGGCCGGAACCTCTTCGTGACCTCCTCGTAGTCCGGAAACCCGTCGAGCGGCTCGAGCGCGCCCCTGATAGCGAACTCCACGGGGAAGTTGGCGTCCACACCCATTGCGATGTCGGGCGCGTGCCCGGCCACCGCGGAGAGGAGCAGCGCCCTGATGTCCCCCGCAGGCATGATGTTGACGTTGACGCGCACGCCCGTGCTCGGGGTGAAGTCCTCCTCGATGAGGTCCTTGATGATCTCCGCCCAGTCGCGGCCGCGCGCGATCCACACGTTGAGCACGGTCTCGCCTGCGTCTGCCGCGCCTCCGACCTCCCGGAACGTGCTCCCTACGCCGGAATAGTCCCTTCGGAAGGACCGCAGGAACTCCCGGACTCCGTGCGCGAGCTGTTCCACTATGGTGGCGGTGGCCCGCGGAAGGCGCGCGCCGGGCGAGGTGACGAGGATGTAGTCCATCTGGAGCGGGTGGTTGCGTAGGCCCAGCGCTCCCTGGCCCAGCGACGCCTGGCTGTTGGCAAGCTGCTCGATGCGGGTGGGGATGGAATCCGGGTTACGGATCATGCTATTGACCTGGGATGCCACCATTTTCAGGTTGTTCGCCACGCTGCTCGGCTTCGTGGACACGCGTACGAGATCCCGGTATGTGGCCTCGAGCGTCCTTACGACGCCTTCGAGTGTCGGGACGAGGCCGGGAAGCTGCCGGTCGAGCTCCCACTCCATGTTCGGGTCGGGGTTTGAGCCGGTGAGCATGATCACCTCGCGGCCGACCATGGACAGGGTCCGCTGCACCTCCTCCATGTTGCGGATGACGGGCGCGATAGGACCCACCTTCACGATCATGGTGAGGGTGTGCTCGCCCTCTTCGAGGTAGAAGAGGTACGGCTCGCCGCGGCTATCGGCCAGCACCTGCGTCCGCCATGCGGGGTCCTCGTGGAAAGGCACCTGCAGCATCTCCTGGAACGGGACCTTGCCGTCGATGCGGACCTCGCGGTAGATGGGCTCGTGGCTCCACGGTTGCCAGATCCGCATGGCGATCTGGTACAGCCCCGTCTTCGGGGCGGAGAACTTCCACGACACGAACTGCCCGCCGCGGCGCCACCGGAGGCCTCCGAACTCCGAGAGCAGCCTGTGGTCGTGGGAGATGGGCTCGGACAGCGGGTCCTCGCCGTATTCGCGCCTGATGGTGGGATCGGATTTCATGGTCGCGTCCTCGGCCTGGATCTTCACGAACGCGTCCTGGACGGGCTCGTAGCCCAGACGCCTGTACTCCTTCAGCACATCGCCGTACGCCGGGATATGTTCCTCGGGGCATATCCGCAGGTACTGGACGGCGACAGGTTCGCGGACCCCTCCCATGCGCAGGCGGTGCCTTCCCGCGGAAAGATAGAACAGGAACGGGCGGTCGTGCATGGCGTCGGCGTCCTGCAGGCGCACCGTGCGCCACATGGGCGCTTCCACCTGCCGCGGGCGGACGTGGTCTCCCCGGTTGTCAGTGACAGGCGGGCCAGCGTCGCGCCAGGTGCGCTCGAAGATGAGCTTCTTCGCCTCCACGAAGGGGTACTCGCCGTCTATCTCGAGGTCTCGCTGAATGGACGCGCGCCTGCCGGGGAGCGGGTAGTACCTTAGTTCGATGTTGTACAGGCCGGACTTGGGCACCTGCACCTCCCACTCCACCCATCCTTCCTCGTTCGCCCACACGAGCGCCGGACCTTCGCCGGCCACCTCTTCATCGACGCGCACGTCCGCAGCATGGGTGGCGGCGTAGCGCCAGGCAGGCACGGTGATGTCCACATCGGGCACGGCTGTGCGGCCCCGGGCCTCGTAGTCAGCGAGCACATCGGCATACGGTCGCTCCTTCAGGCGGAAGATGTCCCCCTCTTCATCCCCGGCGCCGGTCCCCGGCTGGGCCTGGGCCAAGGCGGCCCACCCCCACGAGAGCGCCACGCCCGCGAGGAGCGGTATCAGGAGTGCTGCGGCCGTGTGCGCCTTCCGTCCTTGCTTCCGCGCCGGCCTACATCTGTCCTTCCTCATGTCAGTCAACCAGCCCCGTGCGTTCTATGCTTTCCACGAAGTAGCGCTGCGTGAACACGTAAAGGACGAGCGGCGGCGCGATGACGAGGAGCGCCGCAGCCATCACGAGAGGCTCATTCATGAGATTGGCCCCCTGCCCGCCGTATATCTGCATGAGCCCTGTCTGGAGCATCCGAAGGCGCAGGGGCATCGTGAACTTCTCCAGCTTCATGAGGTACATCATCGGCTCGTAGAAGTCGTTCCAGTGCCAGACGAGCGAGAACAGGAACGTCACCAGGATCGCGGGCCTCGCGAGCGGCAGCATTATGCGCAGGTACGTCTGGAACTCGTTGCAGCCGTCGATTCGGGCCGCGTCCTCGAGCTCCCAGGGGAGCCTGCGGAAGAACTGCCGGAAGATGAGGATGAATAGCGCGCCGCGCAGGCCGTGCCCCAGGAAGCCCGGGACGATGAACGGCCAGTACGTGTCTATCCAGCCGAGCCGCCGGTAGAGTATGAAGAGGGGTACCACTATCGTCTGCGGCGGCACTATGAAGGTGAAGAGCACCAGCATGAAGAGGATCTCGCGGCCCGGAAACCTGATCCGCGCAAAGGCGTACCCGATCATGGAGCACGAGATGATCTGGCCGAGTGAGGAGGCCACCGCCACGAGGGAGCTGTTCCGCAGGGTGGCAAGATACGCCAGGCCCTGGTAGGCGACTACGAAGTTGTCGTAGTTCAGCGCCGTGGGCACCCAGCGGACGCCGGGATCTATGTAGTCCTCGACGGTCTTGAGCCCGGTGCTCACCATGTAGATTATGGGAAGGAGGAAGGTGAAGGCGATCCCGGTCAGCACGAGGTAGAGGAGGGCCCTGAAGAGGAGGTTCTGGAGCCTCCTCGCCCACACGAGCATGACAGGCACGCCGCGGGCGCCGGGGTGCATCGAGGCCCGTAGTCGTGCAGCGATCTCTGTTATCGCGCCATATGTAACCTGCCGGGACGCTGCCACCTGGAACGCCTCCTGCCGATCTACCTGTTTATTGAGGTGAGAAGCCGCTGGCCTTTCACCGTCTTCCCGCCTCGTGCAATCACCGGCAACCGCTCCCAGAGTCGAGAACATCTCCGCATGAGACTGGTGATCGCCTCCCGTTTATGGCAATGCTCCCGAACCGGATCCCGGAACGCGGCCGGTGCACGGGGTCGCATTGACAGTGCCTGGCGGGGACCAACAGCCTCCCTGCACCGTCCCCTAACGCTCGCCGCCGTAGAAGACCCACTTGCGGGACGACAGGGCCACTACGGCGATGACGAGGAAGATCACGAGAAAATAGATCCACCCGAGGGCAGCGGCATAACCCAGCCTGAAACTGCCCGAGAACCCGACGTCCTTGATGAAGAACAGCATCTCGTTGAAGACGTCGGTGAAAGAGTCCACGATGGTGTAGATGATGTTCACCAGGACGATCGGCGTGAGCATCGGGAGGGTGACCAGCCAGAAGACCTCCCAGTCGGTGGCGCCGTCCACCCTCGCGGCCTCGTAGTAAGACCCCGAGATCCCCTGGAGGCCGGCGAGGAAGAGCAGGATCTGCACCCCCGACCGCCACAGGACCATGAGGATGGTGGAGAGGAAGTTGGCGACCAGTGTGGCGACCTGCGCCCCGAAATACCTGAAAACCATCTCCACGATGGGCACGAGACCGCTGTACATCGCGTTTCCGATGTTCTGGTTGAAAAGCTGTTCCACCACTATCCCCGAGACGACAACCACGGGCAGGAAGAACACCGCGCGGTAGAATCCGAGCCCCCTGATACGCTGGTTTATGAGAAAGGCGGCTATGAGCGAGAAGACCAGTATGATCGGGACGTTGATGACGCTGTCGGCGATGGTGCGCAGAAGAAGAGGCACGAACCTTTCATCCACCACGAACGCCTCGCGGTAGTTTGCAAGGCCGATGAACTTGAGGTTGAAGCCGCGGATGAGGTCCACCTCGCCCAGGCTGATCATGAACGACTGTATGAAAGGCCCCAGGGCGAAGATGGCCATCCCGGCGAACCAGGGGGTGAGGAGGATGAAGCCCCACACCGCGCGCTTTCCTGAGAGGCTGAGCCTGAACCTTCCCCGGCGCCTGCTGGCCTCGGGCTTCACCTTGCGGTCCCTCCCTCGCCTGCGCGTGAGCTGCGAACGACGGCGTAGCTGCGGGCGCGCACTGGCGTCCCGTCCACCTCTTGGTCGAACTCGCTGTAGTTCACGATCACCCGGGTACCGTCCTCATATGCGGTCTCCCTGAGGCCAGGCGCGACCACCCTGTGGCCCGTCATGAGCTTCGACTGGAGGTCGCCCATGTCAGCGCAGACCGCGCCCCATTCCTTCGCTGCCACGCCGATCCAGTTCTTGTAGAAGGAGCTGAAGAGCATGTTGTACCGCGTTTCCCTGAGATCCGACGAGTGCCTGTAGGTCAGTTCAAAGGCGGGCAGGGCGCCGTACTCGATCATCTTCAGGAACTCGATGTCGGGGTCGCTCCGGAGGTTACCCGGGTAGCCACAGTAAGGCACGAGCCCGTGCACCACCATCTGGTAGAACGGCACGTCCTCGTCGACGAACTCGTACTCGCTGTCCTCCATCCAGACGTCGGTTATCCTGTCCACGTGGCCGAGCACGTACATATCGCCGCCGATGGAGCCTGCGCCGCCGAACTCGCGCCGGGCCAGGTCGGCAAGGTCCAGCCGCTTCCTGGTGACCTCGTCGCGGCGCTCCGAGCGACGGCGCTCTGTATGGGACAGCGCGTACTCGCCGAGGTAGCGGATGTCGATGCCGTCCGCGCCGAAACGCGCCATGGCAGGCATGTCATGGGACGCGAGGCGGAGGGCGGCCTCCGGCGTTAGGAAGAAGTTGTCGGGCTCGATGAACCGGGGCAGCTTGTCATAGCCCCGGATGACGTCGGTTCGCGTCGAGAACCCGCCGTTGCCCCGGAAGGCGTCGAGGTAGTTGTCCTCGAGGAATACCCTCTGGCCCTTCGACTTCGCGTACGCGACGAGCGCCACGAGACCTTTCTCGCCGCCGAGGCGCGCGTCGGGCGGAAGCCGAAGCGGCGCGGCGCCGTCATACCCATCGCGCGTCCAGCCGACAAGAGTCACGTCCATTGCGGCGATGCCCGCGTCGAGGAGCGCGTCGAGGATGGCGCGGGCCTCGTCGAACGTGGTCATGGAGATGAACCCCGAGAGCATGCCGCTCTTCTTCGTGATCCCGTGGAAGATGCGGATCTGAAGGCGGGGCGTGGCGTCCGCGTTCTGTGTAAGTCCCCTCTCCTCAACGAGGTGCCTCCGGTAGACCGCAGCCATGCCCGGGTAGCCTGCCTCGTCGCCCGCCTGGAACAAGTATCTTAGAGCGCGCTCCCCTCGGAGGAGCTCGTCAGTGAAGGTGTTCACGAAGACCGTTGCGCTGATCGGCGCGGAGTACTGCCTCCTTGTGTGGAACTCGACGCCGGCGCGGTTGAAATCGGTGATATAGCCCGCGGGAGAGCACGTGATTCTCGCCTCGAACTCGCCCTTCGTTATGACCGCGAGGAATGACCCGCGTACCTCGCGGCCGTCCGCCCCCGAGTGAGCGATGCCGAAGACGGGCATGGAAACGTGCGTCAGGATCGAGTAGATGTTCTTGCTGATCCAGTCCTGCCCGTAAACGGGCTCATAGAACGCACGCCTGGGCTCGCCCCGGCGCCTGCCGAAGTGCATGAGCGCGCCGCTCCCGTCGGGGATGAGCATGTAGCCGTCGACATCATCCAGGGTCGCGCCGAAGAACGGGAGAGGCTCCACGGTCACCAGCTTGAACTCGCCACTCTCCCCTATCTCGTCGCCCGGGATGCGCACGTCGAGGTAATCGTCGCCCAGGCGATACTCGATGGAGAGGGCCATGCCCAGCCTGGGCATGTCATAGCGCGCCTTCAGGCCCGACTCCAGGGGCTCCCACGAGATGGTCGCGGCCTCGCGGATGTTGTTGGTGACCTTCGTGCCCCGCTTCCTCGCGTCAGTGTAGGTGATTACGAATGCGGAATCCATGTGCTGACGCCACAGCGCCCCGCCTTTGAGCGGGCGGTCGCCCACCTCGGGGCTCGAGCGCCAGACCTTGCCGGAGCGCTTGTCTCGCACGGCGAGGCGGGAATCGGATTTGTTCACGTAAAGCTCCAGGTGTGCACTGGAGGCCACGAGCTCGAAGTCGGGACCGACGGGCGACTCCGGCGGAGCGGGCGCGACCTCGCCCGCGGCCCCGGCGGGTCGAGCCTCGCCGTCACCCGGCTCTGGCTCCTCAGGGAACCCGAACTCTCCCGAGAACAGCGAGGGCAACTGGCCTTCTCCGGTTGCTTGCGCCTGCGTGAGGGAGCGCGCAGCGACGATGATGCCCGCTACCACCAGGGCCGCAAGCATCCCCACGGCGACCGCCCGGCACAGACCTTCTCGTCGCATGCCCGGGCCCGCGCCCGTTCCGGCGGCGACGTGAGGCTCAGCCCTGCGCTCGTCTCTCTTTCCGGGAACATCCTGCCCCACCATGCGCAACCTGCAGCCACTCCCCGATCCCAAGAGTCAAAGGTGCTGTCGCGCGAGCACTGACAGCCCGGAACGCACCGGCAGACCGCCGGGACGAGCAAACCCATACTCGACAGGCACACGCTTCTCTGCCGTCTCCGTTGGCGGCCGCGCTCCGTCGGGCGCCGCCGCCCTCGCGCTTGGCCCCGCCGCGCAGCCTCGTCAGGTCCGACGCCCGGTTCGGGCCTGCCGGGTCGTGAGCACTCCCTCGCGCGCGCGACGGGCGCGGCCGCTGGAGCTGCGCGAAAGCCGCACGTCGACGGCGGATGTGCGGGACCGCAATGGGAACCTTCCTGTTTACCTGATCGACAGCTCCACCGCCACCTCGCGGGCGAAGGTCACCATCTGGCCCGTGAGAGAGTAGGCGAGACCACCCGCCCCTATCAGGACCGACATCCCGAATATCGTTACGAGCGATACCCAGCATGCCTCCCTGAACTCATAGTTGTGCATCACCCTCACCTGGTTGAACACGAGGAACACGACCCAGAGCGCGATGACCCACCACAGCGCCACGAACAGGCCGCGCTCATCCCAGGAGCCGACGTTCGTCAGAAGGGCGAGGGGCGGCGCGAAGACCACGTAGGGTGCCATCGAGAAGGCGCTCCCAACCAGGATGTCGCGGAAGAAGCCCTCACCGCCGTGGATGGTGCTCACGCCGTAGTTGGCGATGGCCCAGAGCGCCCAGGGGAGCAGAACCTTGACAGCCTCCGCCACGATGGATATCTCGGCCGGGTCCAGGTGGCCGAGGTAAAACCCGGTGAACGTCCACTGGTAGCGACTCAGCCGCGAGAGGGCCTCGAAGAGGTTCGCCTGGGCAAGCTGGAATCCCGTGACCCTCAAGGTGAAGACGCGCGCCGCGACGGCGAGGCCCACCATGACGAGGGCCATGGCCACGGGCGCCTCGGCCTTGAGCGCGAGAAACGTCTCGAACGGGCTGGTGATCATGTTGAACGTGAGCTGTATGAACCTTGCGATCCAGCCCGACTTCTCGCGCGGGCGCGCCATCACGCGCCCGATGGTCCACCTGGCGGCCACGAAGAGGGCGATGAGGATCCCGACCCATCCCATGAACGACGCGAAGTGCTCGCGAAGGTACCTGTACCTCAGCTTCGCAAAGGCCGAGGAGTAACCGAGGTAGTCCTTCGCGTAGCGGAAGTGCGCCATGGCCGTCTCGAGGTCCCCGCGCTTGAGCGCTGCCTTGCCTATGCCGGTGTGCGCGAGGGAGTAGTTGGAGTTGAGCCGGATGACCTCGCGCCACGGCGCCTCTGCCTCCGCATAGCGTCCGTCGTAGTAGAGCTGGCTTGCGGTGTGGACGAGCGTGGCGAAGTGTGTGGGCCTGAAGACCTTGATGACGCCGATGTCCTTGTCCAGCACGTATATCTTGCGGGCGCTGTCCACGAAGATGCTGGAAGGCTGCTTGAACTGGCTTTTCCCGTCGCCCTTCGTCCCGAAGAGGAGCAGGAGGTGCCGGTCCTGGTCGTACTGGTAGACCTGCCCTGTGCCTGAGTCGAGCGCTGAGATGATGCCCTGGTCGTCCACGGCGACGTCCACGAACGCGGGGTTCCCGGCGCGCCTTCGCTCGCCATATCTGATGACCAGGCCCTTGTTGTACACGTCGACACCGGCGGGGCTGAGCTTCTTTATCTGGTTCTTGGTGTCGTAGTACGTGGACGAGTATATGTAACCCTGGTCGTCGATGGTGACATTGGAATGGGGCGGCGGGAGGTCCCTTGCGATCCGTTCCTTCTGGGCCTTCGTGGCGAAGAGCCTTATGAAGAGGGCGCGCCAGTTGAAGCCCACCGGGTTCGAGCCGAAGAACCCCCGGAACTTGCCCTCACCGTCGAACACGAGGATGCCACGGCAGTCGTCCTTGTTCGTGGCATAGATGAACCCGCGCCTGTCGACCACCAGTTTCGTCGGGGTGAACGCCATCTCGCCCCTGAAGAGGTGAGACCTCGGGCGCTCGATGACCAGCCTGGTGCTGCCGTCAGGGCCGAAGACCACGATGCGGTAGTTTCCGGTGTCGGCCACGTAGACCGTGCCGTCACCGGTCACGAACACGCCCTGCGGGGCCGACAGCATCCGCCCGGCCGAGGGGCCGCGGATCTCCTCGAGCAGGGCGCCCGAAGCGTCCATCCTGACTATGCGGTTGTTGCCGGTGTCCGCCACGTGGAGTCGTCCCTGAGCGTCGATGAAGAGGTCTTCCGGAGACGAGAGACCCACAGTTGAGATCTCCCGCTCGTATACATAACCCTGTGGACAAGGGATGCGATCCTCCCCCTCGGGGATGAAGGAGAAACGCTGGCCAAATGCGGGGATGGCCAGGGAAAGGACGGCGAGCCCCGCGACAGCAGTGGCAATGAGGAACCTCAGATTGCCCGTCAGCCTCCTGCCCATGCCAGCCTCACGTCTCCTGCTTCCCGCGTTCTCGTGTCAGCCGGTCGAGTCGCCCGGGGTGTAAGTCCGGGCATCACTGTTGATCCTCCGTGGGTCGGTTCGCGGGGCCTGCAGCGTGCAGTCCGCGGACGGTGCCTGGGGCGGGGCGTTTCAAGGGTACCCCGGGTTTCCTGGGGCTGCGTCGACATGTCGAAAGCCTGGAAAACCTGCCCGGATAGCCCCGATCGCCTGCCCAAGCTGGTGCAGATGTCTAGACATCTTCCCGTATCGCCGCACGCGGCGTCAGGGCTCTCTCCCCGAATGCGGCCGCGCTCCCCGCGTTGCCCTGACCGCGCTCACATGATCGTTATTCGAGGCTTGCCCTGTAATTCCTCCACAAAAAGTGGCTCGTGAGAAATTCCCCGCCTGGGTTTCCAGTCCAAAGAAGGGTTCGGGGACGAAAGGGCGAATAACCAACTCGGAGAACTCAACCCAAGTCGCTGGCACGGAGGGTGATCCCGGTGAGGCGAACCGCGGGACGACTGGTTCAGATGATAGTACAACCCCTCGCGACTACATGCATCTGTATCCTGTGTATCCTGGTGGTGACAGGAGGGCTGGGGATGAGCGCAACAACCGCAAGTGGAGAGAGCCGCGCGCAAGCCCTGCTTTCGCGCATGAGCCTCGAGCAGAAGATCGGTCAGATGGTCATGGCCGGGTTCCCCGGCAAGCTTCCAGAGGTCGAGGTGCGGACCCTCGTCGAGAAATGGCATGTCGGCGGGGTCATCCTGTTCTCGCGGAATCTGTCGGATCCGTTTCAGACGGCGTGCCTCGTGAACGAACTGCAGAAGATGGCGACCTCATCGGGCGCCGGGGTTCCGCTCTTCGTGGCCGCTGACCAGGAGGGCGGGTACGTCACGAGGCTTCCCAGGGCGACGCCGTTCCCGGGGAACATGGGCCTGGGCGCGGCGGGCGACGCCGAGCTTGCGCGCGAGGTTGCAGAGGCCACGGCGCGCGAGCTTCGGGCGTGCGGGATCAACATGAACTTCGCGCCGGTGGTCGACGTCAACAGCGACCCATCAAACCCCGTCATCGGGATCCGGTCATTCGGCGAATCGCCGGATGCGGTCGCCCGCCTCGGGGTGGCGATGATCCAGGGCTTCCAGAATGAAGGCGTGTGCGCCACGGCCAAACATTTCCCGGGGCACGGCGACACCTCGCTCGACTCGCACATCGACCTGCCCACCGTGCCGCACGACAAGAAGAGATTGAAGTCTGTGGAGCTCAAGCCCTTCCAGGCCGCGGTCGACGCCGGTGTGGACGCCATCATGACCGCGCACGTCACGTTTCCGGCGTTCGAGCCGAAGCCAGGGATGCCTGCCACCCTCTCTCGCGCCGTCCTTACCGGGCTCCTCCGGGATGAGATGGGCTTCCGGGGGCTCATCGTGACCGACGCGATGGAGATGGGCGCGATAGTGAAGAACTTCGGCCTGGAAGAGGCCGCCGTGATGGCCGTGAACGCCGGGGCTGACATGGTCCTCATCGGGTGGCCGAAAGACTGGCAGGACGCGGTTCGCGTTGCGGAAGCGCTGGTCCAGGCCGCGCGGTCTGGCAAGATCCCGATGGCGCGCGTCGACGAGTCGGTGCGCAGGATCCTCTCGGTCAAGGAAAGGCGCGGCATCCTCGCTTCGCCCCTGGTGGACGCCAAGAGCGCGAAGACGCTCGTCGGGTCGGATGTGGACCGAGATCTTGCTGCGGACGCCGCGCGCCGGGCCATCTGTCTCGTGAGGGATGCCAAGGGACTCGTCCCGCTGAGCACGAGGTCCGCCGGCAGGGTCCTGGTGGTATTCCCGGAGGTAGGGGCGCTCACTCAGATTGAGGACGAGTCGGGCGAGCCCACGAGCCTCGCGAGCTACTTGAGACCCGCCCTGAAGACCGTGGACGAGGTGTCGATGCCGGCAAACCCCGATGCCGCCCAGCGCGACCGGATTACCGCGCATGCCCAGGCGTATGACACCATCATCATCCTGACCCACAGGGCGTGGTCCCCGGCGGGCGCAGGGCAGGCGGCGCTCGTGTCGAGCCTTGCCGCGAAGGGCCGGCAGGTGATAGCGGTCGCCCTGCGCGAGCCGTACGACCTTGCGAAGTACGGCCGGGTCGGCACCTATCTCGCAGCGTTCAGCGCGTCGAGTGCGACCATGGAGGCCCTTGCCGACGTGCTCCTGGGCAGGGCCAAGCCGACCGCGAGGCTTCCGGTGCAGATCCCCGGGCTCTACCCGGTCGGGCACAGGCTCTGAGTGAGGATGCAGACATGGTCCCGATTCCGGGAGAGGTTGGCGGTGATCACACGAGGGAGTCGAAATCCGGTCCCTGGCCGGAAGGGCCGGGCTTCGGTGAAGCGCGCCCCGCCTGGAGCACCGTTCGTGAGTGCGGCGCCACGAGCCCGGCAGCCCGACACCGCGGGACCAGCAGCCCCTCGGAAAACGACGGGCTAACGAACCTCGCCTAAGTGGATCGCCATAAGTAATCGCCGGTTCCAGAGAGCGCACGCGCCGAGCAGGGTTGCCGGTGTTGCACTCGGGGACGGCGCCCCAAGCGGGGCGCCTTGACAAAATCCGGCCCGTCTGGCCAGTGGCCAGATTTTGACACCCCTCGTGCAATCACCGGCAACCCAAGGCCTCGGAAAACCAGAGAAAACTAATGACCTCATACTTAGAGGCGGCAGGGCGCGTGACGCAGGATGCAGGACGTAAGGATGCAGCGCAATGTGGGCGGCGCAGCATGACGAGCCGGGAGTGATGACGTGAATGGGCGCCATGACGAGGCATGACGAGAGAGGTATGATCCCCCTTTACCACCAACTCAAACGCATGATCCAGGACAAGATCGAGAACGAGGAGCTCAAGCCGGGCGACCGCCTGCCTTCTGAGCGCGAGATCGCGGAGGAATACGGCATCAGCCGGATGACGGTGAGGCAGGGCATCACCGAGCTCGTGCGCATGGGCCTTCTCTATCGCAAGCAAGGTAAAGGCACGTTCGTCGCCGAGCCCAAGATAGAGCAGGGCATGGTGAACCTCACCAGCTTCACCGAGGACATGACCCGCCGCGGCCTGGTCCCGGGCGCCCGTGTCCTCGACGTGCGATGCATTCAAGCGACGAAGAAGATGGCGAGCGTCCTCAAGCTGGGCGTCGATAGGCGCGTCATCCGCATCGAGCGCCTGCGCCTCGCCAACGGCGAGCCCATGGCGCTCGAGACCTCGCATGTTCCGCACGAGGTCGCGCCGTCCCTGGCGAACGAGGATCTCAACGCGCAGTCGCTTTATGTGCTGCTCGAAACCAGGTTCGGGATCAGACTTGCCACGGCCCGCCAGACCATCGAGCCCGTTCTCGCCAACGAATACGAGGCCAGCCTTCTCGGGGTCGAGCAGGGCAGCCCCCTGCTCGTCATCGAGCGGGTCACCTTCACGACATCGGGCGAGCCGGTGGAGTTTGCGAAGGCCGTGTACCGCGGCGACAGGTATAAGTTCTACGTGGACCTTGTCAGGCGCTGAGCCCAGGGCCGTCCATTCCGATTCCCCGCAAGCAAGTCCGCGGGTCCCTGGGTGGCCGGCGCCCGAACGATGCCGTCGTGGAAGCATGACAGGGCGCGGGGGATCAACGAATCGTCGCCTGGTACTACCCCGGGAACAGCCGGCGGTTGCCATTTTCATCCTGCGATGGCGGCGGCCGCAGGCCGGCATGGACGACTACGAGGAGGGACCCGTGACGTGTGTCACCCATCAGCTCAAGTGATGGACCCACACGGTACCATCAGGAGCTCCGTACGAGATAAGGCAGCACTGGCAAAGTGGGTGATTGCGACATGATTGAGGAGCGGCGTGTGGAAGACCTGCTCGAAGAGGCGTGCGCCTCGAGAGAGATCCCCGGGGCGGCGTGGGCCTTCGGGACCGGAAGCGGCGTTGTGGGGTGGGGTGCCTGCGGGTTCGCCATGGTCCACCCGGAAAAGAGGCCCATGCGGCCAGATACCCTGTTCGACCTCGCCTCGGTCACCAAGTGCGTGGCCACGGCGACCGCGACCATGCTGCTCATCGAGAGGGGAATGATGAGGCTGGACGACCCGGTGAGGGAGTTCATCCCCGGGTTTGCGGAGTCGGGCAAGAAGGACGTCACCATCCGCCACCTCCTCACGCACACGTCGGGGCTTCCTGCCTGGGCTGACCTCTACCTGCGCGCGTCTTCCCCCCAGGACATGGTCGCGGAGATCTCGAAGATGCCCCTGGAACACGAGCCCGGGAGCAAGGTGGTGTACAGCTGCCTGGGCTTCATCATCCTCGGCGAGGTGGTGGGCCGGGTCGCGGGGCGCCCCATGGACGCGCTCCTGGCGGACGAGGTGTTCGCCCCGCTCGGGATGGCCGATACGTGTTTCAACCCGCCCGAAGCCGCAAGGGGCCGGGCCGCGGCCACGGAGAACTGCAAGTGGCGAGGCCGGGTCCTCGTCGGGGAGGTTCACGACGAGAACGCCTTCGCCATGGGAGGGGTGAGTGGCAACGCGGGGCTCTTTTCCAACGCGAGCGACCTCGCCGTGTTCTGCCAGATGCTCCTCGGGGAGGGCTCCCTTGGCGGGGTGCGCGTGCTGTCGCCTGCGACGGTGCAGGCCATGACGCGCGACCACACCGGGGCCCGCCTCGGTGAGAGCAGGGGCCTGGGCTGGGCCGTCCGGGGCGAGGGGGTGGTCTCGTCCGCGGGCGATCTCATGTCGCCCAGGGCCTTCGGACACACGGGGTTCACCGGGACGTCCATCTGGATCGACCCCGAACTCGATATCTTCGCCGTCCTCCTCACGAACAGGGTGCACTTCGGCCGCGACAACGAATCTCATATTAGGCTGCGGCCGAGATTCCACAACGCGGTGGTGAGCCTGCTGTGCTGAGGGTCGTGGGCCTGATGTCCGGCACGTCGGCCGATGGCGTGGATGCGGCGCTCGTAGAGATTCGCGGAATAGGCGGAATAGAAGGGGGCGGGTCCATCGCAGCCGTTGAAAGGCCCGAGGCCGCGGAAAACGCGCCGGATGCCTGGGAACCGCCGCCTATCAGCCTCGGCAACGTCGTGTTCAGAAGGATATCCTATCCTCCGGACCTCCGCGCACGTCTGCTCGCCCTCATGCGGCCCGAGACGTCCAGCGTCGACGAGGTCTGCCGCATGAACTTCGTGCTCGGGGAGGTTTTCGCCGCCGCAGCCCTCGAGGTCATCCGCGCGGCGGGCATTGGTCCCGAAGAGGTGGATCTCATCGGCTCTCACGGCCAGACCGTGTACCATGTTCCCGAGCCTGAGACGTGCTGCGGCGTGCGGACCGCCTCCACCCTGCAGATAGGTGAGCCCTCGGTCATCGCCGAGCGCACCGGCGTCACCACTGTCGCGGACTTCCGCGTGCGCGACGTGGCCGCCGGGGGCCAGGGGGCGCCGCTCGTGCCGTACGCGGACTATATCCTGTTTCGGGACGCGCGCCGCACCAGGATCATTCAGAACATCGGCGGCATCGCCAACCTCACTGCGCTTCCGGCAGGATGCACCCTGGCCGACGTGTTCGCGTTCGATACAGGCCCCGGGAACATGGTCATCGACGGGGTCGTGTCCGTCGCCACGTGCGGGCGGAGCGCTTTCGACGAGGACGGCCGGCTGGCGGCGGCGGGCAGGGTGAGTGACGACCTTCTCACCTGGGCGCTTTCCCACCCGTTCTTCGCAAAGGAGCCGCCGAAGACCACCGGGCGCGAGGAGTTCGGCCTCCAGTATGTGCAAGAGATGATGGCGAGAGCGTCGACCCTCGGCGTGCCCTGTGAGGACGTGGTCGCCACGGCGACGGCGCTCACGGCCAGGTCCATCGCGGAAAGCTACGGGAGATGGGTCGTCCCGATGTGTGGGGGGCATGTCGACGAGGTCGTGGTGGGCGGGGGCGGGGCGTATAACCCGACGCTCCTTGCGATGCTGCGCGAGAGCCTTCCAGGCGTCACAGTCCTCACCCACGAGGACTTCGGCATCTCCAGCGATGCCAAGGAGGCCATCGCCTTCGCGATCCTCGCGAGCGAGGCCGTGGCGGGGCGTCCTGCCAACGTGCCGGCGGCGACCGGCGCCGGGCGGCGCGTGGTCCTGGGGAAGATCGTCCCAGGGCTTTGCAGCCGGGCCGCAAGAGACGTTGGCGGGTGCCGCCGGGTAAGCCGGGTAAGCGAGGATGCGGAAATGACCCGGCAGCCGCGGGAAAACCTGTCCAGGGCTGCCGGTGTTGCACTCCGGGGACGGCGCGTGCGGTGAGATGCGTTCGAATCTGGCGCGCGGCCTAGCCAAATCCCAGGCGCCCCGCCCTGGCAAGCACCGCGAGCCCCGGCACCCCCAGGAGAAGTGGCGCAAACCTATGGCGCCATACTTGGTGATCGACCCGCGCGACCCGCGCCGGATGAAATAGGGCAAGACAGGACGGGACGTCACAACACGAGATGGGATGGTACGCGATGAGTATGCGGAGGGGAAGAGCCAGGTGAAGGTGATGGTCGGCTCAACGAACCCCGTGAAGGTGCGGGCGGTACGAAGCGTGTTCGCCCGGGCCTTTCGCGGCGGGGACATCACGGTTGAAGGAATGGACGTCGATCTCGGCCTGCCCGACCAGCCGCTGGGTGATGACGAGACCCGCAGGTGCGCCGTGGCACGGGCAGAGCACGTGCTGTCGACCACCGACGCCGACGTGGCCGTGGGTCTCGAAGGCGGCGTCGCGTTCGAGGGCGAGGGCGATGGCAAGGGCGGCGGCAGGGGTGAGTGTGGCGGGCGCGAGGCCCATCTCATCGGGTGGTGTGCCATCGCCGCCCGCGACGGAACCCTGTCAGTCGCTCACGGCGCTTCGATGCCCCTGCCTCCGGCCGTTGCGCGCGAGGTGGCCGCCGGGCGCGAACTCGGGCCAGTCATGGATGACCTGACAGGGGTGCGCAACTCCAAGCAGAAGCTGGGAGCCATTGGGTACTTCACGTGCGGTTTGCTTCCGCGGGAGAAGTCGTGGGAGTACACGATAACTTGCGCCCTGGTCAAGCTGCTTCACCCCGAGCACTATGGCGGGGCGGAGACGGACGGGCCTCATTCGAATGCGACCGCCGGGCCGGATTCCGACGGCCCGGAGCATCCCGGCGACGCCGCCGGCTATTGAAGGATACGCCTCTCCACCGGCCTTCGGGATACCTGTGCCTGCTCGAAGTGGCTCATCGCCAGCTTCTGAGCCTCGATCCTCCCGTGCCGCGATCGTACGACCAGCCTGTCCCCTGCCGCCAGCTTGTGCTGGGCGAGCAGGTCCTGAGGCAGGGCGATCCGGCCCTTCTTGTCGATCTCCAGGATGTACTCGGCCATGGCGCATGGTGCCTCCTGTCCGGGTAATGGCAGCGTCGGTTACAGCTCCACCCCTCGAGGGCGGGTTTACGAGTGACGGCGCTGGGGTTGCCGGTGTTCGCCGGGGCCGGGCGCTCTCGGTCCGCCTGGCCGGCAGTCTTCAGACAAACGGCAGCGCTCTCGAAACCCGCAGTTAGTATTGGCTGCGGTTCGGAGCGTATTCAGTGTGGAGCGCGGCGCGCCGGATTCGTTCGACTCATCGCGGCGGCTTCCAGTGCCCCGCAGCGCCGGCGCTGACAGCCCGCAAGCAGCGACCGTCGCCCGTCGCACTCGCGGGGCCATCCCCCGCCCGCCCGGACGACGCGACGGCCGGCGCAGGCATAAAATCCTGCCTCCGTGGCACCCTTTTGGTGGAGGTGATGAGGATGGGCAGGATAACAGGGGTGAAGTGCACGGTGAGTGAGTGCGCTTACTGGGGTTCGGGCAACGTTTGCGAGGCTGACGCTATCGAGGTGAATCGGAACCCGGCCCAGCGGGGCGCGGCGAGAGGCACCGACATGGAGGTCGGCCGAATCGGTGAACGCGGCGAGGCTCGCGGCCGCGGCCTGAGCGCAAGGACGTCCGAGCACACCATGTGCAAGACGTTCAGGCCCAAGCCAGCGGGCTATACGCGGTGATCCCGTCTTCCTCTCGGCGGCTGACGCAGCGCACACGGCACACGAGGTCCCGCGGTAGCCGGGCGCGTCCTGCGCCCGGTTGTGCGTCTCTCCGGCGCCCGTCACCCTGGCACGGAGCGGTTCCGGGCCCTCGTGCACCTCTCGTGGTCCCATCGTCCCGTAGTCTCGTAATCCCCCCGCCCCGTTGCTCCGTCCCGTCCCGTCCCGCTCCGTCCTCGTCGTTGACACGCCCAATGGCCCGGAATATAATAGCGGCGCAGGAAACCCCGGATCGAAATGGAGGCGGAGAGTTGGAACTCTGGTTCACCGAGAGACAGACCCCGGGCGTCGCGCTGTCCTTCCAGGTCGTCCGAACCGTCCACCGCGAGAGGACCGGATACCAGGATCTTGCCGTGCTCGAGACCAGGGACAACGGCAAGGTGCTCGTCCTCGACGGCTGCGTCATGACCACCGACCTGGACGAGTTCGTCTATCACGAGATGATCGCTCACGTGCCCCTGTGCACCCATCCGTGCCCGCGGAGAGTCCTTGTGATAGGCGGCGGCGACGGCGGCACCGTCCGCGAGGTCCTCAAGCATGATTCGGTGGAGGCGGCAGTCCTGGCCGAGATAGACCGGGGGGTCATCGAGGCGAGTCGGCAGCACCTGCCGGACCTCTCCCGTTCCCTGGACGACCCCAGGTGCCACGTTATGGTGGGCGACGGCGCCGAGCATGTCAGCGGCCGCTCCGGCGAGTATGATGTCATCCTCTGTGACTCCACCGACCCTGTCGGTCCCGGGGCCGTGCTGTTCTCCGGGGGCTTTTACCGCGCCTCGCACCAGTCCCTCACCGGCGATGGGGTGTTCTGCGCTCAGATGGAGTCGCCATTCTTTCACGGAGAGCTGATAGGGCGCGTGGTGCGCGACCTGCGGCGGATCTTCCCTGTGGTACGGCTGTACCTTGCGGTGGTGCCCACCTACCCAGGGGCGCTGTGGAGCTTCGTGCTCGCGTCGAAGAAGGCAGATCCCGTGCGGGACGCGCGCACCGTGAGGCTGAACACTCGCTATTACACGCCGGAGGTTCACAGGGCTGCGTTCGTGCTGCCGAAGTTCGTGGAGGAGCTTGTACGCTCCGAGGGCCCGTAGGCGTAGGCTCACAGGCTGTCAGCCCGCATGCCTCTGAATGCGGGATCGAAGAGCCGTGCTGATCTGCGGAGTGTCCCGGGCCGCCGGCGATCGCATGAGGGGTGCTCAAGACCTGGCTGAAAGGTGGCAGCGATTCTTTAACCCATACCTGGGTCCCTGAAACAGGAGGTGGCGTGGTGCCCAGGCAGCTTTCTGACATCAAGGAGCTTCTGGCGGAGAAGGACTTGCGCCTGACCCCGCAGCGGGAGGCCATCCTGCGGGTCCTGGTGAAACATGCGGACCTCCATCTCTCTGCCGACGAGATATACCGTCGCACGAAGGATGCGTGCCCGGACATCGGCCTTGCTACCGTGTACCGGGCGCTCGAGATCTTCGAGAACCTCGGCATCATCCACAAGCTGCAGTTCGGGGAGGAAGGAAGCAGGTATGAGTTCAACCCCGAGTTCCAGAAGCACTACCACCATCACCTCATATGCCTGAGCTGTGGAGGCATCTTCGAGTTCAACGAGGACCTTCTCGACGACATAGAGGAAGCCATCTCAGAGCGCACGGGGTTCGACGTCGTGGACCATAGCCTCAGGGTGTACGGGTACTGCCGGCAGTGCCGGGCCGCCGCGCGGGGGGCGTCCGACGTGCCCCCGGCCGACTCAGGTTCAGGGCCCGGAACAGACGGCCCCGGCGGCGAATAACATATCCCTGCCCCGACCTTCGCGACCAGGTATGAGTTCACAAATCCATGCCGGTCTGGGAGAAGCTGCCGGGTTGCCGGTGCTTGCCAGGGCGGGGCATCGAGGATTTGGCCAGCCTTAAGCGCCAAATTCGAACGCATCTCACCGCACGCGCCGTCCCCGGAGGGCAACACCGGCAACCCCCGAAGATTGACGCCTATTCCTGAACCCGCGCTTGGAGGAGAGGGCTTTCGTGCGTCGAAGGAAGCTTGCCATCGTCGGTACGCCCAATGTCGGCAAGAGCGTGCTCTTCAATGCCCTCACGGGCGCATACGCCACGGTGTCCAACTACCCCGGGACCACCGTCGAGGTCTCCCGGGGCCTTGCCACGGTCCGCGGCATTCCCTTCGAGGTCATAGATACGCCGGGCGCGTACTCGCTCGTGCCCATCACCGAGGAGGAGCGCGTGACCCTGCGCCTTCTCCTTGCAGAAGACATCGACCTAGTGGTGCACGTGGTGGATGCCCGCAACCTTCGCCGAATGATCCCATTCACCTTGCAGCTCATCGAGGCCGGGTTTCCGCTGGTCCTGGACGTGAACATACTGGACGAGGCCGAGCGCATAGGGATAAGGATAGACATCCCCGGTCTCGAGCACGAGATTGGCGTGGCTGTGGTTGGCACCGTGCTCACGCGGGGCCTCGGGGTGGACGCGCTCAAGGACAGGGTGGCGGCACGTGTCCAGGGTGTTACGGGCGGAATCACCGGCACGAATCTCAGAGCGCTCCGGCGACCCTCTGGAGCGCGCGGCGCGTGAGATCGAAGGCGCGCTCCAGGGTCGTTACCGCATATCGCGGAGGGCCGTCGCCTTCCTGCTTCTCTCCGGGGACAGGGACGTGCACGCTCTCGTGCGACGCACGGAGGGCCGCGAGCGCTACGAGAAGGTCCGCCGGATCGTGGAGCAGACCGCCAGGCGCCACGACAGGCCCCTGTCGTACGTCATAGGTCTGAAGCGCCAGGAACAGGCCGACGTCATCGCCCGGCGGGTGACGCAGGTCGCGCCGGGGCGAAAAGGCCGGTTCGCCGGGGTCCTGGACTTCGTGACGCTCTTCCCTCCGACCGCGATCCCACTGCTCATTCTCGTCGTCTACTTTGGACTGTACAGGTTCGTGGGCGTCTTCGGCGCCGGCACCGTCGTGGACTTCCTGGAGCGGCGCGTGTTCGCCGAGGTGATAAACCCCGCAGTGAACGCGCTCGTCGCACGGCACATCGGCAGTGCGGCCCTGAGGGAGCTCCTGGCCGGCGAGTACGGCGTGGTCACGCTTGGACTCCGATACGCGGTCGCCATCGTGCTGCCGATCGTGGGCATGTTCTTCTTCATGTTCTCCGTGCTGGAAGACACCGGGTACCTGCCCAGGCTCGCCCTCATGTCAGACAGGGCCTTCAAGCTCATCGGGCTCAGCGGACGGGCTGTGATCCCGATGACCCTGGGCTTCGGCTGCGGCACCATGGCCACCATGGTGACGCGCACCCTCGAGACGAGACGGGAGCGGACCATCGCCACGCTGCTCCTGGCGCTCGCGGTGCCGTGCTCCGCCCAGCTCGGCGTGATCCTGGGGATGCTCTCGACAAGGCCGCGGGCGCTGCTCCTGTGGGCCGGGGTGGTCGGTGCGGCGTTCGTCCTTGCGGGATACGGCGCATCGCGGTTCCTTCCCGGCGAGAGGCCAGTATTCTACATGGAGGTGCCTCCACTCAGGATGCCGGTGCTCTCGAACGTGCTGGCAAAGACGCTGGCACGCATGAGATGGTATTTCGTCGAGGTCATGCCGCTCTTCGCAGGGGCGAGCGCGGTCATCTGGATCGGCAGGGTGACGGGCCTGTTTCAGCTGGTGCTCAAAGGGCTGGAGGTCCCGGTGAGGCTCGTGGGCCTTCCGCCCGAGGCGGCGTTCGCGTTCCTCTTCGGGTTCTTCAGGCGGGACTACGGCGCCGCGGGCCTGTACGACCTGGCGCGGGCAGGCAGGCTCACAGACGCACAGCTTGTGGTGGCGTCTGTGACTCTCACGCTCTTCGTGCCGTGCGTGGCGCAGTTCGCCATGATGTGGAAGGAACGCGGCTGGCGGTCTGCGCTGGCCATCGCCGCTGTGGCCCTGGCGGCCGCCTTCATCACGGGCTATGCGCTGAACCTGGTCCTTGCGGGGACCGGTGGCGCGCCGCGACCGGGACCATGACCAGCACCGTCGACGGGACTACGCTCGGAACCGTGGCTGGGGCCGCGGCCGGGACTACGGTCGGGGGCGGCGGGACGAGGATATTCCGGGCGCGGCGCGGCACAATAAGTGGCGAGCGCTCGATGCCCACGTGCCGGCTGGCGGCTCTCCGGGCCGGGGAGCGGGGGCGCGTTGTGCGCGTGACGAGCGCCAGCGCGCCGCTTCTTCAGAAGCTTCTTGCCATGGCCATCGTTTCCGGGAGCGAGATCAGGGTCGATCTCGCCTTCCCGGCGTTCGTCTTCGAGGTTGGGAACACCCGGGTCGCCGTGGACCGCGCCATCGCGCAGCAGATCGAGGTGGAACGTATCGGGAGCGGCTCGCGGCGTCGCACTCCCCGCGCAATCACCGGCGACCCAGGAGCCGACGGAAGACGGGGAGGAACTGACGAACCCTCCCTTTGAAGGGATGATGGAGGGGCTTTGCTTGCAGCGGGCGTGAGGACCCTCATTGCTTGCGCCCTTGCATCGGGCGCAGCCTTCCTGTTCAACAGGGCATCGTCGCGCGGCGTGAGGCCGGGCCCGCTCCTTGCGTTCTTGCTGGGTCCATGCGTCGAGGAGACCGCGAAGACCGGGTTCGCACTTGCGCTGGCCGCGCCAGTTGTATTGGTGCACGTCGGTTTCGGTGCGGTGGAGGCCGTGTACGACGCGTCCGGACGGCGGGCGTCGCGGTCGGGCCAGGGTTTTGCGGCGGGGGCGACAGGTCTCGTGAGTCATGCCGCGTTGGGCATCCTGACACAGGTGGTCCTCGGCCTCACGCGCCAGCCGCTTCTCACGGTGGCCGCCGCTGCCGTCGCCCACGGCCTGTGGAACGTCGCCATAGTTGCGCTGGTGGATGCGGGCCGTCGCCACTGACGCCGGGGCGGATCTACAGGTCCGCGCCGGTCCGGCCGCAGGTCGGGGACCGTCCTCCGCACGACTGGGCGCGCGCGATCCCGCCAGCCTCAGGCGCCGAATCGGGCGATGGGCGCCGCGGGCAAGGCGCCGCGCAAGGCGCCGCGAGCGGTTGACGTGGCTTCGGCGCGGGTAATATAATGAACTGCGAGCAAGAACCGAAAACGCCGGTGTCAGCAGGGCTTTAGACGGTGGGCATTTGACTAAAGCCCTTTTCGGCATGGGCATTTCGTGGTCAGGTGCTTCGGCAGGGCGCCACTAAGCATGGCGCCATAAGTTTGCGACACCTTTTCTGATGGCGTTGGGGTTGCCGGTGCTTGCTGTGTATGGTTCTACAAGTCCGCGCCAGTCCGGCAGAAGATTCCGGGTCGCCGGTGCCTGCACGACGGGGCGCTCAGGAGGAGTGTCTCTTGAACAGCTTCCTCTCCGTGCTCCGGGAGTCACCGGAGTTCGCGAACATCACGTCGGGTCTCCAGAAGAGAGCGCCGTCCCAGGTGGTGCTTGGCCTTACAGGGTCGATGAAGACCTACCTCGTGTCCGCCCTGTACCGCAGCATCCCTGCGCGTCCGTTCATCGTGGTGACGTACGGCCCGCAGCAGGCGGAGAAACTCTCAGAGGATCTCTCCACGCTGCTGTCCCCGGGGGAGGTGCTGACCTTCCCCGCGCTCGAGCTCTGGCCCCATGAGGAGGCTGCGGAGAACACAGACGTGCTCGCCCAGAGGCTTGCTGTAAAGGCGTGCCTTGCAAGGGGGAGACGGGCGGTAATCATCGTTCCGGCCAGGGCCTTTGCGAGAAAGCTCGTCCCTGCAGAGGTTTTCGCCGAGTTCTCGGTCACTTTGAAGGCCGGGGAGAGACATGACCGCGACGAGCTTGCGGCGCGCCTTGCGGTCATGGGTTATGAAAGGGCCGAGCTCGTGGAGAGACGCGGGCAGTTCTCGGCGAGGGGAGACATCCTCGACGTGTTCCCGCCTGACAGCCCGTCCCCGCTCAGGATCGAGTTCTTCGACGACGAGATCGATTCGATAAGGGAGTTCGACCCCGCCAGCCAGCGGTCGAGCCGTGAGGCCGGGCATGCCGGCATCGCTCCCGCGCGCGAATTCCTCGCCGTCCCGGGCGCTCGCAACGCAGCCCTTGCCCGCATCGAAGCGCAGGTTGCGTCGCAATGCAGCCGGCTCGAGGGGCTTGGGCGCGCCGTCGAGGCGAGATCGCTTCGCGACCGCACCGAATCGGCCCTGGAGAAGCTCCGCGAGGGAGTCTGCTTTGACGGCGACGAGCAGTACGCCCCAGCGTTCTATGAGGAGCTCGACACCATCCTCGACTACGCAGCCGATCCGGTGGTGGTTCTGGATGAGCCTGCGCGCCTGAAGGAGGCGTTCTCGGGCTTCGAGGCCGAAGTGCGGGAGGCGTACGCGGCACTGCTCGAGTCCGGCAGGGTGCTCGCGGAGGAGGCCTCGCTCTTCGCGTCCGCTGAAGAGGCCAGGGCGCTCCTCGGTCGCTGGCAGCGCCTGGAACTCGTGTTGCTCGCCCGGGGCGCGGACCTCACTCATGGCGAGCGGGTCAGGTCGTTCTCGGCGAAACCTGCAAGCCCATACCACGGCAAGTTCGACATGCTGCTGAGGGACATCAGGGCCTGGCGCAGGAAGAACTATCGGGTGGTCGTGGTGGTGACCACCGACGACCGGGCGCGCAGGTTCCGCGAGGTCATGGCCGAGAACAGCGTGGAGGCCACCTGCGTGCAGTCCATTGGCGACGAGGTCAAACCGGGCAACGTCATCGTGACCGTGGGCACCCTGGAGAATGGCTTTGAGTTCCCGTCGCTCCGCCTGGTAGTGCTCACCGATGCCGAGCTGTACGGCGTGGAGAAGCGCAAGCGCAGGTTCGCTCAGTCTCAGGCGGGGGGAGCGCGCCTTGCCGCGTTCACCGACCTGCGCCCCGGCGACTACGTGGTGCACGTGGCGCACGGCATCGGAAGATACATGGGCGTGAAGACTCTGGAGGCGGCCGGGGCAAGACGCGACTATCTGCTGGTCCAGTATGCGGGCGAGGACAGGCTGTACGTGCCGACCGACCAGATCGGCCTGCTCCAGAAGTACGTCGGTCCCGAGGACTCGCCTCCGAGGCTCTACAAGCTGGGTGGAAACGAGTGGAGCAGGGTGAAGGCCAGGGTGAAGGAGTCCGTTCGCGACATGGCGCTGGGGCTTCTCCAGCTTTACGCGGCCCGCGAGTCCGTCCGGGGGCATGGCTTCAGTCCTGACACACCCTGGCAGAAGGAGTTCGAGGACGCGTTTCCGTATGAGGAGACGCCGGACCAGCTGGAGGCCATCGCCGAGGTCAAGGCGGATATGGAGAGGCCCAGGCCCATGGATCGGCTCCTCTGCGGAGACGTGGGGTACGGCAAGACCGAGGTGGCCATACGCGCGGCCTTCAAGGCGGTCATGGACTCGAAGCAGGTGGCCGTGCTGGTGCCCACCACCATTCTCGCTCAGCAGCATCACACCACCTTCAAGGACCGGTTCGCCGGCTACCCTGTGCGCATCGCGGCGCTGTCGAGGTTCCAGTCCGAGGCCGAGCAGCGCGAGATCCTGAAGGATCTGCGACGGGGAGCCGTTGATATCGTCATCGGCACCCACAGGTTGCTTCAGCCCGACGTCAAGTTCCGGGACCTCGGGCTCGTGGTGGTGGACGAGGAGCAGAGGTTCGGCGTCGCGCACAAGGAGTTCTTGAAGGAACTAACGAAGACCGTGGACGTTCTAACATTAACGGCGACTCCAATTCCGAGGACGCTCCACATGGCCCTCACAGGCGTCCGCGATATGAGTACCATCGAGACGCCTCCCGAGGACAGGTTCCCCGTGCGGACTTACGTGATGGAGCATGACGACGTGGTGATCCGCGAGGCCATCGTGCGGGAACTGGCCAGGGGCGGGCAGGTGTACTACGTCCACAACCGTATCCAGACAATAGAGTCCACGGCGATGTTCCTCACCCGCCTGGTCCCCGAGGCCAGGATAGCTGTGGCGCATGGCCAGATGCCCGAGGACAGGCTCGAGGAGGTCATGCTCAAGTTCCTGGACCGCGAGTACGACGTGCTGGTCGCCACGACCATAATCGAAAACGGGCTCGACATATCCAACGTGAACACGCTCGTGGTGACCGACGCCGATATGCTGGGGCTTGCGCAACTGTACCAGTTGCGTGGACGCGTCGGGCGGAGCAATCGCGTGGCATACGCATACTTCATGTACCGTAGGGACGGCGTGCTCTCGGAGGTCGCCGAGAAGAGGTTGTCGGCGATCCGCGAGTTCACCGACTTCGGGTCCGGCTTCAAGATCGCCATGCGCGACCTCGAGATCAGGGGCGCCGGGAACCTCCTTGGGGCCGAGCAGCACGGACACATAGCTGCCGTGGGGTTCGAGATGTACTCGCGCCTCGTGGAGGAGGCAGTGCGTGAGCTGCGCGGGACGGCGGCGTCCGAGGGGGAGAAGGTGGAACCGCTCATCGATCTCAGCGTGAGCGCTTTCATCGGGGACGATTACGTCGCCGACCCGAGGTTGAAGATCGAGTTGTACAAGAAGGTCAACGCCGCTACCACCCTGGATGACCTGGACGACATCGAGCAGGAGATCGAGGACAGGTTCGGCCCGGCGCCGGAGCCGTGCCGGAACCTCCTCACCATCGCTCGTATCCGTGCCATCGCGCGGGACATGGGGGTGACGCATGTCGCTTCCGAGCGCGACCAGGTCATGGTGAAACTGCTACCCGGTGCGAGGGTTTCTGCGGACCAGGTGATGGAGGCCGTCAGGGCCAACAGGGGCAGGGTGTACGCGAACTTCGGGAAGAGCCCGTCGTTGCGCGTGAGACGCGCGGGGCTGTCCGACGAGGACCTCCTGCATCTCGTCGAGGACACGCTCCGCCGCATCCGGGCAGGCGCCTCGCAAGTGCCGCCGGCACTACAGGCGCCGCGGACGCAGCAGGGGTCGCACGTGCGGTCCAGGCGACCCGACCGCGCAACCTCCATCGGCTAAGTGTGAGTTCAGAAATCCATGCCGGTTTGGGAGAAGATTCCGGGTTGCCGGTGCTTGCACGACGGGGCGTCGAGAATTTGGCTAGCCTCAAGCGCCAAATTCGAACGAGGCGCGCCGCAAGCGCGCCGTCCCCGGAGTGCAACACCGGCAACCCTGGAAAAGTGGCGGTGGTTTCTGAACCCACACTTAGCTGGCGAAGGCGTGGGTCGCGCGGCGTCCGGCAGCCTCCGCAGGGTAGCTCTGCATGATTGTTGCGCAGTTGGATACCATATACTCTGCGAGACCGAGGTTGGAAAGGGAGAACCACGGCGGCGCAGGCGGATAGCGCGGCGCCGGGGGCGGTGAAGGCCGAGGGGACCGCGAAGGTCGAAGGGGTCGCCGAGGCGGCCGGAGATTGGAGAAGCTTGACGGGTAAGTGGCAAAACTGAATAAAAATGTCATTAGAGCAATAGGCTATCAGTGAAAACGGAAGGAACACGAGGTTCGCCTGAGAGGAGGGATGACGGTGAAGGCCACGGGTATTGTCAGACGCATCGACGATCTCGGAAGGGTGGTTATCCCCAAGGAGATCAGAAGGACGCTGCGAATCCGCGAAGGCGACCCGCTCGAGATCTTCGTCGACCGCGATGGCGAGGTCATTCTCAAGAAGTACTCGCCCATCGGCGAACTTGGGGATTTCGCGAAAGAGTACGCGGATTCGCTGTATGAGTCCACGGGGCATATCGCGTGCATAGCCGACCGCGATGCCATCATCGCGGTGGCCGGAGGTCCGAAGAAGCAATTCATGGACAAGCGAGTATCCCCGGCCGTCGAGAAGGCCATGGAGACCCGCAAGTCCGTTATCATCAATGAGCCCGGGAAGCACGAGTACTGCGAGACGTGCCCGGTGATTGAGGATGCCAGAGACTGCAAGTTCTCCAGCCAGGTGATCGCGCCGATCATAGCCGAGGGAGACCCCATCGGGGCCGTGATATTGTCTTCGATGGACCCCAATGTCAAGATGGGCGACCTGGAGCTCAAACTGACCGAGACGGCCGCCGGGTTCCTGGCCAAGCAGATGGAGCAGTGACCGGGCGGGCGGGATACGACGGACGGCGCACCGCGCAAAGCGAATGCCATGCTCATACATCGCAGGCAGCAGGCCGATGGGGCCTGCTGCCTGCTTGCGTCAGTGCTCTCACACTCTTCTGAGCCGCCGTAAATCGCGATACGGCGTCATCCATCAGACTCCACCTGACATAGCAAGCACCGACGACCCCTACGCCGTCAGGAGAAATGGCGCAAACCCGTGGCGCTGTACTGAAGCACAGGGACAGGACAGGGACAGCACAGGGACAGATGTGTTGCCTGCTGATGCGCCCTGTAGTACAATTGGCTCGTGCTCCCGGCGTCCGGGGATCCCGGCGCCGGCCCCGGAGGCCTGTGTGGCACCGTACCTGGCCTGTGCCAATGGCGGCAGCGTCCCGGACGCGGAGCAAAACATGGCGCCCAATGAGTTCGGGCGTGAGAGGCATGAGTGGATGACGAGGAGATCTCTCGTGAAGGGAGCGGCGATCCTCGCCGCTGCAGGCCTTGCCAACAGGTTCCTCGGGGCGGTCGCGCGTATCGCACTGCCTACCCTCATCGGCGATGAGGGTGTGGGCCTTTACCAGATGGCTTATCCGGTGTACGGGGTGTTCCTGGTGGTTTCGACCGCCGGAATCCCGGTGGCGGTCTCCAAGCTCGTGGCGGAGCAGAGTGCGCGGAACAACCCCGCGGGCGCGCTCAAGATCCTGAAGGTTGCCACGGCGATCCTCTTGCTCACAGGCACATTCTTTTCCGTAGCCCTCGCCCTCGGGGCGGGTTCGATAGCCAGGTACGTGGCGCGCGATGCACGCGCAGCCCTTGCCATCGTGACCGTGTCACCTGCGGTGCTAATCCTGTCAGTAACGTCGGCGTTCCGGGGATACTTCCAGGGGCTGCAGAACATGGGGCCGAGCGCCGTGTCGCAGGTGAGCGAGCAGATCGTGCGTGTGACCACGATGATTGGCCTCGCCTGGCTCCTGCTCCCACGCGGAGTGGAGTTCTCGGCGGCCGGCGCGAACCTCGGTGCGGTTTTCGGGGGTGCCGCGGGTTTCCTCGTGTTGATGGTGGCGTATTTCAGGCTGCAGCACGTCCCCGGGTCGTGGAGGGTACCGTGGTCCCGGGTCAGGGTCGCCATTGCCCGGAGGGTCAAGGGTGATGACGTCACGAACGAGTGGCGCGGCGGGGTGCAGGACCCGGGGGACTACATGAGCTCTACGCTGGCGCTTACCAGGCGGATCTTCGACCTCTCGTTGCCTGTAGTGCTGGCTGCAGCGATAATGCCTCTTATGCAGTTTCTCGACATAGCCATCGTGCCAATGCGCCTCGCGGCTGCAGGGTTCTCGCCCGACGAGGCCACGAGGCTCTTCGGCCGGCTCACGGGAATGGCCCAGCCGCTCATGTACTTCCCGACGCTTGTGACAGCGGCGGTGGCGGCGAGCGCCGTGCCGGCGATCTCGGAGGCGCTTGCCCGGGGCGACAGGGGCACGCTGTCGGTGCGCGCCCAGGAGGCCATCAGGCTCGGATTCCTTTTCGCGCTCCCGTCCGCTGTGGGTCTGTACATATTCGCCAGAGAGTTCTCGCTCATGCTGAGATGGCCGGCAGAAGTGGCCGTGCCGCTGCGTGCGCTGGCGTTTGGCACGGTGTTCCTGGCGCTCCAGCAGGTCAGCTCGGGCGTCCTCCAGGGCCTTGGGGCCGTTGGGGTGCCCGTGCGCAATCTCGCGAAAGGGGCTGTGGCCAAGCTCCTGGTGAGTTTCGTGCTCACCGGCATGCCCGCCTACGGCATCCGGGGCGCCGCTCTGGGCACAGTGGCCGCGTTCGCCGTGGCGGGGCTGTTCAACGTGGCTGCGCTCGTCCGGATGCTGGGGATGAGCCTCGATGTCATGAATAGCGTGGTGAAGCCGGCTGTGGGCGTGGCGGTCATGGCGTTCGGAGCGAGGGCCACGTATGGCTGGGTACACGCGGCGACGGGGAGCAATACCTTCGGGTCGCTGGCCGCGATAGGCACGGCAGTCGTCGTCTACGGGCTCGTGCTGCTCCTTGCGGGCGTGGTCGGGCGGCATGAACTCGAGGTCTTCCCGGGGGGCGGCAGGGTGATAAGGGTTCTGGAGAAGCTGAGGCTCCTCAGGCACTAAGTCTGAGGTCACAGGCCCGTCTCGCCCTTTCAATTGTGGCGGCGCAGGCCGCTATGGAGGACTCGGCGATGATTGGCGTCAGCGGGTGAAGGGTGGAGGGGGATCCTGATGAAACGAGACAACGAGGCGGCAAAGGCCGTGGACGAGTCGAAGGACGCAGACGAAGCGAAGGCCGCAATAGACCGCTATTCCCTGGCCCCGCTCGTGGAGATCATGCGGAAGCTGCGGGGCGAGGGCGGGTGTCCCTGGGACCGCAAGCAGACCCACGAGTCCTTGCGAACGTACGTGGTCGAGGAAGCCTACGAGGTGGTCCAGGCCGTAGACGACCGCGACGACGCAGAGCTTCGCGAGGAGCTCGGGGACCTCCTTCTCCAGGTGGCGTTTCATTCGCAGATCGCGAGCGAGACTGGAAGGTTCGACGTGGGTGACGTCATCGGGGGTATCGTGGAGAAACTCATCCGGCGCCACCCACACGTGTTCGGGGATGTGGAGGCGAAGGATAGTAAGACGGTCCTGCGGAACTGGGAACGGATAAAGCAGCGGGAGAGGGCGGGCGAGGAGGGCGAGCCCGGGTCCGTCCTCGACAACGTGGCTGGGGCCATGCCTGCTCTCATGAGGGCGGTGAAGGTCCAGGCGAAGGCGTCCAGGGTGGGGTTCGACTGGCCCGATGTCACGGGTGCGCTGGCGAAAGTCCAGGAAGAGATGAGCGAGCTTGAGCAGGCGCGAAAGGCGGGGGACAGGGAGAGGATGGCCGAGGAGGTCGGCGATGTCCTGTTCGCCCTTGTGAACGTGGCCAGGTTCCTCAAGGTGGATCCCGAGATCGCGCTCGGCCGCACCGTGGACAAGTTCATCGCGCGGTTCAAACACATCGAGGCACGGGCGGGCGAGGCGAACCGCCGCGTGGAGGACATGACACTCGATGAGATGGACTCCCTGTGGGAGGAGGCCAAGGGGCTGTCGGAGCCGTGCCAGATGTCGGAGCTGTCCGAGCTGGCGGACCTGTCGGCAGCGAGCGGGGAAGGGTCGAGAGGCCATGGCCCTGGCCATGGCTCTGGTTCTGATCCTGGGCCCGGTTGCGGCCGTGACCCCGATGGCGGTCCCGTGTCTGCTCCTGAATGAAACCGCGGCCTTGCGTGGCGGAGGATCGGGGAGACGGCCTGTCCGCAGATGCGGGCAGGTCTTTTTATTCGGGGACTGGCATAACCATTTCTCAGGAAAGGTCTACACCGGGACTACCGGGCCTGCGCTGGCACGGGCTGCAGGCTTTCGGCGACATCGGGGACCTGGGAGGGAGAGCGGATGATTGACGAGAAGAGACGGCCCGCCGTATCGTCGCAGCACAGAGTCACCGTCACGGAGCGCGAGACGATAACCGTGGACGGCGTCAACAACGTGGAGAGCTTCGACGACCAGGAGGTCGTGCTCGAAACGACCGCGGGCATGCTCATGCTGCGGGGCAGGGAGTTTCACATCAAGCAGCTCAACCTCGACGAAGGGAACCTCACCATCGAGGGCTACCTGGCCGGTCTGGAGTACGCGGAGGAGATGGGCAAGAAGGCCAGAAGCTTCCTGGGGCGGCTGCTCAAGTGATCGAGCCGGTCGAGTCACAGGCCTTCACCCTTCTGGTAACGATTTTGACAGGCGTCGTCGTCGGCGTGTTCTTCGACCTGTACCGCGTGGCCAGGTCCGTGTTGGGATTCGGACCGGTTGCCACCGCGGTGGGCGACATCTCTTTCTCGCTGTTTGCCACCACGGTGGCGTTCACGTTTCTCCTCGCCACGTGCCGGGGGGAGGTACGGTTCTTCATGTTTCTGGGATTCGCCGCCGGGTTTGCCGGGTACAGGGCGGTCCTCGGGCGGCGGGTGATAGGCGGTGCGGTCTCGGTGGTCGAAGTGTGCCGTCGGGCCAGGCGGGCGGCGGGCCTCGGGGCGCGGGAGGCGTCCTTCAGGTTGCGCAGGGCGGCGGCGAAGGCCAGGAAGGTGGCGGCCCGGACGCGGCGCAGGGTGGCGCCGGCGGGCAAGGGCAGGACAGGGTCGCGGCTATTCTGCGCCCCGCTCAGGCTATTCTGTCCTCGCAGGAGGGGTTAGTGGAAGGGATCCGACGGGGCGATGTCGAACATGCACAAGACAGTGGACAGTAGCGGGTTTCGCAGCGGATTCCAAATGTGGCGCCATGAGTCTGCGCCACTTCTCCTGACGGTGTTGAGGCTCGCGGTGCTTGCCAGGGCGGGGCGCCTGGAATTTGGCCAGCCAGTGCGCGGAATTCGAACGCATCTCACCGCACGCGCCGTCCCCGGAGCGCAACACCGGCAACTCTGGCGAGGACTTGCGCGCTGAGAAGTAGCGCGGATTTGTGGCGATCTACCTGGATGCGTCACAGCTTCAAGACAGCGGGATGCGAGAGAAGCGAGGGAGATCACCCTGGCTACGCGTGACAAGACAAGCCAGTCGCCCTGGAAGCCCGTCCGGCGGGTGCTCTTCGGCCTGTTCATGTTCGCGGTGGCGTTCCTGTATCTCAGAGGTTATCTTGAGCTCGTGCGGGTGAACTACCAGATATCCGTGGTCGAGAAGGAGATCGCCGTCTGGGAGGCCAGGTGCGAGGAACTGCGCAGGCAAGTGGAGTACCTGTCCAGTGACGAGTACGTCGAGAAGGTGGCCCGCGAGGACCTCGGCCTCGTGAAGCCCGGCGAGGTGCCGTTCATAGTGGCAGAGCCGAGCAGCCCTGATGCTTCGCCCGGCGTTGCGAAGAGGCAGGGGGCGAATCCCGGGAACATTCGTGACTGAGCGTGGCGTCATGAGTCTGCGCCACTTCTCCCGACGGTGTCGGGGCTCGCGGTGCTTGCCGGGGCGGGGCGCCGCCCGGGATTTGGCCGGCCCTGAAGCGCCGAATTCCGAATTCGTACGAGGCGCGCCGCGAGCGCCGCCCCCGGAGTACGATATCGGCAACCCTGGCGAGGACCTGCGCGCTGAACAAACAGCGCGAATTTGCGGCGATCTGCTTGGATGCGCGGCAGCGCACGGATGACGTCATCCGGCGCAGGTCGCAAGATCGGTCTCGACGACACGGCAGGCCGGCGGATCGCAGGTCGCGGGTCGTAGGTCGTAGGTCGGGTCCCGATTGACATTGGGCGGGCTGACGAAGTATAATGAACTAAAATCTGGGTGATGTTTTGCGCTGCCCAGGAGCACACGAGGAGGAGTTCACCAGGTATGCCGTCGCTCGAGGTAGGCAGCATCGTCGAGGGCCGGGTGACCGGAATCACGCATTTCGGGGCCTTCGTCGAACTGGCCGGGGGTCAGACCGGGCTGGTTCACATTTCAGAGGTCGCTGACACATATGTACGAGACATCAAGGATTACCTGAAAGAGAACGATGTCGTGAAAGTCAAGATTCTGGCCGTCGAAAACGGCAGGATCGGGCTATCCATCAAACAGGCTGAGCCAGGCTATCAGCCTGGGCGCAACAGGAGGATGAGCCCTGCCGGGAGGCAGTCCTTCGAGGAGAAGCTCTCGAGGTTCCTCAAGGACAGTGACGAGCGGCTGTCTGACCTCAAGAAGAGCCAGGAGTCCAAGCGAGGTGGGCGCGGCACCAGGTACTCGCGTATCGGAGGAGCATAAGCGCAACACAGGCCTTTTCTGGCGTGCAGGGCGGGCGGCGAGCAGCGGGCAGGGGAAACGAGAGTCGTGCCTGAATGAGGTCGAGCTGCAGCTGTCGCGTCGGAGCGTGCGGAAGGGGCATGAAGAGTGCCGGTCGTTGAGGGCAAATGAGAGCGCAGGCCACGGTCCCGGACGGAGGCGCAGGACGCGTGTTGAGGCTTGAGTTGGTGAAAGACGATGCGGGAACGATGGATCCAGAGGTGTGAGCGAGTTCTCTGTCTGGCCCGTGGAGACAAACAGAAGGAGCGCGCAAGCAACGAGAACAACGAGAAGCGGGGGAGAGGCCGGGGCGTGTATGCAACCGGCTTTTTTCGTGCCCCTGGGCTTGCGCGTGCGCTTCGGTGACGCATGTCCGGCCGAGGTGGCACTGCTGTGGGTTTCGTGGCTGTGCGCAGGGTTCTGAAAGGTCAGAGGGGCAATCCTGTCTAGGCGGATGGCCAGGAATCCGCGCTGCTTTTCAGCGTGCAGGGGATCTCCGGGGTTGCCGGTGTTGCACTCCGGGGACGGCGCGCTCGCGGCGCGCCTCGTTCGAATTTGGCGCGCGGGCCAGCCAAATTCTCGACGCCCCGTCGTGCAAGCACCGGCAACCCTGACACCCTCAAGAAAAGTGGCGAAAACTCATGGCGCCATACCTAGACTTAGGGGCCCACGTAGCGTCGGTATTTGCAGCGTGGGATGTTCTACCTGCTGAATGTCTGGTGCGAGGGAGCGGGCGACGAGCCATGAGAGACGAGGAGATCGTGGAGAGGCAAATAGGCAGGAAGCCGAGGGGCTTTCTCCGGGTGGCGACGCGGTGTCCTCTGGGCTTCCCCGAGACGATTGTGACGAGGCCGATCATTGATGAGCCGCGTCGCGGCGAGGAGCGGGAGCGTGAAACGCCGCGCCGTGAGGCATACGGCTCCGAGACGGAGGGCCGTGAGATGCCGGGCCGCGGGATGCACAGTAGTGAGACGCCGGGCAGCGAGGCGCCAGGTCGTGAGACGGACGACCGCGAGGCAGTGGGCCACGAGTCGAGGGCCGATAGGTGCCAGAGGAGCGTCGAGCCGTTCCCTACCGTTTTCTGGCTGACGTGTCCGGGTGCTGTCCGCGCCGTCTCTGAACTCGAGGCTCAGGGCTACGTAAGGACGCTGCAGGACAGGCTCGCCGCCGACCCCCGGGCCATGAAGGCTCATCTGGACGCTGCGAGGTCGTATGCCGGTTTTCGGATGTCGCTCCTGCCCGCGGAGGAGGCCGCGCAACTTGCCATAGAGCGTCCGGGCCACTACGAAGTCGTGGCGGAATCCGGGGTAGGCGGGGTTCTCGGCCAGCCAGGCCAGGCCGGCGTCAAGTGCCTCCACGCGCACTACGCCGATTACCTGGCGCGTGGCACTAACCCGGTCGGCAGGTGGGTTCGCGAGCTTTTGGTGGAGAAAGCGGCCGCCGCTCGAGTCCGCGGACGCGAACCCGAGCGACAGCGAGGGCTTGAACGCCGGCGAGGCCAGGAACCCCGGGGGAAGAATCGAAGGTCAAGAAACACAAGGGCGTGAGGCGGACCGAAACGTGTCTCCTGCATGGAGATCCGTGGTCCTCGATGACGCTGCTGCCGAGCAGCCACTGCACCGTCCGGTCATGCGGCAGCCGCGCGACGTGACGACACGGCCGCACCACGGTGGCGGCCGCGAACTCGACGCGGCGGTGACCTCGACCTCGACCTCGACCACGGCCGTGACTGCGACTGCGACTGCGACCGCGCGACTGAGCGACGGCGCGACGCTACAACAGACCGCACGGCGCGACGTTGTTGATGGATGCGCCGCGTGGTATAATGATCGCGCAGACCCATGCCAACTCAAGCAAGTGCCGGAGTGGCGGAACAGGCAGACGCAAGGGACTTAAAATCCCTCGGGCCCTGGGCCCATGCGGGTTCGATCCCCGCCTCCGGCACCAGCTTTGCCCACATGATGTGAGGAGAAGCGTCTGGCGTGTGACCACACGCACCCCGAGCATGCTGGCTCCGTGGCCAGTCCGCAATGCGTGGGGGCTGAACCGACTTCTTGACCCAGGCGGTGAAGTGCGAGAGGGAGGCGGAGGTGGAATGACCGGAGAGATGAAGGCTATCATCAAACCGACTGCGGGGCCGGGGGCGGCGATGACCAGGGTGCCGATCCCGAGCGTAGGTCCCAGGGATGTGCTGGTGAAGGTCAAGGCTACCGCCATATGCGGCACAGACATTCACATCCATAACTGGGATCCCTGGTCGCAGTCGAGGATCCATCCCCCGAGGGTTTTCGGCCACGAGTTCTGCGGAGAGGTGGTCGAGGTCGGGCCGCAGGTAAGGTCCACCGCCCCGGGGGATTTTGTTTCCGCTGAGACCCACATCACGTGCGGAGTGTGCTTCCATTGCCGCACCGGCAAAGGCCACATCTGCCAGAACGTCCAGATCATCGGCGTCGACCGGGCCGGCTGCTTCGCCGAATACATCGCCGTCCCTGAGGAGAACATCTGGAAGGTCGCGCCCGACGTGCCGATGGAGATCGCCGCCATCCACGACCCTCTGGGCAACGCCGTCCACACTGTCTTTTCGGCCGACGTAGCCGCAAACACCGTCGCCATCATCGGCGTGGGTCCCATTGGCCTTTGCGCCATTCCGATCTCGCGCATGGCCGGGGCGACGCGCGTGTTTGTCACAGACGTCAACGACTACCGCCTGGACCTGGCCAGGAGGCTTGGCGCCGATATCGTCATCAACTCACGGCACGAGGACCCGGTGAAGATCATGACCGAGGCCACCGACGGGATGGGCGTCGATGTGGTGCTCGAGATGTCGGGGCACTCCGACGGCATCCGCCAGGGCCTCGCCGCGCTGCGCAAGGGCGGCCAGATGAGCCTTCTCGGGCTGCCGTCGCGGCCGGTTGAGATCGACCTTGCGGACGGGGTGATATTCAAGGGGGCTGTCCTCAAAGGCATCTCGGGGCGCGAGATGTTCGCCACGTGGTACCGGGTGGCCGCCCTGCTGCGGGCGGGACTCGACGTGTCCCCCGTCATCACGCACAGGTTCCCACTGGACGAGTTCGAGCAGGCCATGGAACTTGCAAGATCAGGGAACTGCGGGAAGATCGTGCTCTACCCGTAGAGCGAAGCGCGGGACGTGCCGCTGGACGCGACGGAATTGCCCGCATGCCATCCTCTGGGTACCGAGGAATGGATAATGGATAGTGGTCACCGGGTGGTGGCGCCAGCGGACAGGCCGCCTGCCGCAAGCACGGCCCGATCCTGAGTCAAATACAATGATGGAGGGAGGGAGCGCCGCATGTCCGCACGGCGCGCGCGGCGCCGGACGGATTCGTGCGGCGGACGTTGATGCGTGATGCGCTGGCTTTCGTGCAGGACGAGATAAACGAGTTGAAGAACCAGGGGCTTTTCAGGCTTCCGCGGGTGCTCGAAGGCGAGCAGAAGGCAAGGGCGATATTCGACGGCAAGCCTGTTGTCAACCTGTCGTCCAACAACTACCTCGGCCTTGCCACCCATCCGAAGCTGCGTGAGGCGGCGAAGAAGGCCATCGACGAGCTCGGCGTCGGGTCGGGCGCGGTCCGCACAATCGCCGGGACGATGAAGCTTCATGTGGAACTCGAGCGCAAGCTGGCCGAGTTCAAGAAGACCGAGGCCGCCCTCGTGTTCCAGTCAGGGTTCACGGCGAACGCCGGCACCGTCTCGTGCCTCCTCGGCCGGGAGGACGTGATCATCAGCGACCAGCTCAACCACGCGAGCATAATCGACGGCGCGCGGCTGAGCCGGGCGGAGATCAAGGTGTTCCCGCACCGGGACGTGGAGGCCATGAGAAAACTGCTCGACGAGTCCCGGGGCGCGAGGCGTGTGCTGGTCATCACTGACGGCGTCTTCAGCATGGACGGCGACATCGCCCCGCTACCCGACATCGTGCGGGTGGCCAAGGAGTACGGCGCCATCACGATGGTCGACGACGCGCACGCCAGCGGCGTGCTGGGCGCCAACGGGCGAGGCACGGTTGACCACTTCGGGCTCCACGGTCAGGTGGACATCCAGGTGGGAACGCTCTCGAAGGCCATCGGCTGCCTGGGCGGGTACGTGGCCGGGAGCCGGGCGCTCATCGAGTATCTGCTTCAGCGCGGTCGGCCCATTCTGTTCAGCACCTCGCATCCGCCGGCGGTGACGGCGGTGGCCATCGGGGCGATCGACATGCTGCTGAATGAACCCGAGCTCATCGAGCGACTCTGGGAGAATGCCAGGTTCTTCAAGAAGGGTCTGCAGGAGCTGGGGTTCAACACGGGTATCAGCGAGACCCCGATCACGCCGGTGATTGTGGGGGACGGGCCGCTCGCGATGAAGCTATCCGACAGGCTCTTCGAGGAGGGCGTGTTCGCGCAGGGCATAGCGTTCCCGACGGTGCCGGTGGGCGCGGCCCGCGTGAGAACGATCGTTACGGCCGAGCACTCAAAGGAGGACCTGACGTTCGCGTTGGACACCTTTGCGAAGGTCGGGAAGGAACTCGGGATCATCTGAATGACGTCGCAGTGCGGCGCAAGGGGGGCAGGCACACTGCTGAAGACAGGGGCAATACTGGCAGGTGAAGTGGGTGAGGTCCCGGCGACGCGACGAGGCGGGGGCCGCTCACTTGCTCGGATGGCCTATCTATGGGCCGCGTCCTGTGGCGAGGGCCGACGCGGGTGACGACGCGCCGCCGTCGGCGCTCAGGGTGCTCAGCTCAGCCCAGCCCAGCCCCGGGCCGGTGGCAGTTCTGCGTCCCTGGGAGCGCGCGTCAATGCTGGGGCTGCGCGGAGGTGCTTCCGTGCGGTAGCGACTCCGTACGGTGGCGCTGCCGCACGGTAGCGCGCCTGTGCGATAACGTGACTGCATGGTGTGGCGGCGGCATGGTGGGGCGGGCGCGCGGTGTCGCGATTGCGGGGCGGCGAGGCGGACGGCCGGGGCCGCACGGCCGCATTTACCACTTGACGGCGCGGGTTTGTGTGCTATAATAACGAATGTGACGGGGCGCCGCACTTGCAGGCGCAGCGTCTCGCACGTAACAAGGCTTACGTCGCGGGGTAGAGCAGTTGGTAGCTCGTCGGGCTCATAACCCGGAGGTCGCTGGTTCAAGTCCAGCCCCCGCCACCATTTTTCTTCGCGTGGGACGCGCGGAGGCGAAAGCGTCCGGCGCCCCACGCGCCTTGCAAGGGTTAAGGCGGCGTAGCTCAGTTGGTCAGAGCACGCGGTTCATACCCGCGGTGTCACTGGTTCGAATCCAGTCGCCGCTACCATTTGCCAACGTGGTTCGGCCGGGCGGCACCCGGCCGTCTTATAGGGTGGCCCAGCAGGTACCCGGGGTGTGCGGTGGGCAGGACCCGGCAGTGCCGTCGCGGGCTGTGAAGACAGAGCGAATAGTTTCAGGTTTGGGTGCGCCACTAGCTCAGTTGGTAGAGCAGCTGACTCTTAATCAGCGGGTCGAGGGTTCGAGTCCCCCGTGGCGCACCAGCTATTTTGGGGTATGGTTCCCAGGCTCCGGGAATAGTGGCCCGGAGTTGGTGTAAACCGGGTGCAAACAAGGCCCTGCTCCGACGAATGCGCAGCTACGAAAGCTGCGCTTCTTGGTTTGGGGCTTGTCGCAAGGCCCGGGAAAGATCTCATCCATAGTCGCTGCTGCCTCCTCCATCTCGTTTAGCACGTGGCCGTACGGGTCCATGGTGATTCCGCTTCCCAAAGGTCAGAGCCGTGCCGAAACCGTCTTGATCAGCACCTGCGCCTTGGCGAGGAGGGTGACAGAGGTGTGCACCAGGTTATGTGCGGGGGAAAGGTTGCCGGCAGGCCAGTGGTGGATCGCGTCCCAGCAGGTGGCGTAAACGAGCATTCCTGCGTCTTGAGCGTCGGTTTCAGCGTGTGCGCGTCCAATAGCGAGCCTTCCTCGTGCTGGTTTTGGCCCAGACGCACTGAGCGGGGCTTGGCCATCGGCTCCTTGCTGAAGTACCGTAGAGGTGTTGGTGCCGATTCATAGCTCTGTTCCTGCGGGATGTCACCTGCCGGGCGTATGAGGGACGGGCGATCCGGGAAGACACCCACCAAAACCATGTTAACCACCCAGTCGCCTTCACGAACCTTGACATCGCCGTCAAGCCACACATAGGGATACTCGGCCTCAACCGGGCGGTTATAGGAGGCCTCGATTTTCCCGTCGAGTTCGGCGCAAAGCCTCGATACTTCGCCCTTGTTGACCCCACTCATGTCCAAGGCCCGTACCACTTCTCCACTTTACGGGTGCTCGTGCCCTCGTGACGACGACCTTCTTCATCACCTCGAACAGGTCAAGGCGGTCGAGATAACCTTCGACGGCAAGCGCTACCTTGCAAGGGCGGAGCTCGTAGGCCACGCTGACCTGGCATTCAGGGCGCTTGGAATTAGGCCTCCGTTACGGGTGACTGAGCTGCCACGCCCACGGAGCGACCTCGCGAAGGAATGTTGTGGCACGTAGGACTCGTATGCCTTGAAGCCCAATAACGACAAGGCCTCACAGAAATGAGGTATCAAACACCAGTCACGGTCATGGGGGACGGCAATTGTCGGCTATCAAAACCAGACTGATCCTGCAAACTCGGTAGAACTCAATGGACTGACATGAAAAAGCCCAGTGAGGTTTGGGCCTACAGGGTCTTCTCCATGGCCAGCCAGGGGCCCTGGAGGTCTTTCACCTTCCCAACTTCGCGGAAACCCGCGCTCCGATACAGGTGGACGGCTGCCTGGTTCTCGGGTCGCACCTCCAGCTTTATGACTTTCGCGCCTTTCCCAGTCGCAAAGGCGAGGGCGCGTTTCAGCAGTTCCCGACCGAGCCCGCGTCCCCTGGCGGCTTTTCTGACGGCAATCGAAAAGATCCTTGCGCCGGCCCTGCAGGCATAGTTTCTCGGAGCTACAAGATAAGACAGGAGAAGCACGGCACCATTCGCCGCGAGCCTTGCTGCCTCGTTGAGTCGAAGCGGAATTCGCCCGCGGAGAAGGTCCTTCACAAAACCGAGCCAAACAGCATTCTTGAAAAACGACGCTCGGACCTCGGCTTCGTCCGCTGCGATGATGCAGTACCCCTGGACGTCACCATCCGATTCCCTCGCCACAATGAAGCCGCAACCCGCCTGCCAGAGCACGTGGAAACCGGCAGAGGCGATCTTTACGACCCGCTCTGGGGTGCTGTCACCGAAGAAAAACTTCACACTCTCCGGAAACGCCTCAACGTAGACTCGGGCTATTCTACCGATATCGGGCTTGTCCGCAACTGCCACTTCCATCGTCTGGTCACCACATGCCTCCATTCTCGACAGACCCCGACGAGCGCATGGGCAAGCTCCTTGCTTTAGTCGTGGGGTAGCTGATCCACTCCAGCCTCGTGGACCCGCTTGGGCTCGCGTGCTCATTCGGGCACCTCCACGTGCGGAAATTCCTCGCCACGTTCCTCCTCCAACAAGACGCTGAGCGGGACTATATCGAGACCTTTCTGCCTAAGGCCTTCTATAACCAAAGGCAGTGCCTTTACGGTCGCAGAGCGGTCCCCGCCTTCATTTCGGACGAGTGCCCCGCTGTCGTGAAACAGGATTATGTCCCCTCCTCTGGCCGCGCTGACTACCCTTCTCACGATCACCTGGTGCGTGGTGCCGTATCGCCAGTCACGGCTCGACACGGTCCAGAGCACGATTTTCTGGCCGAGAGCGTGGGCGAGCCTCCGGAACCTGGCATCATACATGCCACGCGGCGGCCGAATGTAGTCCGGGTACTGCCCGGTGACCGTCGTTATCACCCTCGTCGCCCGGATGACTTCCTCATAGACCAGCCTGTTGGACGCAGTTGGGATGTTGATGTGCCGGTAAGTGTGGTTACCGATTTCGTGTCCTTCTTCAACTATCCTCTGCGCAATGTCCGGGTATCTCTCAACGTGGATTCCCACCAGGAAAAACGTGGCCGGTACCTCATATTCCCTCAGGATATCCAAAACAACCGGGGTAAACTCGCGACTCGGGCCATCGTCGAACGTGATGGCAACCTTGTTGGTGTTCCGGCTTCCTGCGCGGTAGATGTCAGGCTGGTAGTCAAAGCCGTAGTAGACATAGAAGTGCAGGACGCCTACCAATGCAGCCACGGTAAACGATACGCTAACAAAAGCGAGAAAAGCGCGGGAAGCACGGGAGCGAGGTTCCCGTCGCAGGACACAGAAGAACGCCCTTCGAGCCAGACGGCGAAAGAAGGTGTAACCAAGACCGCCGCTCGTCAACAACAAGAGAAGAGGGACATATTGGGTGAGGTCTGGCAAGCTGCTCCTCCCCCAGATACCCAATGTCTTCTCCATTGTAGCATCTCAGATGGCTGAGTAGAAGCGGTATAAAGAACGAGCATAAGAACGTGATAGCCAATGTTGCCCGGGCGGCACGCCCGGGCAACCGGCGCCGGCGGGCCTGCCTGTTACAAGGCTCCCGCTGCGAAGTGGTCGAATCCTGCTCGGGCCAAGACCCTGCTTTCGCCGCTCGCCGAAACCAGCCTGACTCCTTCCTCACAGGAGACGACCTCGCCCACAACGTGAAGATGTCTACCCAGGGAGACCAGCGCTCCGGATACGGTTTCCAGCCGATCGCGAGGAAAGGTGAACACGAGCTCGTAGTCCTCGCCGCCGAACAACGCCCAATCGAGGGGATCGCGGCCGAGCGCGCGGGCCGCCGACAAAGTGGCTTTGCTGATGGGTATGTCTGCTGCGTGAACCAGCGTCCCGACCCCGCTCTCTTCTGCGATATGGTTAACTTCGCTTGCGAGGCCGTCGCTTATGTCCATCATAGCGGTGACCGCCCGGCTCCTCGAGAGTGCTTCGCCCTCCCGCACTCGCGGAACCGGCTCCAGATGCGCCCAGACCAGCTCTTGCGCCCAGGACGGCTGAGGCTCTTCACCGCCCGCCCGCCTGCTGCGAAGGAGCCACTCAAGGCCTGCAGCGGAGGCTCCTAAACATCCGGTGACAGCTATGAGGTCGCCGGGTCGAGCTCCTGCTCGAGTGACGGGCACGTCAGCCTGGCCGATGATTGCGACGTCTATGACGAGCGCCTTAGGAGAACTCACAGTGTCTCCACCCACGAGCTCTACGCCAAAGCGCCTGGCGACCGCGAGCATGCCATCATAGATGTCGTCCACGTACGTATCGTCCACATCTCCGTCAAGCCCTATCGAAACGAGCGCGTAGAGCGGGATTCCACCCATCGCGGCTATGTCGCTCACGTTCACTGCGAGCGCCTTCCAGCCAAGCTGCCACGGAGTGATGATCCTTTTGTCGAAGTGAATCCCCTCGACGAGCATGTCGACGCTTGCAAGGAGATTCCCGGCAGGCGGTTCGAGCACTGCGGCGTCGTCACCTATGCCTATGACTACCTGCCCGCCGGGGCGTCCCAGGCGCTGCCGGGTCCGACCGATCAGCCCGAACTCGCCGCCACTGATACGTGCTCCCACTCTAGCTCGACCGCCTTTCCAGAGCCTCATCGACAACGCTGCGGAGCCCTCGAGCTGCACCTTCGATGTCGTCTGCTGCGACCACCGCTGACACGACGGCAATCCCGGCGACTCCCGTGGCCATCACTTCCGCGGCGTTACTCCTCGATATACCGCCTATTGCTACCACAGGCAGGCGAGTTGCTCTTACGATTCTCTCGAGACCAGCCAGGCCCAGCGGGTCCACGGTAGCATACCTTTTCGTGTCTGTTGGGAAAACCGCCGAAGTGCCAAGGTAATCTGCACCCAGGTCTTCCGCCTCCGCAGCTTGACTTGCGTTGTGAACGGTCAGTCCTACGATCTTGTCCGGGCCGAGGAGTCTGCGGGCAAGCGGCACCGGGAAGTCGTCCTGCCCGAGATGGACCCCGTCCGCGTCAACTGCCGTCGCCACGTCCACGCGATCGTTCACGATGTAAAGGACTCCCCTGTCCGCAGTGATCTTGTGGAGTGCCATTCCGACCTCTACCATGCGTTTGGCCTCCCAGCCCTTCGCCCGGAACTGGATGGCGGTTGCGCCGCCGGAAATAGCCAGCGAGACGACTTCCTCGTCGCTGCGCCCTCTCGCAAGGTCTGCGTCGGTTACCACATACAGGCGCAGGGCCTGAGGGAGCCTCGCTCGCAGGGCCCGCGATGCTCGTGCTTCGCCGCTCATGCCGGTTTCCATTACTCACACCCCGCTTCCAGCCTCACCCTCGAGCCTGAGGCAAGTTCCTCTGGGGTCATGTTGAAGAGGCAGTCAAAGAGTGCCGCCTGGAACGTGCCCGGCCCTCCGCTTTTCGCTGCTGCGCGCTCTGCGGCGTAGCCATAATACGCAAGGGCTGCGGCCGTGGCAAGCAGCATATCGCTTTCGACTGCAGCGAACGCGCCTACGACGGACGTAGCCATGCACCCGGTGCCCGTCACATGGCGAAGCATGGGATGTCCGTTTTCCACGATGGCGACGCGTTCACCATCGCTGACGAAGTCTGTTGCTCCGGTCACGGCTACTGTACATGCAAGCTTGCGTGCGGTCTCGCGCACAAGCGCGCGCTTATTGTGGTGCCCGCTCACAGAGTCCACGCCTCTGATCGTGCCCCCGAATCCGCCAATGACGGAGACCTCGGCCTCGTTCCCGCGCAGGATCGATATCTTGACCTCCGACATGATGCGCCGGGCACTCTCCGTGCGCAGCGACGTAGCACCTGCTCCGACTGGGTCCAGGACTACTGGGATGGAACGCGTGCTAGCTGATTTTCCTGCCAGGATCATGGCCTCGACGAGTTCGGGTGTGAGGGTCCCGATGTTCAGCACGAGGGCTTTCGCGGCGTCCGCCATTTCCTGGACCTCCTCGAGCGCGTGCGCCATCACGGGAGATGCGCCCACGGCCAGAGTAACATTGGCCGTTACGTTCGTAACCACCACGTTCGTTATGTGGTGGACCAGGGGCACTTCCTTTCTTACCTTCTGTAGAATCTCAGGGATGTGGTCTCTCAGATCCTGAGTAATAGCCTTCATGGTCCTGCACCCCCTCAAGCATACTCGCGTCGTCGGAAATAGAAATGATTGGTAGGCCCGCATCCGTGTCCCAGGGAAAGCGAATTCGCCACCGCCCAGCTAATGTAGTCCTTGGCAGCGCGGAGAGCTTCCGGGACAGTCTTGCCCAGGGCGAGATAGGCCGTTATGGCGGAAGAGTACGTGCATCCGGTTCCGTGTGTATTCACAGTGGCATATCGCTTGGCCGATAACTCGATGAACTCCTCACCGTTGAACGCTATATCGACTGAGTCATCAGGCTGCTCCCTAAGATGGCCGCCCTTCACCACAACCCACTCAGGGCCCATGTCCTTCAGTTTCTGGGCAGCATGCCGCGCTTCATCCCTGGTCTTTATGGTGGTGCCCAGGATGGCTTCAGCCTCGGGAATGTTCGGGGTGATCACGGTGGCAAGCGGAAGTAAATGGCGCATCAGCGCATCCACTGCGTGCCTCTCCATGAGGGGCACCCGGGTCTTGCTGATCATCACGGGATCCACCACGAGGTTCGGTACGGAGTGGCGCTTGATACAGTCCGATACCGCCTCTATGATATCGCTGCTCGCCAGCATGCCTGTCTTGGCGGCACTGACCTGGAAATCAGCCAGGATCGCATCCAACTGGGCGACGACGAAGCCTGGCTCAATCAAAGAAACCCCGGGCACTCCCAGCGTGTTTTGGGCGGTCACCGCGGTCAGGGCGACCGTGCCGAACACACCCAGAGAGGTGAAGGTCTTGAGGTCCGCCTCGATGCCTGCTCCTCCGCCGCTGTCTGAGCCAGCGATCGTGAGGGCGACAGGAACTGTCTCCGGTTCAGTGCGCCTGAAATCGGGCGCTCTGTACTCTGATATCCTCATATGGAGCCACCTCGTTCACTTTGGGCCTTTTCTTCCTCAAGACTCAAGAGGCGCCACGTGGGGCAGAAGGCACCATCCGGCGCTGCCCGTTATGGTCCCGGCGCTGCCTGTTATGGTCGCCGCCCGCCATGGCCGCTGCTCCCTTCTCGTTGCGGCGCGCACCCGGCAGGCCCAACTATTCCTTACATCTCCTCAAGGCATGCCTTCGAAAAGGCAGGCCTTCAAATTTGACTTTGACAGCCAGCAATTGCCATCCACAACAGAGGAGCCGTGCCCCCAGGGTCACGGCTCCTTAGATTCACGAGTCGGCAACGTCACGTAACAGCTGCCGGGTGTCTAACCGCCCGCTTCCCTACGGTGGCATTATCCACATCAGGTTCAAGGGGTTCGGGGTTGAACCCGTCTCAGCTCAAGCCGCCGCGCGGACACTTCGCGAACGGCTTTTGCTCCCCCACGGACAGGCATTGTATTCATCTTTCCAACCGAATTCTAGCTCATCCTTCCTCTTCCGTCAACGCTGTTTCGACATCCGGTTTGTGTAAAACCTAATGTGGCAGGAGTCAGGGGTCTTGAGGTAGCGGACCGACCCCCTGGTCTTGGACATTAGGCTCTAACAGCAGGACGCGGAGCAAGGAGGCCCGCTGTAGACTCTGTGCTACCATAAAACCATGGCCGACCGGGGAGTGATATACTCAGAACACACTCAGTCGCAACAGGCGCACTTTTCCGTGAGGTCTCTACCTACTTTCGCCTGACAGGTACTAGTAATGGCCGGACCTTTGACAACTTCATATTCACCGGGTAGAATTTCTTCGACGGAGGCCAATTTGAACACCCCCATGCCCGATCAAGTCGGATGTCGCCCGATGCGCTGCCGGGTTTTCGTTATAGCCTTAGTATCAGGCTTCACGGCCTTCACGGCGCCATCCTCCCGGCCAGGCCTGGCCACCGCGCCTTACCCATTCCTCGAAGGCCTCGCGATCAATCCGGATCGTTCTCCCCAGACGCACGACAGGCAAAATCCCGTCGCGTGCGAGCTCGTAAACTCTGTCCCTGCGAACCTGAAGTTCCCTTGCGACCTCGTCCACGGTCAGAAACCTGCCCATTAGCGATGCCTCCTTGATGGATTCGACTTCTTCACTCAAAGTCTTGGCGAAAGCTCTTTAACGATTCCTACTACTCCTAGGCAACACGACGCTGCCCCGCTCTAATCCCGCAGCTAGGACCGACCGTGCCCCATCCACAGAAAAGACCCCTCTTTTTTCACAGGCTCATGCAGGTAAAATCCAACACGTCACCTCTGCAAAAAAGCGATCTCTTTTTTCACAGCAAGAGAAGACTCGCCCACACTGAGGAGGTCAAGATGCTGTAAGGTGGTCTCAACGCCTCTCGGCAGGGAACCAAAGGCAGCGGGGGGCCTCCAGCCCCCCGCAGTGAACAGGCTCACGAACACATGTTTTGTGTGCCATCTGTGTGCCAACTCAGCCGGAATGAGGCACTCTCGGCACCACTCCCAACTGATGCCGGGTGGCGAAAACCCAAGCTCCGCAAGGCTTCGCGCAACTCGCGACGACTGAGCCCGACTGCCGGAAACACCCCTGCGACGGTCTCTTAATCAGCGGGTCGAGGGTTCGAGTCCCCCGTGGCGCACCAGTGTTTAGCAGGGGCTTCGCAGATTGGCGAAGCGCCTGCTTTCCGTCCGCGCCAATCCCCTGCAAATCCCCTATAGGAATACCTGCTACACGGCTCCTTATTCCACCCCGCTCCCACCGCGTCCGAGGAGTATCTCCTCGAGCTTGCTTGCAGCCTGCTCCTGCATGGCGGGAAGAACGTGCGACTATATGTCGAGGGTGATTCCGCTCCCGGAGTGTCCCAGCCGCTCGCTGACCACCGTCGCCGGAACGCCCGCCTCAAGAAGCAGCGTGGCATTGGTGTGTCGGAGGTCATGGAACCGCATGTCCGGTACTCCCGCGAGAGGTAGAAGCCTTTTGAACTTGGAGTTGACCCGGTTTCGTGGACATTCCAAGGCTATGCGACGGAGTTCTTGGACATGGGTCAGTCAATGTCACTCCAGAGTATAGTCGGTCACTTTTGCGTTCCTCTGCTGCGATGTGTTCTACAAACACGCATGGAACCCCCGAGTGACAGCTCGCGCCAATCGCCACGTACAGGTAACTTGCAGCCACAAGCGCCAATGCAATCACCCGGGATGGGAAGGCTCCGCCCCACTCCCGGCCGGCCTCCGCCTTCCACTTGAGCCCCCTTGCTTGCTTCCTGCGTTCACCGTTCTTGCGCCACCACCTTAGAAGACTCTAATCCAGGCGGCGCCTGAGTCTCTCCAGTAGCTCGCGTGTTGATCCGGGGGACGTATTCTTCCATGATTCCCCGGGGCGGGGCGTCTTGAGACCTGCACCTCTCGAGTCGCTGCCCGTTGCTGCCGGGCGACTCCGGGAATGCGGCGGCCTCCCACGGCCTACAATAGTCACGGACGCAAGAAAACGGAGGTGCCGCCTTGTGAACCGTCTGGCAGCGAGCAAGAGCCCCTATCTCCTTCAGCATGCCGAAAACCCGGTGGATTGGTACCCGTGGGGAGACGAAGCCTTCCGTCGCGCGAAGGAGGAGGACAAGCCCGTCTTCCTCTCGGTGGGCTATTCCTCATGCCATTGGTGCCACGTAATGGCCAGGGAGTCATTCGAGGATCCCGAGGTCGCGGAGGTCCTGAACCGACACTACGTGGCGGTCAAGGTGGACCGCGAGGAACGGCCGGACATCGACAACGTGTACCAGGCTGTGTGCATGGGCCTCACCGGTCAGGGCGGCTGGCCGCTCACCGTGATCATGGCTCCCGACAAGAGGCCCTTCTTCGTTGGCACGTATTTCCCCAGGACAGCACGGTACGGGCGGCCGGGCCTCCTGGAACTCCTGAAGGAGATCGCTCGACGCTGGACGCAGGACCGGGACGGCGTTCTTGACATCGCGGAGAACATCACGAACTCCATCCGCCAAGCGGCGCGGCCTCGGGCCACGGAGGAACTACCGGTGGCCGGACTCTCCGAGGCCGCCTTCCACGAGGCCTATCAGGAGCTGGAAGCCGCATTCGACGAGCGGCACGGCGGATTCGGGCATGCGCCCAAGTTCCCCGTGCCGGCCAACCTGTTCTTCTTTCTTCGCTACCACCGGGCGACAGGGCACAGCCGAGCCCTAGCCATGGTGGAGAAGACCCTTATCGCCATGCGTCGCGGCGGAATCTACGATCAGGTGGGCTTCGGCTTCCATCGCTACAGCACCGACCGTAAGTGGTTGGTCCCGCACTTCGAGAAGATGCTGTACGACAATGTCCTTCTTGCCCTTGCCTATCTCGAGGCGTACCAGGCGACGGGGAGGGACTTCTATGCTCGGGTGGCCCGGGAGA
>JBLNDE010000025.1:0-3796 GCA_050261335.1 Bacillota bacterium
TTTTGTGTGATACCGAGTCTCTTGCGCTGTTCCAGCAGTTCAGAGACTAAGCGGTACCAGGAAAAGGAGGATGCCAGGCTGCGGCGAAGAGTAGGGTCGGGTGGTCAGTCGTCGGGGGGGGGAGGGGGTTCACGTGGAAGGCGAGGGGGTGGCGTGGCTGCCGATCCGGGCGTTTGCAGAGGTCCTGCTATGCTCAAGTCTCTCGCCCAATTCGACGACTTGCGGGACGGGTGGGCGTGCCATGTAGGGGCTGAGGCGATCCTGAGTCTTTGGAGTGAGGGCAGAAGTCGGCATCCGTACATGTTCTACATGGGCACGGACTTCCGCAAACTCAAGGCCCCCTTGGTCTGGTACGACCTGCTGCACGTTCTTGACGTTCTTTCTCAGTTTCCCTGGCTCGTGACAGATGCCCGGCTGATGGATATGACGACCACGCTGAAGCAGAAGGCCGACCCGCACGGGCGCTTCAGTGCGGAGTCGATCTGGACGCCTTGGAAGGCGTGGGAGTTCGGACAAAAGAAGGAACCTTCGCGATGGATCACCGTGCTGGCTTGGCGCATCATCGGTAGGATCAATGGTTTACTGAGGCAGTAGAGTGCGCCAGTAGAGTGCGCCCGGCAAGCCTGTCCGGTGGACAGGCCTGAACCGGCGGATTAGTCGGGTCTGGGCCTGATCCGGTTTTGTGGACACATAGGGGCTTGGGGTGTAATCTTCAAGGGGAGGTGTCCACATGCCACAGACGAAGCCGCCATATCCGGCACAGTTCAGGGCAAAGGCAGTTCGCCTGGTACGCGAGAGCGGGAAGCCCATGGCGCAGATCGCAAGAGATCTTGGGGTATCAGTGGAGTCGCTCCGTAACTGGACCAGGCGGGCTGAGATCGATGCTGGTGAGCGTGAAGGACTAACGACTGCCGAGCGGGAGGAGCTCACCCGGCTTCGCCGAGAGAGCAGGATTCTGTGTGAGGAGCGTGAGATTCTAAGAAAAGCCGCAGCCTTCTTTGCCAAGGAGACCGACCGGACCCGGTAGAGGCGTTTCGGTTTGTGGAGCGTGAGAAGGCCGATCATGCGGTAGCCACGCTATGTCGGGTACTGGGTGTCTCCCCCAGCGGGTATTGTGCGTGGCGTACTAGAGGCCCCTCGGGCCGCGCACGACAAGATGCTGAGCTTATAGAGCACATTATACGGATTCACCAGGATAGCCGAGGCACCTACGGGGCTCCGACCTCTTGAGCTTGTCGTTCTCTGTGCTTACGGTCCTAAGGCGCCTTTCAAGTTCCTTGAGCCTCGCATCCCTGTCCCTCGGAAGGGGGCTTGCCGACCCTCTCGCCTTGGCTGCCCTGACCCAGTTGGCAGCTGTCTTCGCCGAGATCTCGTGACGCCGAGCCACTACGGCTATGTTGCCGACCTGCTGACACTCCCGCACGATCTGCTCCTTGGACTCCTCCGAATACCTGTTCCGATGCAACCTCATCACCCCCCTACTCCGGTATAGACCCGATTGGGCCTCTTTCTCCACCCGGGTCAGGGGGCTAGAGAGGACACTGGCGGGGCTCAAGGAAGCAGAGCGGAGGTCCCGACGCGTGGCAGGCTACCGAGAACTACCGCTCCTGCGGATGCTTCTTGAGGCCGAGGTTCCCCACACCATCACGAGCGACGCAGCAAACGCATGAAGAATCAAGCGGGGATGCGCTACGTGAAATTCCACGATGATCGGGACAACCTCGTCATGGTCCGCCGTACCCTCACGCTCACCGCCCTGTAGGAATAGATCTCTCCTTTGCAGTCTCGATGTACTCCCGGACCTCGGCATAGGCTGCCCGCACAACAGAGATGAGGCCCCGGAGAAACTCATCGGCCTTCGCAGTCTCTCCCCTTGCTAGCTGCTCACGGGCGGCCTGCGCTTGCACGTTGAGGTACGCCAGCACCTGGCCGAGGTTGTCGTGAAGATCGCGCGCCAGGCGCTCGCGTTCCTCGGCGGAAGCTAAGGCCCACCGTTGGCGGAATAGACCCGCCTGCGAGCCCTTGCTGCCGCTGACATCGCGGATGACGATGAGCCTGCCGATGTGATTTCCCCGGGAGTTTCGGAGCGGGGAGGAGTGCATTTCGTAATACTCTCCGCGGCACTTTTCCCGTCCGCTTTCATGCCCCCCCTCGTGCCCCGCCGACGCACACGGCCTCGTAATCAGTTCATGGTCCATCTTTGTGAGGTCAGGACGCGGCTCCATGCCGCGGGACCACGAAAGCAGCGCCTCCGCCACCGGGCGACCGTCCGCCTGGGCCATGCTCAACCCGATGATCTGCTCGGCCGCGGAATTGAGAACCACGATCCTGTCGTGCGCGTCGGCGACAATGAGAGCGATGCCCGTCATCTCGCCCACTTCCGCCTCTCCCCCTCCCCCTTGCCCGTGCCTTTACCCTCACCCTCGCCCTCACGTGCGCCGACCACCCGCGCCGACATTGGGCTAGGATCGGTCGCCGTACCGAAGCCTGAGCTCAAATCCCAGCATGTCCTCGTCCCAGGTTACACCCGCAAACCCGCCGTTGTTCCTGGTGCGTCGGTAGGCCGCCTTGAACTGGGTTGAGTCGGTGAGGTGCAGGGTAAGCTCGAGACCCAGCGAGACCTGGCCGTGCGAGTCCTTGAGCGCGCCCGTGCTCAGCCTGGACGTCGTGACATCTTTGAATGCCGCTTCGCCAGCGATGTTGAGCCGCGCAAGATACCGGTAGCCCATCTCCACCGGCCTCACCATCGAGACGGCTAATTCCCGCCCGCTGACGCGAACGTCCTCGTGCAGGCGACGTGAGTCGGCGATCTTGCCTTCCGCCTGGATTTCGCACGTCCCGAGCGCGATGGAGGCCTTGCCATCGAGGCACTCTTCCGTGGTTAGCGCGCCGTGCGCACGGTCGACCGTCTCGGTGTTCGAATAGCGTATTCTCCCGGACAGGTAACGGTTGATGTCAGGTGAATCGCCGCTTGCGTGCAGCAGTCCGGCGGAGCCCGTCGCGATCCCGATCTCCGCGCCGACCGCAACACCCCTCTTGGATGAATCGATGCTCCGCCGCGCCCCGTCCCCGTCATCCGATAGCCTGGCCGCGGAAAGCACATCCAGGCTATAGGAGACCCGTCCCGCCTGGGGCATAAAGACAAGCGAGCCCGCCAGGTTGGTGTCGGTGGTGCTGTAGCCTTGCGAGCCGTCCACGTTGTCAGCGGCCCGCGCCACATCGACCGTTGCCGCAAACCCCTCAGCGATCTGCGCCCCCAACCTGGCCCTGAAGCTGCGTATGCCCCCGCGGCCCGTGGGGCTCATCGGTGATGGCGCGAAGCCCGCGCCCTGAAGCCTATACTCAGTGTAGGCGACGACTGGGCCGAGCCTGGCATGCGCTGCAAGGAGCAGGGCATTGCTATCGATGTCCGCTGAGCCTCGTCGCGGTCCTGGTCCTGGTCCCGATCCGGATCCCGATCCCGCGCCCGCGCCTGAGCCCGCGCTCGAGCCCGAGTCCGAGCCTGTGCCCGCGCCCGCGCCCGCACTGGACCCCGGTTCCAACACCGACTCGACAGTGCGCGCCACTTCACAGCTGAGCGCGCCACCCGCGCCCAGCGGCAGCTCTAGGCGAGCCCAGTACATGTCCTCGTCGTGCGCACCCTTCCTCGCCCGAACATACGCCGCATCTCCGCCGAAGCCTCCGTCTGCAAGACCGAACCCCCCGTGCATGCCCCACGCATCGAAGACGCTGAACGCAAGGCCCTTCGACACGAGGAGCTTGCCGGTGAAGGCGGAGAATTCGTAGGAACCAGCCT
>JBLNDE010000026.1:0-66181 GCA_050261335.1 Bacillota bacterium
TGCGCCAAATTCGAACGAGGCGCGCCGCGAGCGCGCCGTCCCCGGAGTGCAACACCGGCAACCCTGGACAGGACTTGCGCACTGGAAAGCAGCGCAAACTTGTGACGATCTACTTAGGGCGAGGCGTCGAGAATTTGGCAGGCCTTAAGCGCCAAATTCGAACGCATCTCACCGCACGCGCCGTCCCCGGAGGGCAACACCGGCAACCCTGGCGAGGGCCTGCCCGCTGAAAAGGAGCGCGGACTCGTGGCGATCTACCTAGACCGGTACCGGCACCGGCCCGACGGCGCAGACCCTACGTCCGCTTCGCCTCGAGGTCTTTGAGCCCCGTGTCGGGGTACTCGATTCTTGCGTGGAATATCCCTGTCAGCACGCGCACGAAGGCCCGCGCGACCCCGTCCAGGTCTTTGAGCGTCAGGTTACACTCATCGAACTGCCCGTCTGCAAGCCTTTCCCTTATTATCTTCCGCACGAGCCCCTCGATTCGGCCGGGCGTCGGCTTCGCCAGCGAGCGCACGGCCGCCTCGACCGAGTCGGCCAGCATCACTATGGCGGACTCCTTGGTCTGCGGCTTGGGGCCGGGATAGCGGAAGTCCTTTTCGTCCACGGTTTCCTCGCGACCGCCGTCCGTCGCCTTGTGGTAGAAATACGGCACCAGGCTCGTTCCGTGGTGCTCCCGGATGATGTCGATGATGGATTCCGGGAGCCTGTGCCGAACCCCCATCTCGACCCCGTCCTTCACATGGGACGTTATGACGAGCGTGCTCAAGGTGGGAGCTATCTTGTCGTGCGGGTTGTCCTGCATGAGCTGGTTCTCCACGAAGAAGTAGGCGCGTTTCATCTTGCCCACGTCGTGGTAGTAGGATCCCACGCGCACGAGGAGCGAGTCGGCCCCCACGGCCTCGGCAGCCGCCTCGGCCAGGTTGCCCACGATTATGCTGTGGTGATAGGTCCCCGGCGCTTCCACCAGGAGCCTCCTGAGTAGCGGCTGTGTGGGGTTGGACAGCTCCAGCAGCTTGACGGAGGACGTTATGCGGAACACATTCTCGAAGAATGGCAGGAACCCAATGGTCACGACCGTCGATAGCACGCCGTTTATGGCGCCGAGATACCAGAACCGTGAAATCGAGGGGTCGCCTCCCGCGGGGCCCATGGCCGCGATCAGCACCGCGCCCGCGGCGCCGACCACGGCGCCGGCGCGCATGAGGTCAGATCTCTCGGATATCCTGGTTACGCAGAACGTACCAACGAGACCTGAAACCGCGGCCACCGTAGCCACAGAAAACGACCCGCCGCCGATCACTCCCGTCAGGGCGCCGAATACCATGGCAGAGAGAGCGGACAGCCTCGCGTCCACGAGCACCGCTATGAGCATGGTCCCCAGGCTCACGGGTACGAGGAAGCCGGCACCAGGCCACGGAATGGAGCATATCACAGCAGCTGACAGCGCGATCATCACGACGACCGTGCCGAGGAGGAGCAACAGCTTCGCGCTGTAGAACACGTCGCGCCTGTGAAGGTACAGGTACATCCCTATCACGGCGACGAGCACGGCGACGAGGACGATGATGCTGCCGATCATGAATGGGTCGAATCTCGGCGCGAGAAGCCCGAGGTCCTGCAAGATCGCGATGTGATCCTCGGTTGCGATCTCGCCCCGCCTCAGCACGACCTGGCCCTTGAGGATCATCACCGGCTTGACCTGCCGCATGGCGGCCTCGCGCGCCCTCTCCACCTTGCCGGGGTTGAGGACCAGGTTGGGGCTTATCTGACTTGTGACGACCTCGGTGACGGCCTTTGCGGTTGCGCCTGGCAGGTCGAGCGACCGCACGGCGTCCGCGGCGCGGTTCGTCGCAGCGTCGAGCGTCTCCTTGCTGACCCGCATCTCCCTCATGATCCTGCCCACGACCGCCTTGGCGCCGGTTCGCGCCGCATCGAAGTCCTGCGGAGAGAGAACCATCAGTGCCTCTATCGTTTCCCGCGAGAGCTTCGTGCCGAAATCCCTTGCAGCTCTGCCGGCGAACCGTGACACAGCGCCATCGATGTTCGCGTCCCGCCAGGCGGCCTGACCGTCCGTGCCGTTCACGCCATGCTGCACCACGCCCAGCTTACGCCGCTCGTCCGCAATGGCGTCGAACAGGAGGTCTACGGTATCCTCGGCGCTGATGCTTGCGGCAAGGCTGATGTCGTAGTTTGCTGGCGACGCGTTGGCTTCCTTTATCGCCTCCCTCGCCGCATCCTCACGCAGACGCTCGGTGGCCGGGCGGTTGACGATGTCGCGCGACGCCTCCACATCAACCCTGCTGGGCTGGCCCACTTCGAGGTCGACTCTCCCGGGCACGAGGACTGCAGAGAGGATCACGACCAGCGCGATGGTGACGCCCACCGCCACCAGGGCACGATGAAGCACGGGATCAGACCACAACCCGGCCGTCCTCTCGGCCGCAGCCGGCGTGTTTGCGGCGGGCTTTCCCATCGGACCAGGCACGCATCTCCCCCCTATGCTTCTTCCTTGTCATGTTCGTATCTGTCGTACGCCCTGATGACCTTCTGGACGAGCTCGTTGCGGACCACGTCACGGTCGGTGAGGTACACGAACTCGACCCCTTCCACGCCCCGCAGGATGTGCTGGACCTCCTCCAGGCCTGAGAACTTCCGACTGGGAAGGTCGGTCTGGGTGAGGTCCCCGGTCACGACCACCCTCGAGCCGAACCCCATCCTGGTCAGGAACATCTTCATCTGCTCGTGCGTGGTGTTCTGCGCCTCGTCCAGGATGATGAAGGAATCATCGAGAGTCCGCCCGCGCATGTACGCAAGAGGCGCTATCTCGATGATGCCCCTCTCCATGTGTTTTCTGAAGGTATCGACGCCCACGATGTCGTATATGGCGTCATAGAGCGGCCTGAGGTAAGGGTCCACCTTCTCCTGGAGGTCGCCCGGCAGGAAGCCCAGTTTCTCACCGGCCTCGACCACAGGGCGAGTCAGCACGATCCGCGATACCTCCTTGTTCTTGAGCGCGGCGATGGCCATCGCCATGGCCAGATAGGTCTTGCCCGTGCCAGCCGGGCCGATGGCGAAGACTATCCCTGACCTCCTCATGGCCTCGATATACCGTTTCTGGCCCAGGGTCTTGGGGCATATCCGCCTCCCCCTCGTGGTAACCTGGACGACGTCGCTCATGACGTCCACGAGGCTTGTCCCGCTGCCCTCTCTCTGCATCTCTATGGCGTACCTGATGTCGCCCGATGTGAGCCGGTGCCCGGCCCTCACGAGATCCAGGAGCTCCGCGAGCACCTGGCGCGCCCGTGCCACCTTTGACGGGTCACCATCGATGGCCACATCATCCCCGCGAGACGATATGATGACTCCAAGCTCCTTCTCGACGAGCCGAAGCGTCTCGTCCCGCCTTCCGAACAGGGCCATGGCCTCGTGCACGTCCCGAAGCGGCAGCTTTTCAGGAGCGGTCTGGACGTTCAATTCCCCGCTCTTGCCTCCTCTCCCTCGCAATGTCCTCGCAAGTCTCTACCGTCATTGTGAAGGTAAGCACTCCGCCTTGAGAGTACCTGACATCTTCCCTCTCGTCAAGGACCCGGGCGCCCCGCGGAATTCGAGCCTCGAGCGCCGAACGAGCCCTTCCACGGGCTTTTGCCAGCACCTCTTCCTTGTCGAGGACCTCGGCGCTGCGCACGACCTCACGGTAGGTCGTGACCTCCAGCGCGATGGATGTGCTGGAGCCGCCACGGATGGGTAGCGCGTACGACCTGTGCTCCTCCTCACTGTCGGCGAAAGGGGCCGTCTTGGGGCCCAGCACGAGGGTCAGACCGCTCACCGTGAAGCGGCGCGATCGCGCCACCCTGCCGGTCTCGGTGACATGCTCCATGACCAGCCTGCACCTTTCGGAGTAGGTGCGCCACACCCTTCCCAGTACTATCCCCCGGGCGTTGACTACCTCGGCCTCCCTGGACTCGCCGTCTCCCGGGCGGACGATCATGCCCGCTATGAGCACCTGTCCCTTTGTCACGGTGTCGCCCTCGTTCACGAGGGGCTCCCCCGAGAGCACGATCATGTTGGTGACGAGCGCGTCCTCGGCGGCAACCACGTCGACTACCCCGAGCCGCACCTCGGGCAGGGTCTTCTCCACCACCTCGATGGTCGCCATCGTGCCCCTGATGTGGACAGCTGCCCACGCAAGGTCCGGAAACTCCGCCAGAACGATCCTTGAGACCTCTCCAGGGTCGATAGACCTCTTCAGCGCTCCGGGCCGCACACCCTGCCTTGCGGCCAGCTCGAGAACGGCCTCGGGCTTTGTTCGCTCGAACCCCGTAACGTCAACGAACCACACGAACGACGAGAAAACATACAGTGCAACAGAGAAGAGGATTGCACCGGCGACGAGGCCCCTTCGCCTGGCGAGCCTCCTTACGAGGAAGGGCACGCCCACTTTCCCCTCGATTCGCCCCCGGCAATCCGTCTCCTTCAGTATCGGTCCGAGAGAAGGAAGATCGCGAAGACAAGCCCTTGCGACGAGCGACCAGTCATCTACCCTGGTTATATCCCAGAGCTCTATCCCTCGCGCCAGGGCCGTGTTCACGAACCTCTCAAGGGATCTTCCCTTGACCCGTATTATAACATACCCCTTGATGTAAGACCACACGTCCGCCAGAGCCACGGACCGCCCCTCCCCCCGGGGCCGCCGCCTCGCCCCAAACCTGGTGGCTCGCCCAAATCCGGCCGGCCGGCGATCGCAGGCTTCATCCTGAGAGTGAGATGCGCTGTATGTGCCCCTCGATGGTCACCTCGGCTCTCGTGATCCTGGCAATAGAGAGGCCCTTTCCTTCCACTGCGATCTCGCCTCTGGACGTCGCCAGCCTGACCACCTGTTGCCTGTACTCGAGAATGCCCTGGTGGTTCTCGACGACGAGTTGCACGTTGCCGACGAGGACGAGCCTCGGCATGTCGAGGAGGACGTTCTTCGGAATCTCAAAAAGGTCAGCGAGCCTTTCTTCCATGCGGCCAGTCATGCCGTCCCTGTCGTCAGCGTGCACCGCGCCTCCGGCCTTTCCAGCCAGGCGATCCGCGGCATCCGCCGGGCCTGCCCGCACCAACGGCGCGAGGCGGGTCCGGGCGCGCCCGACCGCGGAAATCGCCCCGGCTAGCACTATCGCACTATTCAAGTGTATTCTTGCAGGCAGGGCAAGTTGCTCCTAGATCCTGCCACTAAACAGCGTCGCCCGGCCGGAGCCGGGCGCCTGCGCGTTTCCTGTGTTCAGGCGTTTCACTGGGTGCGGGTCTTGAACACAATCGCCAACTGTGAGTTCACAGGTCCGTGCCGCTTCAGCAGAGGATTCCGGGTCGCCGGTGCTTGTACGACGGGGCGCTTCCGATTTGCCAACCCTGAATGTCGACTCCGACGAGGCGCGCCGCAAGCGCGCTCCCCGGAGTGCAACACCGGCACCCCTGGAACGGCGGCGGTGATCCCTGCATCCGCGCTTAGAGCCTTATGCTGCGTCTGAGCGCACGGGGAGGACCCAGCACCTCAGCCAGGACCACCGCGCGCATGAGATCTGCCCGGTCGAAATCACCGATGAGTTCCGCGGCGTCTGGTGTCCGCGGCAGGTCGGGCCGCCGCCCACGACCCTCCGGCGACGCGCTGGCGCGGCGGTGCGAAGACGCGGGCCGGCGGCGCGGTCCCTCGCCCGTCCACGCCCCGGCCTCGGCCCATTCCAGGCTGAGACCTTCTTCCGGGAGCCACTCCTCCGGCATCGGGCGACGTGCGTCACGCCCTCTTCCCGTCTGGGCCGGCAGTCGATGTCCCGGATACGCTGCGACGGGACCCCCGGCGGCTCCGGGTTCCGGCCCGGGTTCGAGCGCGCGGTGCGGCTCTACGTGGACATCCTGCTGGGCCGCGGGCGCCGCAGGGCCGACGGCGGGGCTCTCCGGCACACCGAGGCCGGTCCCCGGCGCCTGCAGCGGCGGGACCCTGGGCCAGGGGGCACCCGCACCCCTGGCCTTCCCCTGGCGCCCCTTTGACACGGCCGCAATGACCACGGCAGCCATATAGAGCAGAAACAGAAGCCCGAAGATGGCATCCATCAGAGCATCACTTCTTCTTCTCTTCTTCCGCGGGCGACGCATCCACAGGTTCCCGCGGTTCGCCCACGCCCGCTATGGACTGCCTCATGCGCGTGTCGGCCAGCACGTTCTGCAACTGGTAGTAGTCGAGCACGCCCAGCTTCCCTGAACGGAGCGCGTCGGCAAGGGCCCTCGGCACCTCGGCCTCCGCCTGAACCACGCGCGCTCGCATCTCCTGGACCTGCGCTTTCATCTCCTGTTCGCGCGCGAGCGCCGCGAACCTCCGCTCGGCCGCCTTTGCCTGGGCGATGTTCTTGTCGGCTTCAGCCTGGTCCATCTGCAGCTGAGCGCCGATGTTCCTTCCGACGTCCACATCGGCTATGTCGATGGAGAGGATCTCGAAGGCGGTGCCCGCATCGAGGCCCTTGCTCAGCACGGTACGGGAGATCTTGTCGGGGTTCTCCAGCACCTCCTTGTGGCTCTCGGCCGAGCCCACGGTTGTCACCACGCCCTCACCGACCCTCGCGATGATGGTGGCCTCGCCCGCTCCGCCGACGAGCCTGTCGATGTTGGCCCGCACCGTCACCCGGGCCTTGGCCTTGAGCTCGATGCCGTCTTTTGCGACCGCGGCCACCACGGGCGTCTCGATGACCTTGGGGTTCACGCTCATCTGGACGGCCTCCAGGACGTTCCTGCCCGCAAGGTCTATGGCGCAGCCTCGCTCGAAGGACAGGTTGATCTCCGCTCGCTGGGCCGCGATGAGCGCATCAACGACACGGTCGACGTTGCCTCCGGCAAGGAAGTGCGCCTCCAGCTTGTCCACGCTCACCTGAAGGCCGGCCTTCACCGCCTTGATGAGCGGCAGGATGATCCGCCCCGGCGGAACCCGGCGCAGGCGCATCCCTACCAGGGTGAAGATGCCCACGTGCACCCCGGCCGCCCACGCGGATATCCAGAGACCCACCGGCACGAAGTTCAGCAGGATGAGTAGACCGACAACGATGAGCACAGGCAGGACCAGAAACGCGTAAGCCGCTCCCATTTCCATTACCTCCCGGTTGTTTTCTGGCAGCCCAGTGCCGCCCGGAACAGCCACAGTCAAACGCTGGTTCACATGTCACGCGAGCCTGGCGGAGGCTTCCAGGCTGCCATCGTTGCACCCCGGGGCCGGCGCGCTCGCGGCGCGCAGCGAAAGCCTCCAGCCTCCCATACCCGGCGCTACTCTTCCACCTCGTGGACGCGCACCACGAGGCGCGGCCCATCGACGTTCACGACCTCCACGACGGCGCCCTTCGGGATGAAGTCCCCCTCCGACACTGCATCGAGCCTTGCGCCATCGACGAGGACGGTGCCGCTCGGCCGCATGACGGTCAGGGTTTTTCCTACCCGGCCCAGGTACGCCTGACGCCCGGGCGTCGCGACGTAACCCTCGCGGGCGCTCTCGCTCGTTCTCAGAATGAACCGTCCGAGCGCAGGCGACCTCCCCAGGTACTTGAACGCCGTCGCAACGATGAACGCGGTGACCACGAGAGAGAATGAAATCACGAATGCAGCCTCGCGCACGTCCGTGAAGCTCAGGACCAGCGAGGCGAATATCGCCACGATCCCGCTTATACCTGCGACGCCGAACCCGGGTATGAGGAAAGCCTCCGCCATGAGCAGGATGAAGCCCAGGATGAAGAGGCCCGCGACCTCCCATCCTGCGATGCCTGCGATCATCCTGCCGCCGAAGAAGAGCGCGAGCGCCGCCACCCCGGCCGTGCCCGGCACCCCCCAACCAGGCGAGGTGACCTCGAAGAGGAGACCGAGGAAGCCGATGATCAGCAGCATGGAGCTTACGGTGGGCTCCGTGAGGAAACGCGCCACCTTCTCAGCCCAGTTCTGGCGCACGTCGACCAGACGCGCGTCGGAGAAGCCGAACTCCCGCAGCACCTCCCGCCTGGTTCCCGCCACGAGATCGATGAAGCCGATCTCCTTTGCCTGCTGCGCCGTGAGGGTCAGGAGCTTTCCGGACTCTATGAGACCCTCTACGACCACGTCAGCATCGACCATGGCCGCAGCAACCTCCGGGTCGCGTCCCCTGGTCTCGGCGGTCGCCTCGAACTCCCCGCGCAGGGCGGAGATGGTTTTCTCTTCCTTGGGGATCGTCTCGGCAGCGCCGATGCTCGCACCGGGCGCCATCGCGATCTTCTCGGCGGCGAGCGTGACGAGCGCCCCGGCCGACCACGCCCTCCCTTTCACGAAGGCCATGGAAGGCACCTCGAGGCCGAAGATGAGATCGCGTATCTCGGTAGCAGCATCGACACGGCCCCCGAAGGTATCGACCTCGATCAACACGGCCGCGGCCCGCGCACCCTCGGCAGCGTCGATCCCTCTCTTCAGGTACGCCGCAAGGCCCGGCTCGATGGGTCCCTCTATGCTGAGCACATATACGGTTCTGTCGCCCGCAGCCTGCTGCGGGCGCGCACGGTCCGCCGCAAATGCGGGCGCAAACCCGTCCGCGACCGCCAGGGCCAGAAGAACCACGACGATCCGATGGGAAACGCGCCTCATTTCAACCCCCCGCTCCATCCCGGCAGCCTGCCGCCGGGTGCATACAAACGATGCCCGACGAGAGTCGGGCATCATTGACTGTCTAGTGGCTGTATTAGCGGAACTTACGCTTGCGTGCAGCCTCCGACTTCTTCTTGCGCCGCACGCTCGGTTTCTCATAATGCTCGTGCTTCCGAAACTCAGAGAACACTCCCGACCTCTGGCACTCCCGCTTGAACCTGCGGAGCGCGCTATCGAGGGATTCGTTTTTTCCGACACGTACCTCCGACATCCGATCTCCCTCCCTCCGCAACCACGATCTCAACCCGACGGTGCTGCGACCTGTGCGAAACCAGCCTGTGGTGGCGGAGTGCAGTCGGGCACTCGCCGAAAAGACCTACGCCCGATTATACCCCAGCGCTCGATCACGTGTCAATCTGGAACCTGGCCGATCGCAGGCTGCGGCCGCCCGGGTCTGGCCAGGCGCTGCCCGGACCCGGCCTGATGCCATATCACCCCGGAGGCCACCCGAACCGCCTCCCCCCGAGAAGGTGGATATGAATATGGAACACGCTCTGGCCCGCCTTCTCGCCGCAGTTGCCCACCACCCGGAAGCCGTCGATGACCCCGAGCTCAGAGGCAAGGCTCGACGCGACGACGAACGTGTGTCCCATCAGGTCCTCGTCGCTCCCGGTCAGATCGGCCAGGGACCCGATGTGCCGCTTCGGAATGACCAATACGTGCACCGGCGCCTGGGGGTTGATGTCTCGAAAGGCGAGCACCCGGTCGTCCTCGAACAGAACGTCGGCATGCACCTCACGTCTTGCGATCCTGCAGAACAGGCACTCCCGTTCCACCGCGTCGGTGCGGGAAAGGCCACCGGTCCCGGTTGCATCCATGGCTGCCCCTCCTCCACAACTCTCTGCAGAGTACATTACTTCTCCCTCGACCCTTCCGATCCTTCCTCCCGGGCCTCCAGATGCGAAACTCGTGCAGCGAGGACGCCGTCGGGCTCCGCGGCGACCACGGACACGGGTATGAGCTCGCCGCCTGCGCCGGGGTCTCCAGGGAACCGGACCCTCACGTAGGTGCTCCCGAAGCCGTGCAGGAACCCCGCGCCCGGGTCCTCCTCCTCCACCAGCACCTCCTCGCGCGTCCCCACCAGGCTCCGGTGGAACTCGAACGCAAGCTCCCGGCCGAGGCTTATCATGGCCTCACTCCGCACGCGCCTGGTGGGGGCGTCTACCTGCCCTTGCATACGGGCGGCCCGGGTGCCGGGCCGAGGTGAGTATGCGAACACGTGCATCCGCGAGAAGCCCACGCGCCTTGCAAATTCGTACGACCGCATGAATCTCTCTTCAGTCTCCCCGGGGAAGCCCACCATGATGTCAGTGGTGATGCCACAGGGTCGGATCTGGTCACGGATCCGGTGGATGAGACGCTCATAATCGGACGTGCGGTACTTCCTGTTCATCATCTCGAGGGTCTCATCGTCACCGCTCTGAAGGGGGATGTGGAAGTGCTTCGCGACCTTCGGAAGGTCGGACACCACCCGTATGAGCCGTTCATTGACATCCAGAGGTTCCACCGAACTCAGCCGCACGCGCCCAAGGCCCCTCGTCTCGTGCACGCGCTCGACCAGCCACGCGAGATCCGGCCGGACGCCCCCCGCCGCCTCGGGCAAGTCCCTCCCGTACGCCCCGAGGTGGATGCCGGTCAGGACGATCTCCCTGTGGCCGACCTCGACGAACCTGCGGACCTCCGCAAGGACGTCCCTGGGGTCCCTGCTCCTGGACGCCCCGCGCGCGTAAGGAACCCTGCAATATGAGCAGAACTCGTCGCACCCCTCCTGGACCTTCACGAACCCGCGCGTTCGCGTCTCGGGCCGAGTGCACGGAAGCTCCTCGAACCTGCCGCCGGGCCGGCGCACGCTCACCTCCACGATGGGTCCCTCGCCGCGCCGCGCCCTCTCGACGAGGTCCACGACCATCCCTCTCTCACCGATGCCTGCCACCACATCGACGCCGGGGATGGCCGCAACCTCCTCCGGCGCGACCTGCGCATAGCATCCCACGACGGCGACGACGGCCGACGGGCATCTCCGCTTCGCCCGGCGAATCGCCTGCCTCGACTTCTTCTCACTCATGCTCGTGACAGTGCACGTGTTGATGCAGTACACGTCGGCCGGGGAGTCGAAGTCCACTATATCGTAGCCCCGCTCACGAAACAGCCTCATCAGGCTCCCGGTGTCATACTGGTTCACCTTGCACCCAAGGGTATGGAAGGCGCATCTGGGCGTCTTCTGAGGCAACTAGCCCATCTCCCCGGCCTCGTAAAGAATGATGGAGCTTACCACGAGCCCCGCCGTCTCCGTGCGGAGGATCCGCGGACCGAGGCTGCAAGTGACCGCGCCGCGCCCCACGGCCTCGTCCACCTCGTCTGCGGAGAAGCCGCCCTCCGGCCCGATGAAGACCAGGACGTTGCCGACGCCGGCGCGTTCGCGCAGCACGTCCCGGATGCCCCGGGATCTCTCCAGCTCCCAGGGGAGCAGGATGAGGCGCTCGCCATCGCGGGCATCGCCGGCGCCCGCATCGGAGGCTGCGTGCTCGAGCGACCCGCGAAAACTCATGATATCGAGCACGTCGGGTATCCGCTGCCGCCCGGATTGCTTTGCGGCCTCGCGGGCAACACGCCTCCACCGGTCAACGCGGCGCCTTGCGCCCGGCTGGTCCGGCCGTGCCACGGTGCGGTCGGTGACCACAGGCACGAACCGGCTTACGCCGATCTCGGTGTTCTTCCTCACGATCTCGTCCATCTTGTCGCCTTTCGGGAGTCCCTGAAGGACAGTAATGAATACAGAGGGCTCGCGGCACGCAACGCTGCCCTCTGTCAGCATCACCATCACCTCGTCATCGTCCGCGCTCACGATGCGGCCCCGACGCTCCGCCCCCGCTCCGTCCACCGCCTCGATCTCGTCTCCGGGCCCGAGCCTCAGGACGCGCACGATGTGGCGGGCATCCTGACCGGCTATGGCGATGACGGCCCCGTCCACGGCCCGGCCTGGGACGAAGAACCTGGGACGTCCCCGCTCACGCGTGTCGCTCCCACGCATCGCGGACCTTCTTGAAGAAACCTTTCGGCTCATCGTCGGCTTTGTGCGCACCCCGCAGCTTCGCAAGCTCCTGGATAAGCTCCCTTTCCCTCTCGCTGAGCCTCGTGGGCGTCACCACTTTCACCCTGACGTACTGGTCTCCCCGCGGGCCGCCGTGCACGTCGGGAATCCCCTTGCCCCGCAGCCGGAAGGCCGTGCCCGTCTGGGTGCCCTCCGGGATGTGGAGCGACGCCCGACCTTCGATAGCGGGCACCTCTATGTCGTCGCCGAGGGCCGCTTGCCACACGCTTATCGGGATATCGCAGACTATATCGTTCCCCTCACGCTGGAAGATCTCGTGCGGTCTCACGGTGATGAACACGAAAAGGTCCCCCGGCGGCCCGCCGCGCACCCCGGCCTCGCCCTCTCCGGAGACTCGCAGGCGCATTCCGGAGTCCATCCCGGCCGGGATCTTTACCTTAATCTTCCTGCGCTTGCGGATCCTGCCCCGGCCCTGGCACGTCTGGCAGGGCGATTCGACCACCCTGCCCTCTCCGCCACAACGCGGACACGTGGTGATGCTGGTGAACCTGCCGAAAGCTGTGGTACGCACCTGGCTCGTCTGGCCACGGCCGCCGCACACCGGACACGTCACAGGCGACGTGCCCGGCTTGGCTCCTGTGCCGCTACAGGCAGAGCACGCCTCCAGTCGCACCACCTCGATGTCCCTCTCGAGGCCCAAAGTGGCCTCTTCCAGCGAGATCTCGAGATCATAGCGCAGATCGGCGCCCCTCTCGGGGCCCGGCCTCGCCGCCCGCGTGCCGCCGAGACCTCCGCCGAAGAACATGTCGAAGATGCTGTCGAAGGACGAGCCGAGATCGCCGAAGTCCCAGCCGCCCATGCCGCCGGGCCCGGCCGTCGGTCCTTCAGCGGCATGGCCGAACTGGTCGTAGCGTCGGCGCTTCTCCGCATCCGAGAGCACCTCGTATGCCTCGTTTATCTCCTTGAACTTCTCCTCGGCGGAGGGGTCCTCTTTGTTCATGTCCGGGTGGTATTTGCGCGCAAGCTTCCGGAAGGCTTTCTTGATTTCCTCCTGGCTCGCGCCCTTATCCACACCCAGGATCTCATAGTAGTCGCGCTTTGCCAATTCTCACACCCCTGGGCGAGCGGCGCGCACGTCGCAACATGCAGGGTTACTCGTCTTTGACCTCTTTATACTCGGCGTCGACCACATCGTCGCGTCCGCCTGGTCTGGTTCCACCGGCGCTCCCCCGGAAGCCGCCTCCCCCGGTCGCCGCATCACCTGCAGCACCGGCTCCGCCTGCGGCCCCCGCTCCGCCGGCACCGGCCGCCTCGGCCGCCCCCGCGCGGCTGTACATGGCCGTTGTCACCTCGTGCAGCGCGCTGAGGAGGTCCTCCTTGCGCGACTTGATGGTGGCCATGTCCTTGCCCGCAAGCGCGGAGCGCAGGTCGTCCCGCGCCCGCTCGACCTTGGCCGCCTGCTCGCCTGATATCTTGTCCCTGTGCTCCTTGAGCGTCTTTTCCGCCGTGTACACCAGGGAGTCGGCCTCGTTACGGAGTTCGACCTCCTCGCGCTTGCGCCTGTCCTCCTCAGCGTGGGCTTCCGCCTCCTTCACCATCCGCTCGATGTCCTCGCGCGCCACTCCGCTCGAGGACGTTATGGTGATCTTCTGCTCCCTGCCCGTGCCGAGGTCCTTCGCTGACACGTGGACTATGCCGTTCACGTCGATATCGAACGCCACCTCGATCTGCGGTATCCCGCGCGGCGCAGGCGGTATTCCCGTGAGCTGGAACCTTCCGAGGGAGACGTTGTCCGCCGCCATGGGTCGCTCGCCCTGGAGCACGTTGATCTCAACGGTGGTCTGGTTGTCGGCGGCCGTTGAGAATATCTGCTTCTTGGTCGTGGGAATGGTCGTATTGCGCTCTATCAGCTTCGTGAACACACCGCCGAGCGTCTCGATGCCGAGCGACAGCGGCGTCACGTCGAGGAGCAGCACATCGTGGACCTCGCCCGCGAGCACCCCGGCCTGGATGGCGGCGCCCAGCGCCACCACTTCGTCAGGGTTCACGCCCTTGTGGGGTTCCTTGCCGATGAGATCCCTGATGGCCTTCTGCACCGCAGGCATGCGCGTCTGCCCGCCGACGAGGATTACCTTGTCGATGTCCCCAGGCTCGAGCCCGGCGTCCGCGAGAGCCCTGCGCGTGGGGCCGAGGGTCTTCTCGATGAGATCCTGCGTTAGTTCCTCCAGCTTCGCCCTGGAGAGAGTCATATCCAGATGCAACGGCTGGCCCTTCGGGTCGGCCGCGACGAACGGCAGGCTTATGCCGGCCGTGAGAAGTCCGGACAACTCCACCTTGGCCTTTTCCGCCGCCTCGGTCAGCCGCTGCAGGGCTACCCTGTCTTTACGCAGGTCCATGCCGTGCTGCTTCGCGAACTCCTCCGCGACATAGTCCACGATCCTTCTATCGAAGTCGTCGCCGCCCAGGAGGTTGTTGCCGGAGGTCGCCTTGACCTCGAACACGCCGTCTCCGAGTTCCAGGATGGAGACGTCGAAGGTGCCGCCGCCCAGATCGAACACGAGGATCGTGTGATCCTGACCCTTGTCGAGCCCGTACGCCAGTGCGGCCGCGGTAGGTTCGTTGATGATCCTGAGGACCTCGAGGCCCGCGATCTTCCCGGCGTCCTTGGTGGCCTGTCTCTGAGAGTCGGTGAAGTATGCGGGAACCGTGATGACGGCCTTTTCGATCTTCTCGCCCAGGTAGGCCTCGGCGTCCTCCTTGAGCTTGCGCAGGATCATGGCGGATATCTCCTGCGGCGTGTACTCCTTGTCGTCTATCGTCACCCTGTGGGTCGTCCCCATCTTCCTCTTGATGGACAGGACCGTCCTCTCAGGGTTCACCACTGCCTGTCTCTTGGCTACCTGTCCGACCATGCGCTCCCCCGTTTTGGAGAACGCCACTACTGATGGAGTGAGCCGTGACCCTTCGGCGTTCGGGATGACCTTGGCCTCTCCGCCTTCCATCACGGCGATGACTGAGTTGGTGGTTCCGAGGTCTATTCCTACCACCCGTGACATCGTCTTACCCCCTCGTCTTCTGCAATATCCCGGAGGCGCCGGGCACCGCACCTGCACGGTATAGGCGCCATTTCTCTTCCATCGCCCCGAACCGTGGCGCCGCCGCGGCGACCAGCGGTCACCCGGCGCTTACCTCGCTCACTATTCATCGGCCCCGGCATCACCGTTTCCCGGTTGTCCGCGCCCATCGGGTTCCTGGTCTCCCCCGGCACTGTATGGAGCATCCTCGGACTCCGAGGCCGGCCTGCACGCGACGGTGACGAGCGCGGGCCTGATGACGCGATCCCTCGATGCGTAACCTCGCTGGACCTCATCGAGGACGGTGCCCTCCTCCACCTCTGCGGTCGGAACGCGCAATATGGCCTCGTGCCTCATGGGGTCATACGGTTCTCCCGAGGCCGAGATCGGCGTGATGCCCTCCCGCTCGAGGCACTCGAGAAACTTGTTCATCACGAGATCCAGGCCCTGCGTGATACTATCGTCCGCCCCGCTGCCCCTCGCATGCTTTGTAGCCCGCTCCAGGCTGTCGAGGGCCGGGAGCATGCTCTTGACGAACGCCTCCACGACGACCGTGCGCATCTCCGCCTGTTCGCGCGCCACACGCTTCTTCAGGTTCTCCAGGTCAGCCTGCGCGCGTTGCCAGCCCGCGAGGTACTTTTCCTTGAGCGCTGTCTCCTGACGAAGCTCGGCCTCGAGATCCACCTGGGCCGCGGGGGCCTCCTGCGTACCTTCCGCTTGCTCGGCGGCGGGTTCGCCGCCCTGAGCCCCACAAGCCTCCTCGCTCACGTGTCCGCCTCCTTCGATTCACCCACGTTATCCTCTCTCTTTTTCACTATCCTGTCAATCCTCAGCACCGCCTCAGCGACCTCGGCCGCCGCCCTCAATGCGTACACCTTCACCGGGGTGGGGTCCACGACCCCGAGGGCGACCATGTCGGTTATCTCACCCGTATCGCAGTTCACGGCGAGGCTGTCGTCGCCCGTATCGGCCTGGGCCGCGATCACCTCTTCGACCTTCTCGAGCGGGTTATAGCCGGCGTTCTGTACGATCTGGGCCAGCGGGCGACGAAGCGCCGCCATGACGCAGTCGACGCCGTAGGCGGTCATGCCTTTCACCTCTTGTCTCACAGCCAGAAGGCGCCTTGCGGCCGCGATCTCGGCTGCGCCGCCGCCTGGAACGACCCCGCCTGCCACGGCAGCCTGGACCGACGAGACGGCGTCATGGGCGATGCGCTCGCGCTCCCCAACGACGTCGCTCGTCGCGGCACCCACCACAATCGTGGCCGTGGGCTTGCCGCGCCCGCCCACGACGCGGATCTCTGACAGCCTCTCGTCCTCATACACCCTGTCCGCCGCCCCAAGGACCTTCTCGATCTCGTCCGGAGGCCTGGCAAGCCAGGCGCGCTTCACAGGACGGGCGCCGGTGTGCTCGGCCACTCGCAGGATGTCCCGCCAGGACACCCTTGTGGCCACCAGGACCCCTGCGTCTGTCAGGATATCCTCGGCGATGTCCGACGTCCCGCGGTCCACGAGAACCACGTTGACCCCGCACCCCACGAGCCGTCTCAAGTTGCGCTCGAATTCATCCTGTAGCGCAAGGTGTCTTTCAATTCCGAGCTCAGTAGCGAGCGCTTCTGCATCGAGTTTCTCGGGTTCCAGGGCGTCATCGAGTATCAGGATCCTTGCGGGGGCCGCGCACCCGGGCATGTGCCTGTTCTGCCTGCCGCGCTTCACTATGACGCCCATGAAGACCTCACTCTTCGCGCATTCCTGGGCCACGATCGCGTCCCGCAATCGGAAGGCGGGGTCGAGGAGGCTCGCCTTGCCCACGAGTCTCGCCGCCTCCACCGCGAGCACGGCTATGTCGTCATGGCCCCTTCCCGCGGTGTGCGCCACGCGGAGGAGCAGAGGATCATCGGGTCCGCGCAGCGGCCGCGACGATTCCTCCAGCGCGTCAAGGGCGGCCCTCGCGGCGAGTCTCACTCCTTCTATGAGGCGCGGGACGGGCACGCCATCGGCCACCGCGTCGAGGCCCGCCTGCACGATGGCACTCGCCATGATGGTGGCGGTTGTAGTGCCGTCGCCGATCTCCTCCTGCTGCGCCCTGGCGACGTTTACGAGCATCCTCGCCGCCGGGTGGGTGGCCTCCATCCGCTCAAGTATCGTGCAGCCATCGTTCGTCACCACCACGTCCCCGAAGCGGTCCACAAGCATGGTGTCCAGCCCCTTGGGACCGATGGTCCCCTCGACAGCAGACGCGACCGCCCGGAGTGCGGCGGCGTTGGAGACGAGTGCCGCCAATCTCTCGCTGCCCCCGGTCTCACTCGACTTCCGCGCCTCGCTCAAGAAGACCCCTCTCCCCCCCGAAACAGTTTGATGGGGCTAAGCTGACCTTAACCCCATGCGCCGGAAAACGCCGATGGCACCCGGTAACCGCCGGGATCTGTCAGGTGACGAGGATCCTCGTCAGAACGTCGCCAAGGTTCTCTGCGACCAGTTCAACCAGAGCCACGACACGCGAGTAATGCATGCGTGTCGGGCCCACCACGCCCAGCGCACCCATGGGCACGCCCCGCACCTCATACGGGGCGCTCACCATGCTGCACATGCCCATGCTGGGATGGCCCGCTTCGCGGCCGATGGTCACGGTCACGCCGCCCGCCTCAGCCGCGCCTGAGAGCAGGCTGCGCAGAGCGTCGTCTTCGGCGAAAAACTCCAGCACGCTCCGGGCTTTCAGGATATCCTGGAACTCCGGCTGCTCGAGGAGGTTGACCTGCCCGTCGCTGTGTATCTGCTCTTCGTGGCGGTTTTCGAGAAAACGTGCAATAGCCTCGATGGCGGCATCGACGAGGGTGCTGTAATCGTCCAGTTCCTCCTTGATCTCGCGCAGCAACGACGAGCCTATGTGAGACAGCGACAGACCAGCGAGGCGCAAGTTCAGAAACTCCGCGATGTACGCGAGCTGCTCCCTCGTGAGCGTGCGTGACGTCGCTATCAAGTGCGTGCGCACGAAACCGGGGTCGATGATGAGAACGACCAGCACGGTCTGGCCGTCGACCGGCATGAGTTCGATCCTCCGGAACACGCCCGCCCTGGAGATCGGGGAGAGCACGAACGCAGCGTACCTCGACAGGTACGCGAGTATCCTCGCGGTCTCCTCGACTATGAGGTCGATCTCGCGCCGCCTTTCCGCGAGGGCGCGTCTGATGCGCGCCCTCTCCTCCTCTGAGACGGGTTTCCGCTTCATGATGAAATCCACGTAGAACCGGTAACCCTTCTCCGACGGGATGCGACCTGCTGACGTGTGGGGCTGCTCCAGGTAACCAGACTCCTCGAGGTCCGCCATCTCGTTCCTGATGGTTGCGGGGCTGACACCCAGGTTGTACCTGCGCGCGATCGTGCGCGACCCCACCGGCTCAGCAGTGCTGATGTAATCGTCGGTGACTGCTTCCAGTATCCGCTTTTTTCTGCCGTCCATCACCGGCTGGAAGCCCATGACGGACCCTCCTCCGTTAGCACTCACGCGGCCAGAGTGCTAAACTTCCCGCGATAAACATACCACCCTGTTTCGGCGTTTGTCAAGCGCGTTTTCTCCGCTCTTCTCCGCGCGCTTTCTCCGCTGTTCCGCGTGGCGCGCGGACCAATCCGGCCCACGCCTGCCAACCCCGACGCACTGTCAGGTTGCGGCAAGCCGCCCCGAGCCCGGGCTCAGGATGCCCACAGGAACAGCGCAGCGAGCCCGGCGATGGCGACGACCTGAGTGAGGACGCCCCACGGGAGTTCGAGACGTCCGTGGCCCAGAAAGCCGCTATGGCTCGGAAAGACCAGGCGAAGGCGACCGTGCGGCCTGTACGCGCCCGGGAACAGGAAGGCGGCCGCGACCTCGATGTCGGGTACGGCCCCACCGACCCCGCCGGCCAGAGCGCGGACGTCGGCCCCCGCCATCAGGATGACCAGGGCCACGAGCCCCGCGCAGGCGACATCAATCACCCCCTGCCACGCCCGGCTGTAGTCGGAGTGGGGCACAGCGTCGAGCACGGCGTGGCTCGCGATCCCCGCGCAGGCGGCGCCGAGCGGGCCGGGCATCGACGCTCCCACGATGGCGCCGGCCAGAAAGTGGGTAACGCAATACACTTCGATTTCCCACCTCCTCGAGGCATTCAGGTCGTATCCACTCTTCGAGGACCCTTTTCGACGCAGGGGATGCCCCGTCCTGCCTTCCGCCCGCTCCGTACCGGCGCTGTGACCGTGGATCGGCCCGCGGCGGCTTGCGTCTACGACCGTCGCGGCTGCGCCTGGGATTGGGATTGGGGCCTCCGCTGCTGCCAAGACTGCGGACGGGTCTCGGACGTGGGCAACTTTCCTCCGGCACCCTGATCATGGGGTCGCCGCGCCCGGAGCCGTGAACACGCTTCGTTCAGCGCTGAGACCAGCGTCGAGGCGGCCGACCTTGCAGCGGCGACCGCCCGGCGGGCCATCTTGCGGGATACCGCCGATGTCTCCATCACGGCCCGCCGGACGGCGGCCACCTCGCGGCCGAGGTCGACGCGATGCGCGGCGCCGAGAAGGGTAACCCGGTAGATGTGTTCTCCAAGCCTCTGGATGTTCACAGACGATACAGGCATGTCCGCCCCGACGAGGTCGTGCTGCGCCCGTTCCGCAATATGCAACCCGCAAGCGGTGAGGGCAATGAAGAGGACGACGCACAGAGGCCAGGCGGCGGCCCGGACGGCGTCCGCGTACCTCATCGCTGGATGTCCCCCAGCACGGATGCGATGACATCCGCGAGGCAAAGCGCGGAAGCCTCCGCCTCCTGCCTCGTGTTCTGCTCGCAGCCGATCTCGAGGATGACCGCCCTGTTGTGAACGTGCTGGTTCCACCTGGCGTCGTCGCGGACGTTGATGCCCCGCGAAAGCCCCGGGTACATCTCATCTATCTTCGCATTGAGATAGTACGCGAACGCCAGGTTCTCGCGCCAGTTCGGGTGGGGGAGCCCGAAGCGGTCAGTGGTTACCACGATGAACACGCGCGCCGCCTTTCGGCCGCTTATCTCCACCGTGGGCGCGCCCGAAAGGCGCACCGTGCCGGCGTCCCTGTGCACGTCGAATACCATCTCCACCGTGGGGTGTTCGTGGAGGGCCTCGGACACGGTCTTGTAGGAATTGATGTACGCCTCCCTCCAGACCGGATAGTCATGGACCTTGCGGGAATGCACGACAGGGATGTCATACTTCTCCTCAAGGGCTTTCGCGAGCACATCGCCCACTGTGATGACCCCTTCGTCACTGCCCCAGACATGATCCGCCCCTGAGGTCAGCCGGTACGCTTCAGAACTGTGCGAGTGGTAGATGAACACTAGAGGTTTGTCCCCCCACCCGCTGGTCGGGACCCGGTGCTCCTCCGGCGAGGGCCTGGCAGGCAGCGGACGTGGAATCACAACCGGCGGCAACGGTTCCTTCGGCGGGCGGACGCGGTCCGCCGGAGAGAGTTCCATCGTGCTCCCCTCATCGGGAAGGCCATCCTGGCCGCGCTGCGGTGTCACAGGGGCTTCAGCCCCGCGATTGGCGCCCGCTTCCCTCGCGGCTGCGGGGGTGGCCTGCTCGGAGGATCGAAACCCCGGTATGCCTATGGTCAGAAACGTGGCCGGATCCTGGAGGTCAGCCCGGGAGAGGGCAAGCACCATGGACCGCAGCCCCTGCGACGGTGGCTGCTGGACAGGCGCATCGCTCCCGCGTACCCCCGCGAACATCGGAATCGCGCTCTCCACGAGCCCGTGGGGCGCGATGGCGCTGGCGAACGCTCCGGTTACCCCCGCCAGCCGGTGTTCTCCCTCGACAAGGAATCCGCCGAATAACGGGAGAATCCCGCCGTCGGCCGACGCGCTCCCGATCTCCAGAAAGCCGGCCACGCTCATGCCCAAGCCGACCAGCAAGATTGCAGAGTACAGGAAAGCAGGCCCCCACAGCTTCACGGCGCCCGCCCGCCGGTCTGCCAACATGCCGCCCCGCATGCGCCTTCGGCGGCGCCAGGCCCACCTTCGGCTTCTCCACGCAGACCCCAAGCCAACCCCACCCTCCTGGCCGCAGGGCTTGCCTGTCCAGTCGGTCCAGAGCGATCCCTGCCTGCTCAACTCATCTATATGAGCGGAGCGTGGAGTTTAGACTACGAGAGATAGGCAAGGATCTTGTCCCAGTCCATCGACGGGTGGAGAGCGGCGTTGAGGCCGCCGGCGACGACGGTGGCGAGGTCCTCCACGAGGTCGTCAACTTCCTTGGGGGTGACGACGAGAGTCCCGAAGTACGGTGCGAGCACCTGCCTGAGCAGCTGCCGCCTCTCTGGTGCGCCCGGCGCACCAGACCCGCCCTGCCGCGGTCCGCCGCCGGGCACAGGCGTCTGGCGCTGCATGAACTCCATGGCGTCCAGAGCGATGGTCTCCGCGGCCACCACGGTGGGCACTCCGACGGCGATCACGGGCACGCCCAGGCTCTCCCTGGTGACCCCGAGACGTTTGTTGCCCACACCGGACCCCGGCCTGATCCCGGTATCGCCCATCTGGATGGTCGTCCCCAGTCGGCTCGTGGACATGGAGGCGAGGGCATCCACCACCACGACAAGATCTGGCCTGACGTTGCTCACGATCCCGCGGATTATCTCGCCCGTCTCGATCCCGGTCAAGCCCAGCACTCCCGGGGCGATCGCGCACACCGGCCGCATTCCGCCCCGGAGTTCCGCAGGGACGAGACCGTGGAGATGCCGGGTCACGGTGAGGTACTCCACCGTGCGAGGCCCGAGGGCGTCGGGGGTGGCCTGCCAGTTGCCGAGGCCCGCTACGAGCACCGTCGCGTCGGGCGCGAGAGGGGCAAGCCGTAGAAACTCGCGGGCGAAGGTCTGGGCGAGTTCTCCCTGGACTTCCTTGCTGCTGCTGCGAAGATGTGGGGACTCTATCGTGATGTAGTTGCCCCGGAGTTTCCCAAGAGACCTCTCTGCCTCTTCGGTAAGGACCTTGACGCGGGTTACGGTTGCGTACCGGGTCCTTTCAGACTCCGAGAGGACGCCCGGAAGCTCGGCGCCGGTGCTGCGCGACACCAGCTCGCGCGCCTCAATCGCGAGGTCCGTCCGTACACCGAAACCTTCCCAGAGAACGTCGCGGGACCAACCCCCGGGCTTTTCAGCGCCTCCACCGGGAACGCGAAGCCTGCCGCCCCTGCTCGAACGCACGCTACGCCTGCCAGACAAGCGCACCCGTCATCAGCCTCCGTTTGCGACAGCTTTGGCAGCCACGAGCTCACTGCCTGCTCCGAACCGACACCAGGAGGTCCACGGCCCCCACGGCGATGCCGGTGAGAAGCGCACCGGCCAAGGGCACGGTCATACCGGGGACGAGGAACTGCGTAAGGTAGACACCCGACCCGCCCGCGATGAACCCCACGAGCGCCCGGACTGGCGGTCCCGGCCGGTGCATGAAAAGGTTCTCGGCGAGGTACCCGGACGTCGCCGTGACGAGGGCCGCGGGTATCGCCCCGGAGAAGCCAGCGGCGGCGAAGCCCGGCATCACGTAACTCAGGCTCAACACGACGACGGTGCACGCGAGGAACCTTGTCGCAGCCCCGAACAGCACCGCTTCGACCTCCGCGTCCGTGCCGGCAGCATGTGTGCAGCCGAGGGCGTATGCCCTGTCTGCAACCTATTCTGCCCATCAGCACCTGCCGGTATCCCGGGGATGACCGATTCCCGGCGCCGCGGCGCGAAAGCGTGTTGCAGTCGGAGGCGCGTCATGGTAGAATTGGTTTCGTGATCGGCCAAGTTGCAAGGGGGTTGAAGTTTTTGCCTAACATCAAGTCGGCGGAGAAGAGAGTCCGGGTGGCCCGGGTGCGCACCCTGCGGAACGCGTCAACAAGGTCGTCTGTCAAGACCGCTGTCAAGAAGTACGATGCCCAGATCGGGAAGGGTGACGCCTCGGCGGCCGAGGCCGCCCTGCGGAAGGCTATGAGCGCCATAGACAAGGCGGCCAAGAAGGGCGTCATCCACAGGAACCAGGCGGCGCGACGGAAGTCTCGCCTCGCGAAGAAGCTCGTTGCCCTTGCGGGGGCGCAGGGTGCGCCGGGGGCCCAGCAATGAAGCAATGAAGCGAGGGTCGGCGGCTTCGGTACCATCGTCCGCTGCCAGGTCAGCGGATGCAGTCGCGGCACTGTGCCGGCGCCGACGCGCTGTCATGCCCGTCAGGGCCTGGCTGCGCGCCTGACCTGTGAGTACACAGGTACACAATGAGCCTCTCCAGCACTACTCCCTCAGTGGCACCGGAACTCTTGAGATCCACGTCGGCCTGGGCGAGGGCGGCAAATGCGTCCTCGATCTCCTCGATCTCGAAGTTTCTCGCCTGGACAAGGCATTTCCGCACCACGAAGTCCTGCAGCCGAGTGAGGGCGACGATCTTCTGCACGGTCGCGCCTTCGGCCTGCAGGGCTTTTGTCTGAAGGATGAGACGGATCTGCCGGGCGATCATGGCAAGGATGCGGACGGGCACCTCTCCGAAACCGAGCAGCCTGCGGACGGTCGCAACGGCTTTGGCGGTGTTCCTCTCCCCCACGGCGTCCACCAGGTCGAAGATGCCGAGGGCCGGTTCGCCTGTACACGCCGCCTTCACGTCATCGAGCGTGATCTGCCTTCGCCGGTCGGCGCCTGTGCCCGCCCCCGTGCTGCCGCCCCGCGACCCCGCCCCCACTGCTATCCCAGCGTAACCGCACGCCTTCTCGAAACCCTGCGCGAGCCCGGCGATGCCCGTGCCGAGCGCCCGCACCAGGTACTCGCGGGCCTCGGGACGAACGTCGATGCCGAGTTCCCTCGCGTGCGCGGCAAGCCAGGCCGCCGCTTCGTTCTCGTAGAGGCGCCTGTACCGCACCACCCGCCCCAGCGCTGCGATGGCCTTGCATGGGCCGCTCCTCTCGTCGACGCTGGTTGCGATGAGGACCACGCGGCTCGTCCGGGGCATCCTCTGAAGCGCGCCCACAAGGGATCTCTGCTGGTCGGCGGATATCTCGTCGAACCCGCGGAAGACCACCACACGCCTTTCAGCGAACGCCGGCGGCGACATGATCGCGGACGCCACGGACGCGATGTCTGCCTCACCCGCCCGGAAGACGGCGTGGTTGAAGTCCTGCGTGTCCGGCTCGAGGCTTGCGTCAACTATCCTCTTCGCTGATGCGTCGCGGAGGTACTCCTCCTCGCCATACAGCAGGTAAACCTGCCTAAGCCTGCCTGTACGTATGTCGTTTGCAACTTCACCAGCGCTTGAGGCCATCCTATCATATCGCTCCCGGCCAGGGACCCGGCGCGCACCGTCAGCTCTTCAGGCCCGTGCGCGCGATTCCCTGGATGAACTGTCTCTGGACGAAGAAGAATCCGATCACTACAGGCATTATAGCCATCGTGGACGCCGCCATCAACAGGGTGGGCACGGTGCCGTGCTCCTGCATGAACGTGGACAGCCCCACCTGGATAGTGCGCATCCTGTCGGTGTTCGTGACGATGAGGGGCCAGAGGAAGGCGTTCCAGCTCCCGATGAACGTGAACAGGCCGCACGTGATGAACACGGGCCGGGAGAGCGGCGCCATGACCCTCCAGAGGTAGCCGAAACGGGTACACCCGTCGATCTGGGCGGCGTCGTAGAGTTCCTTCGGTATCGTCTGGAAGAACTGCCTCATAAGGAATATGCTGAACACGCTTCCGAGCCACGGCACGATGAGGGCGTAGTAAGTATCGATCCAGTTTAGCTTGAACAGAAGCACGTAGTTAGGCACCAGCGTCATCTGGTCTGGTATCATCATCGTGCCCAGGAAGAGCGTAAAGATGACCTCGCGCCCGAAGAAGTCCATGGTGGCGAAGGCGTAGGCGGCCAGCGCCGAGAACGTGAGCTGGCCGATGGTGGTGGCCGTGGCCACGAAGGCGCTGTTGAAGAAGTACCTCGCGAATGGCGCCTCGTTCCACGCGTCCACGTAGTTCGACCATACGAGGCGCGAAGGTATCCACCTGATAGGGACGGTGAATACCTCACTATAGTCCTTGAGCGACGTGGAGAGCATCCAGGCGAACGGCGCAAGCATGATGACGGCCCCTGCCAGGAGAAGAGCGTGGATGACCGCGGACCGAAGGAGGCGGGCGGGAAGTGTTCCGGGTCTATGATGGGTTCTGACGTGGTTCATCTTATCAAAGCCCCCTTCTCACTGGTAGTGAACCCGCGAGCCGATGTACTTCCGCTGCAGCAGGGTGAGGACGAAGATTATGACGAAGAGCGCGTATGCCATCGCCGACGCATAGCCCATCTTGAAGTCCTCGAATCCGATCTTGTACAGGTAGTATACGACCACGAGCGTGCTCTTGAGTGGGCCGCCCCTCGTCATGACGTATACCTGGCTGAACACCTGGAACGAGCCGATGACCGATATGATGAGGACGAAGAATGTGGTCGGCGACAGAAGCGGCCAGGTGATGTGCCTGAAAATGGACCAGCCCCTCGCGCCGTCTATCTGAGCGGCCTCGTAATACTCGGTGGAAATGTTCTGGAGCCCCGCGAGGAATATCACGACGTTATACCCGAGACCCTTCCAGATGCTCATAAGGATTATACAAGGCATGGCCCATCTCGGGTCGAGGAGCCACGACTGGATGGGAAGCCCCAGCTTGTCCAGGAAGCCGTTGAGCAGCCCGGAGTAATCAGGATGGTATATCCAGAACCAGATTATGGCCACTGCGTTTGCAGCGGTGATGACCGGCAGGAAATACACCGTGCGGTACCAGGCGAGCCCTCTGATCTTCTGGTTCAGAAGGATCGCCACCAGCAGCGCGGCCGCCATCGAGGTCGGAACGGTGCCCACGACGTAGTACACCGTGTTCAGAAGCGACGTGACGAAGTCGGAGTCCTGAAGCAGCGCGGCATAGTTTGCAATCCCCACGAAAGCAGGATTCGGGCTTATGTAGTTCCAGTCCAGGAGGCTGACGTAGAATGCATAGAACACGGGCGCAAAGTGAAATACCACGAGTACCGCGGTGGCAGGTAGCAGGTAGAGGTAGGCGGTGAACGTCTCCTTCAGATACCTGCGCCGTCTGGCCGCGTCGTTTGCTTGAGTCCTGTGAGCCAGCACCTGAAAGCACCACCTTCAAAATACCGCACGGCGACTCGGTCGCCCGGGGCTTGCGGCGGCTGTACTCCGGTCACTGCGACAGGAGCCATGCGACCAGATTCACCATGAACTCCTCGTTCCCCAGATCGGGACGAAGATCGTAGACCGAGTATACAGGCGCGCCCATTGCCACGACCCACGCCTTACCTACACGCTCAGAGGCACACACGACAGGCCGGGACGCATAGAGATGGCACGGCCCTCTCCCGTTAGTATCGGCGCTTCGCGTACCATCCACTCCGACCGCCAGGACCACGAGGCCCTCACGCCCGACGAGCGCGCCGAACCCGTCACTTGCGACGGAGCATGCCTGCATCATGCGGATGGGTAGCGCCGGCCTCCCAAGGATCTTCTCGCCCTCCGGGGTCAGGCTGCACGCAACGGTCGAGCTTACCTTGGAGCCTTCCTCTTGCTGAACCTCGTCGTCGGAGAATCTCGTCGACGAGCCGATGGCCGTCAGAATGGCGTTGAGCTGGGATGCGTTCCGCGACGGATCCGACGCATCCGAAGACCCGGCAAGGACAAGCGAACCTCCAGCGTCTATGAACTTGCGCACGGCAGCGAGCTCGGATTCGTCGAACGTCGTGGGCGTCAGGGAGATCCCTGGCTCGGGATTGGCTACGACGAGGATCGACGCTCCTTCGAGGGAGTCAGCAGTCAACCTCCCCTGGTTCAGGACGCCCTCGTACCCCGCGCCGGCCAGCACATCCAGAAACCGCCCTGCAAAGCCGCTCGAGCGGTTGTTGTGGCCCTCGTCCACGACGACCTTGGGAAGGGTTTCCGGCAGTACCCGGACGGGAATCGAGTAAACATTTCCTGTGTATGCGGGCATGGACGGATCGACCACCGTGGCGCTGACAGTGAGATCGCCGCTCACCGGACACGCCCACTCGAGCGAGACGGGCACGGTCGCGCCCGGCTCCAAATCGGTTTTCACCGCTCCTATAGGCAGCCTCACCTTTCCCGCTTCCGCCGCGAGCTCGACGATGGCCCCCTGCACGGACTTGGCCCCAAGGTTGACGACCTCGCCCCGAAGGTACCCCTTCGCCCCCTTCTTGGCCAAGGGGACGTCGAACCGGAGATCGACGATCATGAGATCAGACGGGCTCTTGACCCAGATGGGACTCGTCACGACCACGTCTCCGTCCGTCTGTTCGATGCGCAGGTAGTACCAGTTGTACCCCTGACTCGGCACGAGGGTAAGCGACCTCCGGAAAGGTCGGCCTGGCCCACCCTCATCGCCGGAGCCGCCAAACGTCATGATCGTTGCCCCGCCGTTCGACCGGAGGTCCACCTCGTGCACTGTATCGCCCGGGTCGGGGTCGGATATGTCGATCTCGAACTCCACCTCGCCGAGGAGCAGCGCCTCCCCCATCCACCTGCCGTTCCCCATGAACTTGACCTGCACGTTCCTGTCTTCGGTAGAGTACGTACGCATGGCCCGAAGGGCCTCCATTAGGTCCTCACGCGTGAGCGCCCGCGCCACCACCCCTGTTCTCGTGTCCGCCGCAGTGCCCCAGTCGGCCCTGTGATTGTCCTGGCTGTTGATGGCGCCCACCTGCCACCCGCGGTCCAGAGCGCGGATGTACGATGCCTCATAGAATGTATTCCTGGGGTACGGGCCCGAGCCCACCTCGAGAAGTCGTATCGTCCTGTTGCCTGCGAGGGAGTACTTGAAGTCGTCCCAGTTCCCCTGTTCATTCCGGCCGGGGTGGTTGAAGCTGGCGATTCCGCCTTTGCCCTCCATCCAGGCCACAAGGTCGTCGAAGCCTATCTGGACGTCGCGCGAGCAGGGCTCCGGGGCCTCGATGACGGATATGTGTCCGGCGCCGTGCGTCCATTCGGTGCCCCTGAAGGCCACGAACCCACCGGGCTCCGTAAACCGCTTTGCGGCCTCTGTGAGGGTCTCCCAGTGGTGCGGGTTCTCGAACATATAGTACCCGTGCTCCGTGATCCCCAGGAAATCGAGGCCTGCTACGTCTCTGGCGTATGGGTACGCTTCGTCGGGTGTGAGCACCCCATCGGAATACGACGTGTGCGAGTGAATCTGACCGAAATAGAAGCTCCACTCTGTTTCCTCGGCAAAGGCACGGCCAGAGACAACCATGAGCACCAGGAGGACACACATGATGGCCTGCCGCAAGCCCTTTCTTCCGCGTAGCATGGGTGCACCTCCCCCCTCGGAATACACGGGACGGGGGTCCGGGGCGAGCAGTCGCGGCCGCCCCGGACCGTTCCTCCAGGCAACTTGCGCCTTGGCCACGTCAAGCGTGGGTTGGGCGGTGGCGCCTCTTCTCCAGGGTCTCACGGTGCTGCAAGCCGGGGACGGTGCCCTCGAAGCCCGCCTCGCAAGACCGGCGCCTGAGGCCGACTGCATTGAATGCGTTCTGTCAAAGGGCGACCTATTTCGCAAGGAGAGCGTTGGTCTTCGCGGCGGCCTTGTCCAGCGCTTCCTTAGGGGTCGCCTTCAGGAGGAACGCTTCCTCGACGGCCTGGCTGATGATCTCTCGAATGTCCTGCCACTCCGCGATATTGGGGTCGGTGACAGCGTACTGGAGGGCGTTCAGGCTCGCAGCGTTCCTCGGGTTCGCGGCCATCCAGTCCTTCATCGCCTGCAAGTGGAGAGCTGACCTCCTCACCGGGATGTAGCCGGTCTCGATAGCCCAGTGCGCTGTCTGAGTCGCGTTCGTGAGCCATTTCATGAACTTCCACGCGGCCTGCTGCTCTTCGGGGCTGGCGGAGGCGAACATGACGAGATCGGTGCCCGCCACAGGGGCCGCCGGGGCTCTCTTGTAGGGTATCGGACCAATGCCCCACTCGAACTTGTCGCCGACAGCCTTGTCGGTGTACGAGTAGCTCGCCGATGTTGCGAAGTAGCCACACGTCTTGCCGGCTCCGAAGTCGGCGTCGGCATAGCCCGGTATGTAATAGGCGGCTTTGTACTTGTGGAGCATGTCGACCATGAACTGAAGGGCCTCGACGCCTTCAGGCCCGTTAAACACGGCCTTCTTGCCGCTCTCGTCGATATAGCGACCGCCGTTGGTGAAGAGCATGTTCGCGAAGTAGTCGACGTTCGGCCTCAGCACGATTCCGTAGCGGGTGACCTTGCCATCCTTCACGACGGTCGTTGCTTTCGAGGCGGCGACGAGATCCTCCCATGTCTTGGGCGGCTTGAGGCCGGCCTCCTTCAGGGCCGTGAGGTTGTAGATGTATATTGCGACGCTCTTGTTGAACGGAAGGGTGTACATCTTCCCGTTGAAGGTGCAGCCGACGCGAAGCTGCGGCCAGAAGTCCTCTATCTCATCCTTCGAGAGCCCGCCGGGGCCTGCGAAGAAGTCCTCAACCGGCTTTACGGCGCCGGACTTTACGTACTCTGCCACCCAGTTGCCGTACGCCTGCGCCATCGTGGGAGGCTTTTTCGCCGCGAGCGCGGCCATTATCTTCTGGTTGAGGGCGCCGTAATTGCCCTGGTACTCAGCTTTCACGATGATGTCCGGGTTCTGCTTCTGGAACTCTGCGACAAGCTCGTCCACGGTCTTGCCGAGGGCCGATCCCATTCCGTGCCAGAACGTTATGGTCACCTTGGAGCCCGCCCACACAGGCGCTATCCCTGCGAACAGCATGACGAGGATGCTCATGGCCACGATGCCAACAATCGCTCGTTTCAACTGGCTCCCCTGACGTGCCATGCCGAAGGCGCGCACATCAGGGAGTCCCCCCTTTCGTGCTTGACTCGAGTTGCTCGGTGGTCGATTCCCCAGTTGTCCTCCGGTCATCGTTCTACCTCGCAATCACCGCCATACACCACAGGACGCGGTGCATGCACGCTCCGCGCCATCGTGAAACCTCGCGCTCACCCCCTTTTCCAAGGATTTGGCGCGACCCGGCTGGAGCAGGAGACCATCGGGCTTCCGCCGTGGCTCCTTCTCGCTTCCACACGCTTGGTACCTGTAGGATGTTAATAATTCTACCCACGACGCCCCATTCCTTCCAGAAGCCGACCTTTTTCGCCGCAATCTGGTACAGTCCCTCTCACCGTGAACAGACGAACCCGACCGTCTCGCCCCCTGGCGGTCACCGCCCCGTGGGTGTCAGTACGAAGCACACGCGCCCCGGACCGCGCCAGTGACTCGATGGTGTCTCCGGCCGGGTGCCCGAACGTGTTGGGACCTACAGGTATGACCGCCCAGTCCGGTGATATGGCCTCAAGCACGCCCGGTGGGCAGGCCCCTCGCGCCCCATGGTGCGGCACCTTGAGGACGTCCGCGTCCAGGCTGACTCCTCTTTTCGTGAGCGCCTCCAGGACCTCCGGGCCCGCGTCTCCCGTGAACAGCACCTCCAGGCCCTGAAACGTGACCATCATCACGATCGACAGGTCGTTCAGGTCGTGTTCCCGGGGACCCGCACCGGGCGGCGGCGGGTGAAGAACGGAAATAGTGACCCCATCCCCCATACTCACCTGTCCTCCACCTACCACCTCCACGATAGGCACCCCCCTCTCGCGGGCAACGGCCACAAGGCAGCCGTCGAGGTCGGGCCTGATCTCCTCCGGCACTGGCGGCTTCAGAACTACCTCCACCGGGAGACGCCGGATCACCTCGAGAATCCCGCCCACATGGTCCTGGTGGGGGTGGGTGACGACCACTACGTCGAGACGGTTCACGCCCCGACGCAGCAGGTAGGGTACGACCACCTCCGCCCCGGGGTCTCGCCCGGGCCCCGCTGTGCCCCCGCCGTCCACCAGGATGGTACGGCCTGATGGGCTGCGGATGAATGCGCAGTCGCCCTGCCCGACCGACAGGAACACGACCTCGAGCACGCCCGGCCGGAGCACGGCAACCCACACAACCGCCGCGGCGGTGGCAGGCCCGAGCATGAGGAGGAGCCGCCGCATCGTCCCGAGCGCTCGTCTCACCGGTCGTGGCGCGCCTGTCGTGAGCAACAGGCCATAGGCGCCCAGGACCACCCACACCGGCGGGCGTGCCACCGTGAACGACCCAAAGGGCAGCCTGGCAAAGAGACCGATCACTCTCTCCAGCGCGAGCAGCACCAGGGAGTTGGCGCTGTTGAGTGCAGCAGCGGCCGGGAGATGAGCGACTCCCACGACACCCGCCGCAAACCCTGTTACCACGGCTATGCCCGCAAGGGCAAGACAGGGGATGTTGGCGATGACCGCGACCGGCGCGACGCGGCCGAAGTACCATGCCCCGAGTGGTGTCACCCCGACCTGTGCTGCCAGGGACGCCGCGAAGGGTTCGGCCGCGGGCGTCGGAAGTGGCCTGATCACCTGCCTCAGACGGGGGGAAAGGTGGAGGATGCTGAAGGCGGCCGCGAACGACATCTGGGCGCCCGGATCGAATACAACAAGGGGGTTCTGGGCAACCATCAGGAGACCGGCAAGATAGAGCAAGCCTCTGGCGCTTACCTTCCGACGCAGTGCCGAGCAGACGCCGGCACATGACAGCATGATCGCGGCGCGCATGACAGATGGACGCATTCCACACGCTATGACATAAACCCAGACGGCGATGAGGCAGGGCCCAAGAAGAGCATGCCCGCTCAGGTGCAATCCACCGAGAATCCCGTAGACAACCGCCGCGACCAGCCCGACGTGCAGGCCCGATACGGCGAAGAGATGAGACGTGCCCGTGGCCTGGAGACTGTCGCTCATCTCCGGCGGCGCGGCGCCGAAGAGCATGCCGGAGAGGATGGCCGCCTGGTTTTCGGGCAACGTGGCCCGGGTGACTGCGGTCACGTGGTCGCGGAGCGCGCCTGCCAGACGAGAAGGCACCCCGGGTTGCCCGATGGACAGCAGGTCAATGTCATCAGGGGTGCGAACGTACAGGGTTCCTGATATTCCCCGGCAACCCATGACAACGCGCATGTCGGGCTCGCCGGGGTTCGCCGGAGGGCGAGGAAGATAGAACCGTCCGGCCGCCTGCACCCGCCCGCCCGAAATGAGCGGGGACCGGCCCTGGTCGTGGCCCTCCGCAACGATGAGCACCCTCGCCCCTGCCGCGGCCGTATCGCCGTTTGCCGATTCCAGCTTCACGATTGCATGCAGGCGGCCATCGGAAGCCGCCTCCGGAATACCGACGACGAGCCCGACCAGCACAACCCTACGGGAAGAGGCGAGCCTCCCGAGGGACTGGTCGCAGGGCCGATGCGAAAGCTGGAGCTTCATGGAGGCTGCACCCGCCAGGAAGACGAAAGCCCATACAGCCAGGCTTCGAGGATCGGGACCGACCCGCCGTCTCCCGGCCATGCGCCACATCTCGAGCCCGCCGACGACCGCAAGGGTCGCCACCGGGCCCAGTACACACGTGGCTCCCCATGCCTTCATCACCGCCCCGCCGGTCCCGAACAGGGCCAGGGCACACAGAAGAACAGTCTCTCCCACCATAGGCGGTCGCCTCCGTCTGGCAGTGCGACGACCCGGCGCAACACGGGCACACGAGCGATGGTCCGGCCGCCCGGATGCTTCTCAGGCCGTCCCGGCGGCTCAGTGGACGGTGATGAGGTCTTTCAACGCCTCGTACTTTGCCGGCCCGATGCCGGACACGTTCATGAGATCCTCAGGCCTCTCGAATCTGCCCCTCGTGTTCCGATGCTCGATGATCCTCCTTGCAAGCGCGGGCCCTATGCCAGGGAGAGAATCCAGCTCGGCAAGGCCCGCTATGTTTATGTTGACGCGCGTCTGCGCTCCGGCCTTCGTATCGCATGCATCGCCGCCCTGAGATGACGCGCCGCCTCCAGGATCCGAAGACGCACTTCCGGCGCCGGCAGCGGCGCGAGATGAGGATGCCGGGTCTGGCTCGGGCCCTCTCGCCTGCCTTCCCGGAACGTAGACCTGCGCCGCATCGGAGAGTACTGCCGCCATGTTCACGAGTTCCATGTATGCCCCGGGTGCCAGGCCTCCTGCCAACCGCACGGCATCCGCTACACGAGACCCCGCGGCAAGGGTGTAAACGCCCGGAGTCATCACGGCCCCGCAGACATGCACGGTCACCTGCCCCCCAGCCGGGGACCTTCCGGCAGCCTCCTGCCTCTCCGCGGCCTCGGCTCGCTCGCCCCCGGACGGCCCCGGGCCGGCGGTTACCACGACCTCGCCGGCTCCCGGCCGTCTTGCCGCGAGGAGAAGGCCCCCAACGCCGAACGCCATGATCAGCACGGACGCGACGAACCTCTGGCGCCTCGACAGATCGAACACGAAACCCACCCCCCCACCATTGTCTGGTTGCGCCTCAAGAGGTTCAACTCACTGAGCACATTTCCTGTCGTGGAAGACTAACCCATAGCGACGATTTCCGGGCGAGAGACGAAGACGCCCCCCGTCCCGGGGGGGCGGGGGGCACCTTGCCGACGCTACACAGGTCAGCACTCAGTCAGTATGATGACAAAAATGGTGGAGACGATGGGAATCGAACCCACGACCTCGTGAATGCCATTCACGCGCTCTCCCAACTGAGCTACGTCCCCAGACACATCGTCCCGTATTCGGTTACTCATCGCGGTCAACTGTGATTATAGCAGACCCTCCCGGGCAAGTCAAGGTCAGGTCGGCCCGCTCGACCCGTCGACCTCGCGAGCCTGGCCGCCGGCCCCACCTGGGCGTTCCCCCACACGGCTCTGCACCACGCGGGCGCCTCTGTACAGGCGCTCAAGGTCATAATACTCTCGCTCCCGAGCGTGGAATACGTGAACCACGGTGTCGGCATAATCGAGTATGATCCACCCGGCCTCGACGGTGCCCTCCCTGTGCCGGGGAAGCACATCCCGGTCCTTGAGCTCGTGCAGCACCGCGTCGGCGATGGCTTTGACCTGCGTGCGCGATGTCCCGCTCGCGATGACGAAGTAGTCGGCGATGATCGTCAGGTCCTGGACGTCGAGGACCACCACGTCTTCGGCCTTCTTGTCCTCGGCAGCAGCACGGGCCATCTCTGCAATGGATAGTGGATCTATGACTGCCTGCCCTCCCATTCGTGCCAGTGCCATCGAGGAACGCCGGAAACGAACTCTAATACCTTGGCTGGCGGGGCCTCGCCTCGTTGACGATGATCTGCCTGCCGCCGAGGTCGGTCCCGTTCATGGCTGCGACCACGCGTTCGACATCCTCGTCGTCGACTTCCACGAACCCGAACCCACGCGACCTTCCCGTCTCCCTGTCAGTGATCACTCTCGTGCTCTTGACGTCCGCCACCGCCCTGAACGCCTCGTTCAGGTCTTCCTCAGTCACCCCCCAGGGCAGGTTTCCCACATACAAGGTTTTCGTCACTTCATACCACCTCCGGCTCATTATGAAAGAAAAACCAAGGTTGCAAGATACCTTGGTTCTCCATCCGCACACCCTATTCAGATCGTGGTGCGGCCATCCGCTTCCTGAACATCTGGCCGCCGTGCTGCGTATCGGCTCTGACTGCCCCGATCGGACTCCGCCTACGGAAAGACCTGAACCACGGAACCCCGGCAAACACGAACGCAAACAGGTTCGAGTTTTCAGTTGGGCTCGCACACTTCGACCCGCGTGCGCAAGTCGCAGTCTTACGGCAACCGGCCTGACCTCCAGCTTGCGGATTCTCCATACTCCTGCATTTCCCTGTATGTTATTATACCACCAGGGCTCCCATATGTAAACGTCCGCAAGCCCCGCGCGGGAAAAATTCCCTGTGCCAACCGGGTGCTACAAATAAAGGCCAGCCTTTCGTATGTAGTTTTCCACGCTTTCAGGGAGAAGGTAACGAATCGGGTCCCCCTCTCTGACCCGGGATCTGATATCCGTGGACGATATGGCCAGAGCCGGCACCTCGACCACGAAGATCCCATGCGTGGAGACGGCCCGGGCGCGCTCGAGTTCCGCCTCGAGCCGGGTCGTGCAGTATCCCGGCCTTGTCGCAACTATGAACGCGCACATTCGCAGGATCTCGTGGGCGTCTTTCCATGTGAATATCTCCACCGCCGCGTCCGCCCCGGTGATGAAGAACAGCTGGGCGTCGGGCCGGCACCTCCTCCGGAACTCACTGATCGTGTCCACAGTGTACGACGGCCCGGGCCGATCCATCTCGATCCTGGACACCTCGAAGTGCGGGTTCGTCGCGGTCGCGAGCACTGTCATCATATAGCGGTCCCTGCCAGGCGATATCTCCACCCCGTGCTTATGGGGAGGGACTCCGGAAGGCACGAACACGACCACGTCAAGATGGAACTTCACCCTGGCCACCTCCGCCGTGACCAGGTGGCCGTAGTGGATCGGATCGAACGTGCCGCCCATGATGCCGAGTCTACGGGCTTCCCCCACGTCTCTCTTGAAGGATGCGTTGCTAGACGCCACAATCAAGCCTCCCGCGCCAACCTTCTCGCGGACACGCAAGGCCGGCCACGGCGAGGACCAGCTCGCGCACGCCCTCGCCGGTTACGGCGGAAACGGGGTACACCTCGAACCCGCGGGCCCGCAGCGCATGCCGGACCTCGTCGAGCCTGGCTTGCGCATCCGGCACATCCACCTTGTTCAGCGCCACGATCGTGGGACGCTCGGCAAGCTCTGGACTGTAAAGGCGAAGCTCGCTTGCGACCACCTCGAAATCGTGGAGCGGGAGCCTGTCGAGAGCCGCGAGGTCCAGGACATGCACAAGAACCCTGGTGCGCTCGACGTGCCGGAGGAATTCGTGGCCGAGGCCGGCCCCGGCGTGGGCGCCCTCGATGAGCCCGGGGATGTCCGCTACCACGAAACTCCTCCCGTCCCCGACGTCGACCACCCCGAGATTGGGGACGAGCGTGGTGAACGGGTAATCCGCGATCTTCGGCCTCGCGGCGGATATCCTCGATATCAGCGTGGACTTGCCCACATTCGGGAGGCCCACGAGGCCCACGTCCGCGAGCAGCTTGAGTTCGAGTTCGAGCCACCGTTCCTCGCCGGCCGTGCCGGGCTGGGCGTAGCGTGGAGCCTGCCGCGTAGGCGTGGCGAAGCGGGCATTGCCTCTACCGCCTCTACCGCCCCTCGCAACCACGGCGGACTGCCCCGATGATACCAGGTCTGCAAGGACAGCCGTTGTGGCGGCGTCCCGCACCACCGTGCCTGGGGGCACGCGTATGACCTCGTTCGCACCGTTCTTTCCGTGCTTGTCGGCTCCAGCGCCGGGACGGCCGTTCTCTGCCCTGTAGTGCGTCCTGTGGCGCAGGTCAATGAGAGTGCGCATGGAGTCGTCGGCTTCCACCACCACGTCGCCACCGTCACCGCCGTCGCCGCCGTCGGGGCCTCCAGCAGGGACGTACTTCTCGCGGCGGAAGCTCACGGCCCCCTTTCCGCCATCCCCTGCCTTTACGAATATCCTCGCAGTATCCACAAACATGCGGCTCACCTCGGGCGTATCTTTCCCCCGCGCGCCGCGGGGCAGACGCAGAGCGGCCTCATCCTCGACGCTGCTACGTTCGACGCCGTCGGGGTTTCCCCTGCCGGCCGCCTGGTGACGCGTCCGAACGCCTTTCTCGTGCTATAGCGGCCATCGTAGCTGCGGGCATGGACTCACGCAAATGCCAGATGCCGCGTCCGAAGAAACGAGACGGGCCCGGAGGAGATCGGGATTCCGTGCAAAGGCCCCCCGCAGGCCTTTCGAAACACCTGCAGAGGGCCACGGATACGCCGCTCCACCCGAAGACTCCGGGAGCGCTCCCCAAGCACGCCGTCGCCGGAGGCCGACACCGACAACCCCCGAACAAGTGGCGGCGATTGCTGAACACGCACCCGGAGGATGCTAGGAGCGCGCGACTTCCACCGGGTACACGCTGACGCGCTTCCCCTCCCTGCCGCACCGTTCGAACGTCACCCGACCGCTCGCCCTGGCGTAGAGGGTGTCATCCGAACCCACGCCGACATTCACTCCCGGGCGGATCCTTGTGCCGCGCTGCCGCACGAGGATGCTCCCGGCAGGGACGAACTCGCCGGCGTGTTCCTTCACGCCAAGCCTCTTTGACCTCGAGTCACGACCGTTCCTTGAGCTACCAACGCCTTTCTTGTGAGCCATCCGTCACACCTCCCCGCCGTCAGAAGGGTTCGCGGGCACATCCGCACCGGCCTCCGGCGCGCCGGCCTCCGCCACAGGAGCCTCCGTCTGGATGGTCTGCACACGCACTTCCGTAAAGGGCTGCCTGTGGCCGTAGCGCCTTCTGTAGTTCTTCTTCGCCTTATACGTGAACACCAGTAGCTTGCGGGACTTGCCCTCAGAGACTACCCTGGCGATGACCTTCGCGTCAGGGACATATGGCGTCCCAACCCTGACGTCTCCGTCATCGGCTGTGACCATCAGCACCCGGTCGAACTCAACGGTCCCGTCCGCACCCGGGGCCAGCTTCTCCACGCGGAGGACATCCCCCTCTTGCACGCGATACTGCTTGCCGCCTGTCTCGACCACCGCATACATGTTGCCTTTCGCGTCTCCTCTCGCTCGGACTCGCCGGGGCCAGGCACGCGTGGCTTCCTGCTCCGCGTTTCCATCGAAGGCCTGCCCCGTGCGGCATGGCGATGCGCGCCCACAGTGCGAAGTTTACCACAACCCGAACATCGGTGTCAAACTCCGCCGTTTCCCATCCCGGCCTGCAACCCCATGCCTGTCTCACCGGGACCGGGCGGGCCGCCACCGGCGATGTCGCGAGGCTTCGCCCGCGCATAAGTTCGGAACACCTTCGCGATCTCCACCTTGACCCTCTTGCCCACAAGCTTTCCGGCCCCGTCGATGTCCACGATGTACCCGTCGATGCGCGTGATCCCGTTGCTCGGGTTCGATGCGTGCGGCTCCTGCACCTCGACCTCAAGGATGTCTCCCACGCTCACAGGCAACGCGCGCTTCTCGACTTCCTCCCTCGTTCCCGTGGCGACCACGTCCATGTCCTCGATGTGGAGGGCAGGGTTGCCCTTGACGTAGATGACCTTTCCGGTCTCCTGTTCGATCCTGGAGAGGTTGCTTCCGCCCTGGCCTATGAGAAGCGCCGCCACACTGGGATGCAGCGACACCAGCATAGCCTCCTCGGCCTGCCTCGCCGCCATACGCCTTATTTCCTTCTCCGCCCGAAGAGCCAGCGTCTCTTCTGACAATACGTGGCCGCGACCGTCACAGTACGGACACGGCCGCGAGAGAACGTCCTCCAGGCCGGGACGAGTCTTCTTTCTCGTCATCTCCAGGAGGCCGAGGTGGGTGAACCCCAGCACCGTGGCGCGCGTCTTGTCCCTTTTCAGCTCCTCCTCGAGTCTTCTTATCACCTGCTGACGCGCGTCCTCGGAGTCCATATCGATGAAATCGATTATGATGATCCCTCCGATGTTCCTGAGCCTGAGCTGGTGGGCGATCTCCGTTGCAGCCTCCAGGTTCGTCTTGAGGACCGTATCCTGCAGGTTGGTGGTACCGATGAACCTGCCGGTGTTGACGTCGATGCTGGTAAGGGCCTCGGTACGGTCGAACACCAGGTAACCCCCGCACGAAAGCCACACCCTGTGCCTCAGCGCCTTCTCGATCTCCTCTTCGATGGCGTAGTGGTCGAAGATCGGCTCCTCTTCCGCATAGTACTTGAGCTTGCCCTTGAGCTGTGGGGACATGATGTTCAGGAGATCCCTGGCCTTCTCGAACTCGTGGGCGTCGTCCACGATGAACTGGTCCACGTCGTCCGAGAGCAGGTCCCTCATTATCCTGTAGATGAGATCGTAGTCGCGATGCAGCAGGGCCGGGGCGGGGGCGCGGCGGGCCTTCGTCTTGATGCGGCGCCACAGCTTCGCGAGGAACCCGATCTCCTGGGATATCTCCTTCTCGTCCTTCCCCTCCGCCGCCGTGCGGACTATGACCCCGCAGCCGCGAGGCTTGGCCCTGGCTGCGATTTTCTTGAGCCGGGAGCGCTCCTCGTCGTTGGAGATCCGCCTGCTCACTCCCACGTAGTCCACGGTCGGCATGAGCACCACATTCCGGCCTGGGAGAGTCACCTGGGTCACCACCCGGGCGCCCTTGGTCCCGATGGGTTCCTTAGTGATCTGGACTATTATCTGCTGTCCTTCCTTGAGGACGTCCTTTATCGAGAGGGCCTTCAAGTCCTCCACGTCGAGGTCGTCGAACCGCCCCTCTCTCGCCTTCAGCGCGTCTTCCACGTACAGAAATGCGTTGCGTTCGAGTCCCACGTCGACGAAGGCCGCCTGCATGCCAGGGAGCACGTTTTCCACACGGCCGTTGTAAATGTTCCCGACGTATCTCTGGTGAGCCTGTCTTTCGATCTGTATCTCCACCAGGTGCCCATCCTCTATCACAGCAGCCCGGCTTTCAACCGGCCGCACGTTCACCACTATTTCCTTGGACATTCGTTTTCACTCCTCAAAACAAGTCCCCTGTGGGGAAGACCCGGTCGGGCACGGCGCCCCGCCCTAGCAAGCACCGGCAACCCCAACACCGTCAGGAGAAGCGGCGCGAACTCATACTGCCATACTCAGGCAAGGGGACGCAACCCGCCGTCCCACGCCACATAAAGCTCCTTCCGCGCGATCCGCGACGGGCGCACCTCCGGCGCGAGGCCGGCCCATTCGGCGATTGCCCGCGCCACGTCGTCGGGCCGCGCATGCCCCCGCGACCCGGTGGCCAGCATCATCTGAACCCGGAGACGCGGCCCGTCGCCCGACAGGAGGCGCAGATCGTAAATCAGGGGTCTCAAGTCGAATTCCCTCGTGCCTTTGGGCGTCGTGCGCGAAAACGGGATCGCATCGGCGTGCAGGATCCCTCCTATTGCGCTGTCGAGGACGCCCGGCCCTCCCGCGATATCGTCACGGTCGAAGTCCACCTGGTAAGACGCTGCCGTGATCATCGAACTCAGGGATGGTCCACCGGGAGGAAGCACCCGGCACCGGACGAGCTGAATCCCCGACGGCAGCACTCTCACGAGCCTTCGCGTGATTTCGGCTGCACCAAGGCTTTCCCGGAGGTCCACATCCACGAGCTCGCACTCGCTTTCCACGCCGACCGGGACAGCCGGTCCAAACGACATACGCGGGTGGGGATGGAAGCCCCGAGTCAGCGCCACAGGGATGTCGGCCCGCCTTGCCGCCCTCTCGACGGCGCGCATGAAGTCCAGATGGGACATGAACCGGCAGGGGCCTGTCTTGGTGAGCCTGAGCCTGGCAGTAGCCTGCGGCCCACAGGGAGGAGCTCCCTCACCGAGTCCCGTTCGCATTCACGACACCCCCTCGACGGGTCTTGCGAGGATGCGCGGCGCCACTTTCAGTTGAGGGCAGACCCCGCACTTGACGCACTTTCCCAGGCGACAGTCGGGCGTCGGCACGCCCTCCACGGCCCGCCTCGACTCAGCCACCAGGTACTCTCTGGACACGCCGGCGCTGAGATGGTCCCAGGGGAGCACATCATCATAACTCCAGTGTAGGTTGGCATAAAACCGCGGGTCAACGCCTGACATTGCGAACGCTTCCTGCCACAGGTCGAAGCGGAACTCCTCGCGCCACGCGTCGAACCTGCACCCGAGAGCCACGGCGTTCTCGAGCGTCGTGGCAAGGCGCCTGTCGCCTCTGGAGAACACGGCCTCGAGGAAGCTGGCCTTGACGTCGTGCCATGCCAGCTTCAGCCCTCTCCCGCGCAGGTAGCGCTTGAGGTAATCCTGTTTCGCAACGAGCTCGTCCATGGGGGCTTGTGGATGCCACTGGAACGGCGTGTGGGCCTTCGGTACGAAAGAGGAAACGCTCACGGTGACCTGCGGCGACCGCGCTGCGCCGGAACGCTTGAGTTCCTCCCTGCCGCACGCAAGGACCTCCCTCGCCAGGTTCACGATGCCTGCCAGGTCCTCCTCGGTCTCGGTCGGCAGCCCGATCATGAAATAGAGCTTGATCGACTGCCATCCGGAGGCAAACGCGGCCCTCGCCGCGTCCAGCAGATCGCCGCGGTTCACGCCCTTGTTGATGACGTCCCTGAGCCTCTGCGTCCCCGCCTCTGGAGCAAAAGTCAGCCCGGTTTTCCTGCCCTTCTCCACCTCCTTTGCGAGATCGACTGAGAACGAGTCCACACGGAGCGACGGAAGGGAAACCGCCACGCCCGACCCGGCATAACGCCGGAGAAGGTCAGATGTAAGCTCCGCGATGCGCGAGTAGTCGGCGCTGGAGAGCGACATCAGGGATATCTCCTCGTAGCCCGTGTTCGTCACTAGATGCGTCGCAAGGTCGCACAGGTCTGCCGGGTCTCTTTCCCTGACCGGCCGGTACACCATGCCCGCCTGGCAGAACCTGCAGCCATGGGTGCACCCGCGGAACACCTCGAGCATGATCCGGTCATGGATGACTTCCGCAAACGGCACCACGAACCTGTCTGGAAACGGCACGGCCCCGAGGTCCCTGACCACTCTCTTCTCAACCGGGCAGGGCGCGGCGGGACTGGTGGGGGAGACTCCGGCGATCTTTCCGTCCTCGCGATACACTACCTCGTAGAGGGAAGGCACGTACACCCCGCGGACCGAAGCGAGGGCCTCGAGCATCTCCCGTCTGGAAAGGTTGTCGCGCCTTGCCCGCCTGTATTCGTCAACTATCTCGCCCACGGCCTCCTCTCCCTCGCCCAGGAGAACCGCGTCGAAAAATGGCGCCACGGGCTCCGGATTGTAGGCGCACGGGCCTCCTGCAATGACGAGAGGGTCGCGCGGCCCCCTCTCGGTGGAACGGGAAGGGATACCGGCGAGATCCAGCATGGCAAGGACGTTCGTGTACGAAAGCTCATACTGGAGGCTGAAGCCAAGGATGTCGAACTCGCACGCAGGGAGGCGCGATTCGAGAGAGTACAGCGGGACGCCCCTCTTCTTCATGGCGGCGTGCATGTCCACCCATGGCATGAATGCACGCTCGCATGCAACGTCGTCACGCTGGTTGAGGATATAATACAGGATCTTGAGGCCCAGGTGGGACATGCCCACCTCGTATGTGTCGGGAAAGGCCAGGAGGACCTTGACGTCCACCTCGTCCAGGCGTTTGTGCACGGCGTTCCACTCGCCGTTCACATAGCGCGCCGGCCTCTCCACGTCTTCAAGGATCTCACATAGTAGTCGCGAATCTATCTCCATTCACTGTCCCACCAGGTCTGCACCATCACGCAAGCCATAGTATTCACACACGACAGCCCGCGAAACCTCGGGGGACCCGCCTCCTATCCGACCATCATTCTATCAAATTACACCCGTCGGCGCCATGGGAACCTGTAACGCCCTCGCCACGGCGTGCGGCTGCGCATCTCTACAGGACGGAGGTTTCGACCGGGGCGTCCGGGCCATATCGCGTCATCGCCTCGAGAACGTCCATCTCCGTGGCCAGCCCGCGGGCGACGAACTCCCTGTCGAACACCACCACCACGTTGAGTTTTCCAGGCGTGAAAAGCCGCGCCACATCTCCGAGGGCCACCTTCTCGCGGGCCGCGAGAAGGTGCACCGCCATGGCGCCGGTCGTGAGAAACTGCTCCTTCTTTCCGAGGATGTCCCTCATCCTGGCCCACGATACCGCGCGAACCTCCCGGGATGCCGCGAACACGAGGAACCCGCCGAGTATCGGCACGATCACGTTACACCGCCCCAGGTATGCGAGGACACATCCTGCCAGGAGTATGCCCAGGCCGAATGCGCGCCCGAGCGCGGCGGCGACCCACGTGGCCTTCACAGGACCCATTCGGGAGGCAAGGGCCGCCCGAAGAATGCGGCCCCCGTCGAGGGGAATGCCGGGAAGGAGATTGAACAGCCCTATGGCCACGTTCGTCTCCACGAGAAAGCGTGCGAAGCTGTCCGCTATGTGCCCATTGCGGCCGAGCACCGCTGCGATGAGTGCGAAGGCGAAGTTGTGAGCCGGCCCCGCTGCGGCGATTATCGCCTCGCTCGCCGGATCTGCGGCAAGCGGCCTCGCAAAGGACGCCACGCCACCGAAAGGCAGTAGTTCGACACGTTCGGCGCGCACCCCGACGCACGCGGCCGCAGCCACGTGGGCAAGCTCGTGCAGCAGCACGACCCAGAACACGAGTACGGTCTCGCGGAGAAGGCCCACCGAGGCGTACGCGAGGAGGAGAAGCAAGAAGAAGGGGCTTACCCGGAACTCGATCCCACAGACACGGGCGATCCTCACAACCTGTCACGCCTGACGCCCTCGAGATGGGCGAATGGGTCACGGGGTTTACCGTCGATGGAGACCTCGAAATGGAGGTGTGGGCCCGTGGAAAGCCCGGTGCTGCCCACGTCCGCGATCTTCTGGCCGGCACGTACCCTGTCCCCGGCCTTCACGAGCACGCGCGAACAGTGGGCGTAGAGCGTTGAGGCCCCCCCGCCATGGTCAAGTTCCACGATGTTGCCGTAGGTTCCACATGGCCCCGCGCGGACGACCTCTCCCGCGGCTGCCGCGCGTATGGGAGTCCCGGTGGGTGCAGCGATGTCTATACCCTGATGGAAGAGGCGCCTCTTGTATATGGGATGGACCCTGTATCCGAATCCGTACGTGACCCGCCCGTTCACCGGGATCGTGAGCTTAAGTTGCTCGCGACCCGCGCTTGCGGCGCCAGCGGGGGCAGCCGCGACAACGGGTGCCCTGCTTGCTGTGGCCAGCGGCCGTTCCCCGGGCGCAGGCGAAGCCCGGAGGTCCTGACTCAAAGGACTGGCCTGGCCCTGGACCTGAGTCTGGACCTGGGTTTGGCCCCGGGCTTGAACCTGCGCCTCAGCCCTGGACCGCGACGGCGCGGTCTCGATCCCGTCCAGGACCCTCACGCCGCCATCCTCGGGAAGGCTCGCCAGGGAGAGCACTGCCGACTCGACGATGTCGAACTCGAGATCCGCGCCGTCGGGGCCTCCTCCCGGAGGCTCTCCCCCGCCCCCCTGAGCGCCGCCCGCGCCCGCCTCATTCCGCGCGTTCTCGCCCCTCGCCCCCTCCCGCCACGGATTCCAGCCCAGGAGGCGGAGGGATGCGTCTCTCACAGCCCCACCGATCTCCGCAAGGTCGGTGCTGCGCGTCAGAACGGCCACGAGGCACGATCTCGCGGTGGTCGAGATCGCCAGGTTGCTCCTGGTTATCGCGAGCACGATGACGAAGATGAGAAGCGAGATCGCCGTGTTACGGGCCAGCCTGGCCGGCATCGCGGTCCTCCTCCCGTGGAAAAGCCTCTCGCCGCCACGTTAAGAGTATATTGCCGCGCACCGCCTGCTATGCACCTGGGCCTGGACACGGATCCGGCATGAGAAGATGCTCCGGCCGGAGAGGCCCGGGCCGGGGGCGCTGGGGGGGGTATGGCAGCCTGCTGCCTGCAGAGCCGCCCGCGAGATCGCGTCTTCATCCCGCGACGGCAGCGGATGCAGGCCGCCATGGGGGACTCTAGGTATGGCGTCGTAAGCTTGCGCCACTTTTCCTGATGGTGTTGGGGTTGCCGGTGCTTGCCAGGGCGGGGCGCCTGGAACTCGGCTAGCCTCAAGCGCCGAATTCGAACGCATCTCACCGCACGCGCCGTCCCCGGAGTACAACACCGGCAACCCTGGCGAGGACTTGCGCGCTGAAAAGTGGCGCGAACTTGCGGCGATCTACCCCGAAAGTGCACAGGTCATTTTCATGCTTCGATGGTGCCGGGGAATGCCCGGCATGGGGGACTACCTAGAAGAGGATCTTCTGGCGCCTCATATAGATGTCGAGCACGAACCCGACGGCGATGAGGTTGGCCATGAGGGAACTACCGCCGTAGCTGAGGAACGGTAGCGGGATACCGGTCACGGGCATGAGGCTCATGGTCATGCCGACGTTCACGAGTACATGGAAGAGCAACATCGCAGCAACACCAGTCGCGACGAGCCGGCCGAACGCGTCCTTCGCGCATGCCGCCGTACGCACGCAGCGCCACAGTACGAGGCCGTACAGCGCCAGCACGGCCACTGCTCCGATGAACCCGAGCTCCTCGCCGATGACGGAGAAGATGAAGTCGGTATGGTGGGCCGGCAGGAAATTGAGTTGCGCCTGTGTGCCGTGGAAAAGCCCCTTGCCGAAGAACCTGCCCGACCCGATAGCGATGGTCGACTGTATCACGTTGTATCCCGTGCCGGTTGGATCGGCATACGGGTTCAAGAAAGCGAGCAGCCGCGCCCGCTGATAGTCCTTGAGAAGAAAGAAGAACACCACCGGCGAAGCCAGCGTCCCAGCGCCCAGCACCGCCAGGAGGTCCTTCGCCTTGGCTCCGGCCACGTACAACATGGCGAACGTTATGCCCCCGAACACCAGGGCCGTCCCGAGGTCGTTCTGGAGCAGCACGAGCGCCGCAGGGATGGCCGCATGCGCAAACGCCGGCACAAGCCCGCGATGAGTCCTCACATCCTCGGCTTCGGCCAGTTGGTGAGCAAGTGTCAGAATGAGCGCCACCTTCGCCAGTTCCGACGGCTGCACCGCGACCGGGCCCAACCGGAACCAGCTCTGCGCCCCCGAGATCCTGTGCCCCACCACGAGCACCAGCGCCAGCAAGCATATGTTCCCCACGTACAGCACCCGGTGGGCCTTCTCCGCGAGCCGGTAGTCCATGGTCAGGATCGCGACGCAGCCAAGTGATCCCAGGACGAACGCGGCCGCTTGCCTCTTGAGGAAGTACAGCGGATCCTGGGAAGACCCCGGAGCTATGCCCCCGCGTGTCGCGCTGAACACTATTACAAACCCCACCAGGCAGAGGGCAAGCACCCCGAAGACCAGCGAGTGGTCGAGATTTCGCAGTAGACGTCTGTCAAGGAGCACCGGCGTGCCCTCACCTTCTGCTCTTGCTGTGGCGCGCCTGGGCCGTCCGCCGCGTTCCAACCACAGGCACGCTCGCCACGAGGGAAAGCCGCCTGTCCGACGAATCGAACCGGACCTTCATGCCCGCCTCATCGATCTCGACGTACTTTGAGACGGCCCTTGCGAGGTCTAGCCGGAGGCCTTCGAACACCTGAGGGGATAGCTCGACGCGATCACATGCCAGTGCCAGCTTGAGCCGTTCTTTCGCGAGGCTCTTGCTTCGCGGCTCGCCCGACCTCGACCTGCCGCCCAGGATTCGTGACATAAAGTCGAACACGGCGCGTCCCCTCCCGGCGTTACCTTCCTACTCCGATGAACCGCTTGAACTTCGACCACATGCTTTGGGCCTCCAGAGACATGAACGGGACATCCTCCCCATCGATCCGCGCGGCTATGCGCCTGAACGCCTCCCCAGCCCTGGACGCCCCGTCGAGCACCACGGGCTCGCCCCTGTTGGTAGAGGTGATCACTGACTCGTCGTCGGGAACAACCCCCAGAAGATCGATTGCGAGGAGATCCAGGACGTCGTCGATATCGAGCATGTCACCGCGCTTCACCATCTCAGGCCTGAGCCTGTTGATCACGAGCCTGGGACCGCCGAGGCCCTGCGCCTCGAGCAGGCCGACGATGCGGTCGGCGTCGCGCACCGCGGATACCTCCGGCATGGTAACGATGACGGCCTCGTCCGCGCCGGCGACGGCGTTCTTGAACCCGCGCTCTATACCGGCCGGGCAGTCTATGACGACGTAGTCGAACTCCCTGGCAAGAGACGCGGTGAGCTGCTTCATCTGGTCAGGCTGCACGGCTTCCTTGTCTCTGGACTGCGCCGCAGGCATCAGGAACAGCGTCTGGACACGCTTGTCCCTTATGAGCGCCTGCCGCAGCCGGCACTTGCCCTCGATCACATGGACGATGTCATATACAATCCTGTTCTCCAGGCCGAGTACGACGTCGAGATTGCGTAGACCGATATCTGCGTCGACGAGGGCCACCTTCTTTCCGCGAGAGGCGAGGCCACACCCGATGTTCGCAACCACCGTGGTCTTGCCCACACCTCCTTTGCCCGAGGTGACCACTATAACCCTTCCTTCCATGTAGGCTCCTCCTCCAGCTCGGCCTTTCTCGCAGAGTATGTCTCGATGACTATGTGGTCCTCCTTGATATGTGCCATCTCCGGGGTGCGCGGCGCCTTGCTCTCGCCGTCCGGGGGTCTTGCAATGGCATCGGCTATCCGGAGCTGCGTCGGCATCAACCTGAGCGCCACCACTATGGCGCTCCTGTTCTCGGGGGTCCCCGCATGGGCCACACCGCGCAACGCGCCCACGACCACGATGTCGCCCCCGGCCACCACCTCGGCGCCAGGGTTGACATCGCCGAGCACCACCACGTTGCCGGCAAACGCCGCGCGCTGTCCGGATCGAAGAGTCCTCCTCACAAGAAGCGTACCGCCACGCGCGTCGGGCGCGCCTGCCCCCTCACCCGCGGAACCGTGGCCCAAAGACCGCTGTTGCTGCTCGGAGTGTTGCTGCGCCGACGCAGGCCCGGACGGCAGATCGGCAGGTACACGTCCCGACGGTGCCTCCGCTGCCGTTGCGAGGCCGGCTCCGCCGGCGACACGCGAAACCGATATCCCGAACGACTCGACTATGCCAACGAGCTCGCGCACATCCTCCCCGGACAGGGCAAGCTCCCCGATGTCGAGCACCGCGCGGGTGGCCCCGGCGAAAAAGCCAGAGGTCTTCTCGAGCTTCTCTGCCAGCTTCCCTTTGAGCCTCGCGAAGTCCTCGTCGTGGGGCAGGATGATGCACAGGCCCTGCTTGGTTCCCTTGAATATGACATCCTCGGTCTTCATGGGCAGCCATGCTCGCCTCCTCGAAAGCCCCGTTCTGGTGGTGCTAAGTGAGGGTGCATTAGTCCTCGCCCCTCTTCCAGTAGTTGCCGGGTTGCCGGTGTTGCACTCGGGGACGGCGCTCCAAGCGGGGCGCGCTTCGCCAAAATCCGGCCTGCCTGGCCAGTGGCCGGATTTTGACACCCCTCGTGCAATCACCGGCAACCGCTCCCAGAAGTCGGGAGCATTTTTGCACCCCCACTTAGAATACTTTCACCAGAGGAAAACTCGATTCCTGCCCGCCGCCACGGAAAACGTGCCAGATGACGATCCCGACGCGCGGCGCCTCCACGCCAAAGCCTTACCTCGAAACCGGCGGCTGCTGGGTCCCTGGCGAAGGAAGGCCGGCCCCGGGCATGTCCTGAGCGCTTCCGGCTGGCCCAGGCGCCGACTCCGCCCCGGTTCCGGACCCCGGAGTCTCCCGCTTCTCATTATCGAGCCCGAAGTACGCATCCATTACCTTCCTCGCCACGGGCGCCGCCGCGAGGGACCCGCCGGTTCCGTGCTCCACCAGCACCACGACGACTATCTCGGGGTGGTCCAGAGGCGCGAATCCCGCGAACCACCCGTGGCTATCGCCGGTAGGGTTCTGGGCCGTGCCGGTCTTTCCGGCCGTGGGTACAGGGAAACCCGTGAAGGCGGCGGCGGCGGTACCTTCCGAGACGACCTTCGCCAACCCCTGCTTGAGGATGTCCAGGGACTCCCGGGACACGCTCACGCTGCCCGCCACCTTCGGCGGGAACTCGCGGATGACCCTACCATCCGGGGACACCACTCTCCGCACCACCTCAGGCACGTGGATCGTCCCCCCGGAAGCTATGGTCGCGTATACATTTGCGAGCTGAAGCGGAGTGACCAGGAGCGCCCCCTGCCCAATGGCCACGTCAAGCGTTTCAGTGGGGTACCATCTCTGGTCGTACCCCTTGAAGTTCAGCCTCTTCCAGGCTCGGTCGGGCACGAGGCCGGATGCATCCCCGGGGAAGAGGTCTATACCGGTAGGCCGCCCGAGCCCGAACATCCTCGCGTACGTCGCCAGGTCGTCGATGCCCACCCGACGCCCCAGCTCGTAGAAGACGATGTTGCACGAGTTGGCGATCCCCGTGATGAGGTCCTGCTTCCCGTGGTTTCTCCCCCGTTCGACGGTCCAGCACAGCTTGCCTGACTCGGGATCGCGGCCGGAGCACACGAACCTGTCATCCATCGTCACCTTGTGGCGCTCGAGGGCAGCGAGCGCGGTGATGACCTTGAACGCCGACCCTGGCGGGTACGCGTGACTCGTCGCCCGGTTCGGCTGGGGACTCGGTGTGGAGGAAAGGAACTTGAGGTCCTCGGGGGAAACCTCGCCGACAAACATGTTGGGATCGTACGCGGGCTTGCTGGTCATCGCCAGGATCTCGCCGGTTCGCGGATCCATGGCAATGACCGCCCCGGCCCTCGCGTTTCTAGTCTTGGGAGACTTGGAGAGCGCCTCGAGTTGCTCCGAGAGGGCGCGCTCTGCTGCGGCCTGGACTTTCTCATCGATGGTGAGCGCGACGTCGTTTCCCGGGACAGGCGCAAGACTTCCCAGCACCTTGATGGGTTGAGCGAGGCTGTTGACCTCCACCTGTTCGCCGCCGTCGACCCCGCGAAGGTAATCCTCGCAGACCCTCTCAATCCCCACTTTCCCTATGAGGTCGCCGGGCCTGTACCCTTTCTCTTTGTATGACTTGAGTTCGGATGCATCGATCTCCCGTATGAAGCCGATGAGATGGCTCGCAAACTCACCATGGACATAGTTCCGCACGGGAATCTCCTCAACCACCACTCCCGGCAGGTCCGTCCTCTGCTCACCTATGGTGGTCACGACAGCGGGGTCCACATCGGTCTTGAGCTTGATGGGCTCGAATGGCCGCCTCGGCGCAGCCAGCTTCTCCCTGATACGCTCGGGCGGCATGCCGAGGATCGGGGCAAGACGGGCGACCGTCGCCTCCATGTCGGGGACGTCCTGGGGCACGATGGATACGGAGAACGCCATGCGGCTCGTCACGAGGGGCACTCCGTTTCGGTCGAGTATCTTGCCTCTCGGCGCCGGAACCGGGATCACGCGTACCCTGTTGCCCTGCGACAACGCCTCGTAGGCGTCTCCCCGCATGATCTGGAGGTACCAGAGGCGCGATGCGAGCACGACGAGCACCGCGACGATCACGTAGGCAACGTGCTTCAGTCGCTGTTGCACCGCGGACTCGGGCATCGTCTCTCCCCTCCCTCCCCGGTCTCCCCTGCATTCTTCCGCATCAGATCGCCTGTCGGCGCTCGGCCGTCCGCCTCACGCACAGGTCGAGTCTCGCCATCCCTTTCAGCAAGAAGGGCGCAAACGCCGCTGAGTAGACCGCCTGGACCGCGATTGTCTTGAAACTTGCCACGTTCAGTAGAACGCGCACCCCGAAGGACGACAGGAGGAACACGTGGAGCACTCCACCGGCGAGCGCGCCGAGGAAAACGAGGACGACCGGAACGACCACGCGGTCCTGGAACACCCTGGCGTACGACATCCCTGCCCCCATGCCGACGACGGTGCGCGTAAGCATGAAGAGGCCCAGAAACTGTCCCGAGCACGCATCTTCGATGAAGCCGATGAAGAGGCCAACGAGAGCCGCATCCGTCCAGCCCCAGAGCATACCCACGAGGACCACCAGGACGACCACGAGGTCCGGCCTGGCGCCGTGGATAGCCAGAAGCGGCGCCACGGTTATCTCCAGAACGACAAGCACTGTGCCCGCGCATAGCAGGAGAAGATTCCTCATCAGCGTGCCCCCTCCTGCCGCCCATTCGCCGAAGATGAAGCATCGGCTCCGCTCGGGATCCCGTCGGGAGCCGGTGCGCCTGTGATGACCGCGACCTCCTCGAGCCGCACGAAGTCAACGACGGGCTTCAGGCGCGCCGCTCGACCGACGCCGTACTTTCCGGGCATGACCTCCACGACCTCTCCTATGACAAGACCCTTCGGGTACACGCCCCCCAGCCCGGAAGATAGGACCCTGTCTCCCACCTGGATGTCGGACTCAGGGGTAAGGGTCTTCACGAGACACAGGCCAGGCCTCCCGGGGTCTCCCTCCACCAGGACGAGCGTGCGCGTACGCTGCACCATACCCCCTACCGCGCTCCGCGGGTCGAGGATGAGGAGCACCGTCGACGTGCGCGGCGTGGTTGAAATCACCCTGCCCACCAGGCCCTCCAGAGTCACGACGGCCGCGTTCTTCCTGACGCCATGGCGCGTCCCCTTGTTGACAGTGATCGTCCCGAGCCAGTTGCTCGGGTCCCGGGCTATGACCTCTGCTGAGCAGGTCGCATAGTCGAGCCTTGCCTGAAAGTCCATGAGCCTTCGCAGGCGCTCGTTCTCGAGCCTGTACTCCTCGAGACGGGCGTTCTCCGCCATGAGGCGGGATATCTCCAGGTACAGGCGGTCGTTCTCACGAACAAGGTGGCGGAGGTTCACAATGGTATGTGCGGCACCGCTCACCTCGCTCGCGACCCGGATGAAGACCCTCTCTATGGGCGCGAGGGCCTCGCGGACGGTGCACTCCGCCGGCGATAGCGCCTCCCTCTCGGCTGAGGTCACGAAAAGGAGCGCCACGAGCATCAGCAATACTGCGACCATCATCAGGCCATAGCGCTTGCGGCCGGGGTCCTGTTGCACAGGTGCGTCACTCCCGCGGACTTCAGGTCAACTTCTCTGTCCGACACGTGATGAACTTGCGAGCATCCGACGGTAGCGATCCATCCCCTCCAGGGCTTTGCCTGCGCCCCGCACGACGCAGGTCAGAGGCTCATCGGCGCGGTGCACGGGCATGCCCGTCGCCTCCGAGAGCACCTGCTCGATGCCCTCGAGAAGCGAACCGCCCCCGGAAGCCACGATCCCCTTGTCGATGATATCGGCGGAGAGCTCTGGTGGAGTTCGTTCGAGCGTCATCTTCACTGCTTCCACGATGGCCGCGATCGGCTCCCGGAGGGACTGTTCGATCTCACCCGCAGAAATCCGAACGGTCTTCGGCAGGCCGCTCACCATGTCGCGCCCCCTCACCTCCATGGTGGCTTCCGGGTCGCGCGGGCATGCCGAGCCGATCTGCTTCTTGACCTCTTCAGCGGTCCTCGCGCCGATAACGAGGTTATAGACCTTCTTGACGTGCTGCACTATGGCCTCGTCCATTTCATCCCCTGCGATCCTGATGGACCTCGAGGCCACGATCCCTCCGAGCGATATCACCGCTATCTCCGTCGTGCCGCCGCCTATGTCCACCACCATGTTGCCGGAGGGTTCGAAGACGGGGAGGCCCGCTCCTATCGCAGCCGCAAGAGGCTCCTCAATGAGGTACGCCTCGCGTGCCCCTGCCTGGAGCGCGGCATCAATCACGGCGCGCCTCTCCACCTCCGTGACGCCCGAGGGCACCCCTATGAGAACCCTCGGCCGCACCACGCCGCGGCCCCTGTGCGCCCGGACTATGAAATGACGGAGCATCATCTCCGTAACGTCGAAGTCAGCTATGACGCCGTCTTTCAAAGGGCGCACGACGACGATGTTTCCTGGGGTCCTGCCGACCATGCGGTTGGCGGCGGATCCGACTTCGAGGATGGCCCCCGTGTCCTTGCGCATCGCAACCACCGAGGGCTCCTGGATCACTACCCCCTTGCTCTTGACGTAAACGAGGGAGTTGGCCGTCCCGAGATCGATGGCGAGGTCTTTAGAAAAGAATGCGAGGATGGGGTCAAGAATCACAGCCCGTATTCTCCCTTCCAACAGCGCAGGCCTGAGGGACCGGCCAGGGCTCGTGCCAGGAAAACGCCGCCGGGGCGTTCGCCGGGGCAGGCGTCATGAGGCCCATCTCCTTCAGGCTCGAGTACCTGTTGTCTCCCACGATTATGTGATCGAGCACCTCTATCCCGAGGATGAGACCGGAACTTGCAAGTCTGCGCGTTATTGCAACGTCGTCGGTGCTGGGCGTCGGATCGCCGCTCGGGTGGTTGTGCACCAGGATGATACAGGCGGAGTTCCTTCTCAGGCACTCCTTGAACACCTCTCGCGGATGCACCAGCGAACTGTCGAGGCACCCAACGGACACTGTCACGATGTCGATGATCCGGTGCTTTGCGTTGAGCAGCACCACCCTGAAATGCTCCCTGTCGAAGTATCGCATCTCGCCCATGAGAAGGCTTGCAACGTCGCGCGGCCCGCTTACCTGGACGAGGTCTTCGGGCTCAAGGGTCACGGCCCGCCTGCCCAGCTCGACGGCTGCCTTGAGCTGCACCGCCTTGGCCGTGCCGATCCCCCTGTGACCGGCGAGGTCGCGGGTGGACGCGGCGGCTATCCCGCGCAGGCCGCCGAACGCGCGCATGACCGAACCCGCGAGTGAAAGGGCGGTCTGGCCGCGGACACCCGTGCCAAGGATTATGGACACGAGCTCTGCAGAGGATAGAGCCTCGGCTCCCGCTCGCAGAAGGCGCTCCCTGGGCCGCTCCGTTGCGGGCATTTCCTTCATCGTGTGGGACGATCCTCGCTGCCCTGGTCGCTCTCGCATACCCCACACCCCCCGAAGGCTTCGCGCATGAGGTCCACGCCGATGGCGCGGGCGAGATCCACGAGGCGGGCGATGGGAAGGCCCACCACGTTGAAGTAGCACCCGGAGATCCTCTCCACGAGAAGCGCGCCGCGGCCTTGTATGGCATAGGAGCCCGCCTTGCCCAGAGGCTCGCCTGTGGCGACGTAAGCATCGATATCGGCCGGAGATAGCCTCGCCATGCAGACCCCGGTCACCTCGTGGCACGCGGCCACGCGGCTGGACCGCGCGTCCAGCACCGCAAGTCCGCTCGCCACCTGGTGCCATCGCCCGGATATCCGCCCAAGCATCTTGCGTGCGTCATCGGCATCCGCCGGCTTGCCAAGCACTTCGCGGTCGAGCACGATGACGGTGTCGGCCGCTATGATCACCGCGTCGGGCTCTTTGCGCGCAACGTGCCGGGCCTTGGCGAGAGCGACTGCCTCGACGGCTTCTCCGGGGTCGTCCCCATCGATCATGTCCTCGGTGACGCCGCTCGGCCGGACGTCGAACCGAAGCCCGATTTGCCTCAAGAGATCCGCCCGCGCAGGCGATGCAGACGCAAGAACGAGCCTCAACGTCGAATTCACGCTCCCAGCTCCGAGTCAGTTGGCGCGGAACCCTGGCGAGAACGTCAGGTGCCCATCAGGCCCGACCACCATTGCCGACACGCCGTCCAATCCCGCCAGGATCTTCGGGCCTTCGACAGGCCCGAGGACGAATACCGCTGTGGAGAGCATGTCAGCGTCAAGCGAGTTCGATGCGATTATCGTGGCGCTTTGCGCCCGGTCAGCGGGCCTCCCCGTCTTCGGATCGAAGATGTGGTGGTAGCGATGCCCGTCCTCTATGAAGAACCTCTCGTAGTCGCCGGACGTCACCACCGCCTCATCCTCGACCTTGACCACAGGGCCGATGGTGTCGGTCGGGCTGGATCCCCTGGGATCTCTTATCCCGATGTGCCAGGGGCTGCCATCAGGGCGGGTCCCAACTGCGACGATGTTGCCGCCCGCATCGATGAGGGCGTGCTTCACCCCGCGTTCCCGTAGAACCGCAGCAGCACGATCCGCCGCATAACCCTTGGCGATCCCACCGAGGTCGATGGACATGCCCGGCGTCGCAAGCCTTGCCGTCTTCTGGACCGGGTCGAGCTCCATCGCGCGGAAATCCACGAGGCTTTGCGCCTTCGCCAGCACAGCAGGGTCGGGCACACGGGGGCTTCCCGTGCTGAACCCCCACGCGTCCACGATAGGGCCAACGGTGACATCGAAGGCCCCCCCGGAAAGCTCCGAGCACTCCCGTGCCTTCTCAAGCAGCATGAAGGTCTCGTCGCTCACCTGGACGGGATCCAGGCCCGCCGCCTGGTTCACCCGCGAGACGTCGCTCGTCGGGACGAACCTGCTCGTCATGGCCTCTATACGGCGCATCTCGTCGAAGGCCGCCAGGACGGCATCTCTGGCGCCCTGTCCGAACGCCCTGATGCTGACGTACGTGTCCATGAGGAACTGGCTGTCCACATACTCTCCGGGGTCGCCGGCGTCGTGCCCCGCAACCATGCCGCCGCCCGCATCCGTGCTACTGCCTGCAACCGTGCCACTGCCCGCGTCGCCGTGCACGGTAGCCGCGACCTTCGGCGGCCACCGAAGCACGCCGGACCTCACTAGAGCGTAACCAGCAACAGCAAGGGCGCCAAGGAGAAGGATGAGGAGAACGAGGAAGCGGTTCCCCGTCCTCTTCTTTCTGCGCCCGTACTCCCACTTCACCTGGATCGCACCCCCCGACGGATTTCCCGGACACAGTGTATCACTTCTCCTAAACACTGACAAGCAGCCATTTGGGCTAGCCTCGCCTGGCCCGGCCCCGTCCGGTGCCGCGGCAGGGCCGTGCCATGATGCATCCGCGTGCAAACAGGCGCATCGCGCGTCATATGTTCCCGGGAGATGGCAATGATAAGAGCGAGAAAACTCAAGAGAAGGAGCGTCGACGCAAGTGGGAAGGAAGAAGAACAACGATCGGCTGAGAACGCTGCGCCAGGTCGACCGGCTGAAGTGGGAAACCGCAGAGCAACTTGGCCTCGTCGACGACATGAAAGACGCCGACGAACTCAGCGTCAGGGAGGCCGGAAAGGTCGGCGGCCAGATGGTGAGGAAACTGGTGAAGAAGGGCGAGGAGGCCATCGCGAAGGAGAGCGCCAGGAAGGTCGAGAGGAACCTCTAGGGGTGGGCCCAGAAATCACCGCCACTTTTCCAGGGTTGCCGGTGTTGTCCTCAGGGGACTGCGCGCTTGCGGCGCGCCTCGTTCGAATTCGGCGCTTAAGGCTAGCTGAATTCTCGACGCCCCGTCGTCCAATCACCGGCAACCCATCACAAAGCCGGGACTCCTGTGCGCCCTCACTCAGCTTGCCGCAAGGGCATCGGCGCCCGCCCTGGCACCCCTTATCACGATGCACTTCGTCGGGCACTTCTCCACGCACTTGCCACACGCATCGCACTTCGCGGGATCGATGACAGCGAGGTTGTTCTCCACGGTGATGGCCCTCGCCGGACAGACCTTCGCGCACAGCCCACACCCGATACATCCGACCTTGCACGTCTTGCGGACCTCTGCGCCTCGCCCGTGCGACCTGCACAGGACGGTCACGGATTGAGATGCAGGAACGAGCTGGATTATGCCCCTTGGGCACGCCGACACGCATCGGCCACACGAGGTGCACTCACCTTCGTCCACGACCGGAAGGCCATCGGGGCCCATGTGCAGCGCGTCGAAGGTGCACGCCGCCGCGCATGAGCCAAGCCCAAGGCATCCGTAGGTGCACGCTTTCGCACCGCTGCCCACGATCTGTGCGGCCCTGCAATCGGAAAGCCCGTCGTACACGAACCTCGAGCCGCAGTTATCAGGGCTGCCCTGGCAGAACACCCTGGCCACCGTTCTCTCCCTCGCCACGCCGGCGTCCACGCCCATAATGGCCGCGACCTTCGCGGCCACGGACTGGCCGCCGACGGGGCACCCGTCAACCGGGGCCTTGCCGGCGACTATCGCGGCGGCAAGTCCGCTGCACCCGGGGAAGCCACACCCACCACAGTTGGCGCCGGGAAGGATCTCCGCAATCCTGTCTTGTCTTGGATCCTGCTCGACGGCGAATTTCCTCGCGGCGAAAGCAAGCGCGAGCCCGAATACCGCACCCATCAGCCCGAGGCTGAGCACCGCCTTGACGTAAATCACTTCTTGCTCACCCCTCGCGAAGTCCTACATGACCTACATGACGCCAAAGATCTCTTTGAGCCTGAAGCCCACGAATCCCAGGAACGCTATGGACATGAGACCCGCCGTTATCAGGGCCATCGGAAAGCCCTTCAGTGACTCCGGTATCGGTGCGAGGTCCATCCGCTCCCTGATCGCTGCGAACAGAACGATCGCCAGCGTGAACCCGGACGCGCCGGCGATGCCGTTCACCGCCGCCTCGAGCAGGCTGTACTTCTCGGTTATATTCAGGATCGCAACGCCCAGGACCGCGCAGTTGGTGGTGATGAGCGGCAGGTAGATGCCGAGGGCTCTGTACAGCACGGGGCTTACCTTCTGGATCACCATCTCCACGAGCTGCACCAGCGCCGCGATAACGAGGATGAAGGCGATTGTCTGGAGGTAGCCGAGGCCCAGCGGCACGAGGATGTAGTACTGGACCATCCACGTGACCGCGGAGGCCACGCCGATCACGAATATCACGGCCATGCCCATGCCGGTCGCGGTTTCTACCTGCTTGGACACGCCTATGAACGGACATATCCCGAGGAACCTCGACAGGATGAAGTTGTTCAGAAGCACCCCGCCGAAGAATATCACGAGTATCTCACCCACGCAGTATCCCTCCCGTCACGGTCCTGTGCCCGCCTTTACGCCCGCGCTGCCCTCTTCTTCCGCCGGGTCAGCGAGTTGAGAAGACCTATCAGAAGTCCCAGGGTGATGAAACCTCCCGGGGGGAGGATCACCATGACTGCCGCAAGGCTGCGGTCGAATACCTTGAACCCGGGAAACCCGAAGTCCGGCACCGCAAGCAGCGTGCCGGTCCCCAGGAGTTCCCTGATGGCGCTCAGGCCCGTGAGCGCCAGGGTGAACCCGAGGCCCATGCCGATCCCGTCAGCCAGCGAATACAGCACCCCGTTCTTGGACGCGAACGCCTCCGCCCGAGCGAGGATGATGCAGTTCACCACGATGAGCGGGATGAATATCCCGAGGACCTCATGGAGCTTCGGCACGTATGCGGCCATGATGAGGTCCACCATGGTCACGAACGACGCTATCACCACGATGAAGCATGGGATACGGATCCTCGACGGGATGACGTTTCTCAGCATCGATACGATGACGTTCGACCCGATGAGCACGAAGGTCGCTGCAATCCCCATGCCTATCCCGTTCGAGATGGCGAGGCTCGTCGCCATCGTGGGGCACATTCCGAGGAGTATCCTGAACGTCGGGTTTTCCCTGACAAGGCCCTTCGTAAGCTCGGATTTGAAGCTCATTCACCAGACCCCCTCTCTCGTGGCCAGCTCGAACAGGCGAAGTGCCTGGTCCACCGCGCCGGCGACGGCCCTCGACGAGATGGTTGCGCCGGTGATGGCCTCGACCTGACCGCCGTCTTTGGTGACCTTGACCGGGGTACCCGCCCGGAGGCCGACGAACCGCGCCTGGAAATCGCGACTGGTGACGTTCGCGCCAAGCCCGGGGGTCTCCGCGTGCTTGACCACCGTGAGACCTGTCACGACACCCTCGCGAGACACACCGACCACTGCGTCGATGGGCCCGCCGTAGCCCGACGGAGTGCAGGCAAACGCTGCTCCGACCATGTTTTTGTCGTCGTATCCCACGTAAACCTTGTTTACGACGGGAAACTCCGGCCGCCCGCCGTTGGATACTGCAGTCTCGAGCGCCAGTACTCTATCAGTCTCGTCCTTGAACTCCTCCGCGCCCGGAACCACCCTCTCGAGCGCCTGCTCCAGCTTCAGGGCTGCCTGCGCCGCAATGCGCTCCTCGGTGATGTCGTTCACGAACGCGAGCGCTCCCGCAGCGACGGCGCATATCGCGAAGAGGATGAAACCCAGCCTCAAGACGTCACGCAACCTTCTTCACCTCCCCGAACTTGCGCGGTACCGTGTACCTGTCTATCAGGGCCGTGGCGGCATTCATTATGAGGATCGCGTAGCAGACGCCTTCGGGGTAGCCCCCATACAGCCGGATGAACACCGTCAGCACGCCGCAGCCGATTCCGAACACGATCTGCCCTTTAGGTGTGACCGGGCTCGTGACGTAGTCAGTAGCCATGAAGAACGCGCCCAGCAGCAATCCACCAGCAAGCACATGGAAGAGCGGATCCTGTCCGAAGACCGCCGCAAGCACCGCGACCGTCCCGATGAAGCTTACCGGGATGCGCCAGCTAATATGACCACGCCAGAGCAGGTACGCCGCACCGACCAGGATGGCAAGGGCCGAGGTCTCCCCTATGGATCCTGCCACGTTGCCCAGGAAGAGGTTCAAGTACGGCGTCTTTATCCCGCTAAGCTTCCAGAGGGCGAGCGGGGTCGCAGAGCTTACCGCATCGAAATCCGGTACCCACGGCGCCTGGAAAATGGGCCACCTCCACCTCGTCATGAACACCGGCCACGAGGCCAGCAACACGGCCCGCCCGATGAGCGCAGGGTTGAAGATGTTCTGCCCGAGCCCACCGAAGATGAGCTTCGCTATGGCCATGGCGAACACCGCGCCGATTGCGCCCATCCAGAGCGGAAGATCAGGCGGCAGCACGAGAGCGAGGAGCAGGCCTGCGACGGCCGCGCTGTAATCGCCGATTGTAACAGGCTTCCTCATGAGTCTCTCGAGGCCCGCCTCCGTGACGACTGCCGCCGCCACGCACACCACCATCATGGCGAGCGCCCGGAGCCCGAAAAACCATACCCCGGCGAGGGCCGCGGGCATGAGGGCGAGGATGACATCGCTCATGATGACAGGCGTCGACACGGCCGCCCGCTGGTGCGGCGACGAGGACACTATGAGTCCGGTTCCATCCATCAAACGATCCCCCCACTTGTACCGCTGTTCGAGAGTCTGCTGGCGCTGCTCCGGCCGCGCGACCGGGCCTTACTTCGCCCCGGACTTACGCCGCCTTGCCGTGATCTCGGACTTCGCAAGCCTGATGGCCTGCACCAGGCGCCGGCGCGACGGGCATACGAAGCTGCAGCACCCGCACTCGATGCAGTCCAGCGCGTTCACGCGCTCCGCGTCGTGGAACCTCCCTGCCTCTGCATAGCTTGCGATCCAGAGGGGCATGAGCCTCATGGAGCACGCCTCGACGCACTTGCCGCATCTCACGCACGGCATGGGCTCGATCTGGGCGGCTTCCTCCTTGCCGAGGAGCAGCACCCCGGACGTCCCCTTTGTGACGGGGATGTCGGTCGTAAACTGCGCCACACCCATCATCGGGCCGCCGATTATGACCTTCGACGGCGGAGCCGAGTACCCGCCGCAGGCCTCGATGACGTCCCTCACGAGCGTGCCGACCTTCACGAGGACGTTCTGCGGCTCTGCGATACACGATCCCCCCACCGTGACGACCCGCTCCACGAGAGGCATCCCCGCAAAGACGGCGTCCCTCACCGCTGCCGACGTGCCCACGTTGTTCACGACCACTCCTACGTCTACAGGGAGTCCGCCCGACGGGACCTCGCGCCCGAGGATTGCCCAGATGAGTTGTTTCTCGGCGCCCTGCGGGTACTTGACCTTGAGAGGCACGACCGAGATTCGGTCATCCCCCCTGGCAGCGTTCGACATCGCCCCGATGGCGTCAGGCTTGTTCTCCTCGACTCCGATGTAGGCCCTGTTCACGCCCGTGGCCTTCAGGAGAAGCCGGGCACCCTCCACGATGTCGCGGGGCCGTTCCACCATCAGCCTGTGGTCGGCCGAAAGGTACGGCTCACACTCGGAGCCGTTCAGGATCACGGTATCGAAGCTCTTGCCCGGCGGCGGTGTGAGCTTGAAATACGTCGGGAACGCAGCGCCGCCCAGGCCCACGATCCCGGCTTCACGGATTATCGCCTTGATCTCGTCGGCGCCAAGGCTCGCCACATCGGCGCGCGGTTCGACGTGCTCGTCGAGGGTTTCATCGCCGTCAGACTCAATGACGACGGAAAGAACGTCCCTCCCGCCCGATTGCGGCTGGGGTGATATCCCGACCACCTTTCCGGACACGCTCGCGTGGACGGGCGCTGTCAGCCTGGCGGAACTGTCACCGATCTTCTGCCCGACCTTGACCTCATCCCCCACCTTCACAAGGGGTTCGCACGGCGCGCCGGTGTGCTGGTGGAGCGGGATCATGACCCTGGCAGGAGGCGGAAGCTTCCTTATGGGTTTTGCGGCCGTGTCCTCCTTGTGATAGTGGGCATGGACTCCTCCTCTGAAAGTCTTCGCTACCATAGTCGCAAAGCACTCCTCCTTACGCCCTTCAGCCCGGAATCGCCCTGGGACCGAGCACAAAGTTAAGCAGGCGCCACCTTGCGCCTGACTTGCGTCGTAAGTAACGAACCCGCAGCTTGTCGTCGTGTGGTTCGGGACGCTCCCGCGGACCAGAATAGATGATTCTCGGCCCTTGTCGCTTTTCCTGCTATACTTTCGACGCACTTCGATGCGCTGACCGCACTGCCCGTCACCTCCGCCTCCCCGAAGGGCCGCCCGGGTGCACCGTCGGCCGGGGACGAAGAGACACTATACGACCCGCGTCGAGTGAGTGTACATGTTCATCCGCCCGCCTCTCGCGAACCCGACCAGGGTAATCCCGAGCCGCTCCGCAAGGGCGATGGCTTCATCTGTGGGGCCCGCCCTCGATGCGACGAGGGGTAATCCCGCCCGGGCCGCCTTTCCCAGCGCCTCCCGGGACAGGCGGCAGCTTACAACAAGGCCCGAGCAGCCCAGGTCGTGTCCGCCCAGAAACGCGCCGCCCACAGCCTTGTCGATGGCGTTGTGCCTGCCGATGTCCTCGAAGAAGACCACCGGCTCACACCCGTGTGCAGGGTCCACGATCGCGGCGAAATGGGTCCCGCCCGTACGCCGGAACACCTCTCCGCTCACGAGAAGCCTGTCCATGACGGCGAGGAGCTCGTCTGCATGAAAGCCCGGTCCCCCCTTCAGGGGAACCGGCGTCGCGTCTTGGGTCCGGCGAGCGACATGGAGGTCGCCGGCCTCCTGCGCCGGCCTGGACGCCATGTGAACGTCTATGATGATATCACAACTTCTCAGGACGTGCACGCTCTGGAGTTCATCCCTGGCCTGGAGAAATCCGGATGCCACAAGGTACCCGACGCCGAGGGCCTCGAGGTGAGTGGGGCTGCACAGGAACGTCGCCAGCCTCTCCCCGTTCGTCTCGAGATGGACCATCGCCTCCCTGGGCACTTCGTCCTGAAGCTCTGCACGCACACCCCGTTCGTATCTCCACACGCGGCACAGCCGCGTCGCGCCGCCACGCACACAGCACATGCGGGCACCCCCCCATGAGCGCCGTCGCCCGCGCCAGATCCCCAGGCGTGTTGATGTTGAAGAACGATAGCCCGTCACGGTCCATGCTGCGCCAGACACCCTCGTCGACATACTCAACATGCACCTCATCGAAGAGCCTTGCGACGCGGCACGCGCCAGCCGACAACAGCCGCTCTATCGCCGAGATGCACGATCTCGAGTACGCCGCCGCCAGCGGCTCCACGAACCCGCTGCTGGCCATTCGGGGGACGACGGCGTCGGCCCCGGCGAGACGGCCCGCCAGGTGCGCAAGAAGTGGCGCAGAGAGAAACGGCATATCGCACCCGACCACCACGCACCGCTCGGCGCGAGACGCCACAAGCCCGGCGTGGATGCCGGCGAGCGGCCCACCGCGCGGCACAAGGTCCGTGACGACCTCCACCGCCCCCGGACGCTCCAGGAAGGCCACGGAGTCCCTGCCTTCGCGTCCCGACGTCACCACCAGAACCTTCGCGGCGAGCGGCCTCACCCGGGCGACGACGTGTTCGACGAGCGGCCGCCCCCCAAAGGATATGAGGGCCTTCTCGCATCCCATGCGGGTCGCCTTCCCGCCGGCAAGGACGACCGCTGTGACATCACTTGTACTTCTCAAGGATCTCCCGCACCTTTCGGGGCGTCAGCCTGCCATACGTGTCGTTGTTGATCATCATCGTGGGCGCCAGGCCGCACGCGCCGAGGCATGCCACGGGTTCGAGCGAAAAACGCAGATCTTCCGTGGATTCGCCTGGGCCTATCCCGAGGGTCTCCTGGACTTCCTTGAGGATCTCGCGCCCGCCCCTTACGTGGCATGCCGTCCCCTGACAGACCCGGATGATATTGCGGCCGCGCGGCTTCAAGCGGAACTGCGCGTAGAACGTCACCACGCCGTATATGCGGGCCAGGGGCACTTTGACGAGTTTCGCCGCGCGCTCCAGGGCAGGCCTCGGGAGATACCCGTGCGCGTCCTGGAGCTTCTGAAGCATAGGTATCAGGATGCCTTCGCGCGATTCGAACCCCTGGTATACCTCATCCACCTTCGAAAGGTCGATGCCGGTCGTTGCGATACGTCCGGCCGAGACACCCCTTGCGGCCCTGGCCGCCGCAGTGGTGCGCGTCGTGCCCGATGACCCCAGGGCCTCGCCCGGCGGGCCCACGCGCTCCACCCTCACGGCGCACACTTTAAGCTCTGGAATCTTGGCGACTCGGTCGAGGGCAGGATTGGTGAGCACGTTAGCCGCGGCCTCCGCGAAGTGGAACGGCATGAACGCGGTGCGAGGCCCGACGCGCTCGCTCACCCGCACCCGTGCCACGACCTCCCCACGTCTCGACGTCACCCTGACCAGATCACCGTCGGCGATGCCGCCCTCTCTCGCCGTCGCGGGGTCAAGCTCCACGAACGCCTCAGGACACAGCCAGTTGAGCCCCTCCGACCTCCTGGTCATGGATCCGGTATGGTAATGGTAAAGCACCCTTCCCGTGGTGAAGACCACAGGGAACTCATCGTCGGGGAGTTCGTCGGGAGGGACGAACTCCCCGACCGAGAACTTCCCGCGTCCCCTCGAGAACTTCTCCTCGTGCAGGAACCTTGTGCCCGGGTGGTCCACCGACGGGCACGGCCACTGGAGACCCTCCGTCCCGAGCCTCCCGTGGCGGACGCCCCCGTAGATCGGCGTAAGGAGCGCCACCTCCTCCACTACCTCCGCGCTGGAGGTGTACTCCATGCGGTAGCCCATGCGACGCGCGAGGTCTGCGACGATCTCCCAGTCGGCCCTCGCCTCTCCCGGCGGGTCCACGGCCTTCGACACAAGCTGGACACGCCGCTCCGTGTTGGTGAACGTGCCATCCTTCTCTGCGAAGCTCGCCGCGGGCAGGACGACGTCGGCTAGAGCCGCCGTCTCGGTAAGGAAGATGTCCTGAACGACCAGAAAGTCCAGCTTCTCCAGGGCCTTTCTGACGTGTGTCGCGTCGGGGTCCGATACCACGGGGTTCTCACCGCAGACGTACATGGCCCGCACCCGGCCCTCCTCCGCAGCGGCGAACATCTCGCCCACCGTAAGGCCGGGATGCCGGGGCAGCCTCACTCTCCACGTGTCTTCGAACCTGGCCCGTGCTGTCTCGTCATCTACTTTCTGGTAGCCGGGAAGGAAATTCGGGAGCGCGCCCATGTCGCACGCGCCCTGCACGTTGTTCTGGCCCCGAAGTGGGTTTACCCCCGTCCCCTCTCTGCCCACATTCCCCGTGAGCATGGCGAGGTTGGCGATGGCGAGCACGTTGTCCGTTCCGGTGGTGTGCTGCGTGATGCCCATGGTGTAAAGGATGGTCGCGCGCTGCGCCTCCGCATAAAGCCGCGCCGCACGCACGATGTGCCCCGCCGGCACGCCGGTGATGCCCTCGACGAACTCAAGCGTGTAGGGCTCCAGGGACCGCGCGAACTCCTCGAACCCCTCCGTCCTCGTGGCTATGAACTCCTCGTCATAGAGCCCCTGCTTCAGGATGACCCTCATGATGCCGCACAGGAGGGCAACGTCCGTCCCGGGGATGTGTTGCAGGTGAACGTCAGCCATCTCGGCAAGCTCGATCTTGCGAGGGTCTGCCACGATGAGCTTCGCACCCTGTCGGACCGCCTCCTTGACCCGGAGCGCGATGACGGGATGGGTCTCCGTGGTGTTGGACCCGATGACGAAAACCGCGTCGGCCATGAGGATCTCATCTATGGAGTTGGTCATCGCCCCGGACCCGAAGGCCGTCGCGAGGCCCGCCACCGTCGACGCGTGGCACAGCCTCGCGCAGTGGTCGATGTTGTTCGTGCCGATAACGGCGCGCATGAACTTCTGGATGACGTAGTTCTCCTCGTTGGTGCACCTCGCCGACGAAAGCCCGGCCACTGCGTCCGGCCCGTGCCGCCGCTTCACCTCGCCGAGGCGCGAGGCCACGAGATCCAGCGCTTCGTCCCAAGTGACCGGGACGAGCTTGCCGTCGCGTCTCACAAGCGGCTGCCTGAGCCTGTCAGGGTGGTGGATGAACTCGTACCCGAACCTCCCCTTCACGCACAGCCAGCCGTGGTTCGCCGGGCCGTCCTTCGCCGGCTCTACCCCCACGACCTTCCCGTCCTTCACGAGGAGGAATACGGCGCAGCCGGCGCCGCAATAGGGGCATATCGTCCGTATCCTGGACTTCTCCCACGCGCGGCCGGTCACTCTTTCCATTATCGGCGTAAGCGCTCCCACCGGGCAGACCGCCACGCAGTTGCCACAGAACACGCACGGGGATTCGTCCAGCCCCTCATCGTAAGCGGGCGTCACTTTCGAATCGAACCCGCGGTAGGCGTAGTCTATGGCCCCGACCTGCTGCACCCCCTGGCACACCCGGACGCACCTTCCGCAGAGGATGCACTTTTCGTTGTCTCTCTCGATGAAGGGATTGTCTTGATCCAGCGAAGGCTTCCTGGTCCGCCCCACGAGCCTCGGTGAGCGCACCCCGTACCTGTACGCATACTCCTGCAGCTTGCAGGCGCCGTTCTTCTCGCACGTCAGGCAGTCCTTTGGATGGTCCGACAGCAGCAGATCGATGACAAACCGCCGTGACTCGGCGATCCTGGGGCTCTCGGTGCTGACCACCATTCCATCTGCGGCCGGTGCCGCGCACGAAGCGACAGGCCCCTTTGCGCCCTCGACTTCCACCACACAAAGCCTGCACGCCCCTGCAGGGGGGAGCGCGGGGTCATGACAGAGGGCCGGAATGTGGATTCCTGCAGCCCTGGCCGCCTCGTAGATGGTCGTCCCTCTCGCGACCTCGACTTGCTTGCCGTCCACACTCAGGACGATCCCGTTCATCTCCGGTCACCCCCGCCCTCAGCGTGCCATCCGGCGATCCTCGCGCGCCGCCTCAGGGGCAGCAAGGTCGCACCGGAGGCACCTTACAGACTCGAGCAGCGCACAGGGTTCCGAGAGAACCGGAGCGACCTCGCGGAAACCGCCTTTCCTCTCGGCCACCGCAAGCCCCTCAGCGTGCTGGCGTATCATGCGCTCCTCGTGGATCTCCCCAGCAAGCTCTCTGCCGAGGTCCGGGCTTACCGGGATCTCGCCCGTGCCGCCCAGGAACTTGTCTATCTCCTCGGCGGCGCGCCTGCCGTCGGCAATCGCCTGGATGACGGTGTCCGGCCCGTTCACGCAGTCCCCGCCGGCGAAGATGCCCGGCTCTCCGGTGGCGTGGGTCCTCGGGTCGGTGACTATCGTCGACCACCTGGTGACCTCGATGCGCGACCCGGCCGGCACCACCGAGGCGTCGGGCCTCTGACTGATGGCGGATATCACCATGTCCACGTCGATGATGAAGTTCGAACCCTCGATTGGCACGGGGCGCCTGCGGCCGGTCCGGTCGAACTCGCCCAGGGACATCCGCACGCACTCCATGTTCACAAGCTTGCCGTCCCTGCCGAT